>ONMN01000011.1 GCA_900318885.1 uncultured Prevotellaceae bacterium | reverse complement strand
AACGGCAGGGGGCTCGCAGCCCCCGAGAGTGAATTCAATAGTCGGACATATCCGTTAGCGACTGCAAACATAGTAACTAAAGGTGAAAAGTGTGGCGTTGCAATGCTGAGTCGCGAGAAAATTCGCTTAAAGGTCAAATTTTCGAGCATAAAAACGCCCCACCGCCCTGATGGAGGGTGAGGCTATGAAGTTCTTTTCCGTCTGTACCTTATATATGTTACACTGCCACTCCAGTCCGCATCACGTCGTCGTAGAGGGGTGAGTGGTTCCCCTCTTCAAGCAATACAGGTTCGATGAGGATGTTTACCTTGTCAACATCAAGCCAGAGGTCGGTGGATATGGTCAGCCAGTCGCCATCGACATGGGGAACGATGACAGCTACATCAATATCGCTTTCGGGCTTGGGATAACCCTTGGAGTAGGAGCCGTACATGTAAACTTTCGGCTCAGTGCTGAACCGTGGAGCGATTACTCGCTTGTAGTCTCGGACGAGCTGGAGGGCTTCGTCTCTGGTAAGAACTCTTGTATTATCCATTGCTGCATCTGTTTTGTCTTATCAATAATCTCACGGCTTTTCTGATCGCTGAGCGAGCGGGCTATGCCAGTCTTGTAGTCAGGGTATCGGGCCTCAATGTTCATGTTGTTGATCATACCGAGGAAACGTCGCTGTTCATCGTTCATTTTATCATAGAGGCCGCAACCCTCAGCCAGCCGACGGTGGTTATGGACATAGGGCGGTTCATCATCGCGCACAGCGCACCAGTATGCCTTGAGCGTCTTCTCGATGACTTGATGGCACATGAATGCGACGTAGAGCCAGCGTTTGGTCTTGAATAGATCCTCGGCCACCTCAAGGTCTTCGTTGGCTATGTCGAGCCAGTAAGCGGTTTTGTCTGTTGCCATATTCGCTGTCATTTAGTGAATTCACGCTGCAAAGATACGAAACTTTTCGCAAATTCTTTGCTATCGCGCGGAAAAAAGTAACAAAGTATAACGAATCCCCGCCATAGGATTCTTCAAAATTTAGTTGAAAAAAGTTGCGAAAATATTTGCATATATGAAAATTATTTCGTACCTTTGCAATTGTAATAGAGAGCGGTAAGTGGCTGGCCGGTGTATTCAGTCGCACAGTAATTTAATACCACAAAAAACACAACAAAACATTATGATTGAACTGTATCTTTCAAAAGTGTCTGAAACCAGCCAATCGGAGCAGGCAGGCAAGATCTACGCTCGCGTAGATTACAAACAGGAGTTGTCCGTTCAGGACATGGCGCAGCACATGGCTGAGCACAACACGATGTTCTCCGAGGGATCCATCACGGGTATCCTGATTGACTTCGTGAAGTGCATCCGTGAGCAGGTGCTGATGGGTAACACCGTCAAAATCAACAATCTGGCCATCTTTAAGGCCACCGTGGAGGGCAACGGGCTTGACACGCTCTACGACGCTCAGACCGACAAGGTTGCGACCGCCACGCTTGGCACGCTGAAGGACGGCGACAAGACCGGTCCGGCAGTGAAGGTCATCAAGTTGCTGGCTCAGTCGACAGGCGACTTCACCCGTGAGGAGTTGAAGAAGGACGCCGCAGCCAAGGGCGAGAACAACGGAACCACGGGCGGTGGTAGTTCGAACACGAATCCCACGAATCCCACGAATGGTGGCGGAACCAATACCGGCGGTGACAACGGCGGAACCAACACTGGCGGTGACAACGGAGGTGGCGACAACGGCGGCGGTGGCGGTAACCCCGGTGGCGGCATGGACCAGAATTAACGGAACCAGCTAATTGAAAAATTCGGGCTCATCGTTTGGTGGGCTCGTTTTTTTTTCGTACCTTCGCACGAAATTGCAAATGAATAGATAAGATTCGTGAAAAGAAACGGTAGTATATATGACACCACAAGAACAAAGAAATGAGCGTTTGGCTCAGACGATTATCAAGAACCTGAAGCGTCGCCACATAGAGGGTTTCTATTGTGCGACGGCGGAAGAGGCTGTGAAGAAAGTCTCCGAACTCATTGAGGACGGAAGTAGTGTGACATGGGGCGGCACGATGACTGTCCGCGATATGGGTATTCCGCAGTATCTCAAGGATCGTGGCACGCTGGAGGTGCTCGACCGAGACCTCGTAGAAACGCCGGAGGAGAAGCAGGCGATGTATCTCAGGGCGTTCTCGGCAGATGTCTATCTGTCCAGCGCCAACGCCATCTCTGAGGACGGTGTCATCGTGAACATCGACGGCAACGGCAATCGCGTGGCTGCCATCACGTGGGGACCTAAGAAGGTGATTTTCGTCATCGGCCTGAACAAGGTGGCGCAGAACGTGGAGGCTGCTCTTGCCAGGGCCCGCAGCACGGCATCGCCCATCAATGCAGCGCGCTTCGACATCAAGACTCCTTGCCAGACGGACGGTGTGTGTCATAACTGCAACTCGCCCGAATCCATCTGCAATTACGTCCACTTCCTTAGGAACTCACCGCGAGGCCGCCATGCCGTCGTGCTGGTAGGTGAGAGTCTCGGATATTGATGGATGTTTGCGGGGTGCGAATGTCCGAAATGGGAAAAATTTTGTACCTTTTCACTACGTGAGAAGCTACTTTCACTCGAAAGAACAAAGAAAAACATGTTTTCCTTTGGTTCTTTGCTCGTTTATTCGTACCTTTGCGCGCAATTAAATAAAAGAACAACGGATGAATAAGATAGAGGTGACAAAAGTGACGTGCCGGAAGGAGGTGAATGATTTCGTTCATCTGACCGACCGCATCTATCGCGATTGTCCGCAATATGTGCCTGACATGCGGAGCGAGGTCCGTACGCAGATTGACCCGGAAAAGACAAAGGCCGAGCAGGGCGCATTGCGTCTCCAGCCCTTCGTGGCCTATCAGGACGGAAAGCCTGTAGGTCGCATCGTGGGCATCATCAACCAGCGTGCCAACGAGAAGTGGCAGACGAAATGCGTGCGATTCTCGATGATAGAATTCATTGACGACCAGGACGTGTCGAGAGCCTTGATAGATGCTGTTTCCGAGTGGGGACGGTCGTATGGCATGACGCGCATCCAGGGTCCGCTGGGCATTACCGACTTCGACAAGGAAGGTATGCTGGTTGAAGATTTCGACATGATGGGTTCGCCCAACACCATCTATAACCATAACTACTATCCCCGCCACATGGAGGCTTTAGGACTGGAGAAGGAGGTGGACTGGGTGCAGATTCGCATCAATGTGCCTGAGGAGGTTCCCGCCAGATACCAGCGCGTAGCTCAGTATTGCAGGGAACAGATGGGGCTGAGGGTTATCAAGGTCACTAGCCGAATGGTTCGCGAGGACTATGGCAAGAAGGTCTTCGACTTGTTGAACGAGGCCTACGCGCCGTTGTTCGGATTTACCAGATTCTCGGACGAGCAGGTGGACGAGTTCGTACACAAATACCTGCCCGTTGTTGACTTGCATCTCATGCCTGTCGTCGTGGACGACAAGGACAACGTCGTGGGCGTTGCCGTTACGATGGGCGCTCTTTCGCAGGCCATGCGCAAGGCGGATGGCAGCCTGTGGCCGTTTGGGTGGTATCATCTGTTGAAGGCGCTGAAGTGGAAGTGTGAGGACAATGCCGAGATGCTGTTGATTGCCGTGCGTCCCGACCTGCAGGGCTATGGCGTGAACGCGTTGTTCTTCGAAGACCTCATACCTATTTATAATAAATATGGATTCCGCTGGGCTGAGACGGGCCCGCAGTTGGAGGACAACGTTCGTGAACTGTCGCAGTGGAAGCCGCTGCACCCGGAGACGGTCAAGCGCCGCAGGTGCTATTGTAAGGAGTTAAGAAGTTAAGGAGTTAAGAAGTTTAATAATAGATATTATGAATCGCGTAGTAATTACAGGAATGGGAATATGGTCGTGTCTGGGCGTAACGCTCGACGAGGTGCGCCAGTCCCTGTATGAAGGAAAGAGTGGAATCATCAAGAGTCAGGAACGTGTCGATGCGGGCTTCCGCTCACCGTTTACAGCCAATGTGCCGCGACCTGACTTGAAACCGTTTATCGGTCGCAACCAGCGGCAGTTTATGCCCGAGGAGGCACAGTATGCCTATATGGCTACGAAAGACGCCTTGGAGGCTGCCCGCATGGATCAGGACTATATCGACCAGCATGAGGTGGGTATCATTTATGGTAACGACTCCGTAGCCGAGGCTACGATGCTTGCCCTCGATAAGTTCCGCAATTGCGGTTCGACGGCCGCCTGTGGCAGTGGTGCCATCTTCCAGTCGATGAACTCGACGGTGACGATGAACCTGGCATGCCTGTTTCATCTGAAGGGTATCAATCTGACAGCCTCTGCGGCTTGTGCCAGCGGTTCACAGTCAATCGGACTGGGTGCATTGCTCATCCGCAACGGCCTGCAGGAGTGTGTGGTCTGTGGCGGTGCTCAGGAGGCCAACATGTATGGCGTGGCATCGTTCGACGGCATCCAGTCGTTTGCCTTGCGCGACGACGATGACGCCACTAAGGCCAGCCGTCCCTTCGACCGCGACCGTAACGGACTAGTGCCGGGCGGTGGTGCTGCAACGGTGATACTGGAGAGTTACGAGAGTGCCGTCCGCCGTGGTGCTCCCATCCTGGCAGAAATCGTAGGCTGGGGATTCTCGGGCAATGGTGACCATATCTCGACACCTAATGTGGCTGGTCCTGCCCGTTCGCTGGAGCTGTGTCTGAAGGACGCCGGTGTTAGCCCGAAGGAGATTGGCTATGTGAACGCCCATGCCACCTCGACGAAGATTGGTGATGCCCGTGAGGCTCAGGCCATCGCCCAGTTCTTTGGCGAATGTAATGTGCCCGTGACTTCGACGAAGAGTCAGACGGGTCACGAGATGTGGATGGCTGGTGCTTCGGAGATTATCTATTCGATGCTGATGATGAAGAACGGCTTCATTGCCGGCAACGTGAATTTCGAGAATCCCGACGAAGAGACGGCCTGCATCAATGTGCTGGGTGAGACCAAGGAGATTGCCTTCGACCAGTTCCTGAGCAACTCGTTCGGTTTCGGAGGAACCAATTCGACGCTGATAGTGAAGAACATGTAAAATTAAAACATTCAACTTTCGAGTTAAAGGAGTTATGGAGTTAAGACAATACCCATTACACTGATAATTCCATGGAGGATGAGGAGATACTAGACTGATGTCATAACTCCTTAACTCCAAAAGAGTTGAGCGAATGCGAAACTTAAATTAAAACATTATAAAATTAAAACAGTAAAAATTAATTATGACAAGAAATGAAATTATTGAGCAGGTTAATGAGCTGCTCGCAGGTGAGTTTGAAGTAGAGGTAAGTGACATCACTCCGGATGCAAACATCAAGGAAACTTTGAGTCTTGACAGTCTGAGTCTGGTGGATATGGTGGCACTGCTGCAGGTGAACTATAAGGTAACCATTCCTGTATCAGAATTGCACAAAATCCAGACTTTCAATGATTTATACGACTACATTGAACAGAACATTCCTGCATGAAGCTGAAAGACGAAGACATCAAACAGGTGATTCCGCAGCGTGAACCATTCATCATGCTGGACGAGATTGAGACGTGTGACGACACCCATGCCGTCACCGCTCTCACCGTCCGCGCTGACAATTATTTCATGCTGCCCGACGGCACCATCTCCGAGACATGTCTGATAGAGCATATCGCCCAGTCGTGCTCGGCAATGATGGGCTGTCAGATACTGAATCAGCATTTTGACAATCCCCCCGTGGGTCTTATCGGTGAGGTGAAACGTTTCGAATGTCAGCGTCGCCCTCGCCTGGACGAGAGGATAGAAACGTCCATCGAATTCGGCTTTACGTTCGGCAATGTGACTATTGCTAGCGGTGAGAGTCGTATTGGCAAGGAAATGATAGCCAAGGCGCAACTTAAGATATTTGTGCAGCAATGACAAGTTTCTTCATTCACATATATCGATATTTTCGCAACCATCGACTGATTTGCTGGCTGTCGATGATAGCTTTGTTCGCTTTCTTTGGCTATTTTGCCGCACAACTGCATTTGGAGGAGGACATCAACAAGCTGATGCCGTCGTCGAAGAATGAGGACGGCACGACCAAACTCGCCTTTGCCGACCTGAAAATCAAGGACAAGACATTCGTGCTGTTTGAGGGGAGTGACGTCGGGAAACTGACGCAAGTCTGCGATGCATTTGCTGACTCACTCAAACAAGATTCGATGCTGGTAGAAGACTTATTCTATCGTTTGGATGAAGACCTGCTACCCAGCGGCATTGACTATCTGTCAGAGCATTTGCCAGCCTATATCGACACTACGGCATACACACATTTCGACTCACTATTGACACGTGAACACTTCGCCCAACAGATGCAAGAAAACCACGACGACCTGTTGAGCGAAGTGGGAGAGATGTTTCCGGAACTGATTGAGATGGACCCGCTGGGCATGCGCAATGTGTTGGCTGAGCAGATGGCACCATTGTTGAGTGCCGGCAGTTATAAGACCATTGACAACCACTTCTTCGTGCCCGATTCCACGGTGTGCATCGCCTTTTTGACACCCCGTTTCTCTTCGACGAATACAGGACAAGGTTCTGCACTCTTTGAGCGGTTGAACACACTCATCGCGCAGTTTGCCACGACCAATCCTGATGTACTCATCAGTTATCACGGCACGCCTGCAAGCGGTTATTACAACTCCACGACCATCAAGCGCGACCTGACGACTACCATTGCCGGGGCACTCGTTTTGGTTTTGGTATTCCTATTTGTCTGTTTTCGTCGTTGGGATACCATTCCCCTGCTGTTGTTGCCAGTTGTCTTCGGCACCCTCTTCGGCCTGTCGATCATGTATTGGCTGAAAGGGGAGTTCTCGTTGCTGGCTTTAGGCATAGGCGGTGTGGTGCTGGGTGTCGCCCTGAGTTATGTACTCCATATTCTGACCCATCACCAGTATGTGGCTGATGGAGAGCAATTGCTGCGCGACCAGGTAAAGCCCGTCTTGCTGGGCTGTGTCACCACCATCGGTTCGTTTGCAGGACTTATCTTCATCAATACCGCCCTTTTGCAGGACTTCGGATTGTTTGCCGCCTTTGCCATCCTCGGCACGACGCTGTTCTCATTGGTTTATATACCGCAGTTGTTAGAGGTGCAGGGGTCAAAGGTCAAAGGTCAAAGGTCAGAGGGAAAAGGTTTCCCTGCCTTTATCGAGGCTATCAACAGCTATCCCTTTGACCGCAACAAACCCTTGTTGGCCATTGTTTGTCTGGTGATAGTCGTTGGAGTAGGGGCCTACCTTGTGGGCGGCATTCGTTTCGATGCCGACATGCATAATCTGGGCTACGAGGACCCGATGACCGAACACTCTGAAAATCTGCTTCGCAGCAAGACCTATACCGGCGACAAGACCAAATACTTTGCCAGTAAAGGCCAAACGATGGAGGAGGCCATCAGCCATTTCGCCATCCTTGACCGTAAGCTCGACTCGCTGCAGCAACTCGGTCTTGTCAAGGACTATACTCATACCAATCAGGTTTTCGTTCCCATGCATGTTCAGCAGGAGCGCATCGATGCATGGAAGAATTACTGGACACCGGATAGGCTCGGCAAGGTGCGCATGCTGATAGCGCAGACGGCTCCGCAGGCCGACCTTACTCCCGAGGCTTTCGATACTTTCTTCGAAGCGGCTGCCCGCGACTACGAGCCAGACTCGCTCTATGCCGCAGGGCTGATTCCCGCAGGTTATCAGTCGACGCTGATGGAACATTCGTATGGCGACGATTATCTTTGCTTTACCTCTGTACGCTGTGCCAACGACTCCGTGCGCAGCAGCGAGAGCGACTATATCCGTATCTGTGATGCCATTGCCAGCGACCCCAATCTGCTGGTGCTCGACACTTATTACTATACTACCGACACGCTGCTCCAGATGAATGATGACTTCAACGTGCTGCAGTGGATTTCCATGCTTTTCGTCTTTGTCGTGTTGCTGCTGAGTTTCCATTTTAACATTAAGCACACCTTGCTGGGCTTCATGCCGATTTTATTCAGTTGGCTCATCGTGCTTGGAGCAATGGTATTGTTCGACGTGCGCTTCAATCTCATCAGCATCATCATCTCGACTTTTATTTTCGGTATCGGAGTGGACTACAGCATCTTCGTCATGAATGGGCTTACGTCTGACAACGACAACAAACTACACTATCATAAGACAGCCATTCTCCTTAGTGCCGTCACCCTGATAACGACCGTCAGCAGCATGCTTCTCGCAAATCATCCTGCTATTCGTAGTGTCGGATTCTCAACGCTTGTTGGTCTGCTCTCGGCAGTTGTTTTAGCTTATGTTTTACAGCCCGCTGTCTATCGATGGCTTAACCGACAGAAGAAATGATGTATGATGTCGTTGTCATAGGTAGCGGATTGGGTGGACTGGTGTGTGCCAGACAATTGGCGAAGGAGGGTAGGAGCGTGTTCGTGCTCGAACGCCAGACACAGCCGGGTGGTTGTCTGCAGAGCTATCGCAGGGGTGACTTCGAATTCGACACGGGTTTGCATTATGTCGGTGGACTGGCAGAGGGCCAACCATTGCATGAGGCTTTTGAGCAGCTGGGACTGATGCAACTACCCTGGGTGCGGTTGGATGCTGATGGTTTCGACCAAGTGACCATCGGAAACCAGACATTCCCTTTGGCTGAGGGTTTTGACCACTTTGCCAGTGTGCTGGGGGAATATTTCCCTCAGGAGAAGACCGCCTTGAGGCAGTATGTCGACACACTTCGCCACCTGCCACCAATGGAGGATACTGTCGAGGTGAACGCCTACGACTGGCTGTCATCGCTGTTTCATGACCCGCTGCTTATTAACGTGCTGTCTGCCGCAGCCATGAAAATGGAACTGAGGCGGGAGTCGCTGCCGTTGTTTAACTTTGCCCATTCGATGAGCAGTTATATCCAGAGCAGTTGGCGGCTTAAGGGAGGTGGCAACATGATCATCGATTCACTGGTAAACGACATCAAGTCCTTTGGTGGAGAGGTTGTCTGCCGTGCTGAGGTGGAGGAACTCGTGGAGCAGGACGGCAGGATTGTGGCGGCAAAATGTTCAAATGGCCAAACCTACGAAGCCAAAGCGTTCATTAGCGATGTACACCCGCAACTGACGTTTGGCTGGTTGAAGGACTCGCGTATAATGAAAGGCATCTTCCGTCGCCGAATTAATGCACTGGAGAATACTTTCGGCATGTTTACGGCCTCGTTGGTACTGAAACCGGATGTGCTGCCTTATTTCAACCACAACAAATACGTCTACAAGAAGGCTAATGTGTGGTCATTCCATGAGGATATGGACGGCGTGGGGGGTGTGATGGTGAGTTGCCGGGTGCCAGAGAATGGAGACTATACGCGACAGATAGACCTGCTGACTCCTATGCCGTGGACGCTTTGCAAAGACTGGGAGAACACCCTTGTTGGGCGGCGCGGCGATATTTATGAACAACAAAAACAGCGGATGGCCGATGAGTGCATTCGTTTGGCAGAACGGGTGATACCCGGTTTGCGAGATATGGTGGAGAATGCAACGCCACACTCTGACCATGGGTCAGAGAATGCAACGCCACACTCTGACCATGGGTCAGAGAATGCAATGCCACACTCTGACCATGGGTCAGAGAAATGTTATACCAGTACCCCGTTGACCTGGCGCGACTATACTTTGTCGCCTTGTGGCTCGGCCTTTGGCATCAGGAAGGACTGTCGCCAGTCACTGATAACCATGCTGTCGCCTAAGACGCCTATTCCCAATCTGTTCTTAACGGGACAGAGTCTGGTCTTACACGGACTGGAGGGCGTGACGATGACGGCATTCAAGACATTGGAAACTATTAAAAACGAAAAATTATAATCAAGAATGTGCATATGAAACATTTACTATTATTGTTATGCTGCCTGTTCGCACTTTGCGCACAAGCACAGACCGTGACCAAAGTGAGTCATTCGAAGGCCGTTAAGACCGATGTTGTAACCACTGGGGATGTGACTATCCGCAAACCTGACTACATCTGCATTTCTACGGATGGAGGCAAAGACCAGTTGCTGATGGATGGTACGCAGTTTACCATGACTCAGAAAGGTAAGAAACATGTCACCGACAGCCGCAAGAATCCACTTTTTGCCGACTTTCATGCTGTATTGAAAGCCGTCATCAATCACCAGCCGATTCCTGCCAGTGATGATGTCAAGGTGATAACTAAGGGTAATGAGCAAACCATCACCATTACTCCTTCTGGTAAAAAGCGTCAGATGTTTACCTCCTTCGTCCTCGTTGTTGACAGCAAGTCGTCAACGATGAAGCGATTGCGGATGAATGGACGTAGTGAGAGCTACACAGAATACACCTTTAAGTAAGTCTGCTGAGAGACATAAAAAAATAAAGAAAAAAAATATTGCGGAACGGGTATTTTTTTGTACCTTTGCAAATAAAAATAATCATTTAATTCTATAAGACTATGGGTAAGATTAAGACTATCGGCATTTTGACGTCTGGCGGCGACTCGCCTGGTATGAATGCAGCTATTCGCGCCGTGACGCGTTCTGGTATTTATAATGGTTTTAACATCAAAGGTATCTATCGTGGTTACGAAGGTCTGATGAACGATGAGGTGAAGACCTTCACGACGGAGGACGTCAGCGGTATTATTACCCGCGGCGGAACGATCCTGAAAAGTGCCCGTTCGAAGGATTTTATGACGGTGGAAGGTCGTCAGAAGGCCTACGAGACGTGCCTGAAGGAAGAGATAGACGCACTGGTGGTGATTGGTGGTAACGGTTCGCTGACTGGTGCACGCGATTTCGCTTTGGAACACGACTTCACCTGTATCGGCCTTCCTGGTACTATTGATAACGACTTGTATGGTACTGATGCTACCATCGGCTACGACACGACGATGAACACGATTATGGAGTGCGTGGACCGCATTCGTGATACTGCGAACTCGCACGAGCGCATCTTCTTTGTCGAGGTGATGGGACGTGACGCTGGATTCCTTGCACAGAATTGTGCTATTGCCTGCGGTGCCGAGGCAGCTATCGTGCCTGAGGAAACAACAGACGTCGACCAGCTCGCAGCATTCATGGGCCGCGGTATCCGTAAGTCGAAGAAGTCGTGTATCGTTATCGTTTCTGAGAGTCCGAAGTGTGGCGCCATGTATTATGCCGAGCGCGTAAAGAAGGAGTTCCCGGGGTTCGATGTGCGCGTGTCGATTCTCGGTCATCTGCAGCGCGGCGGTTCGCCGTCGGCCCGCGACCGCATTCTGGCCAGCTGTACGGGTGTTGGTGCCATTGAGGCCATTTTGCAGGGTCAGAGAAACATCATGGTTGGTGTGCGCAACAACGATGTGGTGTATGTGCCCTTCTCGGAGTGTATCCGTACCGATAAGCGTTTCGACAAACGACTCATCAATGTGCTGGACGAACTGAGCATTTGATGTTTTCCTGATACGGAGGTCATGGATTAAACGGATGTCAGATGAAGAAAGCACTTTTGTTTTTTGCTTTTTTACTGTTTAACGTCGTATACGCGAAGGCACAGACTTTCGTGTTCACGCCTCAATGGACTGCGCAAGCGCAGTTTGCTGGCTATTATGTTGCTGAGGCGAAGGGCTTTTATCGCGAAGTTGGAGTGAATGTCCGGATAGAGCATCCTTCCGCTACGCAGCCCGCTATGAGCCGTCTGCGTAAGAACCAGTGTCAGGCTACGACGCTGCAGTTGTGTCAGGCCATGGAAATCGTGGACGACGGCATCCCTTTGGTAAACATCCTTCAGACCTCGATGAACAACGCAATGGTCATCGTTTCGGCGCGTGGTAAGGATCCGCTGACACAGAAAGGTGCGAAGGTTGGCATTTGGAGTGTCGGTTTCGGTCAGTTGGCTATCTGTATGAGCATCAAGGACCATCTGGACTACGAGTGGGTGCGTTTCGCACAGAATGTCAACCTGTTTGTGACTGGAGCGTTGGATGCCACGTTGGCCATGAGTTACAACGAGTATTACCAGTTGGTGCAGGCCGGCATGGAACTGTCGGACAAGAACGTTTACCGCTTTTGTGACCACGGGTATAATGTGCAGGAAGACGGTGTGTATATGACGCGCGACTACTACGAGAAACATAAGGATCAGGCGCAGAATTTCGCTGCCGCCAGCAGACGCGGGTGGGAGTGGGCTGCTGCTCATCCTGAAGAGGCTTTGGACATAGTGATGAAGTACGTGGACCGCGAGCACATTGCCACGAACCGCGTGATGCAACGGCTGATGTTGAAAGAGGTGTTGCGTCTTCAGGTGGATCGTGAGTCGAAGAAACGTGAGTTCCGTCTGCGTCCGGATATGGTGAAGCAGGCCAGCCAGTTGATGGTGGAAAACCAGATGCTGAGCCGCAATGTGACGTACGAAGAACTAATGGACAAACGATAGACTATGGATAAGATATTCTCATATATCCACCGGAAGCTGTCAGTTCGCGTCAGTCTGTGGGTCGTCATGTTTGCCGCTGTCATCTTCATCGCCGCCCTTGGATTTTTGTTCTACCAGTCACGTGAGGCCGTGCGTCAGGAGGCTATCAGCCGTGCTACGCAGATATTGGATAAGACGTCGTTGCGCGTGGAGGGTATTCTGAACCGTGTTGAGGTAGCCACTGGCATGACTGAATGGCTTGTGCAGCGACATCCCGATAAGGCCGACTCAATGTTTGTCTATAGCCGTGGCATGTTGCTGAACAATCCCGATTTCTATAACTGTTCGATAGCCTTCGAGCCTTACTATTTCAAAGATAAAGGTTTATATTTTTCTGCCTATTCCAAGCATAATGGCGACTCTATTCGTACCATTCAGGGCGGTAGTGAGAACTATCAGTACTTTTTCGCTGATTGGTATCTCATGCCCACATTGCTTGGTCATGCGTGTTGGACAGAGCCCTACATGGACTACGACGCCCCTACCAATACCAGTGAGATGGTTACCTCCTACTGTCAGGCCATCAAAGCAAGCGATGGTAGTTTCATAGGAGTCATTAATACCAGCTTGTCACTGAACTGGCTTTCGCAGACTATTTCCGCCGTCAAACCATATCCTAATTCATATAGTATTATGATTGGTCGCGGCGGTACTTACTTCGTGCATCCCGACTCGACGAAAATTACGCGTCAGACCATCTTTACGCAAACTTTAGAAACACCCGATACGGCGATGGTTTCTTTGGGCCATGCCATGCAGCGTGGCGAAGAAGGCGTGCGTGAAATGCACATCAACGGTGAGCATTGCTATGTGTTCTATAAACCATTGGGCAAGACGGGCTGTTCGATGGCTATTGTATGTCCGGAAAGCGATATCTTCGGTGGCTTCGACCGTCTGAGACGAACAGTCATGGCCATTGTATGCGTCGGATTGTTGTTGATGCTGTATTTCTTCATTCGTATTATTAGCCGAGAGCTCAGTCCGCTGCGTCGTCTGGCCCGCGAGGCTGAAACGATTGCTTCTGGACAGTTCGATACCCAATTGCCCAACTTCGAACGTACCGATGAAATCGGTCAGTTGAGCCAGTCGTTCGGTAACATGCAGCAGTCATTGGTTCGTTACATCGAAGAACTGAAGGATACTACCGCCCAGAAGGCATCTATTGAGAGCGAGCTGAACGTAGCCAACAGCATCCAGATGTCGATGTTGCCCAATGTATTCCCTGATCGTGAGGGTCTGGACATGTATGCCTCGATGACACCAGCGAAGGAAGTCGGTGGCGATTTGTACGGCTACTTATTGAAGGATGATAACCTGTATTTCTGCCTTGGTGACGTGAGTGGTAAGGGCGTTCCCGCGTCGTTGTTTATGGCTCAGGTCACGCGACTGTTCCGAACACTAGCCAATCAGCAGTTATCACCCTCCGATATTTGTACGCACATGAATGATGCGCTGTCTGGTGACGAGAATCCTACGAACATGTTTGTTACGCTGTTCGTTGGCATGGTCGACCTCACTTCAGGACATCTCTCTTTCTGTAATGCCGGTCACAATCCGCCTGTCATTGGTGGTGGTGAGCATCATGGAGATTTCCTAGAGATGAAACCGAACTTCCCCATTGGTGTATTGCCAGGATTGGAGTTTGAAGGCGAGGAGATTGAGAGCATCAAGGGACGAGCACTGTTTATTTATACCGATGGCTTGAACGAGGCTGAGAACCGCGAACACGAACAGTTTGGTGATGAACGGTTGCTCGACATACTGCGCAATACGCATTTCGACTCGGCACAACAAGTTATTGAAACGCTGGCAGCCGAAGTGGAGAAACATCGCGAGGGTGCCGATCCGAACGATGATCTGACAATGATGTGTCTGCGCATCAGTTGATGATATATAAATATAATTTACGTATATGGATTTTAAGGATTTAGTTCAGCAACGCCGCTCGCACCGTAAGTTTACGGCTGATGAAATCGACGGCGAGGATGTGAAGATGATATTACGTGCGGGACTGATGTCACCGACATCGAAGGGCCAGCGCGCGTGGCAGTTTGTAGTGGTCGACAACAAAGCGGATCTCGAGAAATTGTCTGATGCGAAAGATCTGGGCGGTGCGTTCATCAAGGATGCTGCTATGGCTATTGTCGTACTTGGTGACCCCATGCAGAATGATTGCTGGGTGGAGGATGGTTCGATTGCTGCCATCACCATGCAGTATCAGGCAGAGGAGTTGGGTATTGGTTCATGCTGGGTACAGATGCGTGGTCGCGGACTGTCGGACGGCACTACGGCGGATATGGTGATTCAGGGCGTTCTTGGCATTCCTGAGAACCTGTCATGCCTCTGTGTTCTTGCTCTTGGTCGCAAAGCCGACGAGCGCAAGCCCCAGAATGAAGACAAGTTGAAATGGGAGAACGTACACGTCGACAAGTATTGAGATGAACATTGTTGTAATTGGCACTGGTCGTCTGGGTACGAACCTCGCACAGGCATTGCGTGATGCTGGTCACGACGTGACGATAGTCCGTGGTAGAGCTGTGACCATCGATTGTAGTGACGAATCCTCATTGCCGCAAACTGCCGATGCGTTCATTATCGCTGTCAAGGACGACGTGCTGGAGGACGTTATTGTCCGCGCAACTAAGGGTAGGGAAGACCAGCTGTTTCTGCATACGGCAGGATCGATGCCGATGTCGGTGTTTTCAGACCACTGCCGTCGCTATGGTGTATTTTATCCTATGCAGACGTTCTCGAAAGAGACTATCGTTTCCTTTAATGATATTCCTCTTTTCCTTGAGGCTGACTCCACGGAAACGCTCGGTGTGCTAAACGAATTAGCGCGCACACTCAGTCCTCACATTTATCACTTGTCGACGGATGACCGCAAGTATCTGCACTTGGCAGCTGTCTTCGCCTGCAACTTTGCCAACCATTGCATGGCGCTATCTGCCGATGTACTAGGTCGTATCGGCATTCCTTTCGATGTGATGCTGCCACTGATTGACCAGACCGTGCGTAAGTTGCACACCATGGCTCCTGTTGACGCGCAGACTGGTCCTGCTGTGCGCCACGACAATAACGTCATCATCGGTCAGCATCACTTGTTAGACGACAATCCCAAGATGCAAAATGTCTACGACCTGCTTACAAATAGTATTTACGAAAAGTCTACGAATAAATGATTAATTACGACTTGACAAAGATTCGCACCGTCGTTTTCGATATTGACGGGGTGCTGTCCTATGAAACAATTCCACTTGGAAACGATGGTGTTCCTTGCCGTACGGTGAATATCAAAGATGGTTATGCCATTCAGCTAGCACAGAAAATGGGCTTGCGCATTGCTATCATCACTGGTTGCCGCATTACATCCGTTGCGTTGCGTTATCACGGCCTTGGCGTCGACGACGTCTATCTGGGTGCGGCCGTGAAAATTCAGACCTATGAGGAGTATGTGGCTAAATACGGCTATGAGGACGAAGAGGTGATGTATATGGGTGACGATATTCCCGACCTCGAAATCATGCGTCGTGTCGGTTGCCCTGTGTGTCCTAAGGATGCCTGTACCGAGGTCAAGGCTGCCAGTATCTATGTCAGCGACTACTGTGGTGGTTACGGTTGTGGACGTGATGTGATAGAACAAGTGTTGAAGGCTCAGCACAAGTGGTTGTACGATGAAAAGGCTTTCGGATGGTAGCAAAAGATTATCATATTATACTTGCCAGTAATTCGCCACGTCGCAAGGAGTTGCTGGCAGGTTTGGATGTTGAGTTCGATGTACGCGTCATCGATGGCATCGACGAGAGTTATCCTGACGATTTGCCCACGCGTGACATTGCACAGTACATTTCCCAGAAGAAAGCTGCAGCCTATCGTCAGACGATGGCTACGGACGAGTTAATCATTACTGCAGACACTATAGTGGTATTGGGCACTCATGTTATGGGCAAGCCAAAAGATGCCGCTGAGGCTCATAACATGCTGCGCGAATTGAGTGGACAAACACATCAGGTTATTACTGGTGTTACACTGACTACGATGGATCGTCAGACAAGTTTCTCTGTTACCACCGACGTAACATTTAAGTCGCTTACAGACAGCGAGATAGACTACTACGTTAGCCATTACCGCCCTTTTGACAAGGCTGGTGCTTACGGCATTCAGGAATGGATTGGCCACATTGGTGTCACGGCCCTGAACGGTAGCTATTTCAATGTCATGGGCCTGCCAGTGCAGCGTATTTACGAAGCACTTAGAACCTTTTAAAGCCATTTTGACATGCAGACACCATATTATATGATAGAGGAGTCGCTCCTTCGTCGCAACCTCGGACTCATTCGCGATGTTGCCCGTCGCACAGACTCAGAATGGATACTTGCCTTCAAGGCTTTCGCACTATGGAAAACGTTTCCCATTTTCCGCGAATATATCAGCGCAACAACGGCCAGTTCATTGTCCGAAGCCCGTCTGGCACTTGAAGAGTTCGGTGCGAAAGCCCATACATTTTCGCCAGCTTACAAGGAAGACGAGATGGACGACATTATCCGTTGCAGCAGTCATCTGACATTCAATTCGCTCTCGCAGTACGAGCGCTTTCATGAGCGTGCTGCAACATGTTCACTAGGCATCCGCGTTAATCCTGAATATTCCGAGGTCGGCACGCTACTATATAATCCATGTGCACCAGGTACGCGCTTTGGTGTTACGGCGGATAAACTGCCAGAGACGTTGCCAAGCGATATCCGAGGCTTTCATTGCCATTGTCACTGCGAGAGTGGGGCAGACGTGTTCCAGCGCACGCTGCAGCATATAGAAGAAAAGTTTTCTCGGTGGTTTCCGCAGTTGGAATGGATTAATTTCGGTGGTGGACATCTGGTTACGCGCAAAGATTATGATATAGAACTTCTAGTCAGTATGATGCAGAAATTCCATGAACGCTGGCCACATCTGAAAGTTATCTTCGAACCTGGTAGTGCCTTTGCCTGGCAGACGGGACCGTTAGTTTCCTCTGTTGTTGACGTTGTCGAGGATAAAGGCATTCGTACCGCTATTCTCGATGTCAGCTTTACGTGCCACATGCCTGATTGTCTGGAAATGCCGTATTATCCGGATGTCCGTGGTGCCGAGCATATTGAACCGTCGGAAACGGGTGGACTACCAGCAGACCTTCAGCCCTCTGCTTTCGTTTATCGTCTTGGTGGGAATAGTTGCCTGTCTGGTGATTTCATGGGCCTTTGGCAATTCGACCATGAGTTGCAAGTTGGCGAGCAGATAGTGTTTGAGGATATGATTCACTATACCACTGTGAAAACCAATACGTTCAATGGCATTACCCATCCGTCCATCTGCATGCTTCATGAGGACGGCACATTGGAACTTCTGCGCCGATTCACCTACGAGGACTATCGTGATAGGATGGATTGAATGTGTTTGTTGCTATGTCATAGCAACATACCTCAATTCCCAGAATGCTACTGCAGCAGCTGCAGCGACGTTCAGCGAGTCAACGCCATGCGCCATCGGTATTCGCACTGTGTAGTCTGCCTCGTCGATAACATGTTGTGGCAGTCCGTCACCTTCTGTTCCCATGATTAGCGCCAGGTGTTGTTCAGCCTTCAGCCGTGTGTCATCCAGCGCGATGCTTTTATCCGTCAATGCCATTGCTGCTGTACGGAATCCGTAGTTGTGGAGTGTCGCTGTAATCGACCCGTCGAGCCACGTCCAGGGAACGAGGAACACGCTACCCATAGACACGCGTACTGCTCGACGATTCAGTGGGTCGCAGGTGTCGCGAGTCAGTAGGATGGCGTCGATGCCCAATGCTGCTGCTGAACGGAAGATGGCTCCGATGTTTGTTGTGTCTGTCACGGCGTCGATGATTACCACACGTCTGGCATCGTGTAGCAATTCATCCAGTGTTGGAGCTTTTTTACGTCTCATGGCACATAATACACCGCGTGTCAAGGTGTAGCCTGTGAGTTGTGCAAGTAGTTCACGACTACCAGTATAAATAGGTACGCGTGAGGCGATGCGGTCGACGATGTCCTTGGCATCACCCTCGATGTGCTTTCGTTCACACAATAGCGACACGGGTTCCCAACCAGCATCTAATGCTACGCGGATAACCTTCGGACTTTCACAAATGAATAATCCTTTTTCGGGTTCCAGTGCCATACGCAACTGCCCCTCGGTAAGCCTGCTATATGGACTTACGCGAGGATCGTCGAGCGTGGTGATTTCTATCATGTAAATGTGTTTTTATGCTACAGCAGCATTGCCAACTGGTCAATAATATCTTTGGCAACGGCGCTCTTGGACTTGCGTTCGTAGTCACGCTGCCCGTCAGCGTTGATGATGCTGATTTGGTTTTCGTCCGACTGGAAACATGTCCCTTCATTGCGCAGTGAGTTCAGCACGATGAAGTCGAGGTTCTTCTTCTGTAGCTTCTTCTGGGCGTTGGCTTGTTCGTCATTCGTTTCGAGGGCAAAACCGACAAGACGTTGTCCTGATTGCTTCATACGTCCCAGTTCTGCAGCGATATCGGGATTGGGTAGCAAACGGAGCTGTAGGTCGTCGCCTTCGCGTTTAATCTTCTGGTCGGCCTGATGGTCAGGACGGAAGTCGGCCACAGCAGCACAAAGGATGGCGGCATTGCAATTGGGAAATACAGTGGTAGCAGCATTGAACATCTCCTGACAACTCTCTACGTTGATGCGCTTGATAAGTTGCGCAGCCATCGGTGACAATTGTGTGGAAACAGGTCCGCAAACCAGCGTTACATCAGCTCCACGTCGTACACATTCCTCAGCAAGGGCAAATCCCATTTTGCCACTGGAGTAATTGCCAATGAAGCGGACGGGGTCAATCTTCTCATGTGTAGGACCGGCAGTAATCATGATGTGCTTACCTGCCAAATCCTTCGTTTCGAAGAAATAGTCCAGCGCTTCGACAATGCGTTCCGGTTCCTCCATACGTCCCTTGCCTTCCAGTCCTGAAGCTAGGAATCCACTTTGAGGTTCTATGATGTGGTTGCCGAACGAACGCAGGCGTTCCATGTTTTGTTGCGTAGTCGGATGTTGGTACATGTCAAGATCCATCGCAGGGGCAATGAATACGGGAGCCTTCATGGATAGGTAGGTCGTAATCAACATATTGTCGGCAATACCGTTCGCCATCTTCCCCAGTGTTGAAGCTGTGCAGGGAGCCACGAGCATGGCGTCAGCCCAAAGACCTAATGCCACATGGGAATGCCACGTGCCGTCACGTTGGGAGAAGAAATCGCTGATGACTGGTTTCTGTGTCAGTGCCGAAAGTGTGATGGGGGTGATGAACTCCTTACCAGCAGGGGTAATGACAACCTGCACCTCAGCACCAGCCTTGACAAGCCCACGGATAATCATGCAGGCCTTGTAGGCTGCTATAGAACCCGTAATGCCTAATACGATTTTCTTGCCTTTCAACATCTTGCTACTTACTTTGTTGCTTCGCGCAGACGGATGCGTGTGAGCACCTGTTTCGTGTTATACGTGAAGTCGCCAACCAATATCCAGCTATAGTATCCTGGATCCATGCGGAGAACGTCAGCAACTGGAAGACCTTTGTGTTTGCCAAAGTTGAAAACCTCCGTGCGCTTGCCGTTGACGTCAGCCCAGACGATACGTCCGGCAAAGTCGACGTTATCGTTCTGCTTTGAGAAATCTGCCAAAGCCTGCATGTCGTTCTCAAGTACTTTCTCTGGATCTTCGTTGGCACCTGGGGCATATTTGTCCAATTCGCCCATCAGTACGCGATAAGTCGCTTCGGTATCCTGATCGGCACGGTGCGCCTCGAAGTCTTCTTCCATTTTGCGACCGCAGTAGAACCTATAGGCCGATGCCAGGTTACGACGTTCCATCTTTTTGAAGATGGTGCAAGCATCAATTAGACGACACTTGGAGAAATCAAAGTCGATGCCAGCACGCAGGAATTCCTCAGCGAGCAAGGGAACATCGAAGAAATTGGAATTGAATCCTGCAATATCAGAACCTGAGAACACGGTCTCCATCTTCTTCGCAATCTGCTTGAAGGTGGGTTTGTCCTTTACATCCTCGTTGCTGATACCTGTCAGTTGGGTGATGATATCGTCGATGTGCTTCTCGGGGTTAATCAGTTCGTTACCTCTTTCCTCGCGTCCGTCTGGGTATACCTTAATATATGACAACTGGATGACACGGTCCTTGACCATGTCAAGTCCCGTAGTCTCCAAGTCGAATATAACAAGTGGTTTTGTTAAGTTCAGTTTCATACTAGCTTTTAGTCATTAATCAACATGGGCATCATCAACATCAGGACATCCTGATTCTCAGACTGTTCTGTAGGAAGAACCAAACCTGCACGGCTAGGATCCGCCAATTGGATGAGTACCTCAGGACAATCGAAGTTGCCAAGTATCTCAATGAATGAAGAACCCTTGAAACCGATGCTCATAGGCTGACCTTCGTATTGGCAAGCCATGCGCTCAGTAGCTGTCTTCGAGAAGTCGTAGTCCTCAGCATCAAGCTGCAGTGTACCACCCTCAACGTGGAAACGGATGAGGTTGCTGGAGTCGCTGGAGAATGGCTGAACACGACGCAATGCTGCCAACAAGCCCTGACGATCGACGGTGAGCTGATTGGGGTTGCTCTGCGGAATGACAGAGTTGTAGTTCGGATAGCGGCCCTCAATGAGTCGACAGGTGATTTCACCATCGGTATAGTCGATGAGTGCGTTACGCTCGTCAAAGCGGATGATAACATCCTCACCGTCCTTGCTCAGCAGTGTCTTCAGCAATGAAGCAGGCTTCTTGGGCAGAATGAACGATGCGGGCTGATCGCTATGAATATTCAGAATCTTGTTGCGCACCAACTTATGACCGTCAGAAGCCACGATAGACAGGCATTCGGGAGTGAGGTCGAAATAGATACCGTTCATGACGGGGCGCAATTCGTCTTGCGCTGTGGCGAAGAGCGAGCGGGTGATGTTCTCGGCCAGCACGGCACTTTCAATGACAATCTCCGTGGCACTGTCGCTGACTGTCTGGGTGACAGGATATTCATCGGCACTCTCGACAGGCAGTGAGAACATACCATTCTGATAACTGATCTTTGCGATGTTGGCCTGCTGGTCTACATCGAACGTGATAGGTTGCTCGGAGAAACCCTTAACGGCCTCCAGCAAATCGTGGTTGCCTACTGCAAAACGACCGTTGCCGTCGCTTTCAATCAGTTCAACCTGGGTCTTCATGACATTCTCGCTGTCCGAGGCTGTCAGGTGGAGCACATTGTCCTGAATGTCGAAAACAAAGTCTGCCAAAATGGGCAGAGAATTCTTACTGTTGATAACTCTTGAAAGAGCATTAAGCTTGCTGCTAAGTGCAGTACTTGATACGGTAAATCTCATATGTATATCTGTTTTTAGTTTCTTTTCTATTCAAATTGAGTACAAAAATACAAAAAGTCTGGCTCAATAGCAAAAATATTTCGTAAAAAATGCACAAATTCGATTTTTTTTATGTAATTTCGCAATCTGAAACACGTAATAACAAAAAAAAAGTAATATTTATTATGGATTTAACAGGTAGAGTAATAGCCGTGTTGCCGGCTAACAGTGGAGTCTCTGCACGTACAGGTAACCCTTGGATGTCGCAAGAGTATGTGATTGAGGTACCAGGTCAGTATCCTCGCAAATGTTTGTTCCGTATCTTCGGTGAAGATCGCATCAAGCAATTCAATATTCAGATGGGTGAAGACATTACTGTGTCGTTTGACATTGACGCCCATGAATATCAGGGACGTTGGTTTAACGAGATTCGCGCTTATAATGTGACTCGTGGTGTCGCTCCCGTTGCTGGTGCCGCTCCTATTGCTGGCGCAACTCCGTTCCCTCCCCAGCAGGCTGCTGCTCCTAACGACAGTACTTCACCATTCCCTCCTGCCCAGGAACCCGCTGGTGAAGGTTCGGCTGACGATCTGCCCTTCTAAGGAAATCGGTAACACAAAGAATAAGCCCAAGGCAAGAGTTGATGCTCAAGTCTTGGGCTTTATTTTTGTTTAGCTTTGATAAAGCGAACAGGCGATATTGACTATTTCAGTTGTTCAGCGACGAAAGACTCCAGTTCCTCACCGCGAAGTCCACGACGCAGGATAGTACCCTTTTGGTCGACGACAATGGTGTGGGGGATACTTGTCACCTGGAAATGCTGGGCAATTTCATTCTCCCAACCCTTGAGGTCGCTCATCTGAGGCCATGTGAATCCCAGTGCTTCCGTGCCCTTTACCCATGCATCCTTGTCGTTGTCAAGCGAAATACCAATGATGCCGAGTCCTTTCGAATGGAGTTTGTCATACATCTGCATCATGAATGGCATTTCCTGACGACATGGACCACACCATGAGGCCCAGAAGTCGATGACGGTTACTTTGTGTTTCTTGACTTCGTCCATCAGACTGATTTCCGTTCCGTCTGGAGTTTTCTGTGTGAAGTCTTTGATGGTGGAACCCTCAGCAGTCTTTGCTGCAGCATTGATGGTCTGTTCCATCTGCTTGATAGCTGTTCGCTGGCGCATCTCTGCAGGCAACTCCTTAATCAGTTTTGCACGCGTATTGTTGTCAATGAGTTCCTCAGGATAGTACGTCAGCAGGAAGTATCCAAACTCGTTGTCGATATTCTTCTCTGCAGTCTTAACCACCAGTTCAGCAAACCGCTTGTTCAGTTTGTCAATCTGCTCCATACCTTTCTGCTGTTCTTCCTGCGAAAGGTTATTGCCATAGATATGCTCTGCAATACGATTGATTTCCTTACCGATGGACATCACACTGTCGTTCAGTGTCTGCCATTGGTTATTGCAGGTCGTTCCTCCTACACGCGAACCGCCAGGTTGGTCTGTCAACTGAATGTCAATGGTGCCAGGCTCCATAAAGAATGCCGCATTGATTTCGTTGCGTTTGGCACTATATATCATGCACAATGCAGTGGAATCCGTCTCACCGCTCAATTTGAATTTGCCGTCCTCAATGATGAGCGTGTCACTTGGAATACCTGTCTGCAGATCCTTGGTGACAAAAAGCGTGTCACCGTCAGCCAGCCCTTCAGAAGAGCTAACCGAACCGCTAATCTTGTAACCGTTTGACTGGCAGGATGTCAGCAGGGCAATACTAAATAATATACTGGCTAGAGATGCTTTCATTATTGATAACTCTACGAATTGTTTCTGCAAAAAGGTCGGCTACACTCAGCTGCTTTACTTTGGCGCATCGCTGAGAGTAGGGGATAGAATCGGTGAACACGATTTCCTCGAGGGCGGAATTCTGAACGCGTTCGCTGGCAGGACCACTCATCACACAGTGTGAGGCACAGGCGCGAACAGTCTTGGCACCAGCTTCCTTCATGATATCTGCAGCTTTGGTAATGGTACCTGCAGTATCCACCATGTCGTCGATAATCACCACATTCTTACCTTCCACGTCACCGATAATCTGCATCGTGGCTACGACATTGGCACGGGCGCGGGTCTTGTTACACAGTACCAGCGGACAGCCCAGATACTTGGCATAGGTATTAGCACGCTTGGAACCACCTACATCAGGCGAGGCAATCACCATATCCTCAAGCTTCAGACTCTGCAGATAGGGAAGAATGACGTTCGACGCATAGAGATGGTCGACGGGAACGTCGAAGAAGCCCTGAATCTGGTCTGCGTGGAGGTCCATCGTAATCACGCGATTGATACCAGCAGCACTCAGCAGGTCTGCCACCAATTTTGCGCCAATGCTGACACGTGGTTTGTCCTTACGATCCTGACGCGCCCATCCGAAATAGGGGATGACAGCATTGATGGTACGGGCAGATGCACGCTTAGCGGCATCAATCATCAAGAGCAACTCCATCAGATTGTCAGAGTTTGGGAACGTGCTCTGTACGAGGAAGATGTCGCGTCCACGGATGCTTTCCTCATAAGAAACAGCAAACTCGCCGTCGGAGAACTTGGTGATAAGAAGTTCACCTAACGGACACCCAAGGCTTTGGCAGATTTTCTCCGCGAGGTACTTTGTGGCCGTACCTGAAAATACCATGTAGTTTTTATTGTTCATAGCTTATCCTATAGCTTTACGTAGTTTTGCAAAATGATCAATCAATGCCTGATAGTCCAGTTCCTGCTGGATGTTGAAACGATTCCAGAGGTCACCGCTGATGACGATACCTCCGAAACCTAAGTCCTTGGCCATCTTGATAGTGTCGAGATTCATGCCTCCCAGCGCATACACGTGGCGGTCGATGAGTCCACGACGCGATGCCTCTTTCAGCTCCTCGGCGGTGAATGACGCTTTCTGGTCTGGTTCCGTCTGACTGTCAAAGATGTATTTCAACAGCACATAATCGGCATTCTTCTTGGCAGCCTTCAGTTGGTCCAGATGCGTACATGTACGACTGATGTTTCCTCGATAGCCTTTTGGTGCAGGAGTGGTCTCGTCGTCAATGTGAATACCACGCAACTTGTATTCTTCCTTGAGGTAGAAATTGTCATGAACGGTAATCTTCTTGTAGTAATCGTCCGGCAGCAATGTCAGCAGTCGTTCAGAATAGATGGGCTCGGACCCTGGCTTATACAGATGCAGGTTGTCGAGTCCCTCCTCGAAGAGTGACGTCAGGATTTTATCTTCCTCCACGAAGAACGTGGGTTGTGTCATGAGAACGAGTTTCATGCCCTGTTTAGTTTGCTGATTCGAATTCCTTCAGGAAGCGTACGTCGTTTTCAGAGAACATACGGAGGTCAGAGACGCGATATTTCAAGTTGGTGATACGCTCTACACCCATGCCGAAAGCATAGCCGCTGTACTCTTTGGAGTCGATGCCACACTGCTCGAGCACGTTGGGGTCAACCATACCACATCCGAGAATCTCCACCCAACCAGTATGTTTGCAGAATCCGCAACCTTCGCCACCACAGATGAAGCACGAGATATCCATCTCAGCGCTGGGCTCCGTGAATGGGAAATACGAGGGACGCAGGCGAATCTGGGTGTCTGGTCCGAACATCTCGCGAGCGAATGAGAGCAGCACCTGCTTCAGGTCGGTGAACGAAACATTCTTGTCGATATACAGTCCTTCCACCTGATGGAAGAAACAGTGTGCACGAGCCGTGATAGCCTCATTACGATATACACGTCCAGGACAAATGACGCGGATAGGAGCAGTCAGTTTACCGTCTTCCGTATGCATATTCTCCATCACACGAGCCTGTACGCTTGATGTGTGTGAGCGCAACAGGATGTTCTTGGTGACATCATTTGGATGCTGGCTGACAAAGAAGGTGTCCTGCATGTCGCGAGCCGGATGGTCGGCAGCAAAGTTCATCTTTGTGAACACATGCAAATCGTCCTCTACCTCAGGGCCGTCTGCCAGAACAAATCCCATTCGCGAGAAGATGTCGATAATCTCGTTGGTGACGATGGTCAGCGGATGACGCGTACCCAGTCCAATGGGGTAGGGCGTACGTGTCAGGTCGATGCCTTCGTTGTCGCCTTCCTGAGTAGAGCAATTTTCGCGTAACTGATTGATGCGCTCTGTGGCCAGCGTCTTCAGCTCGTTAATCTTCATGCCGACCTCTTTTTTCTGGTCAGCAGGTACTTCGCGGAAATCGTTCATCAAGAGCGTAATCTCGCCTTTCTTACTCAGGTATTTAAGGCGCAGCTGCTCTACTTCCTCAGCATTCTGCGCGTTTAATGTTTGTACTTCTTTCAGAAGTTGGTCAATCTTTTCAAGTATCATGTTTCTATAATAGAATTCTATTTTGAGTGCAAAGGTACGAATTTTTTATGTATTATAAGTTACGAATTGCAAATTATTTTTGCCATTTGCTCTTGCAACTCCTTTGCTTTCTGTCCTGCCACTTCGGCAAAGTCCTCATCCTGAGAAGCATAGATAATTCCGCGAGAGGAATTGACTAACAGCCCAATCTCGCCAGGAATCATGCCATATTTGCAAACCTCTTCGAGACTTCCGCCTTGTGCACCAACACCAGGAACCAGCAGGAAGTGCTTGGGGGCTACCTTGCGGATGTCTTCAAACATCTGACCTTGTGTGGCACCAACGACGTACATCATGTTATCCTCGTTGCCCCATTCCTGACTCTTCTTCAGCACCTTTTCAAACAGACGCTCGCCCTGTGCATCCTCCGTCAGTTGGAAGTCGTGTGAGCCTTTATTCGACGTCAGTGCCAACAGGATGACCCACTTGTCGTCATAGCCAAGGAACGGCGTGACACTATCCTCGCCCATATAAGGAGCTACCGTCAGGGCATCCACGTCATACTCCTCGAAGAACGTCTTGGCATACATCTTCGATGTGTTGCCGATATCGCCGCGTTTGGCATCGGCAATAATGAAGTGGTTGGGATACTCCTCCTTCAGATAGTCGATGGTAGCCTCGAAAGCCAGGATGCCATCCACTCCGTATGCCTCGTAGAAAGCGAGGTTAGGCTTGTAGGCCACGCAATAGGGGGCTGTGGCATCAATGATCAAGGCGTTGAACTCGCAGAGGGCGCGGAAAATGTAGTCCTCGCCGTCTTTCTCCTTTGCCTCGTCAATGATACACTGCGGTATCTTGTTGATATCTGTATCGAGACCTACGCAGAGAAAACTCTGCTTCTTCTTAATCTGCTGTATTAATTCTTGTCTGTTCATAGTTCTGTTTCTTTCATGCGTTCTGCGTTCTCGGCCACGGTCAGGGCGTCAATCATGGGTTGGATATCGCCAGCCAGGAAACCCTGCAGGTCGTGGGTCGTATAGCCGATGCGGTGGTCGGTGACACGTCCTTGTGGGAAGTTATAGGTACGAATTTTGGCCGAGCGGTCGCCCGTTGACACGAGGCTCTTGCGTCGTGAGGCGATGTCGTCCATATACTTCTGATGCTCCTTATCATATATAAAGGTATACAAGCGCGAGAGTGCGCGTTCCTTATTCTTAGGTTGGTCGCGCGTCTCAGTACATTCTATCAGGATCTCCTCCGTCTCGCCAGTATTGGGGTTCTTCCACATATAGCGCAGACGAACGCCCGATTCCACTTTGTTCACGTTCTGACCACCGGCACCGCTCGAACGGAAGGTGTCCCACTTGATTTCTCCCTCGTTCACGTGCACCTCAAACTTGTCAGCTTCAGGCAGCACGGCAACCGTTGCGGCCGAGGTATGCATGCGACCCTGCGTCTCTGTGGCAGGCACACGCTGAACACGATGAACCCCCGACTCATACTTCAGCGTGCCATAGACATCAGCACCGCTGACGGCAAAGTCAATTTCCTTGAAACCACCCACAGCACCCTCCGAGACGCTGGTGATAGACAACTGCCAACCCTTCGAATCGCAGAAACTCTTGTACATCTTAAACAAGTCGCCTGCAAACAGGGCGGCCTCGTCGCCACCCGTTCCTGCACGAATCTCCATCTGCACGTTCTTCGCATCCTCTGGGTCTTTGGGAATGAGGGCTATCTTGATTTCCTCCTCTAACTTCGGTTGTAGCGCTTCGTTCTCCGACAGCTCTTCGCGGGCCATCTCCTTCATCTCTGGGTCACTCTCGTTGGCCAGGATGTCCTTCGCCTCTTTGATACTGTTCAAACAGGCGATGTAGCGCTTACGGGCGTCCATGATGTCGCCCAAGTCCTTGTACTCTTTTGTCAGTTTCACGAAACGGTTTTGGTCGGCTATCACGTCAGGGTCGGTAATCAGTGTCGACACCTCCTCAAAGCGAGCCTCCAGACCGTCCAATTTTTGTAGTATACTGTTATTCTCCATATTCAAAAGTTCCGAATTCGCTCTTGATGGTGAGGCTCTTCTTGCCTTCCTCGATGTGGCCTACGACTTGTGCGTCGATGTTGAACGACTTCGAGAGGGCAATGACCTGATCGGCTACCTCAGGACGAACGTAGATTTCCATGCGGTGTCCCATGTTGAACACCTGGTACATTTCCTTCCAGTCTGTGCCAGAACAATCGTGGATGGCACGGAAGAGTGGGGGAACGGGGAACATGTTGTCCTTGACGACACGGCAGTTGTCGTTGACGAAGTGGAGCACCTTGGTCTGGGCGCCACCTGTGCAATGCACCATACCATGAATCTCAGGGCGCAGCTCATCGAGCAGGCGCTTGATGACAGGCGCATAGGTGCGGGTGGGGGATAGAACCAGTTGACCGGCGTTGACGGGTGAACCGTCAACCACGCTATCCAGCTGATACTTGCCGCTGTAGACCAGTTCATCAGGCACGGCGTGGTCGAAGCTCTCAGGATATTTCTCGGCCAGGTATTTGGCGAAGACGTCGTGACGCGCTGAGGTCAGACCATTGGAGCCCATACCACCATTGTAGCGCTTCTCGTAAGTAGCCTGTCCCGTAGAGGAAAGACCAACGATGACGTCGCCTGGACGGATGTTGGCATTGTCGATGACGTCAGCACGACGCATGCGGCAGGTAACGGTAGAGTCGACAATGATGGTGCGCACGAGGTCGCCCACATCAGCTGTTTCACCACCTGTAGGCCAGATGCCGATACCCATCTCGCGGAG
The DNA here is from genome assembly GCA_900318885.1 of uncultured Prevotellaceae bacterium. Lineage (GTDB taxonomy): Bacteria > Bacteroidota > Bacteroidia > Bacteroidales > Bacteroidaceae > Prevotella. The sequence continues at coordinate 19,733 of ONMN01000011.1, read as the reverse complement.
TTCTGCCAACAGCTCGTCGGTACCATTGATGATGGCCGAGATGACCTCGCCTGGAACGAGCATCTTGTTGCGTCCGATGGTGGAAGAAACGAGGATGTTATCAACAGCACCCACGCAGAGCAGGTCATCGGTATTCATGACGATGGCATCCTGTGCAATACCCTTCCATACGCTGAGGTCGCCCGTTTCTTTCCAATACATGTAGGCCAGCGACGATTTTGTGCCAGCACCATCAGCATGCATGATGTTACAATACTCTGGGTCACCTCCGAGTATGTCAGGGATGATCTTGCAGAAGGCCTGCGGGAAGATACCCTTGTCGATGTTTTTGATAGCAGCATGGACGTCCTCCTTTGCGGCAGAGACGCCACGCTGCATATAACGGTTGTTCATATTAGAATTTTACTTTTGGAGCATTCTGAGCATCAGCATCGGCCTGGAACTTATCCATGGTGTTGAAGCCGAAGATACCAGCGATGATGTTCTTGGGGAACTTGCGGATATAGGTGTTGTAGTTCTGTACGACACCGTTAAACGTGTTGCGAGCCTCGTTGATGCGGTTCTCGGTGCCTTCCAACTGTACCTGCAGGTCGCGGAAGTTCTCGTTGGCCTTCAGTTCAGGATAGTTCTCCTGTACGGCAAGCAGACGACCCAGTGCAGAACCCAGCTCGCCCTGAGCCTGCTGGAATTCCTTCATCTTCTCAGGAGTCATGTTTGACGGGTCGATGGTTACCTGTGTAGCCTTTGCACGGGCGTTGACAACAGCCTCGAAGGTTTCTTTCTCGTGTGAAGCATAGCCTTTGACGACCTCTACGAGGTTAGGGATGAGGTCAGCGCGACGCTGATAAGCCGACTGTACGTTAGCGAAGGCAGTAGTAGCTTTCTCCTGCTCTCCGACCATTGAGTTGTAAGCACTTGCAGCCCACATGACGACAACGACAACAGCTGCGATGATTCCGATAGTTGATTTACTTAATTTCATAATGTTTTATTTTTAAAAAAGTTAATAAAATCGTTTTACCAGCGTGACGTAGCGCCACCACCACCGAAGGAACCTCCTCCGAAATGGCCGCCTCCGCCACCGCCTCCAAAGTGACCACCGCCACCGCTGAAGCCGCCGAAGCCGCCTCCGCCACCACTGCTGTGGGATGCCTCGTAGAACGGGTTGGCCAGCAGTGATGCGGCACCAGCCATGCCAAGCCAGTGGTATTCGCGGTTCTTGCGCAGGAAGAACACACACCAGGCAATGATTGCCAGTGTGGCAATTCCGATGGTTCCCAGACCATCATCACCACTGTCGCCCAACAGGTTCGACATCTGGGGCAGTTCTTTCTTCTGCAAGGTAGAATAAATTGCCTCAGTCAAGTAGTACATCGCACTGTCGGGCATTTCTGCGCGCATGGCAGGCACGACGTATTCCTGTTCCAGACGATGACATTCGGCATCTGTCAGGTCAGCCTCCAATGCACGTCCTGGCGAGATGTTGATGCTATGGTCCTGGTAGCCCACGACTACCATGAGTCCCTTGTTGCCATAGCCTACGCCATATTTGTTACCCACCTCCTGTGCAAAGCGGAAGGGGTCGTCGTTTTCGATATTGTTGACCACGATGACTACCGACTGGACGCCTAGCTCGTTTTCCAGACGTTTCAGCGTGACGTTCATCTTGTCGACAGTTTCCTGTTTCAGCACATAGTCGGGATTAGAGACATATTGTGTCGAGTCCTGCAAGTAGGGAATGGGAATATTCTCGGCATTCCACAGCGTAGCTTCCTGATTGTTGCTGACAGCCTGCGAAGCAACGGCTGATGCCGGTTCCTCCGATGATGGCAACGATGCTCCGCAACAAACCATTGCGCAGATAATGCCTATGATGAACATCCAGCCCCATATCTTACGGTTCTTCGTCCATTCGGGGTTGTTCTTCTTGTATTCTTCGAAAATCTCTTTTCGCTTGCCAAGATATTCTTTCGCCAACTCTTCATATTTCTTTGAGTACTGGTGTTTCAGTTTTGACGATGTCAGGATCTGCAAACCAGAAACCTGTGAGGACTCCATGTTATATGAATCCTCCAGCGCATTGATGGCGTCGTTGTACTGACGGGTCAGTTCGTCGATTTTCTCTATATATTCTGCCATTGTTATTCTATTTATTTTCGTGCCAGAACTCCCACGAGGCAAAAGCCTGCAGGAGCAGCATTTCCAGTCCGTTCTTCACTTGTGCACCTTGTGCAGCACCCTTGCGCATAAACAGCGTCTCGTCGGGGTTGTAGATGAGGTCGTAGAGGATGGTGTGGCTGTCCATAGCCTCGTAAGGCAACAGCGGACACTCCTCCGTCTTGGGATACATACCCAGCGGGGTGCAGTTGACGATGACGTTATACTCTTTCACGACTTCGGGCGTGATACGTTCGTACTGGATGGTTCCAGGACGCTCGTAGCGACTGACGAAGACGGTTTCGAGTCCCAGGTTGCGCAGTCCGTAGTCGATGGCTTTCGACGCTCCTCCTGTTCCCAGGATGAGTGCCTTCTTGTGCCATTTCTTTTCGAGCATGGGTTCTATGCTCTGTGTGAATCCGATGACATCCGAGTTGTAGCCCTTCAGCTTGATATTCTTACCCTCGTGGATGACTCGGATGACGTTGACGGCTCCGATGGCCCGTGCCTCTGGCGATATGCTGTCGAGGAACGGTATCACCTTCTCCTTGTAGGGTATGGTGACGTTGAGGCCTTTCAGTTCTGGGTTCTGACTGAGCACCTCGGGCAGGATGTCGATGGTGGGAATCTCGAAATTCTCGTAGACAGCGTCGATGTCTTCATCATGAAACCTCTGGTTGAAGTAGCTGATGGAGAACGAGTGTCCCAGTGGATAACCGATGAGTCCGTACTTGTCCATAGTGGTTGGGTTGTTGGGTTGAAACTATTTTTTTGCGAAATACATCGTGCAGATGCCGAAGGTCAACCGTCGGAACGATGCCTCGGCAAAGCCTGCCTTCTTCAAGATGTCCACCATGCGCTCGCCCTGCGGGAACGCCTCGATGGTCTTGGTGAGATAAGAGTAGGCGCTGGTGTCTTTGGAAATAAGTCGTCCGTAGACGGGCAGCACCGTATGAGAGTAGATGTGGAACAGCTGTCGCATGGGGAACGAGACGGGTGTCGTCAGTTCCACGATGCTGAGGTGTCCACCAGGCTGTAGCACACGGCACATCTCGCGCAGTCCTGCGTCGAGGTCGGCAAAGTTGCGGATGCCGAAGGCCGCTGTTACGGCGTCAAAAGTTGCGTCAGGGTAGGAGAGGCGGGTACAGTCTTCGCGCTCGAAAGTGATGCGTTCAGTGAGCCCCAGTTCGTTGACTTTCTTCCGTCCGACGTCCATCATACCTTCGCTGATGTCGATGCCTGTGACATGTACGCCGTCCAGCATCTGACAGGCCTGTATGGCAAAGTCGCCTGTGCCTGTTGCCACGTCAAGGAGTTTCTTGGGGGCGAAGGGTTCCAACTGCTTGATGGCCTTGCGTCGCCACCCCTTGTCGATGTTCCAGGAAAGTCGGTGATTGAGTGTGTCATAGGTAGGGGCAATGTTGTCGAACATCGCCTCCACCTGTTGTGCTTTGTCTCCGCAGGTGTATGGGTTTATTTGTTCCTGCTGGTAAGCCATTCGCTGACGTTCTTCTCAATGCGCTGGGCAATATCGCCTTCCTCAGTAGCCTTGTCGAACTTCTCGCCTACGATGTGCTCGTAGAGTTCGATGTAGCGGTCTGATACGCTCTCGGCATACTCGTCGGTAATCTCAGGCATCACCTGACCGGGCTCGTTCATGAAGTCGTGCTCGATGAGCCACTGACGCACGAACTCCTTCGACAGCTGGCGCTGGGGCTCACCCTTGGCCAACTTCTCCTCATAGCCGTCGGCATAGAAGTAGCGGCTGGAGTCGGGGGTGTGAATCTCGTCGATGAGGTACACCTTGCCGTCGCGCTTGCCAAACTCGTACTTGGTATCAACGAGGATGAGTCCGCGCTTCTCGGCAATCATCTGACCACGGGCAAAAATCTTGCGCGTGTAGTCCTCCATGATGGCGTAGTCCTCGGCAGAGACGATGCCCTGGGCGATGATCTCTTCCTTCGAGATGTTCATGTCGTGACCCTCGTCGGCCTTGGTGGTCGGAGTGATGATGGGCTCAGGGAAACGCTCGTTTTCCTTCATGCCGTCTGGCAGTTTCACGCCACACAACTCACGACAGCCGTTTTTGTACTCACGCCAGGCAGAGCCAGTGAGGATAGAGCGGATAATCATCTCCACACGGAAACCCTCGCACTTCAAACCTACGGTGACCATGGGGTCGGGGGTAGCCAGTTTCCAGTTCGGACAGATGTCGGTAGTGGCATCCAGGAACTTCGCGGCAATCTGGTTCAGCACCTGACCCTTGAAGGGGATGCCCTTCGGCAGTACGACGTCGAAAGCGGAGATGCGGTCGGTGGCCACCATCACCATCAGGTCGTCGTTGATGTTGTACACATCGCGTACCTTTCCGTGGTACACGCTCTTCTGTCCATTGAAATGGAAATCAGTCTTTGTTAATGCTTTCATCTTTATGTTGTTCTTTATCGAATTTATCGTAAGCGTTGACGATGCGGGTTACCAGCTTGTGGCGGACGATGTCCTTGCGGTCCAGTTCAACAATGCCGATACCCTCGACGCCGTTCAGGATGTGCAGTGCCTCCACCAGTCCGCTCTTCTGCGACTTCGGCAGGTCTATCTGCGTCATGTCACCCGTAATAATCATCTTCGTATTCCAACCCATGCGCGTCAGAAACATCCGGATTTGCTGTGGGGTCGTGTTCTGGGCTTCGTCCAAGATGACGACGGCATCACTCAACGTGCGCCCGCGCATAAACGCCAGCGGGGCTATCTGGATGACGTGCTTCTCCATCATGTCCTGTAGCTTCACCTGTGGCAGCATGTCCTCCAGTGCGTCGTACAACGGTTGCAGATAGGGATCAATCTTATCCTTCATGTCGCCAGGCAGAAATCCCAGTTTCTCACCAGCCTCAACGGCTGGACGCGACAGGATGATCTTCTTTGCCGTCTTTTCCTTCAAGGCCTTCACGGCCAGGGCTATCGACAGGTACGTCTTGCCGGTTCCTGCAGGGCCTACGGCGAATACCATGTCATTCTCGGCATAGGCATCAATCAGCTTCTGCTGGTTCTCTGAGCGGGCCTTGATGGCTCGTCCTGACATCGAATAGACCACCACGCCGTCCGCTACTTCATCCTTCGTGCGGTGTCCCTTGACGATGTCCAGAATGTCCTCCTCACGGAGGGTATTGAAGCGTACAATATGCTGGCGCAGCTTCTCGGACGCTTCCTCGAAGGAGGCCATCTGTTCCTCGTCGCCGAGGATGCGGATGACGTTGTCGCGCGCTACAATGCGCAGCTTGGGGTACAGGGCTCGCAGCATCTGCAGGTGCTGGTTGCCAATGCCGTAGAACACTACGGGGTCTATGTCTTCTAATACAATATGCTTCTCTATCATATATTATAATATGGTGCAAAGGTACAAACAATAATCGATATACGCAAATGTTTTTCCGTTTTTCAGTGTTAAATGCACATTTTTTTGATACGTTTTTGACCAATTTGTTTGGCACTTTCGTTTTTTTGCCGTACCTTTGTCGCTGTTATGAGGTACAATACAAATGCTCAGGGAGAATGGGACCATCTGACGGTCCAGCAGGAACAGCCGCTTCTCGAATTCCTGCTTGCGAACGTGAAACAGAGCCGCACCAAGATCAAACAGACACTGCAGGGTCAAGGCATCAAGGTGAACGGCAAGACGGTGACGCAGTTCGACTACCCGCTGCAGCCTGGCATGAAGGTCGCAGTCAGCAAAACCAAGCGCAACCAGCAACCCTTCCGTTCGCGCTACGTGAAGATAGTGTACGAAGACCGTTGGCTCATTGTGGTGGAGAAGGCCGTAGGCATCCTGTCGATGGCGGCAGGCCACTCGTCGCTGAACGTAAAGTCGGTGTTGGATGATTACTTCAAGAAGTCACACCAAAACTGTACGGCCCACGTGGTGCACCGGCTGGACCGCGACACCAGCGGACTGATGGTCTATGCGAAGGATATGGATACTGAACAGCTGATGGAGCACAACTGGCACCAGATGGTCTATGACCGCCGCTACGTCGCCGTGCTGTCGGGCGAGATGGAACAGGACGAGGGCACTATCGAGAACTGGCTGAAGGACAACAAGGCCTACATCACCTATTCATCACCCGTTGACAATGGAGGAAAGTATGCCATTACCCACTTCTACGTCATGGACCGTACGACGGAGCATTCGCTGGTGGAATTCAAACTGGAAACAGGCCGTAAGAACCAGATTCGCGTGCATGCTGCCGACATGGGGCATCCCGTGTGTGGCGACACGAAATACGGCAATGGCGATGACCCCCTGCACCGCCTCTGTCTGCATGCCTGGCTGTTGTGTTTCTACCACCCCGTGACACGCCAGCCCCTGGAGTTTGAGACTCCTGTACCGTCTCAGTTTAAGAGAGTGATAGAAGAAGATAGAAAGAGATAAAAAGAAAATAGAAGAATGGAAAACAATATTGGTTATTACCTTGCGTTGCTGGCGCTGATCATCATCGGTTTCATCGTGGTGAAGAAAGTGGCCTCGTGCATGATTAAGTCCATTGTGGGCATCGTGCTTCTCCTGGCCGCCGCCGCTATCTACTGGTTATATTTAAAGTAGCAATACGCCAGCACTGACGCAAAGTCCGTAGATAAAGATGTTGCGGGCTGTCTCGCCTAAGCATTCGTTCAACTGGCGTCCGTAGTTCATGCGGCGCATCTTCAGCCATGTGAACGTGTGAAACAGCAGGTAGAGCAATGGCAACACAAAGGCCAGCACATGACCGTTCAGCCAGAAGACCAGTCCTATGAGACACGCCGTACAGCCCAATGCCAGATAGAGCCACTCCGTAGCATCGGCACCAATGAGCACCACCAGCGTTCGTTTGCCGTCAGCTTGGTCGTTATAGCGGTCGCGATAGTTATTGACGATGAGCAGTCCGTCGATGACCAGTCCACAGGCTACGGAAGCCAGGAACACCTGCCATGTGACGGTATGCAGTTGGACGTAGTAGGTGCAGCAGACGGGCACGATGCCGAAGAATACCAGCACCAGCACGTCGCCCAGTCCGAGGTAGGACAGATGGGTGGTGTAGAGGAAGCAGAACACGACACACAACAGCCCGACAGCAATCATTTCCAGTCCCCCATACCACACCAGCGGCAGTCCTACGAGGCTCGCTACAACGGTGGTCGAGGCGATGGCCTGTTTCATGGCCTCAATGCTTACCCAGCCTTGTGTGCAGGCTCTGAGGGGCCCTAGTCTTGTGGCGCTATCGTCGTTGCCACGGGCATAGTCGAAGAAGTCGTTGACGAAGTTGGCGTCAATCTGCATAATGAAAGCAAACAGCATACACAATGCTGCCGCCAGCCAACTGAACGCGTCGTCGCCGTATTCGCGACAGTCGACAAAGGCCAATGACAGGCCTATCATGACAGGAACGGCAGCACCTGTCAGCGTTTTCGGACGTGCTGCTAACAGCCAGGCTTTCGGGGAGTTCTGACGGACGTTATCTTCTTTCATCTTCAAACAGCTTATCAAACACCTTTCTCATTTCCTTCGGTTCGGTAATCAGTTTGCGCAGTTCGTTCAGCTTGCGCTCGTTTTCCGAACCTTGAATCCATAGACGGATATAGCCGTTGACAGAGTATTTCTCGTTCATGTGCTGCATGAAGCGTTGCCAGTGGCCTTCTGTGTCGAGTTCGGGATAGTTGGCCAGCCCATACTGGATGGTACGTCGGATGACCGTCTCAGGGTCGATGTCACGATCGGCCTCAGCAACGATTTTCCCGTAGATGCTACGCGGAGCCCTCGACGCAGAGGCACGGTGGTCCTCAACGGCTTCCTTCATCATCTGCAACTGGTCTGCCGAGAACCAGCGTTTGAGCCGTGCATCGGCAATCAGAATCTTACCGCTTGTCAGATGGTGAATGGCACGAGGACCGGAGAGGCCCAAGTCGTGGTAGGCAGCAATGGCGTATGCCATGTTGAGGTCGGCCCCTGTCTTGCGTGCCAAGTCCAGTGAACGGCGTATGACGCGTGTGGCATGCTCCATATTGTGTGCCTTGTCAAAATTGGCATACTGGGGAAGAATCTTTGTCTCCACAAATTCTACCAAATCGAGCGAAGGGTTCTGTGTCATCATAACTTTCTGCTTTCAATTCTCAGCTATCGACTAATTGATGAAAGTCCATGAAACACCCATGCGGAGCGTACGGTTGTTCATAGGGTAGTGGGGTGTCAGGAACTGCATTTTCGAGCCGGAGCCTGCGTTGATATGACTCATGGCAATGAAGAAACGGGCACGCTTCAACTGAAAGTTGGCATAGACGTCGATAAACGGATAACCTCCCAGTTCAATACGACAGTCAGGATTCTCCTGGATGGCAAACTGAGCGATTTGCGGCAGGTAGTCAGGAGCATCGTATTTGGTGAAATAGGTGGCACATCCACCCAACTCGACGTCAAGTACACGGGCTATCTTAAACTTCAGGAAGAGGTTTGAGAAGATGTTAATCGAAGGCAAGGGCAATACTTCCTTGTTGCTGGAGTTCTGATAGGTGACGACATTCTCCCAGTTCAGCGGACCTAAGCGGAAGTTCTGCATCAGCTGGGCGGTCAGCACGTTGATATTGCCAGATTCCTGGTAGACACCTCCTGTCAATCCCGTTCTGTTCTTTTGAGCATCAAGCTCGTAACTCATGCCGAAATACGTATAGTTCTGTATCTCGTCGATGGCCACGCGCAGACGGGTATCGGTCTTCTGATAATTGAAGTTGCCTTCGATGTGGGTGCGTGTTTCATTATCCAGCGACTGGTCCCACCAGAGGTGTTTCGAGTGGTAACTCTTCTGAAAGAATTGTGGTACCATGCGGTGGAAATAGGCATTCGCTGCCAGTGTCACGGTATCGCCCAGCAGTCGGAAATTCAGGTCGGTGTCAAAATCAACAGCTATTCCTCCGGAATTCATACCTGTCAAACCTATCTCGGCACTCAGGTTGAAATGGAATGTGTTGCCCTCGTGACGTGACAGCTGACCACCGACATTGAGCGCGTGGTCTGTCCATTTGTTCATCATGTAACCTGTCGATTCACTATTCAGGACAGGCATTTTGCAATTCTCCATCGCGAAGGACACAAAGCCCTTTAAACCGGCCTTCATGTACTTGTTGAACCCTTCGAGTAATGCTAGCGCGAGGGTATTTTTGATGTAGAGGTATTTGGTGTTGTCGTAGATGGAGTCACCACTGTAGGCATGCTCGTCGTTCATGTCGTAATACGTGTTGGCATAGTAGTCGTCGGGCGTCTGGTAGGCCTGATAGGTGCGCTCGTGGTTGTTGAGTTCCAGCGTGTGGATAAAACTTGTCACAGGCACGAAGACTTTCTTCATGTTCTTGTCCTCTTCGGCCTCTTTCTCAGCCGCTGCCTTCAGACTGTCCATCTTTTCATCAGTATCCACCTTGATACGTGTCGAGTCGTTGGCGATGTCTGTCTTTGCTATATCAGGCTGGTCACCCATGATTTTTGCATTGTCAGGACGGCCTGAGGGCTGTTTGTCGGCAATGGTGCCACCCTTGCGACCTTCCGATATCGACTGTAGCTTTTGCCCTTTGTTTTCACGCTCTTCCTTCTGCTTGGCCGACTTCTCAGCAAATTCACGGGCCTTGATTTCCGCTTCGGTCATCGGCACCTTCTTGTAGAATCCGACGTTATAGCGGTGAGAGAAGAAGATGTGCTGGGAATTGTTGCGGTTCCAGTTCTGCGACAGCACGGTGGGGATTTCATCCTCCGTGTACTGTTCCTGCTGGGCCTCTGGGTGGGTGATATAGTCATCGTCGACGATACCACCGTTCTCAGCGGCCTTGCGATGGTATAGCGTACCGAGGAAATGCATCTGGTATCTGTCACCAGTATAATAGGCGTATATCGCGGAACGGAAATGGGCTGTACTCTGATTAGCATAGTAACCCATGCCATAGTGGTAGTCAAGGTCGAATCCGATTCCAAGGTTTTTGTTGACGTTGACACCAAACTTCCCATCGATGTGATCCTCACCATATTGCTGGTTGCCACAGTTGTCGTAGGTGATATTCGTGTATGGCGACAGGGTGTTCATAAACTGAAACTGGTCTGGCTCCTTCGTGGTATAACTATAGGCATCGGTGAAGAAAAAAGTGTTCATGTAAGGACGGTCTATGAAAATACGGCTCTGACGGGCTGTGTAGTTGTTGCCTATCGTATTGTATTCTCCATAGATGCCAGTGTTGTAGATGGTGTTTTGAAACAGGTGGTGCAATGTGTCAGGGACGGTAGGCCGAATGTCGCCAAATCGGCGGTCTATCGTCCAGAAACGCACACCATACGGCACTTCTTTGTTTTTCGATGTGGTGTCGTTGCTATTGGGATTGAAATTGCTGTTGTTGCCGTATTCGTTGCGCTGGGTGAAATTACCGTTGTCATCCAGTTGGTTATACGACTGAGCCTGCACGATGGTTGTCGTGCAGACCAGCAGCAAGAGCAGAGTGATGATTTTTTTCATACTTTAAACATGCGCAATGAGGCCTCTGCAAACTTGACAACCATAGAGATGAGGATGATGTAGATGCCTGTCTCCTTATGGTGTGTAAAGTAGAAAATGAGTCCTACGATGGCTCCCAACATGAAGATGATGTTCAGCCAATTGCGTATTACGGTAGTGTTCATTTCAACAGTGATTCGAATTTGTTAAATATGAAATCCTTACGGTCGATGGTCTTGCGACGGAACTTGCCCATGAAAGGATAAAGCTTCGTATTCTTCTTGTTGACAGCCACGTCGTCGGTAATCCACTCTTCAGCCTTAAGCTTCTGAGGCTTACGGTACTCGTCGTAAAGATAGTGGATGTGTTTGATAGAGACCTCTGCCTCGCCGTTCTTGCAATTGACCTCAATGACATAATACAGACGGGTCTGGTCCAGCATGAGTGCTGCCTTCTTAAACACCAGCCATTCTTCAAAACTGGCTCCGATTTTGTGCTTTTCTGTGTCTTCGACGACTAACAAACTGTGTATCTGGTACGAAGCCTTGGTCATCTTTTCAATGTAGTCGTGCAGAATGGTATATATCTGATCAGCACTCTTACCAGGAGCCTCGATGGTCTTACTGAACACCACCTTGCCGTCGACCAAGGGAACAGCCCCACGGAGGTATTTCTCATCAGGATTGACCTTTTCTGGCTTAACAACCTCTTGTTGCTCTTCTTCGGCTATTTCCCAATTGTTGTCTTGCGCCCACATGCTGACAGGTAATGCAGCCAGCAACATTATCAAAAACTTTTTCATTTCTTGTCCTTTTTTTGTTTATTTTCGTGCAAAAGTACGAATAATAATTGGCAATCAAGCAGAAGAAAGGCTGTTTTTAAACTTTCAGCGTCGATTTTAAATTTATTTAAGTTCTGATTCCTGTTGCAGAACTTATTTAAGCTCCAACTCCTTTTGCAGTCGGATAATCTCATCGCGATATTGTGCAGCCTGCAGAAAATCGAGTTTCTTGGCAGCATCTTTCATCAGACGAGTCGTTTCGGCGATGCTCTTCTCTAACTGTGGACGTGTCATGCGCTCGATGATGGGATCGGCAGCAAAGGCAGCCTGAGCGCCTTCAATACCAAACGAGGCACGTTGCAGTTCTTTGGCATCGCTGGAGTCTCCCGTTGTCAGCGAGACGTTCAGCGCCTTCTTGATTTGCGTAGGTGTGATGCCGTGCTCTTCGTTGTATTTCAGTTGCTTGGTGCGTCGGCGCAGGGTCTCGTCAATGGTGAGTTGCATGGAGGCCGTGATGGTATCGGCATACATGATGACCTTGCCATTGACGTTTCGTGCAGCACGGCCAGCCGTCTGTGTCAGACTGCGGTGTGAACGTAGGAATCCCTCTTTATCCGCATCGAGAATGGCCACCAGCGATACTTCAGGCAGGTCGAGACCCTCGCGTAGCAGGTTTACACCCACCAGCACATCGTAAGTGCCGTTGCGCAGGTTCTCGAGAATTTTTACGCGGTCCAATGTTGTCACCTCGCTGTGGATGTAGGCTGTCTGCACACCGTGGTTCAACAGGTATTCCGACAGTTCCTCTGCCATGCGCTTGGTCAGTGTAGTCACCAATGTACGCTCCTTACGGCTGATGCGTTGCTGGATTTCCTCCATCAGGTCGTCAATCTGGTTTTCTGTGGGACGCACCTCAATCTCTGGGTCTAACAGTCCAGTGGGACGGATAAGCTGTTCGACGACGACGCCCTCGGCCTCATTCAGTTCATAATCAGCAGGGGTGGCTGAGACATAGATGATTTGATGGGTCAGTTGCTTGAATTCGTCAAAGGTCAGCGGACGGTTGTCGAAGGCTGCAGGAAGACGGAATCCATATTCTACGAGATTTGTCTTGCGCGCCCTGTCGCCACCATACATGCCACCAATCTGGGGTACGGAGACGTGACTCTCGTCGATGACCATCAGGAAGTCGTCAGGGAAGAAGTCCAGCAGACAATAGGGGCGTTCGCCAGCCTCACGACCATCGAAATAGCGTGAGTAATTCTCAATGCCTGAACAATGGCCCAATTCCTTAATCATCTCCATGTCGTATTCCACGCGCTCCTTGATACGCTGGGCCTTGATATTGTCGCCCAGTTCCTCGAAGAAGGCTATCTGCTTCACCAAGTCGTCCTGGATATGACGGATGGCGATGTTGGTCTGCTCCTCTGTCGTCATAAAGAGATTGGCAGGATAGAGCTTGTATTCGTCGAAAGAGGACATGCGCAACATGGTGTAAGCATCCAGTTCCTCAATGGCATCTATCTCGTCGTCCCAGAATGTGACCCTCAGAATGGCCTCGCTATAGGGGATGGCAATGTCGACGGTGTCGCCTTTCACACGGAAGTTGCCGCGTTTCAATTCTATGTCGTTACGGACGTATAAAGCAGCGACTAATTTTCTTAACAAAACATTGCGGTCGATGATTTGCCCACGATGAATTTCAATGATGTTCTCGTTCAGCGCTACAGGACTTCCCATGCCGTAAATGCATGAAATAGAAGATACAACGATAACGTCCTTTCTGCCTGACATTAAATTACTTACGGCTCGCAGACGAAGACGGTCTATCTCGTCGTTGATGGACAGGTCTTTTTCTATATAAGTATCTGTTGCCGGCAGATAGGCTTCCGGTTGGTAATAGTCATAATAACTGACATAATATTCTACAGCGTTGTCAGGGAAAAAGCCCTTCATCTCTTCGTATAACTGGGCCGCCAGCGTCTTGTTGTGGCTCAGGATGAGCGTCGGTCTTCCAGCGTTGGCAATGACATTGGCAATGGTGAATGTCTTACCAGAACCCGTGACGCCCAGCAACACCTGTGCCTGATCGCCACGTTCCAAACCGTCCGTCAATTGGCGGATGGCTTCGGGCTGGTCGCCCGTTGGTTTGTATTTGGATGTTAAATGAAAGTCCATAATGGCGCAAAATTACGAAATATTTCCTAATAAACAGCCTAAATCCCTAATTTTTATCAAAAAACCTTTGGTTTTCGCAGGAAAATGCGTAATTTTGCACGTCAAAATCGAAAGAGATGAACAAAAACAACATCATAGCACTATGTATGGCATTCCTGATGACAGGTTGTACGTCTGAGTTCAGTAGCGTTTTAAAGTCTTCTGACAAGGATTTTAAATATGAATATGCCAAGCAGTGTTTTGCACAAGGAAAATTCGACAACGCCATCACGCTGCTCTCTGAGGTGGTGACGGCACAGAAGGGTAGGCAGAATGCCCAGGAAAGTCTCTATATGCTGGCTATGGCACAATATTGCAATAGGGATTATGAGGCAGCAAGTGCTACCTTCCGTAAATATTTCCAGAGCTATCCGAAGGGCGATTTTGCCGAGCAGGCATCGTTCTACGTGGGACAGTCGCTCTTTGAGAGCATGCCTGACCCCCGTCTGGACCAGTCGTCAACGGTAGGAGCCATTAATGCCTACCAGAATTTCATGGACTATTTCCCTGAGTCGTCATTAAGGGAGGAGGCCCAGAAGCGACTTTTCATCCTGCAGGACAATCTGGTCATGAAGGAGTATTTGTCTGCCGAGCTCTATTACAATTTGGGCGGATACTTCGGCAATATCAATTCCAATACGGAGTCCAACTACGAGTCGTGCATCATTACGGCACAGAACGCACTGAAGACCTATCCTTATACGACGATGCGTGAGAAGTTCTCGTTGCTCATTATGAAGAGCAAGTTCGAACTGGCTCAGAACAGCTCTGAAGAAAAGCGTGTGGAACGTTACCGTGATGCAGAAGACGAATGTTACGGATTCCTCAATGAATTCCCTGAGTCGGAAAACTGCAAGACGGCAGAGAAGTTTATTGACAAATGCAAGAAGATAACAAAAGATTGAAAAATTAGAAAGTTAATTATAGAATATGGATTACAAGAAATCAAAAGCACCGGTTAATACCGTGACCCGTAACATCATGGATCTTTGCGAGGATACTGGCAATATCTATGAGAGTGTGGCAATCATTGCCAAGCGCGCCAACCAGATTAGCGTACAGATTAAGGAAGACCTCAGCAAGAAGCTGGCTGAGTTCGCTTCGTATAACGACTCGCTGGAGGAGGTATTTGAGAATCGTGAACAGATAGAGATTTCACGCTATTACGAGAAGCTCCCCAAGCCCTCATTGCTGGCTACGCAGGAGTTTGTCGAGGGTAAGATCTACTGGCGTGACCCCGCCCGTGATTCTCAGCAGTCAGCAAATTCTGAAGGAGAACGCCTGTCATGATACAGCGTATACAAACACTGTATCTGCTGGTAGCAGTTATTCTGGGAATGGTATTCTTCCTGGCGTGGCCGTTGTTCATCGTCCAGATACTGGCATCGGCCATCAGCCTGTATACCATCTTCCTGTACAAGCGTCGTAAGGTTCAGGCAAACCTTTGCCTGTGCAGCATATTTGTCTGTCTGGTATGGTATATTGTGCTGGCAGTACTTATCCAACAGGGGAAACTCGCTGAACAACTGCCTCTGACAGCGGCATTGCCGATGGTAGCAGCCATTCTTTGCTTTATGGCTCGCAGGGCGATACTTGCCGACGAGAAGCTGGTTCGTGCTGCCGACAGAATACGTTGAACAATAGAAGCATAAGTGGGAAAAACGGCCACCTCGTTCTGATAAGGCACGCTTCCCACTTCTTTGTGTCTTCTTCTCTATAATATAATAAGGTGTAAAATGATGAAAAGGATAATAGCCATAACCTGCTGTTTGCTGATGGTGCTCACTATTGTGGCACAGAAGAAGGAAATCAGTCAGGCAAAGACATATATCAAGAGCGGCAAGGATAAGGAATTCGTTTCAGCCGAGAAGCTGATGACGGGTTTGTTGGCGAAGGACACTGCTAACAGACAGAATCCCAAGATATACGACACATGGTACGAGGCTGTCATGAAACAGTATGAGGCTGCCAACGAGAAACTTTACCTGAAGCAGAAGTACGACACGGTACAGTTCTTTGGCCTTATCCGCAAACTCTACCAGATTGCAGAGACACTTGACACCTTGGATGCCCGTCCGGACAAGAAGGGACGCGTCCGTCCGGAATACCGTTCTGACCACGCCCGCCAGCTTGACCTCCTGCGTCGTAACCTGTATTATGGAGGAACTTTTCAGGTTCGTAAGTCGCAGTATGCTGATGCCTTCAGTTTCTTGTCCACCTATCTGGATGCTGCCTACCAGCCGCTCTTTCAAGGCTATGACTACCTGAAGAACGACTCGCTGATGGCGCAGGTTGCCTATTGGGCAACATTCTGTGGCTATAAGCTTCGTCAACCTGAGAAAACGTTACGCTATCATACGTTGGCTTTGGGCGATAGTGCCAAACGGGATTTTACGCTGCAATATGTTTGTGAGGCATATAGTCAGCAGCAAAATGATTCTGGCCTGGTGGCTATGCTGACTTTGGGCTACGACGAATATCCTGAACATCCTTACTTCTTCCCACGACTGGCAGACTACTTTACGGCTAAGGGACAGTATGACGACGTATTGAAACTGACGGAGCAGGGACTGAAGACGAATGCCGACAACCAGCTTTTCCTTTTGGCTCAGTCTGTGGCACAGCTGAATGCCGGCTACTACGACGAATGCCTGAAAACCAGCGAGCGGCTTATTGCCCTCAATGACAGCATGCCTGAGGCTTACTATAATCTTGCAACGGTTCATCTGAACAGAGCCTTGAAACTTGAGATGGAAAACGAACCGCGTAAGAATCATGCCAAGCTCATCAAACTGTATCAGGATGCACGGCCCTATATGGAAACCTATCGGAAACTGGCTCCGGACGACAAAAAACGATGGGCTCCGGCACTTTACCGCATCTACCTGAATTTGAACATGGGGAAGCGTTTTGACGAGATTGACAGGGTGTTGAAGGCGCTGAATATTTAAAAAAAGCAAAAAAAAACGTCAAGTGATACTGATTTTGAAAAAGAATCAGTATCTTTGCGTATTATAAAACCAATCTAAAACAAATTGTATTATTATGGAAAATAACGCTCAGTTAATTGCACAGTGCGAGGCATTGGCAAAAGTATGGCTCTCTCCGGCCTTCGACGAGGAGACACGTAAGGAAGTACAGGCTATGTTGGACAACCCCGACAAGTCGGATCTCATTGACGCTTTCTATCAGAACCTCGAGTTCGGTACAGGTGGTCTGCGCGGCATCATGGGTGCTGGTACCAACCGCATGAACAAGTACATCGTGGGTATGGCTACACAGGGTTTTGCCAACTACATCAACAAGGCATTCCCTGGCAAGCAGAGTGCCGTCGTTGTAGGTCACGACTGCCGTAACAACGGACGTATGTTCGCTGAGACCGTTGCCGACATCTTCTCGGCTAACGGCATCAAGGTGTATCTCTTCGAGAGTCTGCGTCCTACGCCAGAGATCTCGTTCGCCATCCGTCAGCTCGGCTGTCAGGCTGGTGTCAACGTCACCGCTTCTCACAACCCACGCGAATACAACGGCTACAAGGCTTACTGGGACGACGGTGCACAGGTGCTGGCTCCGCACGACAAGGGTATCATCGACGAGGTGAACAAGGTGAAGATTGAGGATGTGAAGTTCGAGGGCAACAAAGACCTCATCATTCCCATCGGTGGTGAGATGGACTGGGATTACATCCAGGCTGTCAAGGAGGCTATGGTTGACCAGGACGTCATCCTGCGCCAGAAAGACCTCAACATCGTTTATTCACCTATGCACGGCACAGGTCGCGTAATCGTCCCGATGGCTCTGCGTTCTTGGGGCTTCCAGAACATCCACGTAGTGCCCGAACAGATGGTTATCGACGGCAACTTCCCAACCGTTGTCAGCCCGAACCCGGAGAATGCCGAGGCTATGACCTTGGGTATGAAGCTGGGTACCAAGCTCAATGCCGACCTCGTGATTGCTTCCGACCCCGATGCAGACCGTCTGGCTATCGTCTGTCGCAACAGCAAGGGAGAGTGGGAGATACTGAATGGTAATCAGACCTGTATGATGTTCTCTTGGTACATCATCGCCAACAAGAAGAAGCTCGGCCAGTTGAAGGGCAACGAGTTCCTCGTGAAGACCATTGTGACCACCGAGGTGATTGCCAAGATTGCCCAGAAGAACGAAGTGGAGTACAAGGACTGCTACACTGGCTTCAAGTGGATTGCCAACGAGATTCGCGTCAACGAGGGCAAGAAGAAGTATATCGGCGGTGGTGAGGAGTCGTTCGGCTTCCTGCCTTACGACAAGGTTCGCGATAAGGACTCCCCCGCATCTATCTGTCTGATCTGTGAGATTGCCGCTTGGGCTCGCGACAACGGTATGACGCTCTACGACCTGCTGATGAACATCTACAAGGAGTACGGCTTCTCGAAGGAGGTGACCATCAATGTGGTACGTCCAGGCAAGAGCGGTGCCGATGAGATCAAGCAGATGATGACCGACTTCCGCGCTAATCCTCCGAAGGATCTGGGTGGCTCGAAGATTGTGCTGGCTAAGGACTTCAAGAGCCTCGAGGCCAAGAAGGCTGATGGTAGTGTCGAGAAACTCGACATGCCTGACACCTCTAACGTGCTGCAGTGGTTCTGCGACGATGGCACGAAGGTCAGCGTCCGTCCTTCTGGTACTGAGCCGAAGATCAAGTTCTACACGGAGGTCAAGGATCCCAGCTTCGCTGGTGCTGCCGACTACGAGCGCTGCACGAAGGCTGCTGAGCAGAAGATTGAGGCTATCAAGAAGAGCCTGAACCTCTAAGCGATAAGCGAAAAAAAGAAAAGAGAAGAGGATGTGTCACAATTGGCACATCCTCTTTTCTTTATATCACTTTTGGTAACATTTTTCATGGAAAAGATGCGGTTTTTACGTGATTTTTTCGTACCTTTGTACCTATACAAAAGCATATAAAAACATGGAAAGCTGGCCCAGATTTATTTCCCTCATATCTGCGGGCGTGCTGCCTGGCGCAAGTTCAAGGACTGCATGGCGGAATATCCTGAGTTGGATCCGTTGCGCACTCTCAGCCGACGTACGTTCCTTCCGCTTGAGGTCGAGTGCATCTTCCGCAATCTCGGCGTCCCGACAATAAGAGCCTAGTATTGCAAAATAAGAGCCTAGTATTACAAAATAAGAGCCACTTATCAAACAATAAGTGGCTCTTATTTTCCATTAAGCGGCAGTTATTTCAGTACGAACTTTATATATTCATTTAAGTATCACGGTTAACTACATGGCAAGTAAATATTCCGATAATTTTTCCATGTCGGTGAACTCATACATTTTGGCATTACCTACGCCACGCTTGCGCTCGCGGCTTCGACCCTCGCGCACTTTCGTCATCATCGTTGCCACGTCGTTGTTCTGGCCCGTAAAGGTAAAGACTTTATCCTTCAGGTCATCGATGATGTTACACACCTCGTCGGCAAACGAGCGCGACATGAAGCCGATGCCCTCGAAATCAAGCGTTACCTCGTTGGCATCGTCGTTGATGCAGGCGCGCAGTTCCGAAGCTCTTGAGCGTGTGTATAGGTCTGCGCTATAAATGTCCTGTAGCCTGATTGTCTGTTTCATATCTTTATCTCCTTTATTCTATTTTTTTCTTCATAGAAAATCATTTTTCGGTGGCAAAGGTACAAAGATTTTTTGAATATTTGTGCGATTTTATTAATAAATACAATTATTCATTATAATTTTCTTTATTTTTTAAAAACATCTCTCGTGTACGTACAGGAGGAACGAAAATGAAAAATGATACCTCACGTACGTACACGAGGGAGTTTCAGGTTTTTGGGGATTGCTGTTTCGCATCCTGGGCCATCAGACGCGCCAGGGCTGCGATTTCCTCAGGTTTGCGGCGGACGGCCAGATAGCCCGACATGCCGTTGACGGTCATCTCCTCGAAGCCCAGGTCGGCAAAGGCGGCATCCACCTTGTCGGGATATATCTTCGGTCCGACATTGTAGGATATGACCTGCAGTGCCATGGCGGTATCGACCAGTTCCCCGGACTCGTTCTCCGTCGGCTTGCGGAAATAGCGGAACACCAGCTGC
>ONMN01000001.1 GCA_900318885.1 uncultured Prevotellaceae bacterium | reverse complement strand
TGAGTTTCTGACAAGTCTGGGTCTTGAGTACGAACTGAAAGGTAACGACTATAGCGACTATGGGTCAGCAAGTCTTAACCTGATTTATGTACGGACGGGAGGTACGGAGGGTATCTTTCTTAAACTACTGCCCGAGTTACAAGCCAAGAGCGACAGGCCATTCTATTTGCTGACATCAGGCAAGAGCAATTCGCTGGCGGCATCAATGGAGATACTTTCTTATCTGCGCCAACACGATATCAATGGCGAAATTATTCATGGCAGTCCTGAGTACATCCGCAATCGCATCTGTCTGCTTCAGAAAGTTGAGGAAGCGCGTCGTTTGTTAAATAGTGCGCGCTTGGGTATCATCGGAAAACCTTCCGACTGGCTGATTTCCAGTCATGCTGACAAGGAAAAAGTGAAGGCTCGCTTGGGCATTGAGCTCGTGGATATACCAATAGAGACGATGTACAAACAACAGGGTATCTACGAGAGTCTAAGGGCGATTATCAACGAATATCATTTGCAGGGTTTTTCGCTCCGTTGTTTCGATTTGCTCACTACGCTGAAAGATACTGGTTGTATGGCATTGGCAAAACTTAATGCTGAAGGCTATGTGGCAGGTTGCGAGGGCGACGTACCTGCTATGTTGACGATGATGATAGTCCGCTCACTCTTTGGCATTTCTGGTTTCCAGGCAAATCCTTCGACGATCAATCCAGAAACAGGTGAGATGTTATTTGCCCATTGTACTATTCCTTTGAACATGGTGGAACACTATGAATTGGATACCCATTTCGAGTCAGGTATCGGTGTCGCCATCAGAGGATTCATGAAGGAAGGGCCCGTCACCGTCTTTAAAGTTTCTGGCGATTTGAAACGTTACTTTATTGCTGAGGGAACGCTCGTACGCAATCAGTCAAAGCCCGACCTTTGTCGTACACAACAAGTCATCCAATTGGCAGACAAGAGTCAAGCCCAATATTTCCTGACAAACCCTATTGGCAATCACCACATCATCATACCTGGACATCACAAAGAACTGCTCGAAAGAATTCTAATGTAACTTTCTTGCTGTATTCTTTTGCATTTTACTCACTTATTCGTACCTTTGAGATTAACCTCGAAAATAGGCTGCACCTCAAAAATATCCAAATAATTTTGGTATTTTATTCGGTTTGCACTATCTTTGCAGCATGTTATTAAAATATGATGTAATTGTGATTGGTGGCGGACATGCTGGATGTGAGGCTGCAACGGCCTCTGCTAACATGGGTGCTAAGACGTTGTTGGTCACGATGGATATGAACAAGATTGCACAGATGTCGTGTAATCCTGCTGTTGGAGGTATTGCGAAAGGACAGATCGTTCGCGAGATTGATGCCCTTGGTGGTCAGATGGGACTGGTGACAGATGCCACTGCCATCCAGTTCCGCATGTTGAACCGCTCAAAAGGTCCTGCCGTTTGGAGTCCTCGTGCCCAATGTGACAGGGGAAAGTTTATCTGGAAATGGCGCTCCGTTTTGGATGCTACGCCTAATCTTGACATCTGGCAAGACCAAGCTGATGAATTGCTGGTTGAGGAAAGTGTGCCTGATGGTTCTTCGACTATCGAGTCGAAGTGTGGCACGCAATCTCCCATCAGGAAACAAGTCGTTGGCGTCAAGACAATCTGGGGTGCTGAAATCAGAGCAAAGGCCGTCATCATTACTGCTGGTACTTTCCTCAATGGTTTGATGCACATCGGCAGGAAAATGGTTCCTGGTGGACGCATTGCTGAACCTGCCGTGCCCCACTTTACTGAGAGCATCACGCGTCACGGCATCCGTTCAGCTCGTATGAAGACAGGTACGCCTGTCCGTATTGATAAGCGTTCCATTCATTTCGAAGATATGGAACGACAGGATGGCGAGAACGGATACTATAAGTTCTCCTATTTGGGAGAACCGCGCCCCCTGCAGCAATTACCCTGTTGGGTATGTTATACCAATCCTGAAGTTCACCAGACATTGCTTAGTGGATTGGACGATTCCCCACTCTACAACGGACAGATTCAATCGATAGGTCCACGCTATTGTCCTTCGATAGAAACCAAGCTCGTCACCTTCCCTGAACGTCCACAACACCTTCTCTTTTTGGAACCAGAAGGTGAAGACACCAACGAGATGTATCTGAATGGTTTCTCTTCCAGTCTACCAATGGACGTGCAGATAGAAGCCCTGAAGAAAATCCCTGCCTTAAGAGACATCAAGGTCTATCGTCCTGGCTATGCCATAGAATACGATTTCTTTGATCCTACCCAACTAAAGCATTCGTTGGAATCGAAGGTCATTAGTGGACTCTTTATGGCTGGTCAGGTAAATGGCACGACTGGCTATGAAGAGGCTGGAGGCCAAGGAACGTTGGCAGGTATCAATGCGGCCTTAATGGCAGGTAGTGTGTGTGGCGATTCCGTCGCCACAACCCCAACCTTCGAGCTGAAGCGTGACGAAGCCTACATTGGCGTGCTGATAGATGACCTCGTGACGAAAGGCGTGGATGAGCCATATCGCATGTTTACCTCCAGGGCGGAATATAGAATACTGTTGAGACAGGATGATGCTGATGCGCGTCTGACGGAGAAAGCCTACGAATTAGGAATCGCCAAACGCGACCGTTACGACTGGTGGATAGAAAAGAAAGAAGCCATCGAAAGAATCGAAGAATTCTGTCGCACTTACGCTATCAAACCAAAACTTGTCAATGGTGCTTTGGAAGCAGCAGGCTCTACCCCACTCGTCTATGGCTGTAAGTTGGAAGACTTGGTGGCTCGTCCTGAACTGAATTTCGAAAAGCTACAGGAAATCGTGCCTGCATTCCGCGAAGTTATTGAACAGCTACCCAACAGAAAAGAAGAAATTGCCGAAGCAGCCGAGATACATATCAAATATAAAGGTTATATCGAGCGCGAACGAATGGTTGCGGAAAAGATGCACCGTTTGGAAAATATCAAAATAAAAGGTAAGTTCGATTATCCTAATCTGACTGCCATCTCTACGGAGGCGCGTCAGAAATTAGAAAAGATCCAACCCGAAACTTTGGCACAAGCAAGCAGAATTCCTGGCGTAAGTCCGAGCGATATTAATGCGATGCTGGTGTTGCTGGGGAGATAATAATTGCTTGGCATAGCATTGCGCGCCACACTCCGACCTTCAGGTAGGAGAACACACAGAACGAATGTTCCACGTGAAACAATTAAAAGAATAACAATAATATAATAACGTTAAAACCAAGGATTATGAACAACAAAACATTGATGGCGAATCTTCGCTGTATTCCAGATTTTCCACAGAAGGGCATCAACTTCCGTGACGTGACGACTTTATTTAAAAACCCTGCTTGTCTACAAATCATGGTAGACGAACTCTATGAGATTTACAAAAACAAAGGAATCACCAAAATCGTTGGCATTGAGAGTCGAGGTTTTGTGATGGCTTCAGCATTGGCAGTTAAACTGGGAGCAGGAGTGGTTTTGGCACGAAAACCTGGAAAACTACCTGCCGCGACCGTGCAGGAAAGTTACGCGAAAGAATATGGAACTGACACTATCGAAATTCATGAAGATGCCATCAACGATAAAGACATCGTTTTGCTTCACGACGATCTCTTGGCAACAGGTGGAACGATGCGAGCTGCATGTAACTTGGTGAAGAAATTCAATCCCAAAGGAATTATGGTGAACTTCCTCATTGAAATTACTGATGAGGGGTTGCATGGTAGAGACGTGTTCGATGATGTGGAGGTTACCACATTGATAACCGTTTAATGTTCCACGTGAAACATAGAGCATGACGAAAGAAGAAAACGAGGCACGTTTAGAGAAGCTAAAAGCCATTGTGAGAGCCCTGCCAGAGAAGCCTGGTAGCTATCAGTATTATGATGCTGATGGAACCATTATCTATGTGGGTAAGGCCAAGAATCTAAAAGCGCGTGTCTCGTCCTACTTCCACACCGAAGTTGACCGTTTCAAAACGAAGGTTCTGGTATCGAAAATCCACGATATTAGCTATACTGTTGTCAACACCGAAGAGGATGCTTTATTGCTGGAAAATGCACTCATCAAGAAGTATAATCCTCGCTATAATGTGTTGCTGAAAGACGGCAAAACCTACCCCAGTATCTGCATTACAAAAGAGTACCTACCAAGGATATTTCCCACCCGTACCATCAATAAGAAATGGGGCACATATTATGGTCCTTATTCGCATGTTGGTTCGATGCATGCAGTACTTGATTTAATCAAGAAACTCTATCATCCTCGCACTTGTAAACAGCCACTTTTGGAGGAAGGCGTCAATGGCGGAAAATATCAGGTTTGTCTAGAATACCATATCAAGAATTGTGCTGGTCCATGCATTAAAAAACAGTCATGGGAGGACTACCAAAAGAACATTAATCAGGCACGTGAAATACTAAAAGGAAACACCCGTCAGTTACTTCGAGACTTGCGAGAGGAGATGATGAAACTGGCAGAAGAATTGCGTTTCGAGGAAGCAGAAGAGGTTAAACGACGGTACATCTTGCTAGAGCAATTTGTAGCCAAAAGTGAGGTTGTCAGCCAGACCATCAACAACGTCGATGTGCTGTCGATTACGAACGATGAAAAGGTGGCATTCATCAACTATATCCACGTCTCAAACGGTCAGATTAACCAAAGTTTTACCTTCGAATACAAGAAGAAACTCGAAGAAACCAACGAGGAATTATTGCAGTTGGCTATCGTCGAGATGCGTGACCGTTTTAAGAGCAATGCAAAGGAAATTATCCTGCCACAGGAGGTCAATATCGACCTGGAAGGAGTGACGATTACGGTACCTCAGCGAGGCGATAAAAAGACCCTTTTAGACCTCTCGCTGATGAATGGAAAGCAGTATAAATTCGATCGTTTGAAGCAGGCAGAAAAGCTGAATCCAGAGCAAAAACAGGTGCGATTGATGAAGGAATTGCAGGACCTTTTGCACCTGCCAAAGATGCCTTATCAGATAGAGTGTTTTGACAACTCGAACATCTCAGGAACAGACGCTGTAGCAGCTTGTGTTGTATTCAAAAAGATGAAACCCTCGAAGCAGGATTATCGCAAATATAACATCAAAACAGTAGTTGGTCCTGACGATTACGCGTCAATGAAAGAGGTTGTTTTAAGACGTTATCAACGCCTCATACAGGAACAACAGCCCCTACCCGACCTCATTGTCGCTGATGGCGGTAAAGGACAAATGGAGGTCATACGTCAGGCCGTTCAGGACGAGTTAGGACTGGATATCCCGATTGCAGGATTAGCTAAAAATGACAAACACAGAACCAATGAACTGCTATATGGTTTTCCGCCAAGAGTGGTGGGTATGAAGGATACGTCAGAGCTATTCAGAGTGCTCACACAACTACAAGACGAGGTACACCGCTTCGCCATAGAATTCCATCGAAACAAGCGTTCTAAGCGCGCCTTACACTCCGAGCTGGATGACATCAAGGGTATCGGCCCAAAAACGCGTGACGAGCTTCTAAATGGCCTAAAATCCGTCAAGCAAATCAAAGAGGCGTCGCAGGAAAAAATAGCAGAGATCATAGGCCCAGCAAAAGCTCGAATCGTTTTTGATTATTTTCATCCTGAAGAGTATGCACTAAGGAAGTAATCTCGCTATCCTTGAGAAGTAAGCACGTGACCATTGGGAAGTATTCAGGCGACCCTTGGGAAGTAAGCAGGCAGTCCTTGGGAAGTAAAAGGGTAATCCAAAGGAACTAAACCGCCCGCTTACCGGTAGTAAATTATTTATTCCCAAGGAGGGAATTTTATCTCCCTAGGCAGCGCGCAAAAATTCCATAGGCAGGGAACAATTTTTCTCTAAGCAGAGCGTAAATTTGGCGGGCTTGTTGCAATGTTGCGTTGCAATGTTGCAATAAGCACCTTCCACCATCAAACACGAAAGGGGTATTGGATAATCTTGCGAGATTATGATAAATAGAAATTAATATTTATACTATTCATATTCAATAATTATACATTCCTATAACTATTATACTCCTTATTGCAACATTGCAACGCAACAAGACTTCAAAAAAGTTAAGTCGAACAAAATTTGGTTTTCTCAAAATAATGTTGTATCTTTGCCGAAAATTCAGAGAATAATGAGAGCCGTCATACAACGAGTTACCCATGCCAGCGTCACCATCGAGGGCAGTGTCAAGAGCCAGATAGAACAAGGGTTCTTGATACTTCTTGGCGTGTGCGATGAGGACACGATGGAGGACGTGGAATGGCTGGTGAAGAAGATTGCCAATCTACGCGTGTTTGGCGACGAAAACGACGTCATGAACCGCTCGATACTTGATGTACAAGGCGAGGCACTGGTTGTGAGCCAGTTCACACTGTTTGCAAGCTATAAAAAAGGCAATAGACCGAGTTGGTTCAGGGCAGGCAGTCACGAGCACTCTATCCCACTGTATGAGGCCTTCTGTAAGCAACTTAGTGACCAACTGGCCAAACCTGTTGGCACAGGAGAATTTGGCGCTGATATGAAGGTAGAATTGCTGAACGACGGCCCTGTGACCATCTGTATGGATACAAAAAATAAGGAATAATAATGGTTGCGACTGAGTCGCAACAAACGATAAAGAACGATGAAGAAATATCTTAGAGAAATAGAAATATCAGGGCTGATACTGGTTATTATCGGTATCGTGTGCTCTTGGATATGGGGCGCTAATTTTGGCATGTGGCCCTGTTGTGTGGGTCTGCTGTTGTGGCTCGTTTCCTTCCTCTACAAGGCATTCCATTGGAACGAATATGCACGAGAGAATAGGCAAAACATTATCATTTTGTTGATTGCCATCGGTTTTCTTTTCCTACAAATGATTATGAGACGATGACGATACAAGAAGCACAACAGGCTGTAGATCAGTGGATTAAGACGTACGGAGTGCGTTATTTCTCTGAGTTGACCAATATGGCTGTTCTGACGGAGGAAGTAGGCGAACTGGCTCGCGTGATGGCTCGCAAATACGGTGACCAGTCGTGGAAAGCCTCAGACCCGCGAAAGGAAGACAACGGTCAGGCAGCACTCGGCGAAGAAATGGCTGATGTACTTTGGGTATTGCTCTGTCTGGCTAATCAAACGGGTGTTGACTTGACGGAAGAATTGAAAAAATCGATTGAAAAGAAGACAAAACGCGACGCTGAACGTCATAAGAATAATAGTAAACTAACAAAATAAACATCTATTTATTAACAAAAACCAATTAAAACTATGGGAGAACATTGTCATTGTGGTTGTAACCACGAGCATCATCACGACGATGCACAGCATTTAGAGAGCATGTACGATCAGGCTTTGGCTCTGTACGACTTCAACATCAAAGACGAAGATGTGAAAGAAGCCGTCAAGAAAATCATCGCTGAAAAGGTGCCTGAAAACGACACGCCTGAGGTCAAAAAGTTCATGTTTGGATCTATTGAGCTGACGACGCTGACGACGCAGGACTCAGCTGAAAGTGTACTGAAACTGGTGGAGAAAGTGAACGATTTTGCTCACGAATATCCTGATATGCCACACGTGGCCACCATCGTTACTTACCCTCGTTTCGCAAAACTTGTTGCAGAATCATGTGAGGTTGAAGGCGTCATTCCAACTGTTGTCAGTGGTGCGTTCCCATCCTCTCAGGCACTATTGGAAATCAAAGTTGCCGAGACGGCTCTGGCTATCAAGGACGGTGCCAAAAACGTAGATATCGTGATGCACGTTGGTGAGTTCCTGGCAGGCGACTATGAGACCGTTTGCGATGAGATTCGCGAACAGAAGGCAACCTGTCGCGACGTGCCTATGAAGGTCATTTTGGAGACTGGCGACCTGGGGTCTTGCGCAAACATCAAGAAGGCTTCTATTCTGTCGATGTATGCTGGTGCAGACTATATCAAGACCTCTACTGGTAAGGAGAAAGTCAGTGCTACCCCTGAGGCTGCCTACGTCATGTGTCAGGCCATCAAAGAGTACTTCCAGAAGACAGGTATCCGCGTTGGTTTCAAGCCTGCTGGTGGTATCAATACCATCATGGATGCGCTCACCTACTACACCATCGTAAAGGAGGTGTTAGGTGAAGATTGGCTCAACAACTACTATTTCCGCCTGGGAACCAGTCGTCTGGCTAACCTCGTGCTGAGCGAGTTGGAAGGCAAGGAAGTGAAATTCTTCTAAACAAAAAGGCGACCTCAATGGGTCGCTTTTCTTATTTAATAATTGCGCTGAACAACGTAATCCACATAGGCCGTCAAGGATTCCTTGATGGCCTTTTCTTTAACGTTTTCATCGATATACTGCATACAAACCTTACTAAAATCTGCCATTTTTTGCTCAGCATAATCGATACCTCCATGTTGTTTGGTAAACTCCACCAAAACTGCAATTTCATCAGGATTAATCGTACCAGCTTTTACCTTCCTGGCCAATGTGTGCATTGATTCGAAGTCAACATTGTTCAAGGCATAAATAACTGGCAACGTCAGCTTACCTTCAGTCATATCATTACCAGTGGGTTTGCCTATCTCCTTCGAATCGAAATAATCGAAGATATCATCACGAATCTGGAACATAATACCCAAGTTCTGACCAAACTGTTTAGCTTTCAGCATCTCTTCCTGCGTAGCACCACCAGACATAGCACCAATAGCGGCACAAGCCTCAAACAAAGCCGCCGTCTTCTGCTTGATAACATCATAATACACATCTTCAGAGATAGCCTGATTCTGAATGTTTGACAACTGCAGAATCTCACCAGCAGCCAGCGTACGGCCCAGTTCAGCGAGATATTCAATAATACGCTGATGACCAGTGAACGACACATGAAGCAAAGCGGTAGAAAGGATGTAATCGCCTACCAAGACTGCCACCTTATTATTATAGGAAGCATTAACGGACGCCTGACCTCTACGCTCGTCACTTTCGTCTACCACATCGTCATGAACGAGTGAAGCCGTATGCAACAATTCAAGACCAACGGCAGAATGCTGAGTGACGTCACTAATATCACCAAAATTGCGTGCCATCAGCATCATCAAAATGGGGCGCATACGTTTTCCTCCACGCTGACGAATATGAGTCAAAGCAGAACCTAACATACCATCGTCGTAAGTCAAAGCACTATTGAAAAGTGCGATAAAATCGTCCAAATCTTTCTGAATTGGTTGTTTAATGATGCTTAAATAATCCATATCTAACGCTATTTTGATGCAAAATTAATGAAAATAATTGGATATTCGACAATTTATTAGTAATTTTACGCACAAATTCACAAATGGTTATGGAAAAACTATTCCTTTTAGACGCTTATGCGCTCATTTATCGCTCGTATTACGCGTTCATCAAGAACCCACGTATCAACTCAAAAGGCCTGAATACATCAGCTATTATGGGCTTTCTGAATACGTTGCAGGAAGTACTCACCAAAGAGCAACCCACGCATCTGGGTGTAGCCTTCGATCCTCATGGACCTACATTCCGCAGTGAGGCCTATCCTGCCTATAAGGCCCAACGTGAGGCGACACCTGAGGATATCAAGCAGAGTGTGCCTATCATAAAAAACATCCTCAAGGCTTGGAATATTCCTATCCTTGAAGCCGAAGGCTATGAAGCAGACGATGTTATTGGCACCTTGGCCACAAAGGCTGGTGAACAAGGTATCGATACCTATATGCTGACACCCGATAAGGATTATGGACAGTTGGTGCGAGAGAATGTGAAGATTTATCGTCCTCGTCACGGAGGTGGTTATGAGGTGATGGGTCCTGAGGAAGTAAAAGCAAAATATGCCATTCCATCGACAGAAGCCGTCATTGACCTCTTGGCATTGATGGGTGATTCGGCTGATAATTTCCCTGGGTGTCCTGGTGTTGGTGAGAAGACGGCTGTGAAACTCATCAACGAATTTGGAACAGTTGAAAGTCTCATTGCTCGCTCGTCAGAAATCAAAGGCGCGCTTCAGAAAAAAGTTGAGGAACACATCGACGATATCAAACTCTCGAAATTCTTGGCGACCATCAAAACGGATGTGCCCATCGAACTCAAGATGGATGAGTTGAAGGTTTCGCAACCCAACGAGATTGAACTTGCCAAACTCTTCGAAGAATTGGAGTTGAAGAGCCTCGCAAGTAAAATCCTTAAAAAATCTGAAACAAAGCCAAAACCTGTTAATCAACAACTCGATCTCTTTGCAGAATTTGCGCCCGAAGGGTCGAACGGGCCGGAATTCTCGAGTTTTGAGACGTTAAAAACGGTGGCTCACGAATACAAACTCGTTGAAAATGAGGAAGATATTCGTCAACTTTATGATTTTTTTAGGACAAAAGACTTTCTCGTTCTAGATACAGAAACCACTTCAACCTCCGCCATCGACGCAGAATTGGTCGGTTTGAGCTTTGCGGTAGAGGAACACAAGGCCTTTTATGTGCCCATTCCATCCAATCGTGAAGAAGCGTTGCAAATTGTTAATATATTTAAACCGCTCTACGAAGACCCCAAAATCCTCAAAGTTGGTCAGAACCTGAAGTACGACCTCGAGGTGTTGCGCAACTATGACATCCGTCTCGATGGTCCGATGTGGGACACAATGATTGCACACTATCTCATCCAACCCGAACTTCGTCACAACATGGACTATATGGCTGAGGTGTATCTGCACTATCAAACCATCCATATCGATGAACTCATTGGTCCCAAGGGAAAGAACCAGCGCTCTATGCGCGACCTCTCCCCTACCCTCGTTTATGAATATGCCTGTGAGGATGCTGACATTACCCTTCAGCTGAAGAACAAGTTGGAGCCTGAACTGAAAAAGTACGAATGCGAAGACCTCTTTTATCATATAGAGATGCCGCTGATGCCTGTCTTGGCAGAGATGGAGATGAATGGCGTCTGTCTTGATACACAGTCATTGGCTGAGACTAGCAAACAGTTTACGGCTCGAATGAATGAAATAGAGGCTCGCATCTACGAGTTGGCTGGCGAACAATTCAATATCGCCTCACCCAAACAGGTGGGTGAAATCCTGTTCGATAAACTAAAGATTGTCGAGAAGGCCAAGAAGACCAAGACGGGTCAATATGTCACTAGCGAAGAAGTGTTGCAACAACTGAAGAACAAGCACGAAATCGTGGCTGACATCTTGGAACACAGGGGCTTAAAGAAACTCATCGGCACCTATATCGATGCCCTTCCCAAGCTGATCAATCCTCGTACTGGTCACATCCATACCTCGTTTAATCAGACGATTACAGCCACAGGACGCTTGTCGTCTTCAGACCCCAACCTGCAGAACATTCCCATTCGTGGCGAGGACGGCAAAGAGATTCGTAAGGCCTTCATTCCTGAGCCTGGTTGTCTGTTCTTCTCTGCAGACTATAGTCAGATTGAGCTTCGTGTGATGGCTCACCTATCGCAAGACCCCAACATGATTGAGGTGTTCCGCGAGGGCAAAGACCTACATGCTGCTACTGCTGCCAACATCTACAAGAAGCCTATCGAAGAAGTTACACGCGATGAAAGAACTAAATCAAAACGAGCCAATTTTGGTATCATCTATGGTATTACCGTCTTTGGTCTCGCAGAGCGCTTGGATATCCCTCGCGATGAAGCTAAGATGCTGATTGACGGCTACTTCCAGACCTTCCCAGAGGTTCACGACTACATGGAGAAATCCAAGGAAATAGCCAGAAAACAAGGTTACGTCACTACCCTATTTGGACGTCGTCGCTACCTGCCAGATATCAACAGCGCTAACAGCGTAGTACGTGGTTTTGCTGAGCGTAATGCCATCAACGCCCCGATTCAGGGCACTGCTGCCGACATCATCAAAGTGGCAATGATTCACATCTTCCAGCGTTTCAAGGCCGAGAATATCAAGAGTAAAATGATTCTCCAGGTACACGACGAACTCAACTTCTCCGTCTATCCTGACGAGAAGGAAAAGGTAGAGCGTATCGTCATCGAGGAAATGCAGAATGCCTTCCACATGGCTGTTCCCCTCGTCGCCGACTCCGGGTTCGGTGATAACTGGCTCGAGGCCCATTAGTCACGTAAACTGCGCTATTAGCGCAGTACACTAAACAAAAAAGGATATGGAAACAAAGAACGACAAAACTCCAGCAAAGAAATGGGAGAAATACGCTGGAGCCAAGAAACCTTCCATGAAACGCCGTATGGAAGGGCACGACTACTTTGATAGGGGAATATATATGATAACTATGGCCATAGAAGGACGAAAACCATTGCTGGGAACACTGCATGGAGAACCTACAGTAACAGAAGGGGACAGAATACCACAGGTCACACTATCTGCTATGGGTGAAAAAGTCAAGGAATGTTGGATGTTAATACCTTCTTTCCATCCAAAGGTAAAAATACTGAAGCTGTGCATCATGCCAGACCATATCCACGGCATTCTGTTCGTTCAGGAAAAGATGGAGAAACCACTTGGTAAAGTAATCGAAGGCTTCAAGATAGGTACCCGCAAAGCAGCCAGAGAACTGGGTATTATGCAGACCCTGTATCCTGCTTTATCTGAACAGGAAAAGAAATCCAGGCACACTGCTGCTGGCCGGACTCACGGAAAATTATGGGAACCTAATTACAACGACCGCATCTTGATGCACAAAGGCCAATTAGAGCGTATGTTTGCCTATCTTGAAGATAACCCACGTCGTTTGCTCTTGAAACGCCAGCACCCAGAATACTTCACACGTCTTGGTACCATTAATGTAGCAGGCATCCAAATGCAAGCCGTAGGAAACCGTTTCCTTCTCGACAACCCTGTGAAGCTACAGATCCAATGCTCTCGCCGCCTTACACTAGAAGAAATCGAACACCAAAAAGACATCATGCTATATCAAGCACACGACCAAGGAGCTATTCTCGTTTCACCCTGCATCAGTCCTGGCGAACAGCAAATTGCAACAGCTGCCCTTACTGAACGCATTCCCCTTATCGTCCTGCTATTAAAAGGTTTTTCTCCGTTTTTCAAGCCTCAACCCAAATACCTCGAAGCCTGTACAGAAGGGCGTCTGCTCATGCTTTCTCCCTACCCATATCAGAATGAAAAGATAGACAACATGCGCCAACGATGCATCCAACTGAACAACATTGCTGTTACTATTTGCTCTTAATTAGTAAATCCTTATCCAAGTATAACGGTTACTAAAATATTAATCATTGTCACTGTTTTATTAAACAATGCCTTTGTTTTATCAAACGATGGCGTTGTTTTAACAAACATCGACACAGTTTTATCTTTACCTTGAGCTTAACGACCCTTTAGTGCCGTACAAAAGACCTTTTTACACGGCACTAAAGCATTTTCTTCTCGGAGCTCTCTTGTCAATACCAAGCCGCTCTCATTAGAAGAACACTGATTACCACTCTTTTTAAATAGATTTCAACAAATAAATAGGGTTTTATTTGGTTTTATCCTCATTTATTACTACCTTTGCAGCCCGAAAAAGAATAAACACATTTAGAAGAACATGAAGAAACAATTATTTTTATTGGTATTTATGCTGCTGCCATTGGTTGCGAGTGCTGCAACAGGCATAGAGATTGATGGTATCTTTTACCACTTTAAAAGTGCTACAAAGACAGCTGAAGTAGCACGTTGGGCCCACGGCCAGAAATATACTGGAGATGTTGTGATACCATCAACGGTAACTCGGAATGAAGTAGAATATAGCGTAACGAGTATTGAAGCAAATGCTTTCGCAAACTGTTCTGAACTGACATCTGTAACTATTCCCAATAGTGTGACATCATTAGGAAAAGAACTTTTCAATGGTTGTCCAAACCTGGCCTCAATCGTTGTAGAGGAAGGTAATCCCGTTTATGACTCTCGTGAAAACTGCAATACGCTCATTGAGACGGCCAGCAACAAGGTTATTTATGGATGTTCGGCCTCAACTATTCCCGATGGTATCACAACTATTGGAAATAGTGCATTCCTGAATTGCATAGGGCTAACCTCTATTGTTATACCAAGTAGTGTTACAACCATAGAAAAATCAGCGTTTGAGGGATGTACTGGTTTAACCTCCTTCGTGATTCCTGATGCTGTAACCACTATAGAGCGTGGTATTATAAGCAGTTGCACTGGACTAACCTATCTGTATATTGGTAAAGGTATAACAAACTTAGAAGAATGGATGTTTAATTCTTGCACCAATCTGAAAAAAGTAGAAATAAACAGTAATGCTATAGCATCAAATAACAACTATAATAGCCAAAATGGTTTTTCCATCGGATCGTTCTTCAACAGCTCTGTTGAAGAATATATTTTGGGAGAGGATGTGACAAGGATTAGCGATTATGCCTTTTATCGATGTGGCATGACCTCTATCAAAATGTCCAATAACGTAACAACTATTGGAAACCTTGCATTTAGCGGTTGTCGTTATCTTGCTTCTGTCACATTATCTGGGAATTTGACATCCATTGGAGACTGGGCGTTCACTTTTTGTGAAAAACTGACAGACATGTATTGCTATGCAGAGCAAGTACCAAAATTAGCTGACGCAGTTTTCATGTCTTCCAATTTCAGAAATGCCACTCTTCATGTGCCTGCAGTTTCTGTTGATGCATATAGCAATGCTGAAGTATGGAAGGGCTTTGGAAATATCGTTGCTCTGACTGATCCATCTGGAATCGAATCGACAACAGCCACACAACAGCCTACGATTATTGAGTGCTATACCATTGATGGCAAGTGTATCAATCAGCCTCAGCGTGGCTTTAACATCATAAAGATGAGTGATGGTACTACCAAGAAAATTGTTGTGAAGTAACAACATTTCCGTAAACATAAGGTACAATTATAACTTTCGCTCTGATATCCACTAAGAAGGATGTCAGGGCGAATGTTTTTATAAGAAAAACAGGGCATTGCTTGCTCGTTTAAGAAATTATTAGTAATTTTGTGGCAAAATCATAAAACCTAATTGAATGAATAATACTAAAGATATGAAGAAAGTTGTGTTTTGTCTGGCAGCACTTGCTTGGATGAGTGTTGTAAATGCCCAGACGGGCGAAGAGTGGGATAACCCCAGTATATCACATGTAAACAGGGAGAAGTCCCATACGGGAGCCTTGCCTATGACCAGCGAGGCCGATGTGGTAAAGAATGATTTGACACTCTCGCCCTACTATCAGTCGCTTGATGGTAAGTGGAAATTCAATTGGGTAAAAAAGCCGTCGTTGGCCACAACGAATATGTGCGAGAAGGACTATAACGACGCCTCTTGGACAGATATCGACGTACCCTCCAACTGGCAGGTTTGGGGTCTGAAACATAATAAGTCTTGGGACAAGCCGCTCTATTGCAACGTGGCTTATCCGTTCTCGTTTAACGAGTCGAACTATAGCGTGATGGCCGAGCGCCCGAGCTGGTTTGAGTACAACAGTAGCATGCCCAATCCTGTAGGCACTTATCGTAAGCATTTCAATATAACGAGCGATTGTCTGACAGGACATAACGTGTATGTGCGCTTCAATGGTGTGGGTCACGGTTTTTATCTGTGGGTCAACGGTCAGCGCGTAGGCTATAGTGAGGACTCATACGTGCCTGCTGAATTTGACATCACGAAATATCTGATTGAGGGCGACAATGTGATGGCCCTGCAGGTATATCGTTTCACCAGCGGATCGTTCCTAGAGTGTCAGGACTATTGGCGCCTGACAGGTATTCAGCGCCACTGCTTTATCTGGGCGGCTCCAAAGACACAGATACGTGACTATTTCTTTACCACTGACCTGGATCATCAATACGTAAATGCAAAAGCCAATGTGAAGGTCAGCATTGCTGGTGCAGAAACTGATGGTACAGTAGAGGCAAAAATAATGGATGGCTCAACCGTCATTGCCTCAAAAACTGCTTCTTTCAACGCTCAGACATCAGAACTCAGTCTCAACATGAATGTGACGGCTCCAAGGCTATGGAGTGCAGAGACTCCCAACCTCTATGATTTGATATTGACGCTGAAGGATGGTACTGGCAAGACTATCGATATACGTGGCAGCAAAGTAGGTTTCCGCGAGGTTGGTATCCGTAACGATGGTGCACTAATTATCAATGGTAAACGTATGGTGTTTCATGGTGTAAACCGCCATGATTTCTCGCCAGTAAATGGGCGTGCCATTACTGACGAGGAGATAGAAGAAGACATCAAAACGATGAAGCGGTTGAATATCAATGCCGTGCGTACTTCACACTATCCCAATGATCCTATTTTCTACGACCTCTGCGACAAATACGGACTCTATGTGCTGGCTGAGGCTGATGTGGAGTGTCACGCCCATCAGAAACTCTCGTCATTGTCACTGTTCCGTCCTGCTATGGTGGAACGTTCTGAGAATCACGTACTAACCCATCGCAACCATCCCTGTATCTTTATCTGGTCGTTTGGTAATGAGAGCGGAAACGGCAACAATTTCCAGTATGTGGCCAATGCTATCAAGGCACTCGACAAGACACGTCTGACGCACTACGAAGGTAATAGCGATTATGCTGATGTCTCCTCAACGATGTATGCCAGCTATGAAACCATCAACTATATTGGTTCATCACAGCATAACCGTCCGCATATCCAGTGCGAGAATTCACATTCGATGGGTAACTCAATGGGTAATGTTCGTGATATGTTCGACCTCTACGAGAACTATCCGTGTCTGACGGGTGAATTCATCTGGGACTTCAAGGACCAAGGATTGCTCACCAAGAGCAGTAGTGGTCAGGAATACTGGGCATATGGTGGTGACTTTGGCGATAATCCCAACGACGGAAATTTCTGCATTAATGGTTTGGTGCATCCAGACTGGAGCTATACCGCAAAGACATATAATACGAAGAAGATTTACCAGCCTTTGGAGTTTTCTGCAGTAAGTGGTAAAACTAATGTTTTCCGTATGAAAAACAAGTTGGCATTCTTGTCCAGTAGCATTTACGACGTTAGCTACAGCATTGTTGATGAAGAAGGTCATGACTATATGAGCGGAACTATTAGCGACGACATTGCTGCTGGTGAAACTAAGAATATCACTATCGATTATCTTACTTCTTCTTACTTCTCTATTATTCCCCCTGAAAAAGAAGTTTTCATAAATTTCACCGCTAAACAGCGCGAAAATACTGCCTGGGCTGATGCCGGCTATGTGGTAGCTGAAGAGAAACTGCCTGTGAAGACAGCGACAAAGCCAATGAAAGACCTTACCTTTGCCAATAATAATGCGCTGACAGTAGAAGAGACTGACGCTGTTGTTGACGTCAGCGGTGCCAATTTCAAGGCTACCTTTACCAAGAATAAAGGTACACTCACGGGTTACTCTCTTGACGGTGTTCAGATGATGAGCAAGGCTCTGCAACTCAATGCCTTCCGTCTGCCTACTGACAATGATGGCAGCAAGAAAGCAACTTGGGACAGTATGGGACTGCGTAGTCTCAGTACGACGGGTAAGGGTACTGATACGAAGGTGACAAAGGCTGATGATGGCAAGACCGTCATCGTGAGTATGAAGAGTACTTATGGTAATAGCTCAAACACTTTCGATGTCAGCCTTGACTTTATCGTTTGTGCTGATGGTACACTGATGGTCAACTCCTTTATCCGTCCGCAGAATTCTGGTGCCATCCTGCCTAAGCTTGGCTTTAAGTTAGAGATGCCAAAGGAAATGGAACAACTTATGTGGTTCGGACGCGGACCTTGGGACAACTATCGCGACCGCAAGGAAGCCTGTCTGCCCGGCATCTATCAGAGTACTGTTACCAATCAATATGAAGAATACATCCTGCCACAGGAACATGGTACTAAACAAGAGGTACGTTGGATGTCAGTGACTAATAATGAGGGCCAAGGTCTGTTGTTTGTTGCACCAGACCAGATGGCAGCTTCTGCCGTTCATTTCCGTCCTGAAGACAACTATACGAATAAGGACACGCGCAAGAAACATACCTATCAGTTTGTACGTTGCGATAATACCGTTGTCAATCTCGATGCTGCTACTCGTGGTTTGGGTAATAACTCTTGTGGTCCAGACGTGATGGATAAATACGAACTGAAAGCTGCCAATACTGCTTTCCGATTCTTCATCATTCCGTTGAAAGCTGGAAACGATGTTGCCGCAATCGCTCGAGTGGATATGCCGGTATGCCAGCCTGTCAGTTGTGAACGTCAGAGCAATGGGCGTATCAAAATGAGCACCCCAACGAAGAATGCCACTATCTATTATAGCATCAATGGAGGTGACTATCAGAAATATACTGATCCTCTTATCCAAAATGATGCATGCACAATCAATACCTATTGTACTGGTGAAAATTTAATGGATAGTCCAGTAATGACATACGATTTTGATCTTTATATAAACAAGTCAGCCTGGAAACTGGTCAGTGCTGATAGTCAGCATAGTGGCAATGAAGCTCGTTTAGCTTTTGATGGTAAGAACGATACTTTCTGGCATACAGAATGGGGAAGCGTGGAACCAGCGTGTCCACATACGATAGTCATTGATATGGCCAGTGAATACAAGGTAACAGCAATCACCTACCTCAGTCGCCAAGATGGAAATCAAAATGGTATGGTGAAAAACTTCGAGGTTTATCTTAGTAACGATGGTTCAACTTGGGGCTCGCCTGTTGTTTCAGGTCAATTCAAAAACACGACGTCACAACAAGTTACCAAATTAACAACACCCACTATGGGTCGTTACCTGAAGTTTGTGGCAAAGTCAGAGATTAATGGTAATGCTTGGACATCAGCTGCAGAGATTGGTATTCAGGTAGAATCCGACCATACTGCTATTGGACAAGTTAAAACAGACTATCAACAAAATACTGCTGCTGTTTATGATTTAAATGGTCGTAAAATGAATGGTCAATTAGCACAACAACCCAAGGGTATTTATATAAGTAATGGTCGAAAGATTGTCAAATAGTCAGGCAAGTTCGCACACGTCGGACTGTGAGTTCGCTCACTACGGACAAAAAGACAGACTATATATCTCTTATTGAAGCCTAATATCTCTCTTTGAAGGATGTTGTTTAGTAAAAGCTGCATTTTTTCTTCAAAATGTTTGTAGTTTAAATTATTTTTTTTACCTTTGCACCGTGTTCAAAAGAATACAACATTTATTTGCTCAATTTCTCATCCGAACTAACACCTCGATAAGAGAATAAAGAGTGAACCGAATACACATTGGAGCTGCACCTATCGAGTACAGATTACTCCATAGCGTATTTGAGGTTGTGCTAGACCTGGATGGGAATATGGATGGGTCTGCACTTTTAATATGGTTAGAAAATAATGTCTATAAAGATTATGAAGAAAAGATTTTTATTGTTTACAATGCTGCTCCTGCCTTTGGCTGTAAGCGCTAAAGTAGAAATTGATGGCATTTATTACAACCTGAATTCAGATGCCAAAACTGCTGAAGTAACATATGGCTCACAAGCGTATGTTGGAGATATTGTGATTCCAGCATCAATAACAGTTGATGATGTTGTTTATAACGTAACGAGTATTGGAAAAGAAACTTTCAGCTATTGTCAGAATTTGACTTCAGTAGATATTCCTGAAGGAGTGACAACCATAGGAAGTAATGCTTTCTACTTGTGTCAGAATCTAGTTTCTGTCACCATACCGAGCACTTTGGAAAACATTGACAATGGTATGTTCCGTTATTGTAATTTGAAAAAAGTTATAATTAATAGTAATGCTATCATATCAAAAAACCGAAGTTGGATGGGAGAAGTACTTCTTAAAGATATTTTTGGCAGCACTGTTGAAGAAATTAATTTGGGAGAAAATATAACGAGGATTGGAAATCTTGCATTCCACGAGTTTAAAAAATTGACTTCTATCCAGATGACTCATCATGTTACGAGTATTGGAAGTGGTGCTTTTCAAAACTGTGTTAGCTTAACTTCTATCATAATCCCCAATAGTGTGACGAGTATAGATTATAACCCATTTTATGGCTGCGAGAATCTATCCTCTATTCAGGTTGAAAGCGGAAATGCAGTGTTTGATTCTCGCGATAACTGTAATGCTATCATTAGGACTGCAGACAATGTATTGATAACGGGCGGTCCCAATACAGTTATTCCCAATAGCGTGACAGAGATAGGAGGGGGAGCCTTTTATAACAATACGAATTTAACCTCTATCAATATTCCCAGTAGTGTTGTAAAGATTGGAAGTTCTGCGTTCTGGCAGTGCACAAGTCTGACATCCATCAGTATTCCTAGTAGTATGAAGACTATTGAAGAATGGGCATTCTTTAATTGTAAAAATTTAGCTTCGGTTAGTATCGCTGATGGTATAACGAGAATAGAAAAATATGTGTTTGAGGGCTGTCAATCACTTACCTCCTTCACTATTCCTACTACAGTAACGAGTATTGGTGAGGAGGCATTTTCTGGCTGTAAGCTGACTTCAATTACTATCCCTAAGAGTGTCACATCTATAGAAAATAATGCTTTCTGGGGCTGTGCTTTTGGTGCTACTACGATTCAAGTGGAAGAGGGAAACACTGTTTATGATTCTCGCAATAACTGTAATGCTATCATCAGAACAGCAGACAACACTTTGATATTAGGATGTCGAAATACGATTATTCCTAATAATATAACAACCATTGGAACAAGTGCATTTAGTGCGTGTGAAGAACTTAGCTCTATCAATATTCCCGAGGGTATAATGACAATAGAAGATAATGCATTTAATTATTCAGGCTTAACTTATGTTGTTATCCCCAGTAGTGTAACGACCATAGGTAGTAGAGCATTCTATGGTTGTCAGCTTAGCGATATTTACTGCTATGCAGAACAGTTGCCTGAAGCTGGTGAAGATGCTTTCGGATACCAGACTCGCAATATAAAACTTCATGTACCCGCAGTTTCATTAGATGTATATAAAAACGCAGAGTTTTGGAAACTATTTATATATATCGTTGCACTGATAGATGAAGATCCTAAACCAACCACAGGAATTGCAGTACCAACAACTACACAGATACCTATTGCTGTAGGTCGCTATACGCTTGATGGTAAGCGCATCAGCAAACCTCAGCACGGATTGAACATCATCAAGATGAGTGACGGAACAACGAGAAAAGAATTTGTGAAGTAAGGAAAATATCACAAAAATATAAAAACATGAAAAAGAGTCATTTAAACTTATTGCTTGTCCTGCTATCATGCATGACTTCTATTAATGTCTTAGCTTATTGTGATATCCAAGTTCCAAATGCTGATGGTGTTACTATCTATTACAATGTTAATTATTTAGAGAATGCGGAATTGGAGGTTACTTCCCGTGATTATAACAAAAGTAGTTATAGTGGAGATGTTGTTATTCCTGAAGAGGTAACGTATGAAGATCATGTCTATAAGGTGACATCTATCGGACGTTCTGCTTTCTACAATTGTTCTGACCTTACCTCTATCACCATTCCTAATAGTGTGATCAGTATTCAAGGTGATGCTTTTTACGGCTGCAGCAGTCTGACGACTGTTACTATTCCCAATAGCGTGACAACAATCGAAGGATATGCATTCGGAAATTGTACTAGCCTTACCTCTGTAAATATAGGCAATGGTCTTACGTATATGGGTAACTATGCGTTCGACAAGTGTAACGCTCTTACGTCAATTAATATTTCAGACATTGCAGCATGGTGTGGAATCTGTTTTGATGGTATAAATAGCAATCCCGTTACTATGCAGAATCGCTTGCACCTAAATGGTGAGGTCGTTAGAGAATTGGTCATCCCTGAAGGAGTGACATCTATCGAAAATTATGCATTCGATAATTGTGTGTCGCTAATCTCTATCAGCCTTCCGAATAGTCTGACAAGTATTGGCACTGATGCTTTCAAAAATACGAATCTAACTACTATCATTTTTCCTAATAACTTAAAAAGTATTGGTACTAGTGCGTTCGAATATTGCAATCTTACATCTATTAGTATTCCTAAAAGCGTAGAAACTATTAGAAGTATGGCATTTAGAGGCAACCCAAATATAGTTAATATAACTGTAGAAGAAGGAAATACCGCCTATGACTCTCGTAATAATTGTAATGCTTTGATTGAAACTGCCAGTAACACGCTTTTGAAAGGATGTCAGAACACGATTATTCCTGAAAGTGTAACAGCTATTGCAAACTATGCATGTCAGGGTTGTTCTGGCCTAACCTCTATTGTTATTCCAGATGGTGTTACGAGTATTGGTGGTTCTGCATTTTTAGGATGTATTAATCTTGCTTCGGTAACAATTTCAAGTAGTGTTACTACAATAGGTGGTTTTGCATTCGCTCGTTGTGAAGCACTCACCTCTATTGATATTCCTGGCAACGTTACAAAAATAGAGCGATATACATTCGAAGGTTGCACTAATCTTAGTGCTGTAAAAATTGGTAATGGGGTCACTATCATTGATCAATACGCATTTTATAGTTGTCCGAGAATAGCCTCAATTACTATTCCTAATAGCGTGACAGTAATAGGAGATTATTCGTTCTCGGGTTGTGTATCATTAACTAATCTTATCATAGGTAATAGCGTAAAGGGTATTGGAACAAGCGCATTCGGATCAGGCTTTAATCTGATAAATGTGTTTTGTTATACAGAACAAGCACCTATTGCATATAGCAGCTTTAATAATTCTAATTACAAAAACGCTACCCTCCATGTACCCGCTGCTTCTGTAGAAGCCTACAAAAACGCAGAACAATGGAAGGACTTTGGAACTATCATAGCGTTGACAGATGAAGATCCTAAGCCAACAACAGATATTGCAGTAACAACAGCCACACAACAGCCTGCAATTGTAGAGCACTATACTATTGATGGAAAGCGCATCAATCAACCACAGCGAGGATTAAACATCATTCGCATGAGTGACGGTACAACAAAAAAAGTTATTATAAGATAACTGAAAATACTTTCGGAGTAACAAAAAATACTCCAAGAGTATTTGAAATTACTCTTGGAGTATTCTGAATTACTTTTGCAGAATACATCGCCACACTCGACCTTAGTCAGAGAATTAATGACTCTGCGAATTTATAGATAATAATACCGGCAGTAACAGAGACATTCATCGAGTGCTTAATACCCAGCTGAGGTATCTCTAAACAGCCATCTGAGGCGTCTACTACTTCCTGGTGGACGCCTTTTACTTCATTTCCTAGCACTACAGCGTATTTTAAGCCACGCTGAGGCTCGAACGTATGCAATTTAGTACTGTGCTCCACCTGCTCGACAGAAAACACGCTGTAACCCTGTTTTTTGAGTTCTTCTACTGCCTCTAATGCTGTCTTGAAATATTTCCAAGCCACACTCTCCTCTGCACCAAGGGCTGTTTTATGAATTTCAGTCGATGGAGGCGTCTGACATATACCACAAAGATAGACTGCCTCTACGCGAAAAGTATCACATGTACGAAACACGCTACCAATGTTATACATTGAGCGCACGTCATCCAATACTACTATTAATGGTAGTTTCTCTGCCTCACGATACTCTTCTATCGTCAAGCGTTTCATCTCTATCGTCTTTATCTTTCTCATTGTGTTTGCAAAGGTACGAATAAGAGAGTAAAAAGCCAAATATATTTGAGCTTTTTCGAACGTGAGTTCTTTCGACGAAGTCAAAGATACGAAAAAGTGTGGATAACTATGTGCATAACCATGTTAATAATTCATTCATAACTTCACAATTATACAATACTCCCCTACTCGACTGTGCATTTTAAGCATAAATTATAGGCTTTCAACTCATTTTTCCACCAAAAAATGCAAGAAAAAGATATAAACTTATTAATTTTGCACCAAAATAGAGAATTGTGGATAAACTATCTAACGAACTAAGTATCAATTAGTAAGTATCCACAAAGGATGTGAACAACGTTAAACTACAAGTGAATAAACATTCTGGCAAGGAAAATCAGAAATAGTTTTGCACTTATCAACCGCATATCATCCTTTTCATTCTCTTTTTAAAAAGAAAAAAAGAAAGAAAATAAAATATTAATGTGATGTTGAAAAAGGAGTGGAAACAAAAAGGATTCATTGACGAAGCTGTCAATGTTCCTGAAGGAATGAACGAGACGGAATACTTGAAACAAGAGATTCGTCGTATGTGTCAAGAAAAGGGAGCTATCATTTTAGCCCACTATTATACCATTGGCGATATTCAGGATATTGCTGATTTTGTAGGTGACTCATTGGCTTTGGCTCGCAAGGCTGCAGAGACAGATGCAAAGATGATGGTCATGTGTGGTGTACATTTTATGGCAGAAACGTGTAAGTTACTTTCTCCTAAGAAAATAGTACTCTGTCCAGATCTCAATGCTGGTTGTTCATTAGCTGACTCGTGTAAGGCTGAAGATCTGAAGAAATTCAAGGACGAGCATCCTGGCTATCAGGTTATTTCGTATGTCAATACCACTG
The DNA here is from genome assembly GCA_900318885.1 of uncultured Prevotellaceae bacterium. Classification (GTDB taxonomy): domain Bacteria; phylum Bacteroidota; class Bacteroidia; order Bacteroidales; family Bacteroidaceae; genus Prevotella. The sequence goes on along the minus strand of ONMN01000001.1, from coordinate 135,824 downwards.
CTGCTGTGAAAGCTTTGACAGATGTTGTTGTTACCAGTGGCAATGCAAAAAAAGTTGTCGATCAGTTACCAAAAGATGCGAAGCTTATTTTTGGTCCTGATTATAATCTGGGTAATTATATCAACGAAGTGACAGGTAGAAATATGCTGCTTTGGAATGGTGGTTGTCATGTGCATGAACGCTTCTCAGTAGCAAAGATATTAGAACTAAAAAAGCAGTATCCTCATGCTATTGTGATGGCTCATTTGGAGTGTAAGGGTCCTGTATTGGCACTTGCTGACGTAAAGGGAAGTACGGCAACGATGCTTAATTATGCTAAGCAACATGATGAAAAGCAATATATTGTCGCCACAGAGGCCGGTATTTTGCACGAGATGCAGCGTTCTTGTCCAGACAAGGAATTTATCCCTGTGCCTCCTGAAATCAGCGAGAGCGGCCTAGAATGCAGTTGTAACGAGTGTCAGTATATGAAGATGAACACGCTTCTGAAGATATACAACTGCTTGAAATACGAATGGCCATCAGTAGAAGTCGATCCAAAAATAGCGAAAGATGCCGTAAAGCCTATTGAAAAAATGCTGGCATTGAGCTAATTCACTTTACGTTGTAACATTGGCTTTTCAATGATATACCAAGAAATTATCGCTAATAAGATGGTGATAATAAGAGCAAATATGAAAGTTATGTAAATATTGTGTTGGTGCAGTTTATATTGCACCAATACTTGTATTACAGGGAAGTGATAGAGATATAGTCCATAGGAAATGTTGTCATAGCGTTGTAGAAAGTTAAGAGGTTTGCAATAATATGCTATTCCAACAATGATAGCTGAAAAAATGAGTGGTTCAATATAATAAAGAAACGAATAGTCAAAAAAGAAAATAATAATCATATAGACCAGACAAAACGGAAATATCCATTTGATATGTTGACAAAACCAGTCGAAATACAACAGAATGGCCGTACCACTGAAAAAATAGATGAAGGTATTCACGCTATTATCAAAGAATTGATTGTAGATAGTAAGTAAAATATACACAATAACTAATACGATAGTCTTATTCACTTTTTGCATTTGAAAGACTATCAAGGGAACTAATATATAGAATATTACTTCCAATTTCATAGACCATAATGAACCATTGACGAAAGGTCCATATGTATTATCTGTAAACAAGCCTGGTAAACAAGGTTCTATAAAGTTCATGAATGAAAGGTTGGCTACGAGATATTTCAGTGATTGTGAGGAAAAATAATAGTCGGTAGCTGACGCAGTAGAGAAGAAATAACCTACTAAATAGCACAATAAAATAGTTGTAATATAGGCAGGCATAATGCGTACGATTCGTTTCCAGCAGTAAACTTTTAGACTTTTACGTCTGAGGAAACTGTAAACGACTAGAAAACCAGTGATAGTAAAGAATGCTTTTACACGCATTTGTCCACTGATAAACCAAAACTGTTCGGTATCAGTGAGTGTACAGAAGTGTACTAGAATGAGTGAAAAAGCAAAGAGATAACGCAGAAAATCAAAACAATTGTCTCGCTTGACACGTTCTATTGTTTTATTACTGATTAAATCACCCATAAAACTTTATCTGACGATAGCTATCTTGCAGACAGTGCCTTTCTCTCCTTTATTCGTTGCGGTAGCAACCATATAGACACCAGAGGCCACTCTCCTACCCTTCTTGTCACATCCGTCCCAGATATATGTACCACCATTACTGCGTCCTTCGTTGACAACAGCACCATTAGCAGAGAGAATCTTTATGTCGGCATTCAGCGTGAGACCAGTAATAGTGATAGGACCAGTATAGCTAGGCTCTACAGGATTAGGATAAGCCCAAACGTTATCTGATGTCATTTCTGTATTTGTTTCAGTAGCATCACTGATATATGAACACAAGCCCTTGTCTGTACCAAAGAAAACTTCACCCGTAGTCTGGTTAATAGCAATAGACATAACACTATTTGAAAGCAGTTTACTATTTTCAGTAGTAAAATGCTGCAATTGGGTCATATTATCAGCACTAATCAAATAAACACCATTGCCATTGGTGGCAAACCACTTACGTCCACCGCCATCAATAGCAATATTTGTAATATTTATGCCAGACAAAAGGTAGTCAGCAAAATTGGTACCATCGTTACGAGGTACTTTTACCTGAATAAGTGGCGCTTCTCCATTTAAAATACTGGCTTTTTCTATCATAAAAGGCCCTTGATCGGTACCTATCCATAAATTGTTTTCTAAGTCTTCCGTAACACACTTTACACCATAGACATTCTGAATGACAGAACCATCCTGATTGACAAAATTCTCGTAGGCATAGGCTTTATCAATGTCTATATCATAACGATAATAGGCAGGTTTCATCCAGTTGTCATTGACAAACCACATCAGTCCGCGACTATCAATAAGTATTTGGCATAAATTACCATTACTCTTTTTATTAAATCCACCATCATTGAGTTTCATCCATTCCTGGTGATTGAACTTATTGAATTGTCCATCTTTTAGTCTTATCAATGAAGCTGTAGGAGCCTGACTATTCAGTAACCATAAATTGTTATTGCCATCAAATTTAACGCTTGTCACCAATTGGTATTCAGATGATTTACCGTCAAAACGTTCTATAGGACTGTTTTTATAGTCATAGTATTTAACAAACTTACCATTTACGTATTCGTAGAGTCCATTACGTGCACCTACAAAAACATTATCACCTTGAGGGGTTTGTTGGACATCCAGACAAATGGCTCCTTCAAATGATACTCCTGTTTGATTACTGATATCATAGTCTTGATAGATGTTCCAGTTGTTACCGTTCCAAATTTGTACAGTACCAGGAGCGTAAAAACTGCCTCCACAAGAATAAAGATTACCATTTAGAAAACGCATAAAACCAAAAGTATTATGCTTAGGCCCGTCAGGCTGTAGTTTACTGACAATTTCTATATATTTCTCGTAGTCGCTGTTGTCTTCGGCAGGCAATGAAGTAGGATATTCTGGATTGTTTGGTGTATAGCTTTCAGCAATCTCAGCACGCTGGACGTTGACTTTCACGATACCAAAACCACAGATTAAATAAGCGTAAACACCATCAATACGAATACTTGTGACCGTCTTATCGCCAGTCATTACCTTGGTGTATAGGTCACTGATATTGATAATGTTACCGTTTGGTTCAACAAGGTCAATATTCGAGTTTTGATAGACAGCCACCAGGCGCTTAGCTTTAGAACACCAACGGATATGGGTAATATAGGTATCACTGAGACCATTCACCCTGTCATAAGTGACAATAGACTGGTCGTTTTTGTTGTATTGATAGAGGCCATTAGACGCCAATACGAAGATATCATCACCTGCTGATTGAATCTCCTGGATATCATGATATGCCAGATAATTACGCCAGGTACCGATTTGACAAATTGACAATTGACAATTGACAATTAAGAAAAACAGGACAATGATTATTTTCTTCATATTTTACAGCGTCTTTAAGTATTCTGCCAACTTTTGGGTGGCTCGAGCACGATGGCTGATCTGGTTCTTGATGTCAGCCCCCAACTCAGCAAACGTCTTATCGTAGCCATCAGGACGGAAAATGGGGTCATAGCCAAACCCCTCTGCCCCACTCTTCTCTCGTGTAATCTCGCCATTGACGATACCCTCGAACTTATGAACCAGTTTGATGCTGGTACAACCACAGGGACAGACGTCCTTCTTCTCTATTAACGCAATAACAGTACGAAATCTTGCCTTACGATTGTTATTATTTGCTAACTCGCGCAATAATCGAGCCATATTGGCCTCTGAGTCGTGGCTGAGTGTTTGTTGCGAATCACTCGCAACAGACTCCAAAGAAGCATAGCGGGCTGAATAGACGCCAGGAGCGCCATCAAGTGCTTCCACCTCAAGACCAGTATCATCCGCAAAGCACGAAAGATGGTATTTATTGTAGATGTATTCAGCCTTCATGAGGGCATTTTCCTCAAGAGTAGTACCTGTCTCTGGAATATCCTCGTGACAACCAATATCAGCCAAGGAAACCACCTCGAACGAAGATCCAAGAATAGCACGAATTTCAGAGAGTTTGTGCTCGTTATTTGTTGCAAAAACTATTTTCATGTTTCTATATTCTTCTAACTCTCTTGATCTTCCTCTAACTTCTTTTTTTCTTCCTTGATCTTCACTCTCATCTCGTCGAAACCTTCACCATAGACACCAATGACAGCACTTTGTGATACAAAGGCGTTAGGGTCAATCATCTTGATGAGACGGAACATATAGACGCTTTCGTTTTTCTTAGCCAGAATACAAAGCACCTTACTCTTCTTGCCAGTATACCAGCCGTGTCCGTCGAGAATGGTTACACCATGATTCATCTCTGTACCAATGGCGTTGGCTATCTCCTGCCATTTCTGACTGAAAATCATAAATTGCACAGATTGTCGACGGGCATTCATGACATAGTCTAACGTATAGTTCTCCATTGCCATCACACAAAAGCCGAACATCACCTTATGGGCTCGCTCGAGATAGGTACCAAACTGTGGGAAGAACATACACGAACCAATGATACAGAAATCAGCAGCTATCAGCACATTGCCCAACGACACGTTTGGGTGGAACTTATTGACAGAAGCGGCAATGACATCAGTACCACCTGTCGAACCATTGTTCATAAATACAAGGGCCAGAGCAACACCTGTCAGCACACAGCCAATAATCATCGACATAAAATCCTGTCCCTCGCCCATCAGTTTAAATGGCAGACCGTTCTCCTGCTTAGGTATCAGGTCCTGCGCTATCATCAGCATAAAATAGAGTGTAAAGATGGCGAAGATGGTTTTCATCAGAAACTTCACACCCAAAATCTTTAGGGCCACCACAAGTAAAATACCGTTAATGATGATATAGGTATTCTCCAAATGGAATCCTGTGGCGTAGTAGATGATAGCCGAGAGACCCGTCACACCACCTGCCACAATCTGATAAGGCATCAGGAAAACGGTAAAGGCGATGGTATAGATGAAGAGGCCAAGGGCTATAAACAAATAGTCCTTGGCTTCACTCAATATCATTTTGTGCTGAATGGTCATATTACTTTCCTAATACGATATTTACCATACGCTTTGGTACGATGATGACCTTCACGATGGGCTTACCGTCAATATATTTTGCGGCACGCTCGTCGGCAAGAACAGCTTTCTGAATGGTATCGTTGTCAGCATCAGCAGCAAACTCCATATCGAAGCGAGTCTTACCATTGAAGGCAACACCCAGCTTGACACTGTTCTCCACGAGATATTCCTCATTCCAGGCAGGCCACTTGGAGTCGCAGACACTACCCTGCTCGCCCAATGCTTCCCACAATTCTTCAGCAATATGTGGTGCAAATGGAGCAATCAGGATCACCAATGTCTTCAGCGCTTCCTTGCTCTTGCACTTCTGCTGAGCCAACTCGTTGACGCAGATCATGAAGGCGGAGATAGAGGTATTGTACGAGAATACCTCAATATCCTGCGACACCTTCTTGATGAGCTTATGAACGCTCTTCAGCGCCTCCTTTGTGGGCTCACTGTCGTCAACCAAGAGCTTACTATCAGGATTCTCACGCGTGTTGCCATAGAACAGTGCCCAGAACTTCTTCAGGAAGCGGTGACAACCATCAATACCATTCGTATCCCAAGGTTTGCTTTGCTCAACAGGACCCAGAAACATCTCGTAAAGACGCAGGGTGTCGGCACCATACTTCTCGACAATCATATCCGGATTGACGACGTTGAACATCGACTTCGACATCTTTTCGATAGCCCAGCCACAAACGTATTTGCCATTTTCCAGGATAAATTCGGCATTCTCGTATTCAGGACGCCAAGCCTTGAAGGCATCAATGTCCAAAACATCAGCACTGACGATGTTTACATCTACGTGGATAGGCGTTGTGGTGTATTTGTCCTTCAATCCGAAGCTAACGAACTTACCCTTGTCGGCACCCTCATCCTCAATACGATAGACGAAGTTCGAGCGACCCTGAATCATACCCTGATTGACGAGCTTCTTGAAGGGCTCGTCCTCGCAAGAATAACCAGAATCATATAGGAACTTGTTCCAGAAACGAGAGTAAATCAAGTGACCTGTTGCGTGCTCAGTACCGCCTACGTAGAGATCTACATTGCGCCAATACTCGTCAGCATCACGACTTACCAAGGCCTTCTCGTTCTTGGGGTCCATATAACGCAGATAGTAAGCCGAACTGCCAGCAAAGCCAGGCATTGTGTTCAGCTCCAATGGGAAGACAGACTTATTGTCGATAAGCGACTTATCGACCACACTATCCGTCTTCGTATCCCAAGCCCACATCTTGGCACGACCCAATGGGGGCTCACCCGTTTCTGTGGGCTTGTACTCATCGATTTCAGGCAACTCCAAAGGCAGACATTCCTTTGGAATCATATAGGGCATATCGTCCTTGTAGTAAACAGGGAACGGCTCGCCCCAATAGCGCTGACGAGAGAAGATGGCATCGCGAAGACGATAGTTCACCTTTACCCTACCCAATCCTTGCTCAGTCACGAATTTCTTTGTAGCCGCAATAGCCTCCTTAACGGTTAAACCGTTGAGGCTGAACTTGGCGCTTGCTGAGTTACACATGATACCTTCTTTGGCGTCATAGCTCTCCTCAGAGACATCAGCTCCCTCAATCAGAGGAATGATGGGCAAATTGAAATGCTTGGCGAAGGCATAGTCACGAGAGTCGTGAGCAGGAACAGCCATAATGGCACCAGTACCATAACCAGCCAACACATATTCTGCAATCCAGATGGGAATCTTCTCGTCCGTAAACGGATTGATGGCGTAACTACCTGAGAATACACCAGTTACCTTGTGATCCATCTGACGATCACGCTCTGTACGCTTCTTCACATAGTCCAGATACTTATCTACTTCTGCCTTCTGCTCAGGCGTAGTCAGTTCAGCTACGAGATCACTCTCAGGCGCCAGCACCATAAACGTCACACCAAACATCGTATCGGCACGAGTGGTAAAGATAGTGAAGTGCTTGTCGCTGTCAGCTACGTTGAATTCCACCTCTGTACCCTCTGAGCGACCAATCCAGTTGCGCTGGGTTTCCTTCAGGGAGTCTGTCCAATCGATTTCCTCAAGACCATCCAACAGTCTCTGAGCGTAAGCTGAGACACGCAGACACCACTGACGCATCTTCTTCTGCACCACCGGATAACCACCACGAACGCTGACGCCGTCCACCACTTCGTCGTTGGCAAGCACGGTACCCAACTTCGGACACCAGTTCACCATCGTATCAGCCAGATAGGCAATACGATAGTTCATCAGCACCTCCTGCTTCTTCTTCTCAGAGAAGCCGGCCCAGTCTGAAGCCGTAAAATGCAACTCTTCAGTACCCAGGGCGTTGCAGTTCTCAGTACCCATCAGTTCGAAGTGCTCAATCAGCTTAATCGTTGGCTGAGCCTTGTGCGACGACAGGCTAAAATATGACTTGAACATGCGCTGGAAAGCCCACTGCGTCCACTTATAGTAGATGGGGTCGCAGGTGCGGACCTCGCGCTCCCAGTCGAAGCAGAAGCCAATCTTATCCAATTGTGAACGATAGCGGTTGATATTTTCAAACGTCGTCTTCTCAGGATGCTGACCTGTCTGAATGGCATACTGCTCTGCAGGCAGTCCGTAAGCGTCGTAACCCATGGGGTTCAACACGTTAAAGCCCTGCTGACGCTTGTAGCGGGCATAAATGTCGCTGGCAATATATCCAAGCGGATGGCCCACGTGAAGTCCCGCACCGCTAGGGTAGGGGAACATGTTCAGCACATAGAATTTCTTCTTCTTTTCGTCCTCCACTACGCGATAAGTGCCATTTTCCACCCATCGCTTCTGCCATTTTTGTTCAATGTCTCTAAAGTTGTATTCCATATCTTCTTGTCTTGTTTTTTCAAATTGCCTGCAAAGTTACGATTAAGTGAGCAAAAATCCAAATAAATTACCTATTAATTATCTTTTTCGTCCTTCTGCTCTTAGTTTTCACGATATTCACCCCTCGTTGAGGCTTCTGAAGGCGTTTTCCGTCAACAGAATAATAGCCCTCAATCTCATCTTTTCCCTCTATGTTCTGAATGCCCGACGAGTAGTTGTCGTAACTGAAAGCCTCATCCTTCTTGTCGCCCCAAATGTACTCCTCAAGGCCAGGATAGTCGATAAACGGATTGCGATTGTTCTGAATGCCCCAAACAGCATTGTTTCTGTTGATTTCCTTCTCGCTCACAGGGTCGTTCTTCGCCCATTTCATCAACATTTCCAGTTGCCACGGGCTAAGACCAGGGTAGGTATTGCCGTCAAGAGTTGGTTTCGACTCAGAATAGTTCGAATACCAATCAGGCAACTTCTCTTCGTAGCAAGTCACCATGTAGAAATAAGTACGGGCAAAATCACCTTTGTATTCGTCGTTGGGCTCAAAGACGACGCCATCATAACCGGGATAGGTACATTTGCCTAACTTACTGAAGTCGTTGGCCGACTTCCAACTCGGATTTGCTGTCTCGCCAAAAGGATAGTTAGCGCGTTTGTTGTTGACATAACCATCGGTAGGGTAGAGGTGGTGGAGATCAGTGTACATGGGCATCACCTTACCACCAAACCAACTGTTAGGCATGGAGTGTTCACGATTATACACATCGCCTTCTTTGCTGTAATTTCCTGCCTGATCAGTACCAAACTCCATTTCGCGCTTATTGGAATACATATCCCAAACCTTTCCATTCGGCTTCGCATCCGTCGTCTTGAAGTGAGTCCACAACGCTTTGTAGGCAGTATTGAGGTCGCCTCCCTCATTGCGATCATAAATAACCCCACACAGGGCTGTTTTCAATGCGGCTCCTTTCTTGCCGTCTGCGGGCTTGTAGTATTCACCAGAATCGTTGGGCCCTTGAGCAAAAGCAAGGGTTGTCGAAAGCACCAAAAGTGCTGCAATCATCATGAATGGTCGATACCGTTTCATAAGCTTTGTTGTTTTAAGTTTGTTCTTTGACTGCAAAGTTAAGCATTTTTTTTGAAACACACAAAAAGTTAGCCAATAATCTTATTAACAAAAAAGAAATAACTTTACAAACCAACTCGTGAGAATCGCGTGAAATCCGCCAACTCCTATTCGGTCGTATGGCTGAAATATGGCTCATTTCCTAACTACTTGTTATTCAGCGGCTTACAAAAAAAGCTCTTTTCAGGCGCCCTGAAAAGCCCCATCTCCTTCCCTGATGAACGGCGTTTTGCTCCCTGCTGAAGGCTGGTTTACCCGTAGTAAACCGCTGGTTATCCGGTAGCAAACTGCCAGTTTACCGGTAGCAAACCCCGAGCGAGCCAGAAGTAAGCGAAAAATGAGCCGGAAACAACCAACTTTTCTTCCTTTTCTTCCCTCTTTCGTTTCTAGAAGCTCTCGCAAGGAAGTGTTAAATTTCAGCAAGTTTTATTGACAAATGTAATGCATACACTTAAAAAATAATTCATCATTTCTATTGCTGTTTTCCTTTTTTTTCTTATCTTTGCGCCACAAAACAAAGAAACAACGTATTATTAACTTTTTAAATAAAAACGCTTATGAACAAAATTTTACGCTATTCGTTTATAGCCTTATTGGCTATGGTCGGTTTAAACATCAGTGCCCAGGAAGTGACACTTGACTTTACCTATGCTGAACAAGATCTTTCAGCTAATCCTTGGGGTCTTCCTACTTCTTATGTGACAACTGCCGCTTCCTATACTAATGGTGGTTATACTATTAGTTTTGGTGAAGCAAGTATTGGTCACAAGCAGAATCCAGGTTATCTGATTTTTGGTAAGGAAGGTGCAACTTTGAGTCTCCCTGCTTTTAGTTTTGATGTAGAGCGCATTGACGTTATTGGTCGTGAAGGTGCTTCTGCTAATACAAAGCAGAATATCTTTGTTGGAGATGAGGCAGTAAGTTCTGAAACAACAGGTGCAACAGGTACAAATCAGTATTCTATTGCAGAAGGTAAGCAGGCTGCTGGTACTATTTATACATTGAAAGTTACGAGTAATCACAACACTCAGATTACTAAGATTCTGATTTGGAAGAAGGGCACCTCTGGTGATACTCCTCAGCCCAAAACTACAAATGTGGCTACTGTTGCTGAACTGAATGCTTTGGAGAATGGTACTGCATTTACTTACACAAGTGATGCACTGGTTGTTTATTTAAATGGAGCTTACGCTTATATTAAGGATGACACTGGTTCAAGCCTTATTTATGATAGCAGTAAAACAAAGTTTGCAAATCTGGGTATCGGTTCGAGAATTACAGCTAATTGGACTGGTAAGGTAAGTATCTATAAGAACCTGTTCGAGGCTGTTCCTGATGACGTCCTGCCTACAGCAGGTACTTCAGCTGTACTGGTTACCTATCCTGATGCAGCAATCACGGATGTTGTGGCTGCAAACATGAATCAGGTTGTTGTTCTGAAGGGTGTAACTTATACTGCTCCTGAGGGTAAGAATTTCACTATCTCACAGGGTGGTGTAGAGGTTAAAGGCTATAACACGTTTAATCTTGAGATTGCTGCTCCTGAAGACGGCAAGACTTATAACATTACTGGTGTAATCAGCGTTTATAACAATGACGTTCAGTTCCTGCCCATCGCTATTGAAGAGGTTGCTGGTGAAGATCCTGGCATTGATCCAAGTGCTACTATTTATGAGGTTCCTGTCAGCAAGTTCACTCCTTGGGACAATTGCACCATCGAAGGCAATGTGATTACAATGGGTGAAGGCTGGAAGGGCGGTGCCATCTACATTGGCAAAGACATGACCCAGTTTGACTATGTATGGATTAAGTTCAAGAATGCATCGGCAACTCCTAATTTCGGCATCACTTATGATGAATGGACCAAGAATGAGTCATGGGGTCCTGTATTCGCTGCTACTACAACTGCAATGGACGGCACAGGAATGGTTGGAATCAAACTTGATAAGAAGAGCGTAATGATTCATGGTAATGCTGAGACTGGTGGCGTTGGTATTGGCGACGTTTATGCACAGCACGTTCAGCAGGTTACAATCCAGGGTGGTAGTGCAGCTGCTTCTGTTGAGGTAGAAGGTATCTGGTTCGGTACTACTGCAGAGTTTGTGAAGGCTGGTGGCGATGTTCCTGTTCGTCCTGATGCTGGTGGTTCTCTGAAGATGTGGGAAGGTGAAATCGTCTATAACGGATGGGGCGTTTCTTCTACTGTTGATCCCAAGTACTTCGAGGTTGCTGAGGTTGGTGATATCATCTATTGCTCAGTAAAGGACGTTACAGCAGATTATAATCCTATCTTCAAGTATCAGGATTGGTCTGACTTTACCGATATTCAGGCAACACTGGCTAAGGACGAGACTCACTTCGAGGGTAAGATTGCAACCGCTGAGGCTTTGGATTATCTCCAGAAGAACGGTCTCCGCTTCCAGGGCCTAGGCTTCACGCTGACTAAGGTTGAGCTGAAGGTTCCCGATCCAAGTGGCGTCAACACCATCAATGTTGTTAAGGCTGATAATGGTGCTATCTACAACGTAGCTGGCCAGAAGGTGAATGCTGGTTACAAGGGCTTGGTCATCAAGAACGGTAAAAAGTTTGTGAATAAGTGAGAATAAAACTGAACTTGTTCAAGTTTTATCGAGCGTGAACAAACTCGAGCAAAGCTCAAGTTTGTGAATAAGTAATCATTAAAAGAACTCAAAATAAAAAGAGCGGAACGTTTGGTGGTTCCGCTTTTTTTTTGTACCCTTGACCCTCGGTCAAGGTACTTCCGTTCTCTGACCTAAAGGTGCAGAGTGTGGCGTTGCAATCGAAAAAGCTCAAAAAACTTTTGGCTTTTTGCTCACTTATTCGTACCTTTGCAAACAAATTCAAAAGTAAGATGGCAACGAAGGAAGGTAAGGAGTTGACTCCGATGATGAAACAGTTTTTTGACTTCAAGGCAAAGTACCCTGAGGCCTTGTTGCTGTTTCGTTGTGGCGACTTCTACGAGACCTATTGCGAGGATGCTGTCATTGCTTCGCGGATACTGGGTATTACGCTCACTCACAGGAATAATGGCTATAATAAGGGCGACGAGATGGCTGGTTTTCCCCATCACGCCCTCGACACCTATCTGCCAAAACTGATTCGTGCTGGCAAGCGTGTGGCCATCTGCGACCAGTTGGAAGACCCCAAGCTGACGAAGAAGCTCGTCAAACGAGGTATTACGGAATTGGTGACGCCTGGTGTGGCTATGCAGGATACCGTGCTAAACTACAAGGAGAACAACTTCCTTTCGGCTGTACATTTTGGCAAGGCGGCCTGTGGCGTTTCGTTTCTGGATATCTCGACGGGTGAGTTCCTGGTAGGAGAGGGTACTTACGATTACGTGGAGAAGCTCATTGGCAATTTCCAACCCAAGGAGGTGCTCTACGACAGGGGGCGCAAACACGACTTCGAACGCTACTTTGGCAATCGCCTCGTGACTTTTGAACTGGACGACTGGGTATTTACGGAGCAGACGGCCCATCAGAAACTCTTCAAGCATTTCAACGTCAAGTCGCTGAAGGGTTTTGGCGTTGATCATCTGAAGAGTGGTGTCATTGCAGCTGGTGCTATCCTGCAATATCTGGAACAGACGTTGCACACGCAGATTGCCCATATCACTTCGCTCTCTCGTATCGAGGAAGAGCGCTATGTGCGTCTGGATAAGTTTACCGTCCGTTCGCTGGAATTGCTCAGTCCTATGCAGGACGACGGTAAGTCGTTGCTCAACGTCATTGACCATACGGTGACGCCTATGGGTGGTCGTATGTTGCGTCGTTGGCTGGTATTTCCGCTGAAGGATGAAAAGCCCATCAACGAGCGTTTGGATATTGTGGAATATTACTATCGCGAACCAGAGTTCCGCCAGTGTGTTGACGACCAACTGCATCGTATGGGTGACTTGGAGCGCATCATTTCAAAGGTCGCTGTGGGTCGCGTGTCGCCTCGTGAGGTGGTACAGCTAAAGATGGCCCTGCAGGCTATCCAACCCATCAAGACAGCGTGTCTCTATGCCAACAACGAATCGCTGAAAAGGGTAGGGGAGCAGCTGAATCTTTGCGAGAGCATTCGCGACAGGATAGAACGCGAGATTCAGAATGACCCGCCACAGCTTGTTGCCAAGGGAGGCGTGATTCGCGATGGTGTGAATGCAGAACTGGATGAACTGCGACATATTGCTTATAGTGGTAAGGACTATCTGTTGCAGATTCAGGAGCGTGAGGCCCAAGAGACAGGTATCCAGAGCCTGAAGATAGGCTATAACAACGTCTTTGGTTATTACCTTGAGGTGCGCAATACCTATAAGGATAAAGTGCCTCAGGAGTGGGTTCGCAAGCAGACGCTGGCTCAGGCAGAGCGTTATATCACGCAGGAACTGAAGGAATACGAAGAGAAGATTCTGGGTGCCGAGGATAAGATTCTCGCGCTCGAAGCACAGCTGTTCAACGACCTCGTACTGGCTATGCAGGAGTTTATTCCTCAGATTCAGATCAACGCCAACGTCATTGCCCATCTCGACTGTTTGCTGAGTGCTGCCAAGACGGCTGAAGAGAACCACTACGTGCGTCCTGTGATTGATGCCAGTGACGTGATAGAAATCAAGCAGGGTCGCCATCCTGTCATTGAGACGCAATTGCCTTTGGGCGAACATTACGTGCCAAACGATATCTATCTTGACTCAGAGCATCAGCAAATCATCATCATTACTGGTCCGAATATGGCTGGTAAATCGGCTCTCTTGCGCCAAACGGCCTTAATCGTACTGTTGGCGCAGATAGGATGTTTCGTGCCAGCAGAGAGCGCGAAAATTGGTTTGGTGGACAAAATTTTCACGAGGGTAGGAGCCTCAGACAATATTTCCTTGGGCGAATCAACCTTTATGGTGGAAATGACGGAGGCTGCAAATATATTAAATAATGTGACGCCTCGCTCGCTGGTGCTCTTCGACGAGTTGGGACGAGGCACCTCGACGTATGACGGCATCTCCATTGCGTGGGCTATCGTTGAGTATCTGCACGAACACCCCAAGGCTCAGGCTCGTACACTCTTTGCGACGCACTACCACGAGCTGAACGAGATGGAGAAGAACTTCAAACGCATCAAGAACTACAACGTCTCTGTCCGCGAGGTGGAAGGAAAAGTCATCTTCCTGCGTAAACTGGAAAAGGGTGGTTCAGAGCACTCGTTTGGTATCCACGTGGCAGAGATTTCTGGAATGCCTAAGAGCATTGTCAAGCGCGCCAACGTCATTCTGAAGCAATTGGAAACGGATAATGCTTCTGTAGGAACTGTTGGCAAGCCCACAGCGGAGATTGCCCAGAGTCGCGAGGGAATGCAGCTCTCCTTCTTCCAATTGGATGACCCCGTCCTTTGTCAAGTCCGCGACGAAATCTTAGGCCTCGATGTCAACAACCTCACGCCCCTCGAAGCCCTCAACAAGCTCAATGACATCAAAAAAATCGTCTCAGGAAAATAATCAAGAATTTGAGAATTTAAGAATTTATCTAAAAAAGAGAATTAGAGATTCATGACTATGCGCAGCCAAAATTCTCTAATTCTCTAATTCTTGATAAAAACATGATTATATTTTTCTCTTGGCCCTTAGCATACAGACTACACCAATGATGATGAAGGGAATCGAGAGAATCTGGCCCATATCGAGTGGAAGAGAGGCCTCGAAAGCTTCCTGAATCTCCTTCGTGTATTCGATGAAGAAACGGAAGGTAAAGATATACGTCAGACAGAATCCGAAGTACCAGCCTGTGCCAATCTTCTCAGGCATTCGCTTGTGGAGATACCACATAATGCCAAACAAGATAGCGTAGGCAATCGCCTCGTAGAGCTGGCCTGGATGGCGAGGAAACATATCGACACGCTCGAAGATAAAGGCCCAGGGAACGTCCGTCACCTTACCGATAATTTCTGAGTTCATGAGGTTGCCCAAGCGGATGAAGCACGCTGTAGTTCCTGTAGCAATGGCGATATTGTCCAATACCGTCCAGATGCTGAGCTTAGTATGCTTGACGTAGAGCCACAGGGCGATAATCAAGCCCAACGTACCTCCATGCGACGCAAGGCCCTGATAGCCCACAAACTTCCAACCTCCGTCTTCCAAAAAGCGAATGGGGATGAACATCTCGACAAAGCCCTTGAACGACGTCAGAAAGTAGTCCGGCTCGTAGAAGATGCAATGACCCAGACGCGCTCCTAACAGGATGCCGATGAAGCAATAGAAGAACAGGGGGTCGAACAGCTCGTCCTTGATTTTTTGTTCCTTATAGAGTCGTTTGACGATGAGATAGGCCAGCGCCAACCCCACCAGCCAGCACAATCCGTACCATCTAAACGGTCCAAACTCCACACTCGGATTCCAGTTAATATACAATAATTCGTTCATAGTTCAGCATTTGTCGTTCAACGTTCAATGTTCAATGTTCAACGTTAGACGTTGAAGCGGAAGTGCATAATATCACCGTCCTGCACGACATAGTCCTTACCTTCAATGCCCATCTTGCCTGCTTCGCGGACAGCGGCTTCAGAGCCATACTGGATGTAATCGTCGTACTTGATAACCTCAGCGCGGATGAAGCCCTTCTCGAAGTCGGTATGAATAACGCCAGCGCACTGGGGAGCCTTCCAACCCTTCTTATATGTCCACGCCTTCACCTCCATTTCACCAGCGGTAATGAAGGTTTCAAGGTTCAACAGGGCGTAAGCTTTCTTGATGAGGCGGTTTACACCACTTTCTTCTAAGCCCAGCTCCTCCAAGAAAAGCTGCTTGTCTTCGTAGCTCTCGAGCTCTGCGATATCCTCTTCCGTCTTGGCAGCGATAATCATGGCTTCAGCACCTTCTTCCTTAGCGAGTGCCTCAACCTTTTGCGTGAAGGCGTTACCGCTCTTCGCATCAGCCTCGCCCACATTGCAAACATACAGCACAGGCTTGGCTGTCAGCAAAAAGAGATTACGCGCACAGTCCTGCTCGTCTTTGCTTTCGAATTCTACGATACGCGCATTCTTGCCTTGCTCCAGCACCTCTTTGTAGGCTTTGAGCACAACGACCTCAATCTTCGCCTCCTTATTGCCTGCAGCAGCAGCCTTCTCCGTCTTGGCCAAACGGCTCTCGATGGTCTCTAAGTCCTTGAGTTGCAGCTCCGTATCAATAATCTCCTTGTCGCGAATGGGGTCGATGGTTCCATCTACGTGGGTGATGTTTTCGTCCTCGAAACAACGCAACACGTGGATAATGGCATCCGTTTCGCGAATGTTTCCAAGGAATTTGTTGCCCAAGCCCTCACCCTTCGAGGCACCCTTTACGAGGCCGGCAATATCAACGATTTCGCAGGTTGCAGGCACGATACGTCCTGGGTGAACGAGCTCTGCCAGTTTCGTCAGTCGCTCGTCAGGAACGGTAATCACACCCACGTTGGGTTCTATCGTACAAAAAGGAAAATTTGCTGCCTGTGCCTTTGCGCTCGACAGGCAGTTGAACAAGGTAGACTTACCCACATTGGGCAGTCCCACAATACCACATTTTAATGACATCTTTTCTAATAAACGTTTATTTTCGGGTGCAAAATTACAAAATAATTGTCAATTATCCATTATCCATTATGAATTATTTACCCTCTTTCCCCAAATTCAGCCTGATTCCTATCTGTAAGGTCCAGTTAAATGGCTGGTCTTTGAAGAAGTTGTCCACCTTGCTATCGTTCTTCAGATAGTAGCGCAGGCCAGGTTCAGCATAGATGCCCACGAGGGGGATGATGTCGTATTCTATGCCAATGCCTCCAGCCAGCGACCACTGCGGATGGTCGTTTCTGGCGTTGACGTCGACTCCTTCGGTATTTCTTTTGGCCTTGATGTTCCAGTCGAGTTGTGCGCCAGCTGAGGCGTAGGCCTTCCAACCCTTGCCCTTCAGCACGTGATACTGTACGTTAAGAGGAACGCCCAGATAGTCGAGACGCTGATCGGTAGTGATAGGCGTGCCGCTTAGGACGTTGACAAACTGCGAATTCAGACGCGTATAGACGAGACCTGTGCTTAGCGTCCAGCGATTCGTCAGGGGATAGCTGAGGGTCAGACCAAACGAGATGGGATGGTCGTGATGCTGGCGCTCCTCATAACCAATGAGCCAGATGGGCTCCTCCGTAGCGCGAGTGCTACCAGGGGGCAGATAGTCGCTAAAGTCGTAGCGACTGGCCATCTCTGGGCTCATCATCACTCCGTTGGTGTGGTTGTAGGCCAAGAGGCCGTTATTAGCCATGAGGCCTATTGTAATGCCCTTGTGGTTCTTAGTGGGCGAGGGGAGGGGAGAGGGGCGTTGAGGCTGAGGCCGAACCTCAGCCCACTCTGTCTCTGCTTGGTTGTCAGCAGGGGCATGATTTGGAGATAGGATGTTGCTGTCTGTTTGATTAATGCGAACTTTTTTTCCGTAGGGAGCGAACTTTTTTTCCGTAAGGAGCGAACTCTCAGTCCGTCCCGTACGGACTGGTGACTCTCTAAGCTCCGCCTCATGCTTTGCCAGAGGCTTGCTTTGTGTTTGTTCCTTTTTTGCAAGCGCTTCGTTCTGTGTTTGCTCTTTTTTTGCAAGCGGTTCCTTCTGCGTTTGTTCCTTGGGCCAGAGCCACCAACCAATACCTGCGACCAGAGCCACGAGGGCGGCAATGTTCATCCAGCGTCGCCAAAGGGGTGTTACGGTGCTTTTCTGTTTTTGGGGTGCTACGACGCTTGTTGGCTGTTGGGCCAGACGACGTTCAATGTCCGCCCACAATCCCTCTGGCGCGTCTGCCTCGTAGTCAGCCAGTCGCTCGCGGAGTTGTTCTGTCCAGTCTTTCTTCGTCATAGCTTGTTGTTCTTTAGATAATTGTTAATATGTTTGGCGAGCTCTTGTTTGGCTCTTGCGTATTGCGAGGCAGAGGTTCCAGGCGTGATGCCTAACAGGCGGGCTATCTCTTTGTGTGATAGTTGCTCGAACACGTACAGGTTTAGCACCATTCTATAGCCTGGGGGCAATTGGCTTATCAACCTGTTGAGCACCGCTTGGGGCACGCGCCCTACGTCAGGCTCTTCTTCGTCGTCAGGTTCGTCAGGCAACCGATCCGTCAGCCTCATACGTTCGTGACTCCTGACATGGTTGATAGCTTCATGAACCACAATGCTGCTGACCCAGGCCTTCAGCGTCCCTTCGCCCTGAAAGCGGAAACCATCCAACGAGGTCAGTATCTTGATGAACGCGTCTTGCACGACGTCGCGAACGTCCTCATAGTCAGCAACATAGCGCTGGACGATGGCCATAGCAAGCCCTTTGTAGCGTTCGTAGAGGCGACGCTTTGCCTCCCGTTCTCCGCCTCGTATCGCGTCCAACAGTTCCTGCTCCGTTTCCACGGTCTCTCTCTTAGTTCAGTCGTTTCGTACTAATAAGTATCAGCGTCAGCTCAGGGTCGAAGGTCCAGTCCTTGATTTCGGCGAGCGAATCCCATTCATTATATATGCTGACCTTTTTGATTTTCCATTCCAGAGTCCATTGGTCGGTGTTCTGATTATAAGTTCCTCCAACCTGACCCTCATCAATCCCAACTTGATATGTTTGCTTATTAATCTCTACAAGATACTTCCTTTCATCGCTTATGGCGTTTGTGGAGTTATTGTAAAACGTTGCAGCATTGTATCCAAAGTTTACGAAAGTATAATAAACGCATTCAAGCTGTTCAATGGGAAGGTTTTGTTGTTCGTTGGTGAGCAAATGCTGTAAAAGCACTTCGTTTGGCATGTGCGCTATCTCCAAACGTTGGTTGTTGATATTCCTCATCACCGTCTTGTCTATCACCTGACGATCCAGTACCCAGTTAGCTTCGTAAGTAGGATACTGAATAGAGTCATTTGAATTGGAGTTGTCATTGTTTTTATTGAATCCTGCCCCAGGATTATTGTACAAATCATCCGGGTCGTCTTTACCACAGGCAACCAGCAGTCCAAACGTCAGCAGGAGTGCGAATAACATTACAACGTGTTTCATATCTTTAATTGTTTACGTGTTCTAATGATAAAACACGGAAGACAGCGAAACCTTGCACGAAAGCGCAGAGGATTAAGATTATTTAACCCTTCCTCATGCAAGGTTTTTGCTTTTTGCGTGTTTTATTGGTAGAAAACGCTTTAACTTTGCAAACGATATGAGACATAAAATGCTTTGGGCTGCTGTCGCCCTGATGATGATGACAGCGTGTAGTAGCGATGGTGATGAACTGAGTGAAATTGACGAGCCCATCGTTAATCCAGAGAATAACGAACAGACGCCCATCAGTCTGACGCAAGCAGAACAGCAGTTGGTGACGAGCAACAACGACTTCGCCTTCAACCTGTTTCGCTTAGCAGGTCCTCGTGTACCCAGCGAACCTGCAGGACAAGAGCCTGAGAAGGGCACCATCCTCTCGCCTATCAGCATTACCTACGCCTTGGGAATGCTGAACAACGGCGCTGCAGGTGAGACGCAACAGCAAATCAACAAGGTGCTGGGCTTCGACAACGCTGACGAGGTGAATGCCTTCTGCAAGAAGATGCTGACGGAGGCGCTTCACTTGGACAAGCTGACGAAGGTGCAAATAGCAAACAACATCTACGTGAACAAAGACTACACGCTGAACCCCGTCTTTGTCGAGAAGGCCAATGACTACTATAATGCCCAGCCCGAGACGCGCGACTTCGCTGATGGTAAGACGCGGGACGTCATCAACCAATGGGCCAGCGACCATACGGAAAAGATGATAGAAGAGGTGCTCAGTGAGGATGAGTTCAATCCTGGTGCAGTCAGCTATCTGCTAAACGCCATCTACTTCAAAGGCACGTGGGAAGTGCAGTTCAAAAAGGAAGAAACCAAAGAGGAAGCGTTTAAGTCTACTGGCAAGAATGTTCCCATGATGCATATGGAGCAAGAGTTCCTTTACGCTGACAAAGGCGACTATGAGGCCTTGCAATTGCCATACGGCAACGGGGCCTATAGTATGACCATTCTGTTGCCTAAAGATGGAAAGACCACCTACGATATTGCGCAAAGTTTGACATCAGAAAGCTGGAAAAGCATGTGGAAGAGCGGTGTGCCTTCAGGAGGTGCTACCGTTGACGTAAAGTTGCCTCGCTTTGAGACAAACACAGACCTTGACCTCGTTAAAATCATGAGCCGTTTGGGAATGCCAAAAGCATTTACAGTAAGTGCCGAGTTTCCTGATTTTTGTAATGTGCCCACCTTTATCGGACTGATGAAACAAGTGGCGCGCATCAAGGTCAGCGAGGAGGGAACGGAGGCAGCAGCAGTGACTGTGATAGAAATGAAGAACTCTGTAACCCCCAGCGAGCCCATTCACGTCAACTTCCACGCAGACCATCCGTTTATCTATATTATCAGCGAACAGTCGACTGGCGCCATCTTCTTCATCGGACACTATACGGGCTTATAAAGTCTGCACGTAGGGAAAAAGTTGGATGCCCGCAGTAAAAAGGTCTTTAAGGCGTACCTAAAAATTCTTTTGCTTGGAGGTAAAGTTAAAACAACGCCAATGTTTGTTAAAACAAAGGCGTTGTTTATTAAATCAAAGGCATTGTTTGATAAATCAACGCCTTTGTTTACTACTTTTACTCCTCAGGTGAGAAGTCGTCCTTGCCTACTCCGCAGACGGGGCAAACCCAATCTTCGGGAATGTCTTCAAAGGCTGTGCCTGGAGCGATACCGCTATCGGGATCGCCTACTTCTGGGTCATACACGTAACCACAGGTTTCGCAGATGTACTTTTTCATAAGCTTAATTGTTTTGTTTAGTTTGTAAAAGGGTGTTGACTTTCTCAACGACAGTTTCTGGTTTTATCATTGTCATACAGGCATAGTCGCCACGTTTGCAGGGCTTCTGTCCGAAGATGCTGCAGGGACGACAGTCGAGGTCTGCCTGAACGGCATTGTCTTTTGTTTGGTTCCAACCCATAAAACCTGCAAAGGGATGCGTTGCTCCCCAGATGCTGACGACGGGAATGCCAGTCAGCGAAGCCAGGTGCATATTGGCGGAGTCCATCGAGAGCATGACGTCGAGGTGGCTCATGAGGATGAGTTCCTCGCTCATCGACTGTAAATGTTGGCTGACGAAAACGCAGGT
This sequence comes from uncultured Prevotellaceae bacterium, assembly GCA_900318885.1. GTDB lineage: Bacteria > Bacteroidota > Bacteroidia > Bacteroidales > Bacteroidaceae > Prevotella. The sequence goes on along the minus strand of ONMN01000001.1, from coordinate 114,584 downwards.
GGGGAATTCCTTGCACCACTCTGTGAAGTGCTGGTTCTCCTTCTCGCCTCGTCCAAAGAGGAAGATGCGCGCCTTGGGATGCTGTTGTGTCAATTGGCGAATGACCTCGTGCATCAATGGGGTGGGGTAGATTTTCCCCTCGTGGGCCGCAAAGGGTGCAATGCCAATTAGAGGTGAGGGGTGAGAGGTGAGAGGTGAGAGAATAGATTCAGGCAGCAACGAGAGGTCTCCTTTGCCCGTAGGCGAAGTGGCGAAAATGCTGGTAAACTGGATATTGATGGAATAGCCCAAACGCTCGAACACTTCCACATAGTTCTGGAAGGGTGTGGGTTGCTGGATGAGCTGTTTGTTGTTGTTGGACGTCAGTTTGCGACGACCTTTACGGTGTTTATTGATATGCTCCACCCTGCAACGGCTCATGTTGAAGCGTAGACGCAGGAATTCTGAGCGCAACACACTATGCAAGTCTGCAATAGCCGTAAACTGCTTGGCAGTCAGACGACGATAGAGGGCGTTGAGTCCCCTGATGCCTTTGTATTCGCGCTTCAGGTCGGCACCCATAAAACCAATATTGGGCGACAGATTCTCGAAGAGCGGACGGAATGGCGCACGACTGAGCACCGTGATGCGAATGTCAGGATGCTGTTTAGCCAGCGAATACACCACAGGCACGACCATAGCCACGTCGCCTAAGGCAGAAAAGCGGATAACAAGAATGTGGTCTTTCTTCATATCTTACCTCTCACCCCTCATCTCTTACTTCTTATAAAGTATCGGATTGGTGCTTGGGTCGTTATACATCTTCATCTGGCGATAAACCTTCATGTATTTGCGTCCAGCCTCGATATCTTCCAACAGCTGGTCGATAGCCGTCGAGAGGTCTACTTGCTGTTCGAGCAATACGTCGAGCTTAGCCTGACACTTCTGCAGGTGAGCAGCATCAGCATCCTTGCGCTCTGTCTGTTCCTGCATGTGCCAGATCTTCAGAGCCAGAATGCTCAGACGATCAACCGCCCAGGCAGGACTCTCAGTGTTGAGACGTGCCTCGGGCAAGGGTTTCACCTCGCTATATGTCTGACGGAAGTAAGAATCGATTTCTTCTACCAAGTCCGTACGGTCCTGATTCGAACGGTCAATGCGACGCTTCAATCCCAAAGCTTCTGCTGGGTCGATGTGTGGATCGCGGATGATATCCTCCAGATGCCACTGAACGGTATCAATCCAACACTTCAGGTAGAGACTGTGCTCAATGGTGCCTGTCTTGTAGGGATTATTGATGGGGGTATCTACGTGATCCTTCAGGTGATAATCGCGTATCGCCTGCTTGAAAATCTGATTGGCTTGTTCTGTAAATGTCATAGTTTTGATTGTTTTGTCTGCAAAGATACAAATAACTACGTAAAAAACCAAATTATTAAGAAAGATTTCGTAATTTTGCAGGCAATATGAAGATAGTAGTTGACGATAAGATACCTTTTATTCGCGAAAAGCTGGAACTTTTGGCTGATGAAGTAGTGGCGTTGCGAGGAGCAGACATCAGTACTGATGACGTCCAAGACGCTGATGCTTTGATAGTCCGGACGCGTACTCGATGTGACGAAGCGTTGCTGAAAGACAGCAAGGTGCAGTTTGTGGCAACAGCAACCATTGGCTTTGACCATATTGACACAGCATACATGAAGCGGGCTGGCATCCGTTGGACTAATTGTCCAGGGTGTAATGCTGCCTCTGTGGCGCAGTACGTTGAGTGTTCGCTGTTGTTGTTGGAACGCGAGAAAGGGCTTTGTTTGCGCAAATCGACGATAGGTATTGTGGGTTGTGGCCACGTAGGTTCGAAAGTCAAGGCTGTCGCTGAACGTTTAGGGATGCGCGTCTTAGTATGCGATCCCTTGCTGGGTGACCCTTCTTTTGTTTCGCTCGAAACCATCGAGCGCGAAGCTGACATCATCACTTTCCACGTGCCTCTGACGCGTGAGGGCGAACACGCCACTTACCACATGGCTGACGACGCATCCTTCCATCAACTCTCGCGCGTACCTTATATAATAAATACCAGTCGTGGTGAGGTTGTTGACAATGAAGCCTTGCTATCAGCCCTTAACGAAGGCAGGATACGCGATGCCGTCATTGACGTTTGGGAGCACGAACCCCAGCTCAGCCTTGAACTGTTGAAGCAGGTTTATATCGGCACCCCTCATATTGCAGGTTATTCGGCTGACGGAAAGGTGAATGCTGACAATATGGTCATTGACGCCTTATGTCAGCATTTTGGATTAAAGCATCCTGGCCCGATTAAACCTCCTTCCCTACCTGTGGACTTTCTTTATACGGGAGACCCTCTCCAACTTTATAATCCTTTGGATGATAGTCAAAAGTTGAAGCAACATCCTGAGAATTTTGAATCTTTACGCAATTATTATCCACTTCGAAGGGAGAAAAAGGAGGACTAAAAGTGTAAAAACGGCACTTTTTTGGTCAAAAACATGCACAAGTATAGGGTTAATGTGCAAAAAAGAGTACTTTTTTCTTAAAAATATTTGCGTAAGTCAATAAAAATTCGTTACTTTGCAGCCGCTAAGCGACCTTTTGTTGCGAAGTTTTCAGAAAAAGAATCAAATTATTAACATTTTAAAGAAGAAAATTATGTCAGAAATTGAAAGCAAAGTAAAGGCAATTATCGTAGACAAACTGGGTGTTGATGAGGCTGAGGTAAAGCCCGAGGCAAGTTTCACAAATGACCTTGGTGCTGACTCACTGGATACCGTTGAGCTCATCATGGAGTTTGAGAAGGAGTTCGGAATCTCTATCCCCGACGATAAGGCTGAGAAGATCGGTACTGTAGGTGACGCTATCGCTTATATCGAGGAGAACGCAAAATAAATGAATAATGAGTATGGGTTGCCATCTTAACTTGAGAAGGCAACCCATACCCTTTTTTTTAAGCGTATGGAATTAAAAAGAGTAGTAGTAACAGGCATGGGTGCCGTTACACCGCTTGGCAATAATCCTAAGGAGACTTGGGAGAATATGCTGGCTGGTAAGAGCGGAGCTGCACCTATTACACTTTTCGATGCATCTAAGTTCAAGACCCAGTTTGCCTGTGAGGTGAAGGGTCTCGACGTCAATGCTTACATCGACCGCAAAGAGGCTCGTAAGATGGACCGCTATACACAGCTGGCCATCATTGCTGCCCAGCAGGCTGTTGAGGACTGTGGTATGGACTTGGAGGCAGAGGACAAGAACCGCATTGGTGTTGTCTATGGTGTAGGTATTGGTGGTATCAAGACCTTCGAGGAAGAGGTTGGCTATTATGGTGCTCATCGTGAGGATGGTCCCAAGTTCAATCCTTTCTTCATCCCCAAGATGATTGCAGACATTGCTGCTGGTCAGATTTCGATTATGTACGGCTTCCACGGCCCCAACTATATCACTGCTTCTGCTTGTGCTTCTTCGTCGAACGCACTGGCTGACGCTTTCAACCTGATTCGCTTGGGTAAGGCCAACGCTATCGTTGCTGGTGGTGCTGAGGCTGCTATTTGCGAGACGGGTGTCGGTGGTTTCAATGCCATGAAGGCTCTGTCAACGCGTAACGACGAGCCTGAGAAGGCCAGCCGTCCGTTCAGCGCCAGCCGTGATGGTTTCATCATGGGTGAAGGTGCTGGCTGTCTGATTCTTGAGGAGCTCGAGCATGCTAAGGCTCGTGGTGCCAAGATCTATGCTGAGATGGTTGGTGCTGGTATGAGTGCTGATGCTCACCACATCACAGCTTCTCATCCTGAGGGTCTGGGTGCTAAGCTGGTGATGCAGAACGCGCTGGAGGATGCTGGTATGCAGCCTGACGAGATTGACTACATCAACGTTCATGGTACTTCTACCCACGTTGGTGACATCTCTGAGGCCAAGGCCATCAAGGATGTGTTTGGCGATGCAGCCTTCAAACTGAACATCTCGTCAACCAAGTCAATGACTGGTCACTTGCTGGGTGCTGCTGGTGCTGTTGAGGCTATGGCTACCGTTCTGGCTGTCCAAAACGATATCGTTCCTCCCACCATCAACCACGAGGAAGATGATAAGGACGAGGAGATTGACTACAACCTCAACTTCACCTTCAACAAGGCTCAGAAGCGTGAGGTTCGTGCTGGTCTCAGCAATACCTTCGGATTTGGTGGTCACAATGCCTGCGTAGTTTTCCGTAAGTATGTGGGTTAACGACATCATTGATAGAATAAAGCTCCCTTTCCGCAAGGAGAAGGAGCTTTTTTCTGCCCTTTACGACATTTTGGGCTTCTATCCTCATGACATCGAGCTCTACAAGCAGGCTCTGCTGCACAAGAGTGTTGGCAAGAGGAACGAAAAGGGACGCCCCCAGAATAACGAACGCTTGGAATTCTTGGGCGATGCCATTCTTGATGCTGTCGTGGGCCATATCGTCTTTCGCCATTTCGAAGGTAAGCGTGAGGGATTTCTCACCAATACGCGCTCGAAGTTGGTCAGCCGTGCTACGCTTGGAAAGATTTCGCAGGAGATGGGTATTCCCCAGTTGATTATGTCTGCAGGTCATTCTACTTCACACAATTCTTACATGAATGGTAATGCCTTCGAAGCCCTTGTGGGAGCTATCTATCTCGACAAAGGCTACGATGCTTGCATGCGATTCATGGAGAAGCGCATTCTCGCTCAGCTCATCAATATCGACAAAGTGGCTTATAAGGAGGTCAACTTCAAGTCGAAGCTGTTAGAGTGGAGTCAGAAGAATCGTGTGAAGCTGGAGTTCCGCGCACAAGAACAGAAAGGCAACGACAACAATAGTCCCGTCTTTACGACACAAGTGTTTCTGGAAGGCTTAGAAGGATGTAGTGGTACTGGCTATTCGAAGAAGGAGAGTCAGCAGAATGCTTCGAAGGAAACCCTCCAGCGTCTGCGTCGTGAACCACAGTTCATTGACAGCATCTTTGCTGCGAAGGCCGATCGCACGAAGATGGAGGAAGAACCCGTTATGGCTGCTCCAGATATTGATAAGATAAAAGAGGAAAACGAGAACTTCATTGAGACACGAGGTGAGCAACCGCAGATGAAAGACAAGAAGTCAAAGTCCGTTGAGTCTGTCGCTGTGCCACAGCGACAAACAGAACTCGACGAACTGACTCTTGACGACATCACAGCAACGCCACGTGAGAAAACTCGTGAGGAAATCATAGCAGAGGCTGAAGCAGCCGCATTCGAAGAAGCATGAAATACTGGTTACTGGCAATAACGTTGTTTGTGGGTGGTATAGCCAACGCACAGGAACAACATCACGATTGGGAAGACAACCATGTGTTGCAAATCAATCGTGAGCCAGCACGAGCGTATTTTATTCCTTTTGGTGAACATCAAGGCGACAGGACTTTGTCGCTGAATGGCCAATGGCATTTCCGTTGGACGAAGACTCCTGATGAACGCGTGAAAGACTTTTATCGTACTAATTACGATGATTCACAGTGGGCAACATTGGCTGTGCCTGCCAATTGGGAAGTGAACGGTTATGGTACACCGATTTATATTTCTGCAGGCTATCCGTTCAAGATAGATCCTCCTTATGTGATGCGAGAGCCTAAACAGGATTGGACGACCTACGTGGAGCGCAACCCCACAGGTCAGTATCGCCGTACGTTTGTCCTTCCTGATAGTTGGTTTGCGGTCAGCGGTTCTCCCGCTGACACTTCCGCTGGCCAAACCTTCCTGCGCTTCGAGGGCGTTATGTCTGCCTTCTACGTATGGGTCAATGGTCATAGGATAGGGTATAGTCAGGGTTCGATGGAACCTTCGGAGTTTAACGTCACTCCTTATATTAAGAAAGGTGAGAACCAGATAGCTATTGAGGTGTATAAATACAGCGACGGCTCCTATCTTGAGGATCAGGACTTCTGGCGCTTTGGTGGCATCCATCGTGATGTGTTACTCTATCATACGCCTAACGTCAGGCTGAGGGATGTGGCTGTAAGGACGACGCCAGCCGATAAACAGTGGACGCTGGCTGTCAATCCGCAGTTCTCTGTCTATCATGGCGAAACGGGTGAGGGCTACCGTCTTGTGGCAACCCTCCTCGACGGCTCCTCTACAGTGTGTTGCGACTCAGTCGCAACAGACGAAGTCCTCGACCTCCAACACAAGGCCGCCCGTATGAACGAGTGGTACCCTCAGCGGGGCTATCGTAAGTTCAATCGTATGGAAATCAAGGTGGACAATCCTCGCCTCTGGAGTGCGGAGCATCCTAACCTCTATACACTAATGCTGGAGCTTAAAGGTCTCGACGGGAAAACCATCGAGCGCGTTACCCAACAAGTGGGCTTCCGCGATATCCGCATTAAAGGCGGCCAACTGCTTATCAATGGCAAGGCCATCAAGATTCGTGGTGTCAATCGTCATGAGCACGATCCTTATACGGCCCGTGTGATGACTGAGGAGCGTATGCTTCAGGACCTCCGACTGATGAAGGCTGCCCATATCAATGCCGTTCGATTGGCTCACTATCCCAATTGTCCACGCTGGTATGAACTCTGCGATTCGATGGGCATGTATGTGATGGATGAGGCCGATTGCGAGACGCATGGTTTGCGAGGCACGTTGGCGTCTACGCCAGACTGGGGTGACGCTTTCCTCGATAGGGCTATCCGGATGGCTGAGCGTGACAAGAATCATCCGTCCGTTATTTTCTGGAGTTTGGGTAACGAGAGTGGTTATGGTCCTAACCAAGCTGCGATGTCTGCTTGGCTTCATGAGTTCGACCCCACGCGTCCTGTACATTATGAGGGAGCGCAGGGCAATTATACTGGTAAGGGAGAGGAAATGCCCGACCCATCGACAGTTGACGTCATCTCACGTTTCTATCCTCGTGTCATGGAAGAATACCTGAATCCAGGTATCCCTGAGGGTAGTGATCAGGAACGTGCAGAGAATGCCCGTTGGGAGCGATTGTTGGAAATCGCCAGCCGAACTGGCGATCACTGTGTATGGGTTGGGAGCGACGGTGGTCCGCGCCCCGTGCTAACCAGTGAATATGCGCATTGCATGGGTAATGCCCTTGGTAACTTTAAGGAGTATTGGGACGAAATCAATTCGAATCCGCGTATGCTGGGTGGTTTTATCTGGGATTGGGTAGATCAGGGAATTATCTTAAGTGAAGAGTTAAGAGTGAAGAGTGAAGAATCGGCTACCGCACCAAAGGGAGCAGTATTTTATGGTGGTGATTTTGGTGACAAGCCAAACCTCCATGCGTTCTGCATGAACGGCATTGTGATGAGTGACCGCACGTTGACACCTAAATACTATGAGGTACAGGCTATCTATGGCGAGTCTGCAAGGTTGAATGGAGAGACTGCTGAGTACCCGATTCCCCTATCGTTGCCCTACAAACCGAAGAAACTTAAAGACAAGCCACTTTCTGCTGAACTGATACAATTGGTATCAAACATCCGCCCCCAGTGCTTCCGCGCCCCAACGGACAATGACAAGAGCTTTGGCAATTGGCTGGCGAAAGACTGGAAGCGCTGCGGACTGGATACGCTGACCATTCCTGTGACGATGGAGCAATTCAACAACGAACTGACGTTCACCTTCGAGATTCCCGATACATTACCACCATTGCCACGTCTAGGGATCCTAATTGAACTCCCTCGCGACTACGAGCAGCTTTCATGGTATGGTCGTGGCCCTTGGGATAACTATCCTGATCGCAAAGAGTCGTGTCCTATTGGATTATGGAAATCAACAGTCAGTCAGCAATACGTTCACTATCCTCGTCCGCAAGATTCAGGCAACCACGAGGATTGTACGATGGTCGAATTGAAAACAAAAAAAGGCAAGACATTGCGCATAGAAGCTGTCGACAAGGCGTTCTCGTTCTCTGCCCTGCCTTACTCTGCGCAATACTTAGCGGGCAAAACACACGACTACGAACTCGAGGATCAAGGCAAGACTTACCTTTCCATCGATTGTGCCGTTATGGGCTTGGGCAACAGCAGTTGTGGTCCTGGCGTGTTGAAGAAATACACCATTGACAAGACTAAGAAATACCAGCTTAAAGTCAAACTATACTAAACTGCCTCTTACCCTTTATCGGCTTTTACCTGCTCTTCCTTACCATTATAACGCACAGTGACAGTCCCACCGTGGGGATTCCGTATGCGGTAGTCGACAACCAGCCCGTCACGCCACGTGATGTCAACGGTATAACCGCCACGGGCCCGCAGACCCTTCACCGAACCGTCTTTCCAGTTGGCGGGCAGGGCCGGTAATAATTCGATAGCGACAACAGGCTGTCCGTTACTGTCAAGACGGAAGTCGCTCTGCATCAGCATCTCCACCACACCGGCACAACCACCAAAGTTACCGTCAATCTGGAAAGGCGAGTGGGCATCGAGCAGATTGGGATAGGTGCCACCACCGCGACGGGCATCAGAACCACGATAGCCGTCAGGACTGACATAGGATAGCAATTTCCGATAGATGTGATAGGCATTCTTGGCATCATGCAGGCGGGCATAGAGGTTCACGCGCCAACCTGTGCTCCATCCCGTCGTTTGGTCACCCTTCAGTTCAAGGGTACGTGAGGCCGCTTGGTGAATGGCCTCCTTCGTATTCACGCCATCGTCAAGACGGTGACCAGGATAGATGCCGAAGAGGTGGCTTTGATGACGGTGATGCGGGTCTTCATCTTCCCAATCGTAGAACCACTCCTGCAAATTGCCTTTTTTACCAATCTTGTAAGGATGCAGGCGTTTCAAGGCTGCATCGGCCTCTGCAATGAAGTCTTTGTCAATGCCCAAAACCATAGCGGCATCGCGAGCATCGCCAACACATTCGCGAATCATGGCGATATCGGCAAAACCACCATAGCAAGTACGACCGTAATAACCATCGGGAGTGACGAAGGAGTTTTCGGGCGAGGTTGCAGGAGCGGTGATGAGATAGTCGATGGCTGAAGGCTGAGAGTTCAAGTCGGAGAGTGGTACGAGCCAACCCAGACAAAACTCAGCGGCACCTTTCAATACAGGATAATACTCGCGTAAAAAGTCCTTGTCCAACGAGAAGGTATAGTGCTCCCAAATATGTGTCGAGAGCCAAGCACCGCCCATATTCCAGTTTGCCCACATCGGATCGCCGGTATGCAGACCTACAGGACAGGTCATTGCCCAGATATCGGTGTTATGAGCCAGACACCAGCCACGGTTTACGCCGTAGTAAGCTTTTGCCGTCAGTTCGCCCGAGCCCTGTAGTTCCTTCATGAAGGTAAACAACGACTCGTGCATCTCAGGCATTGCGGCAGTCTCGGCAGCCCAGTAGTTTTCTTCGACGTTGATGTTGCTGGTGTAGTTGCATGACCAAGGTGGCAGAATGCTCTCGTTCCACAGTCCCTGCAAATTAGCTGGTACATTGGGCGTACGCGAACAACTGATAAGCAAGTAGCGTCCGTATTGGAAATAGAGTGCTTCTAATGAAGGGTTGAACCGGCTTTCGTCAACATATTCGCGTAACTGGATGTCGGTAGGACGCACATCCTCGCCTTCGCTTCCCAGCGTCAATGTCACGCGATCATAAATGCTCTTGTAGTCCTCAACATGTCGGCTTTTTAACTGGTCGTAAGATACACTGAGCAAATGGCGCAAACGTCCATCAGCTATCTGCTCATAGGGACGCCCTTGTTTGACGGGATCTTTGTCGAAACCATTGAAAGATGTTCCATTAACGATGTAAAGTGTCACCTCCTTGTCGCCATAAGCCACAACAGCGTCGTTGTCAACCCTTGTTTTATCAGCGTTCACCCTCACCTTCGTGCGGAAGTGGATGCCACGCTCAGGGTCGTAGGCAAACTTTTCTTTCGCATCGTAATAGCTGGGCAGCGAGGCATAGCCGGCATAGCCGTCCGTTACCAATGTATTACCATCCTGTATGCTGCGATTATACCGCAACTGACAATTCATCGACAACCGCACCTGAATGCCCTTGGGATTGTCAGTCGCGATACGCACCACAATTCCTGAGTCAGGGTTTGTGGCAAAGTACTCCGTCGTATACCGATAGCCTCCGCGCCGATATTCCGTATGAACCGTCGCATTGCCAATGTCCAGCCAACGCCGATAGTTGGTCACCGCCAACGTGGTGTCGAGATATTCTATCGCAAGTTGTCCCAACGGCTGATAGTTCTGTGAGAAATGTCCCTGTACGTCACGCTGCAAACGGTCGGCCTCCTTATAATCGCCTTGCTTCAAGGCCTCGCGAATCAGGGGGATGCTTTTGTAGGCCTCAGGCGAATAGACGTTCATGTTACACGGCTCACCAGTCCATAGCGTGATGTCGTTCAGCGAAATCAAGTCTTTCTGGGTGCCACCATAGACGATGCCGCCCATTGTACCATTACCTATTACCAGCGCCTCCTCGAAATACTGCGCAGGCCGGTCGTAGTGCAACGTCTGTGCTTGTACTTGTAAGGCTGGTAATATTGATAGTACAATGGCGACACAGGCCTTTGCAAGAGATTGCTTCATTTCGTGGTTCTATTTGAAGACTTTCTGCGCAAACATGGTCAAGTAGATGCGCCAGTTGCGCCAGATATGACCACCGTCGGTCTCGACGTATTCATACTTGTAGCCCTTGGAATCCCAGTAATTGCGCAGGTCGACAGTGCTCTGATAAAGGAAGTCGGTGTTACCCATTCCCATCCAGTAGAGCTTGGGCTTGCTGCCGAAGAGCTTCGCAGACTGCTGAGCGAACTCGGGATTAGCCTTGATTTGCTCTGCAAACGAATCCTGATAACCACCTTTAGCCAAGTGCAGACCAGCAGAGAAGAGACCATAATAGTCGAACTTGTCGGGATAGAGTAGACTTACGTGGAAGGTGTGGCCACCACCCATCGAGAGACCGCATATGGCACGACCCTCGCGTTTCTTGATAGTGCGATAGTTGGCATCGACGTAGTTCACGATGTCCATAAAACTTTCTGGAATGGTGGCAACGGCAGGAGTCGTGGGACCCGTACCTCCGTCGCGGAAACCAGGTGTGTACATACCGAACGACCACTCACCAGGCGCAGCTTGACAGTTGGGGTTGCCATTAGGCATCACGACAATCATAGGCTTAGCCTTGCCCGACGCAATGAGGTTGTCGAGAATCTGTGCGGCACGACCGAGTTCACTCCAGGCATTCTCGTCGCCACCAGAACCGTGCAACAGATACATCACGGGATACTTGCCACCTTTGTTATAACCGGGGGGCGTATAGATGGTCATACGACGCTGCATCTTCAGCGTGGGGCTGGGATACCAGACTTTCGAGAGATTGCCGTGAGGTACCTCGTTCACCTTATACAGGTCGCCCTTATCGCCCTTCTCCTTGCTGACGATAAAGATGTTGGTAAACGACACAATGTCGCGGTTCACATAGATATTGGCAGGGTCTTTCACGCCCGTCAAACCATCAATGTTGAAGGTGTAGCTGTACATCTCTGGAGCCAGTTTGTCGCTCGTGTAGCTCCACACGCCGTTCTTGCCTTCTACGAGTTCTGCCACGCCAGGAGCATCATACTTGCCATAGCCTGGCACGTCAATCTGATGTGTGGGCAGGAAATCGCCTGTTACCTCGACCTTGATGGCCTTGGGTGCGAAGACATTAAACGTTACTGTGCCGTCAGGGTTGACGACGGGTGATTGTACGCTGGCACTATTGAAGAGTTTCTCCTGTGCCGAGGCACCGATGCAGCATACCGCTGCCAGCGCCAAAGTTATGATAGTCTTTTTCATCTTTTCAGTAAGTTAAGTTTCACATTGGGTTTCATCACGTTGTTCACCTTTTTGGTCCAGGCCTTAACCTTTGCCGTAGCTTGTGCCTCCACGTCGTTGGCAGAAGAACAAATCAGGAAGGTATAGACACCTGGGTCGGTCTTCCAAGCAGACGCTTTTTCGTTGAACGAGGCGAGGTTTTCGGCCTTTACCGTCATCGTAATGGTCTCGCTCTCACCAGTCTTCAATAGACGGGTCTTGGCATAGTTGCGCAGTTCCTTTTCGGGCTTGTTCAGCTTCTTGCTGTTGGGAGCTGCCACGAAAAGTTCCACGACGTTACGACCGGGATGACGACCGGTATTCTTTACATCTACTTTTACAGTAAACACGCCGTCAGCCTCCGTGACGCTCATGTTCTCGTAGGCGAAGGTGGTGTAGCTCAGTCCATAACCGAAGGGATAAGCCACAGGCTTTTTGAACGAGTCGAAATAACGATAGCCCACATAGATGTCCTCCTCGTAGCTGGTGAAGTCGATATTGGCCTCGGGCTTGCGCTCCTTAGGAGCCTTGTCCTTGTCGTAACCCCACATGAACATGGCGCCGAGAGTCTTGTCGTCGACGTTGGCAGGGAAGTTCTTGTCGGCATAAGCGTCACCATATTTTATTTGGAAGGTCATCGGCAGCTTGCCACTGGGGTTCACACGTCCGCTGAGCACGTCGGCAACAGCGAAACCGCTCTCCTGTCCACCCTGCCATGTGCAGACGAGGGCGTCAATCTGATCCTGCCATGAGGCCACGTCGATGGGACTGCAGATGTCGAGCAACACCACGACCTTCTTGCCCTTGGCGTGATAAGCTTCACTGACAGCCTTGATGAGTTGCTTCTCACCCTCCTTCAGATAAAAGTCGGCCTCGCTGCGGTCGGCAGCCTCACCACTCTTGCGACCTAAGGAGATGATGGCAACATCGCTACCATTGACAGCAGCATTGAGTTCGTCAGCCGTAAACTGCTTTTCGTCAGCGCGGGCCGGAGGCAGCAGTGAGAATGGTGGACGCCCGTCAGGGAACAGGCGCTTCTCCTCAGCAGCGAGGTGCTGCGTGTAAGTAGCAATGAGCGGCTTGTACACCTCGTAACCTGCGCTGCGCATACCCTCAACCAACGACACCGTATAGTGACCCACGCTGGTGCCGCCAAAGCCGGAACCGCCAGAGATCCAGTCGTAGCTGGTACATCCGAACAACGCCACGCGCTTACCCGTCAGAGGTAAGATGCCGCTATTCTTCAGCAGCACAATACCGTCGGCACCCACTTCGCGAACCACTTGGGCGTGCGCCTTCAGGTTAGGCTCATTGCTATATTTGTAGCCCTTGAAGCTGTTTGTCTTGACGACATATTCCAATATGCGCTTGATGTTGGCGTCGAGCACCTCCATTGGCAGCGCACCGCTCTTGGCAGCAGTCAGAATGGCATCGTACTGCTTCGGCTGTCCGGGCTGCAGCATGTCGTTGCCAGCCAGCATCGCGGCCACGGCATCGTCACCGGCATTCCAGTCGCTGACATACATACCCTTCCATCCCCACTCGTCGCGAACAATCGTGGTCAGCAACTCGTAGTTCTGCACGGCATACGGACCGTTCAGCTTGTTATACGACGTCATGATGGTCCACGGATCACTCTCCTTCACCATAATCTCAAAGGCCTTCAGGTATATCTCGCGCAGTGCACGCTGTGAAACCTGAGAGATATTGTTGTTGCGGTTGGTCTCCTGGTTGTTTGCCACGAAATGCTTGGGACAAGCAGCCGTGCCCTCGCTCTGCACACCACGCACATAGCCTGCAGCGATGGTGCCCGAGAGGTAGGGGTCCTCTGAGTAATATTCATGGTTACGTCCGCACAACGGATTACGAATCAGGTTCATAGCGGGCGACAGAATCCAGTCCAACCCGAACTCTCGCACCTCGTTGCCGATGCCCTGTCCGATTTTGAACGCCGCCTCACGGTCCCATGTCGAAGCCAGCGTCGGTGAGGCAACGAAATCGGTGGGATAATAGTCACGATGGTCCCATGTCCGCTTGGCATTCATGCGCAACCCCTGCTGCGAGTCGGCACAATAGGTCTCGGGGATACCCAGTCGCGCCACGCCGAACGTGCTGCCCGCCGTACCAGGAAACTTGTCATCATCATTATAGTGCATGCCCGTTCCTAATACGAAGTGGCACTTTTCCTCCAGCGTCATGGCCTTGACGATTTCGTCGATGTTGCCAGCCGTGAGTTTCTGGGCGGATGCACAAAGGCTGCAGCCGCACAGGGCGACTACAGCTATCATTAATCTACAAATCTTCATAGCGTATTATCGTTTTAAGAGGTTCATCTTCGTTTGGGGTTTCAGCACGTCGTGAGCCTTCACCTGCTGGTTCTTGACGGGAGCCGTGAGGGTGGCCTTGACGTCGGCAGCAGAGGCAGCGACAATGAACTGGTATTCACCCTCGGCGACAACCCATGCAGAGGCAGTCTCGTCGAAGGACGCCAGTTGATCAGCGGTGATGCTCAACGTGAGGGTCTCGTTCTCGCCAGGCTTCAGACTCTTTGTCTTGGCGAAAGCCTTCAGTTCCTTGGCGGGCTTGTTGGCAGCCTTCGAGTCGGGAGCAGCAACATAAAGCTCTACGACTTCCTTGCCTTCACGGTCACCTGTGTTCTTAATGGTGACAGTCACGTCGTAGATGTCGTTCTTCTGTTCAATCTTGGCATCGCTATACTCGAAGGTGGTGTAGCTCAGACCATAACCGAAAGGATAAGAGACGGGAACGTCGAAGGAGTCGAAATAACGATAGCCAACGTAAACGTCCTCCTCATATTCGGTATAGTCCACGTTGCGGACGTTACCCTTCTTGCCCTGGTTGAGCATGTCGATGCGCGGGTCTTCGTCGATGGGGAAATTCTTCGACGAGTAGGCATCGGTGAACTTGATGGGCCAAGTCATCGTAAACTTGCCGCTGGGCGACTGCTTGCCGCTGAGCACGTCAACAACGCTGTTGCCGCCCTCCTGTCCTGCCTGCCAGGCGCAGAGGATGGCGTCGGGCATATCCTTCCATGAGGCAGTCTCAATGACACCACCAATGTTCAGTAGCACGATAACCTGTTTGTTGGCCTTGTGATAAACGTCGCAAACCTGCTGGAGCAGTTGGCATTCAGAGTCGCTGAGGTTGAAGTCAGCCACCTTTCTGTCGAGGAACTCACCAGACAGACGACCCAATGTGATGACGGCGATGTCTGAAGCCTCGGCCTGCTTCGCCAGTTCGTCGGGGGTAAAGAGCTTTTCTGCGGGCAGTGGCTGGGGCAGGAACTTCACGAGCATCGCGTTCTTCGGATCCTTCTTGGCCTGCTCCTCCAGTGCGGCCTCAGCCTTCTTCTTGGCGTCAGCGAGATATGACTCGTAAGCGTTCTTCAGTTCCTCAGAGACGGTATAGCCGCCGTTCTTCAGACCATCAAGCAACGAGACGACATAGGCGTGGTTGACGTTACCTGATCCCGTTCCGCCGGCAATGAAGTCGTACGACGTATTACCATACAGTGCCACGTTCTTCACGTTCTCGGCGAACGGCAGCGCCTTCTCGTTTCTCATGAGTACCATACCCTCAGCGGCACTTTGGCGTGTTACAGCAGCGTGAGCCTTCAGGTCGGGCTTGTTCGAATATTTGTAGCCTTGGAAACGCGGACTCTTCTCCACGAGGTTCAGGATGCGGCCCACGTTACGGTCGAGGTCGGCCTCGGCCAGTTTGCCACTCTTCACACCTGCCACGATGCTGTCAAACTGCTCCTTCTTACCCGGCTGCAGCATATCGTTGCCGGCCCACATCTGCTTGGCTCCGTCCTTACCGCCAAACCAGTCGGTCATCACAGTACCCTCGTAACCCCACTCATCGCGGAGGATGGTTTCGACGAGGTCCTTGCTTTCCGAGGCATACGTGCCGTTAATGTAGTTGTACGACGTCATCACCGTCCACGGCTTGCTTTCCTTGATGGCAATCTCGAAACCCTTCAGGTAGATTTCGCGCAAGGCGCGCTGCGAAATGCGCGCATCGGTATTCATGCGGTTCGTCTCCTGGTTGTTAGCGGCGAAGTGCTTGATGCTCGTACCCACGTCGTTCTTCTGCACGCCTTTGATATAGGCGCCAGCGGTCTTACCTGCTACCACGGGGTCTTCGCTGTAGTACTCGAAGTTACGTCCGCACAGCGGGTTACGCATGATGTTCAGCGCTGGAGCTAACAGCACGTCGGCACCATACTCCTTCACCTCCTCGCCAATGGCCTGCCCCACCTCTTCCACCAACTTCGTGTTCCACGTTGAGGCCAACAATGTGCCGATGGGGAAATGGGTGCAATAATACGTAGCAGAATCCCCTTCGCGGGTAGCGTCAATGCGCAGTCCTGCAGGACCGTCAGCCAATACCACGGCGGGAATGCCCAGCGAGTCAAGGGGATAGGTGGTACCCGCAGCTCCAGGCACCAGGCTCTTTGTAGCTCCGATGACAGCATTGTCACCGCTGAAGCCTTCCATACCCACACCAATGACGAAGTGCGCCTTGTCCTCGAGTGATAACTTACTCATCACCTCCTGCTGGTCGATGCTCTTCTGAGCCACCTTGTCAGCAGACGTACAGCCAACCATCAGTGCGGCCGCTGCTACAATAAATAATGCGGATTTCTTCATAAGACTTTACTTGAATAATAGCGGAGTGAATTCGGAGAGGTAGATGCGCCAGTTGCGCCAGATGTGACCGCCGTCGGTCTCGAGGTAGGTGTATTTGTGCTTCTTCGAGTCGAGATAGGCGCGCAGGTCGTTGTTGTTCTTGATGAGGAAATCGGTCTTGCCGATACCTATCCAGAAGAGGTTGGGCTTCTTGGCAAAGAGACCGTCAATCTTTCCGTTGCGGTCGGCGTATATTTCCGGATGACCGTTGGGGTCGGGCTGCTGCTGGTCGACGGCGGCAGAGAACAGGCCGATGTAGCCGAAGAGGTCGGGATTGTTGATGGAGATGAAGAGGCTATGGAAACCACCCATCGACAGACCGGCAATGGCGCGGTGGGCCTTATCCTTCTTGACGCGATAGGTCTTCTCGATGAACTTCACCACGTCGGGGAAGGCGGTCTCAAACGAGCCCTCCATGGTCTTGGGCAGCATCATGGTGGGAACGCGGAAACCCTCGCTGGTCTCGCCTGGGCAGGCCTCCTGTGAGATGTTGCCGTTGGTCATGACCACCAGCATCGGCTCGGCCTTGCCCTGCGCGATGAGGTTGTCCAGAATCTGTGCTGCACGTCCCAATTCGCTCCAGGCATTCTCGTCGCCGCCGATGCCATGCAACAGGTAGAGCACAGGATACTGCTTGCCGCTGGTCTCGTAGCCCGCGGGAGTATATACCGTCAGGCGACGCGTCAGGTTGGCTGTCGGACTCTCGTACCACACTTTGCTGACGGTGCCGTGAGCCACCTTGTTGACTTTATACAAATCTGCGCGGGCGTCACCGCCAATCAATAGTACACTGAACAGATTGTTGATGTCGCGGATATTGTATACGTTCAGCGGGTCGATAATCTTCACACCGTCCACTATCATATTATAGGTATAGAGTTCTGGCTTCAGGGGTGCGGTGGTGTAGCTCCACACGCCCTTGTCGTCCTTTACGAGATCTACCACGCCCGGCATGTCGTACGTGTTGCCTTGGTACTCTACCTTGTTTGGAGGCAACATGTCGCCGGTAATCTGCACCTTCTGAGCCTCTGGCGCAATCAAATTAAATGTCACGGAATTATCTGCATGCACATCAGGTGAAGCCACCTGTGGTCCCTGTCCCCAGTTCAGATTCTGCTGGGCCATCGCTGCCATACTCACTAAGCAGAGGGCAGCCATAACGAATAGTTTTTTCATTCTCTTGCTTGTTTTAGTTATTATAGTGCTGCAAATATACGCATTTTTTTTGATAATCCAAACATTCTCACGCATATTTCTATGTCGAATGAAAAATATTTCGTAACTTCGCCGCGGAATTCTATGAAATAATGATTAAACTTAAATCGATATGAGAAAACTATTATTAGTAACCGCCATCCTGATGGCCAACGTAATGATGATGAATGGAGCAAAAGTAAAAGTGACAGTAGACCGCGTGGATCCCACCGACTGGTATGTGGGTATGAAAAATCCTTCGTTGCAGTTGATGGTTTACGGCAAGAACATTGCCAGCGTAAAAGATGTAACGACAGATTATCCAGGAGTGGTCATCGACAGCATTGTAAGACTGGAGTCGCCAAACTACCTGTTGGTGTATCTGAACCTACGTGATGCGCAGCCGGGTACGATGACATTGAAGTTGGACAAACTAACAGTCAACTATCTGTTGAAGCAGCGCGAGATGGCTGGTTCGAAGCGCATGGGATTTACCAATGCCGACGTGCTCTATATGCTCATGCCCGACCGTTTTGCACAGGGTGCAGGGCATAATCCGCAGGTGGCGGGAATGCGAACGTATAAGGAAGACCGTACACAACCCTCGTTGCGACACGGTGGCGACCTGAACGGCATTCGCGAACATCTGGACTATTTCAACGAGCTGGGCGTGACGGCACTGTGGTTGACACCTGTGCTCGAGAACGACTCGCCTGACGACGAACGCGGCTATTCCACCTATCACGGCTATGCTACGACGGACTACTATCGTGTCGATCCGCGATTCGGCACGAACGAGGACTATCGCCGGCTGTGCGACGAGGCTCATGCAAAGGGACTGAAGGTGGTGATGGACATGATTTTCAACCACTCGGGCTTCGAGCATCCTTGGACGCAGGACATGCCGACGAAAGACTGGCTGAACCTGCCCGAATGGCTGAAGGAATCGCAGGGAACGAGTAACCCGACAGGAACCAGTTTCCAGCAGACGAGTTACAAGCTGACACCCGTCAAGGATCCCTACGCTTCGCAGGTCGATCTGCGTGAGACTGTGGATGGTTGGTTCGTGCCCACCATGCCCGACCTGAACCAGCGCAACCCGCATGTGATGACCTATCTTATCCAAAACTCCAAGTGGTGGATAGAGACCATCGGTATCGACGGCATCCGCATGGACACCTATCCCTATGCCGATGCCAAGGGTATGGCACGTTGGATGAAGGAGCTCGACGAGGAATACCCCAACTTCAACACCGTTGGTGAGACGTGGGTCACGGAGCCTGCCTATACCGCCGCGTGGCAGAAGGACTCGAAGCTGTCAAAGGACAACTCGTATCTGAAGACCGTTATGGATTTCTCGTTTTTCGAAAAGCTGTCGCAGGCCAAGAATGAGGAAACCGATGCTTGGTGGCAGGGCCTGAACCGACTGTATAACTCGTTCGTCTACGACTATCTCTATGAAGACCCTGACCATGTGATGGCCTTCGTTGACAATCACGACACCGACCGCTTCCTGGGCAATGGCCGCGACTCGCTGATGCTGAAACAGGCACTGGCGTTGCTGATGACCGTTCGTCGCATTCCGCAGATGTATTATGGTACGGAAATCATGATGAACGGTACGAAGGAGGTGACAGACGGCAACGTACGCAAGGACTTCCCTGGCGGATTCCCTGGCGACCAGAACAATGCTTTTACCCGCGAGGGACGCACGCAGGCCCAGCAGCAGATGTGGCAGTGGACCAGTCGTCTGCTCCATTGGCGCAAAGGCAACGAGGTCATTACCAAGGGCAAGATGACACAATTTATCCCCTTCAACGGCATCTACGTCATTGCCCGCCAATATCAGGGTCGTACGGCACTCACCATCCTCAATGGCACCACCCGTCCTGCCACGATGGAGGTGAAGCGGTATGCTGAGGTCATCGGAAGGGCTACTCGCGTGAAAGACATTCTCACTGGCCGTTATTACGACCTCTCCACCGACCTCCAACTCCGTCCCCGCCAGTCGCTGATACTGGAGTATTAAAGCCAAACCAGTCCTAACGACCGATTTGGGTTAAAACAATTATCCGCACCAACCTGAAATGTTTCAGACTGGTGCGGATTAATATGAATGCAGACAGGTTGATTATCTAATGAATAACAGTTCACGATACTTCGGCAGGGGCCAGAGTGCGTCGTCAACGATGAGTTCAAGCTTGTCAATCTCGTAACGGATGCTGTCGAGCTTGGGCTCTACCTTATCGTGGTAGGCGATGGCTTTGTCATGCTCGTCGTCAATCTTGTTGGCCAGTTTGCGGGCATTTACCAAATCCTCTACACCCTTCTCGATTGCTGAGGTACGCTCGGCAATCTCCTCAATAATCTTGATATTGCGGGCACTGAGCTTCTCGGCCTTGTCGACAGGGAAGATAGTGGCCATATTCTCGACATTCTTCAGCAACTGACTCTGGTAGTGGGTAGCAACAGGAATGATATGGTTCATCGACAGGTCGCCCAGCACACGGGCCTCAATCTGAATCTTCTTGGTGTAGGTTTCCCACTTCACCTCGTTGCGGGCCTCCAATTCCTTCTTCGTCATCACACCCAGACTCTCGAACATGTCGATGCTCTCCTTGTCGAGGTAGCGTTCAAAGATCTTCGGGCAGCTCTTCTCAACGTCGAGACCGCGCTTTTCAGCCTCGATGACCCACTCGTCAGAGTAGCCGTTACCGTCGAAGCGGATGGGCTTACAAGTCATGATATCTTCGCGCAGCACGTCGATGATGGCGTGGAACGTAGCGCTATGACCAGTACCGGCAAGTTTCTTCTCCAATTCAGGAATCTTGGCATCCACACGCTTCTTGAAGTCAACGAGGGCCTCGGCGACGGCGCTGTTCAGGGCTATCATTGCACTGGCACAGTTAGCCTCAGAACCTACGGCACGGAACTCGAAACGGTTACCCGTAAAGGCGAACGGCGACGTGCGGTTGCGGTCGGTATTGTCAATCAGCAGCTCAGGGATCTCAGGGATATCCATCTTCAGACCCTGCTTGCCGGCCATGGCGAGGATATCGTCTACGTCGGCCTTCTCAATGTGGTCGAGCAGTTCGCTGACCTGTTTGCCGAGGAACGAGGAAACAATGGCTGGAGGAGCCTCGTTGGCACCCAGACGGTGGGCGTTAGTAGCACTCATGATAGAGGCCTTCAGCAGACCGTTGTGTTTGTAAACACCCATCAGCGTCTCAACGATGAACGTAGCGAAGCGCAGGTTCTGCTCAGCGGTCTTGCCAGGAGCGTGCAGCAGCACACCAGTATCTGTGGAGAGCGACCAGTTGTTATGCTTACCAGAACCATTGATGCCTGCGAAGGGCTTTTCGTGCAACAACACGCGGAAACCGTGCTTGCGGGCCACCTTCTTCATCAGCGACATCAGCATCATGTTGTGGTCGACGGCCAGATTAGTCTCCTCGAAAATAGGCGCCAGCTCAAACTGGTTGGGAGCCACCTCGTTATGACGCGTCTTGCAGGGAACACCGAGTTCCAAAGCCTGAATCTCAAGGTCGCGCATAAAGGCAGCCACACGCTCAGGAATGGCACCGAAGTAGTGGTCATCCATCTGCTGGTTCTTGGCTGAGTCGTGGCCCATCAGCGTACGGCCTGTCAACAGCAGGTCAGGACGTGCGGCATAGAGGCCTTCATCCACGAGGAAATACTCCTGTTCCCAACCGAGGTTCGAAGTCACCTTCTTGACGGCAGGATCGAAATAGTGGCATACATCCACGGCAGCCACATTTACTGCATGCAGGGCGCGCAGCAGAGGAGCCTTATAGTCGAGTGCCTCACCGCTGTAAGAAATGAATACGGTGGGGATACACAGAGTGTCATCAATAATAAATACAGGTGATGTCGGGTCCCAGGCAGAATAACCACGTGCCTCGAAGGTCGAGCGAATACCACCAGAAGGGAACGATGATGCGTCAGGCTCCTGCTGAACGAGCAACTTGCCAGTGAACTCTTCCACCATACCGCCCTTGCCGTCGTGCTCAATGAATGAGTCGTGCTTCTCGGCAGTACCTTCTGTCAATGGCTGGAACCAGTGGGTATAGTGTGTCACACCATTTTCTATGGCCCACTGCTTCATACCAGCAGCCACAGCATCGGCAATGTCACGATCCAGACGGGCACCGTTGTCCATCACGTCAATCATCTTTTCATATACCTGTTTCGGCAGGTACTTATACATTTTCTCACGATTGAAGACCTTCTTACCAAAATACTCGTAAGGTCTCTCACTTGGTGTTTTTACGTCGAGGGGCTTTTTCTTGAATGCCTCACCGACAACCTGAAATCTTAATGCTTCCATAATCTTTTTACTTTTGGTTACACTTTGTTCGTTTACGGCTGCAAAGGTACGACGATTTGTAAGAAAGAAAATGGATTTTATTGCATTTTGTTTGCAAAAACAGATGTCAAATGACAAATTGTAAAGTAAACATGTTTTATGTGTGTCAGTTTGCTATCACTTTGTATGAAAAACCTATCTTTTTGTTACAAAGTGTCATTTATACAATAATCTGTGAATAAAATACCAACAAAATACATGCTTACCAGCTCTTTTTGTAGTACCTTTGCAGCCGAAATCAGACATTATATATATATTAAATAATAATTATGGCAAGAAAAAAGATGGATAACATGGGACTCTACCAACCAAGCAATGAGCATGATGCTTGTGGCGTGGGTATGGTGGTAAATATCCACGGAGGAAAAAGTCATGAATTGGTGGACAATGCACTAAAGGTGCTGGAAAACATGGAGCATCGTGGAGCTGAGACTCGCGACAAGACCGGTGATGGTGCGGGTATCATGATACAGATACCCCACGAGTTTATTCTGTTGCAGGGCATTCCTGTGCCAGAAAAGGGCAAGTATGGTACAGGACTGGTATTCCTGCCTAAGGACGAGAAGGCGCAGCAGGAGATTCTGAGCGTGATGATCGAGGAGATTGAGCGCGAGGGACTGACGCTGATGCATCTGAGAACTGTACCAACTAATCCTGAAGTGCTTGGCGCGGCAGCTCGCGAAGTGGAGCCTGACATCAAGCAGATTTTTGTAACTGGTATATCAGATGAGGATGTGCCAGTGTTCGAGCGCATATTATATAAGGTACGCAAGCGCATCGAGAATCGTATCGATAACGACGACTTCTATATCTGCTCGCTATCGAACAAGAATATTATCTATAAGGGAATGCTGACCAGCGGACAGTTGCGACGCTACTTCCCTGACCTGTCGAACGACTACTTCACGAGCGGACTGGCACTGGTACACTCTCGCTTTAGCACTAACACATTCCCAAAGTGGAAGCTCGCACAGCCTTTCCGTCTGTTGGCCCACAATGGTGAGATCAATACCATTCGTGGTAACCGTGGTTGGATGAAGGCGCGCGAGAGTGTGCTGAATAGTGAGGCTCTTGGCGACATCAAGGACCTGCGTCCAATAGTACAGGATGGCATGAGTGATTCGGCCTCGTTGGACAACGTGTTTGAGTTCCTGATGCTGAGCGGACTCTCATTGCCGCAGGCGATGGCTATTTTGGTGCCCGAGAGCTTTAACGATAAGAACCCTATTTCAGAAGATTTGAAAGCTTTCTATGAATATCACTCTATCCTGATGGAACCATGGGACGGTCCTGCAGCACTGCTTTTCAGTGATGGTCGCTACGCAGGAGGTATGCTCGACAGAAACGGTCTGCGCCCAAGCCGTTATACCATTACAAAGAGCGGCATGATGGTGGTAGCCAGTGAGGTTGGCGTGATGGACTTCGAGCCAAGCGATGTAGTATCGAAGGGTCGTCTGCAGCCAGGAAAGATTCTGCTGATTGATACGCAAGAGGGGAAGATATACTACGATGGCGAGACTAAGGAGAAGTTGGCCAAGGCCCATCCTTACCGCGAGTGGCTGAACGAGAACCGCGTGCAGCTGGAGAAACTGAAGAGCGGCCGTCATGTGGACAACGGTGTAAGCGATCTCAACGCCAAGCTTGTTACCTTCGGCTTCGGTCAGGAGGATATTGACAAGACTATCGTGCCAATGGCCACAGCAGGACAGGAGCCTGTAGCCGCCATGGGTAACGACACCCCGCTGGCAGTTATCAGCGACCGTCCGCAGGTGCTGTTCAACTACTTCCGTCAGCAGTTTGCACAGGTGACGAACCCAGCCATCGACCCTATCCGCGAGGAACTTGTGATGTCGTTGACAGAGTATATCGGCGCCGTAGGAACCAACATCCTGACGCCCGATGCATCGAACTGTAAGATGGTACGTTTGCCACAACCAGTTTTAACCAACACACAACTTGATATATTATGTAACATCCGCTACAAGGGCTTTAACACCAAGAAACTGCCCATTCTCTTCGAGATGGAGAAAGGTGAGGAAGGTCTGCGCCAGGCGCTTGACGACCTGTGCCATCAGGCTGAAGCTAGTGTAGATGAGGGTGTTAATTACATTATTCTGAGCGACCGCGACCTGGACGATACCCATGCTGCCATCCCATCGCTATTGGCAGTATCAGCCGTTCACCACTACTTGATTAGCGTAGGTAAGCGTGTGCAGACAGCCCTGATTGTTGAGAGCGGTGAGATTCGCGAGGTGATGCACGCTGCCCTGTTGCTGGGCTACGGTGCCAGCGCCCTATGTCCTTATATGACCTTCGCCGTGCTCGATGACCTGGTGAAGAAAGGAAAGATTCAGGAGGAGTATGCTACTGCTGAAAAGAACTACATCAAGGCTGTGGATAAGGGCTTGAAGAAGATTATGTCGAAGATGGGTATCTCGACCATCCGTAGTTATCGTGGTGCGAAGATCTTCGAGAGCATCGGACTGAGCGAAGACCTGTTGCGTCGTTACTTCGGTACCGAGGTGAGCACCATTGGTGGTGTGGGCCTGAAAGAGATTGCCCGTGATGCCATCGCTTTGCATGAGGCTGCCAAAGAGCAGACGCTGCTGCAGAACCAAGGACAGTTTGCTTGGCGCAAGGACGGCATCAAGCACGCTTGGAACCCAGAGACCATCGCCAAACTGCAGTTGGCTACCCGTCAGGGTAACTACGATAAGTTCAAGGATTGGGCAAAGATTGTTGACGAGAAAGAGAGTCCCATCTTTATCCGCGACTTCTTTGGATTTAAGAAGGCTGCCAAACCAATTCCTATCGACGAGGTGGAACCCGTTGAGAGCATAGTGAAGCATTTTGTAACGGGTGCTATGTCGTTTGGCGCTTTGAGCATCGAGGCCCATGAGGCTTTAGCCCTGGCGATGAATAAGCTGGGTGCCCGTAGTAACACTGGTGAGGGTGGTGAGGATAATGCTCGCTATCATACAGAAGTCGATGGTGTTAGCCTGTCAAGTAAGACGAAGCAGATTGCATCAGGACGTTTTGGTGTAACAGCAGAATACTTGGTAAATGCTGAGGAGATACAGATTAAGGTGGCACAAGGTGCTAAGCCTGGTGAGGGCGGACAGTTGCCTGGTTTCAAGGTGAACGAGATTATTGCTAAGACGCGTAACGCTATCCCTGGCATCTCGTTGATTTCACCTCCACCTCATCATGACATCTATAGTATCGAAGACCTGGCACAGCTCATCTTCGACCTGAAGAATATCAACCCCACAGCTGCCGTAAGCGTAAAGCTGGTAGCCGAGAGCGGTGTAGGAACCATTGCCGCTGGTGTGGCTAAGGCCAAGGCTGACCTGATAGTAATCAGTGGTGCCGAAGGTGGTACTGGTGCCAGCCCTGCATCAAGTATGCGCTTCGCTGGTATTAGTCCTGAAATCGGACTGGCAGAGACCCAGCAGACACTGGTGATGAACGGCTTGCGTAACCAGGTACGTCTGCAGACCGACGGACAGCTGAAGACTGCTAAGGACGTGATTATCATGGCGATGCTGGGTGCAGATGAGTTCTCGTTCGGAACACTGCCCCTGATTATTCTGGGCTGTGTGATGATGCGTAAGTGTAATACCAATACCTGTCCTATGGGTGTAGCCACCCAGAACACCGAGCTGAGGAAACACTTCGAGGGACGTGCTGAGTACGTGGTTAACTTCTTTACCTTCCTAGCCGAGCAGGTACGCGAATACCTCAGCGAGATTGGTGTTCACAGCCTTAAGGAAATTATTGGTCATACTGAACTCATTGAGGTTGACACAACCAATGTTACTGATAAGCAGAAGACCATCGACTTCGCCCGTCTGTTACACAAGCCTGAGACAGACAAGGCCCTCTATTGGGATCGTGGAGCATTTACAAAGGTTAGCGGTGTGAAGGACGAGGAGATCATCAAGGCTGCACAGAAAGCAATCGACAGTCAGGAAGAGATAACACTCGACTACGCTATCAAGAATACTGATCGTGCAGTAGGTACCATGCTGAGTGGTGCAATTGCCCAGAAGTACGGCGAGGAAGGCCTGCCCGACGGAACGATAAAAATTAAGTTCAAGGGCTCGGCTGGTCAGAGTTTCGGTGCCTTTGCCGTGAAGGGACTGGATTTGCGCCTCGAGGGCGAGACCAACGACTATTTTGGTAAGGGTCTTTCTGGCGGTCGCATCTCTATTCTGCCTCCTGCCCGTCGTAGCGACGAGTTTAAGGCCGAGGATAACATTATCGCAGGTAACACGGGACTTTACGGTGCTACATCGGGCGAACTCTATATAAATGGTAAGGTAGGCGAGCGCTTCGGAGTGCGTAACTCGGGTGCCATCGCTGTCATCGAGGGTGCTGGCGACCACTGCTGCGAATACATGACAGGCGGACGTGTGGTAGTACTGGGTAAGACTGGCCGTAACTTTGCTGCTGGTATGAGTGGTGGTGTGGCCTATGTTTACGACCCCGATCACACCTTCGACTACTTCTGCAATATGGATATGGTGGAGCTCTCACTAGTTGAGGACTCAGTTTC
The DNA here is from genome assembly GCA_900318885.1 of uncultured Prevotellaceae bacterium. Lineage (GTDB taxonomy): Bacteria > Bacteroidota > Bacteroidia > Bacteroidales > Bacteroidaceae > Prevotella. The sequence goes on along the minus strand of ONMN01000001.1, from coordinate 87,938 downwards.
GCGCAAGGAATTGCTAGAACTCATCCGTCAACACTATCTGCACACGGGTTCAGCCCTCGCAGGTCGCATGCTCGACGACTGGCATCGTTACATCGAGGACTTCATCCAGGTAGTGCCCATCGAGTACAAACGCGTGCTCGAGGAGGAGAAGATGGCGCGCCTGCACGAGAAGATTGCCGACATCCAGCGCGACTATTAAAAATTGAAGAATTAAAGAATGGAAGAATAAAAGAGAAGAAATCCAAAAGCATTTTTAGAGATACACCGCCAGGAGGCGGGTTACCGTCCGATTCACGATAGAATCCACGACTTTGGCGAGGTAGAGCAGACGCTCAACACGCGCGAACGCAAACTGCAGGCAAGCCGCTGCATGGACTGTGGCGTACCCTTCTGCCACTGGGCCTGTCCGCTGGGCAACAAAGCACCAGAATGGAACGATGCCCTATACAAAGGCGATTATGAACTAGCTTATCGCCTACTGAATAGCACCAATCCCTTCCCAGAGTTCACAGGTCGTATCTGTCCTGCATTGTGCGAAAAGGCCTGCGTACTGAACCGTTTTAACCACGAGCCAACCACCAACCGCGAGGACGAGTGTGCTATCACAGAGATGGCTTTCCAAGAGGGATTTATCACTCCTCGTACAGACATCCAGCGCAATGGTAAGAAGGTGGCCGTTATTGGTGCTGGTCCTGCCGGTCTTGCTGCAGCTAACGATCTTAACCTTATGGGCTATCAAGTAACTGTATTTGAGAAGAACGAAGCCGCTGGCGGATTGCTGCGATATGGTATCCCCAACTTCAAACTCAATAAGGCTGTCATCGATCGCCGCATCGCCCTGCTGGAGCAGGAGGGTATCGAGTTAAAATATGGCGAGGCTGTAGAGGTTAACGATGCGTTTGCTAAGCAGTTTGATGCCGTAGTGATTTCAACTGGTACACCAACAGCCCGCGACCTAAAGGCTCCTGGCCGAGAACTCAAGGGCGTACACTTCGCCCTCGAGATGCTGTCGCAGCAGAATCGAGTGCTGGCAGGTATGGAGTTCTCTAAGGATGAGCGCGTTACCGCCAAGGGTAAGGATGTACTTGTCATCGGTGGTGGTGATACTGGTTCCGACTGTATCGGAACAGCCCATCGTCAGGGATGTAAGAGCGTTACTCAGATTGAGATTATGCCTAAGCCTGTTGAGAGTCCAGAGGATCCTCAGAACCCTTGGCCCGAGTGGCCTCGCACACTCAAGACTACATCAAGTCACGAAGAAGGCTGTACACGTCGTTGGAACATCAACACCCTCGAGTTCTTGGGTGAGAACGGCAAACTTACAGGAGTAAAAGTTCAGGAGATAGACTGGAAGCCAAACCCAGAAGGTGGACGCCCCATTATGGTTGAGAAGAGTAAGCCTGAGATCATCAAGGCCGAACTGGTACTCCTCGCCATGGGCTTCCTGAAGCCAGAGCATCCTGAGTACCCCGCCAACGTATTCGTCTGTGGCGATGCTGCCAACGGAGCATCATTAGTAGTTCGCGCGATGGCTAGCGGCAAACAGACTGCCGCAAAGGTTGCCGCTTTCCTTGAGCGTTAACAATCAACCATTCTCTATAAATAATCCCTGATTTCTTTTTGATTTCAGGGATTTTTTCGTAACTTCGCACCCAAATTGAATACGATGACGGCGAAAGAGATTATACAATATATGGAGTCGCTGCAGAATGACAAGCAGCGACGGATACTCATGGGGTTCTTCAAAACGGGACCAGGTGAATATGGTGAGGGCGATGAGTTCCTTGGACTGAAAGTGCCGCAGACAAGGGAGGTGGTCAAAGCTGTTCCAAAGGATTTTCCCTTGAGCGAAACCCCTGAGTTGTTAATGAGCCATTGGCACGAGGTGCGGTTATGTGGTCTCCTGATACTGGTGTCGAAGTTCGAAAAATTAGCGACGAAGAAATTGGAGCACGACGAGTCCGCCATCAAAGGCCGCGACGAAATTCTCACGCTCTATCTGCAATACGCAGAACAAGCAAACAACTGGGACCTCGTCGACCTCTCCGTCCATAAGATCCTCGGCCACTGGCTCCTGCTGCCGACTAACCTTGGCGACAAGGACTATAAGATAAAACTCCTTGACGACCTCGCCCAAAGTCCCTGTCTTTGGAAACAGCGCATGAGCATTGTCTGTTCGTGGAAGACCTCCCAGATGGGTGACCCGTCGTGGTGCCTGCGCTATGCCGAAATCCATCTGCATCATCCTCATGACCTGATGCATAAGGCTGTCGGTTGGATGCTACGCGAAATGGGCAAGCGCGTTTCGATGGACCTCCTTCGCGACTTCCTTCGTCAGCATGCTCACGAAATGCCTCGCACCATGCTTCGCTACGCCATCGAAAAGATGCCCGAACAAGAACGACAATACTGGCTGAATATTCCGCAGAATTTCGCTCCAGCCAAGAAATCTAAGGTCAATCGTTTTGCAGGCATCCCAGTTCCTGATTTCCTCGACATGATTCTGAAGGGCGACGACGAGGCGATGTACTATCTGTTGCATGACCGTCTGAACCATCAACTCCGCAACCGCTACGAAGCCTACAGCCACAACCTCTACGATGATTACGAGGATGTCATTGACGACTTCTTCCTCTATCTCCGCGAGCGCGGCCGCGCTCCCTATCAGCCCTTGCAACGCATCAAGAAAAAGGAGTCTTTCGAGAGTTGGTTGCTTAACACCTTCCGTAACTACCTGAGCAATCGCGCAGAGGCTGAAGGACAGACGGTCTATGCACAACTTAAAGACAGCGACAGCGTCCTCACCATCGAGTCTTCCGACCTCACCGACGAACGAAAACTCGCTATTGTCTCGCAGTTGATAGCCTACGCTCATCAGGTCTTCTATCCTCGTGGCCGCTTCATTTTCTTGCGATCCATGCTGACGATGCTTAATAAACAACGGGCGGTACCTAACAAGGAGATGGCCGAGGCCCTCGACATGTCGTATCTGGCCTATCGCGTCACGTTCCATCACATGCGTCAGAACGTCAAACGATTCCGTGAGCGGCTGCTCAACGGCGAAACACTCAGACTCGATGAAGAACATCAGCAGATGGCCGACAACATCAATCACGACTTCATTCACCTTTATCCGACACTTTTCCGCATCTACCTGCAAAGCATCGACGCACTCAAAACGAGTACTGCCGTCAAGCATCTTCGTCAGCAGTATCTCGAAGAGCGAGGCTTTGCCGTTCACGAACCAGATGCCGATGACCCTATCCGCGTCCGTATCCCTGTGTTTTGGGAAAAATTGAATCGCTGGATGACCACATAAACTTGCACGACGATGACTTCCTATCTAAACACAGAGAATATTGCCCGCAGCAAGGGTGGGGTAGAGTACCACCCCCTGCGTCCCTTCCTGCCTGAGAATGCAAAGGTGCTGTTTCTTGGTAGTTTCCCGCCCCAGCGCAAGCGGTGGTGTATGGATTTTTATTATCCTAACTTTATCAACGACCACTGGCGTATTGAGGGACAGATATTCTTTGGTGACAAGAACCACTTCGTTGACCTCGAGGCCAAGCGCTTCAAGATTGACGAGATTGTGGCCTTCTGCCAAGAAAAGGGTCTCGCATTCTTCGATACATCTACCGCTATCCGTCGTTTGCAGGACAATGCCTCCGACAAGTTCCTCGAGGTGGTTGAGCCAACTAATATCCCTGCCTTGCTCCGCCAGCTTCCTCATCTCCGCGCCATCGTCACCACAGGCGAGAAGGCTACAGAAACCATCTGCGCCTCACTCGGCATCCCAACGATCCCCAAGGTCAACACTTTTGTAACTACTCCCCTCGCCCTTAGAGTCCCCCTCTATCGTCTTCCCTCCTCCTCTCGTGCCTACCCCTTGTCCTTCGACAAAAAGGTCGAGGCCTATCGTCAAATGTTTCAGATAATTCTATGATACAACCCAAATTACTTACTTACGACCTGCATAAGGATGTGGTAGCGTTCAGTACGACGCGCTTTGGTGGATTCAGTACGGGGGCGTATGGCGAGTTCAACATCAACCGCTACTGTGGCGACGATGCTGAGGCCATCTGTAAGAACCGCGCCCTGTTGTGCCAGCAGTTGGACATCAGCGACGATCGTCTCATCATGCCCCATCAGGTACATCTCGCGCAGTCCGTTCAGATTGACGAGGCGTTTTTTGTGCTGTCGGAAGAAGACAGACAAACACGCTTGGAGGGTATCGATGCGGTGATGACCCATCTCACAGACATATGCATCGGAGTCAGCACGGCCGACTGCATCCCGTTGCTCGTTTACGACCCTCGGCAACATGCTGTGGCAGCCATTCATGCAGGCTGGCGCGGCACCGTCCAGCGCATCGCACAGCAGACCATTGCGGATATGACGGCGGCATACGGTTCGCAACCGGCCGACCTGCGCGTTCAGATTGGTCCAGGCATCAGTCTCGACAGCTTCGAGGTGGGCGACGAGGTCTATGACGCCTTCGCCCGCGAGGGATTCCCGATGGAACAAATCAGCAAAAGATACCCGACAAATGACGGTGAAAGCCAATTCTTCACTCTTCACTCTTCACTCTTCACTCCCAAGTGGCACATCGACCTGCCTGAGTGCAATCGCCAGCAATTCATTGCTGCCGGTGTTCCCGAGGCCAACATCTCCGTTGCCGACATCTGCACCGTCAAGCAATCGGACACTTTCTTCTCCGCCCGTCGACTGGGCATTCAGTCAGGCCGCATCTTCACGGGTATTATCCGTAAATTATGAACAAACAAACTATAAATTAATGACAACAATGGACATAAAGGAACTATTGAATCGGACAGATAGGTTTGCAGCCAATGCGGGTTGCAGGATTACGGAGGTGGACGAACGGCATGCTGTGGCGGAGATGACGGTGACGACGATGCACCTGAATGGTGGCAATGTGTGTCAGGGTGGGGCGCTGTTTACGTTGGCAGACTTAGCTATTGCAGCCTGGATGAACCATAATGGTCAACTGACGTTCGGCATCAACAATAGTATCATGTTTGTTTCGAGTGCGCGCGAAGGCGATGTGCTGCGGGCTGAGGCTGTCGGCATATGCAACCATCATAAAATTCCAGCTATAGAGGTGCGAGTCACCAATCAGGACGGACGGCTCATCTGTCACGTGACGGGTATGGGATATCGTAAGAATATTAACGTACCAACGGAAGAAACGAAATGAAAAAGGTCATCGTGGCAATCGATTCGTTCAAGGGCTGTCTGACGTCGGCTGAGGCCAATCAGGCGGCAAGTGAAGGCATTTTGGCAAAGATGCCTGAGGCAGAGGTCGTGCAGGTACCTGTGAGTGATGGCGGCGAGGGATGGTTGGAGGCTTTCCAAGCAGCGATGGGCGGCGAGATTGTGGAGGTCAACGTGAAAGACCCGCTGATGCGAACGGTTGTGGCGCAGTATCTCGTGCAGGGTGATACGGCGGTGATAGAGATAGCCAAAGCCAGCGGACTGACGCTGCTTTCGCCAGAGGAACGCAATCCGATGGTGGCAACAAGTTATGGTACAGGACAGTTGATAGTGGATGCTGTTCGTAGAGGCTGCAAGCGCATCATTGTTGGACTTGGCGGTAGTGCCACCAGCGATTGCGGCATAGGGATGCTGCGGGCGATTATCGATGCCTTTGCCCAAAACGGCTCATGGGATAATGTGCGCGATCTGGATAATGTGCACTTCACGATAGCGACGGATGTCACCAATCCGCTTTGTGGCGAACAAGGCGCTGCGCACATATTTGCTCCACAAAAAGGGGCGTCGTTAGAAATGGTCGAGGCCCTTGATGCTCGCGCCAAACGCTTTGCGGAGGCCTCTGCCAAGCATCTGGGCCGTGACTGCCAAAACATGCCTGGTGCAGGTGCTGCAGGCGGTTTGGGATATGCGTTCCTGCAATATATGAATGCTGGGTGCCGTTCTGGCATCGACCTCCTACTGGACACTATCCATTTCGATAACCTCTTGCAAGATGCCGACCTCGTCATTACTGGCGAAGGCTCTGCCGACCGCCAAACCCTCATGGGCAAGTTGCCCTATGGCATCCTGCAACGAGCCCAAAAGCACGACGTGCCCGTCATGCTAATAGCTGGACGTATATCCGATGAACAACTTCTCCTCGATGCCGGTTTCTCTCGTGTCGCCTGCATTAACCCTCCTGACTTACCCCTCGAAATCGCCATGCAACCCGAAACAGCAAAGGAAAACATCAGGCATGTAATGGATCTCCCTTATACTTGCTCTTCTGTACATTCTAATTTACGCGCAAGCACATCATCGTGAGGTCGTCGTTGGGTTCGGCACCATTGCGGTGATTGTCGACCTCGGCCTTGAGCGTGTCGATAACCTGACGGGCGGAGTCGAAATGAGTGTTGCGTAGGATTTCAAGCAGTCGGTTATCACCAAATTGTTCCTGCTGGGGGTTTTCAGCCTCGTTGAGTCCGTCGGTGTAGATGAACAGCGGACGCCCCTTGATAGTGTCCATTTCCTCGCCCTCGTATTCGAGGTCGGGCCAGAGGCCGATGGGTGCATTGGGAATCATATCGAGGAAATCGCCGTGGCTTTCACCGCCGCCGATGACGGGCGGATTGTGTCCGGCGTTGCAGAAATCGAGGTGTCCGGTAGTCAAATCGACGAGGCCGAGGAGAAACGTCACGAACATACCGCTCTTGTTGTCGTCGCCACTGAGGGCATCGTTCATGCGGGTGCATATCTCTGCGGGCATCATGCCTTGCTTGGCGAGGGTCATGAACAGTCGCGTGGCCTGCGCCATGAAGAGCGAGGCGGGCACGCCCTTGCCACTGACGTCGCCGATGGCAAAGTAGAGCTTGTTGCCCATCAGCAAATACCCGTACAGGTCGCCACCCACTTCCTTGGCGGGGGTCATCGATGCATACATGTCCAGCCCCTCGCGCTCGGGGAAGATGCTGGGCACCATCGACATCTGGATGTCGCGGGCAATGCGCAGTTCTGATTCGATGCGCTCCTGGGCGGCCTTCATTTCTGCCAGTCTTGCGGCTTGGCGACGGCGTATCAGCGTGTAGACAATAAAGGCCAGGGTAAGGAAAATGATGGCCACGACCAGTCCGACAACACGCTGTTGTGATATTTCCGCCTGCTGCTCGGCGATGCGCCGCTCTTTGCCTTCGGTGTCGTAGATGGTGGCCAGCTTGGCGGCTTCGCTCTCCTTCTGCCGTGAATAAGCTGAGTCGAACGCCTCGTAGATTTGCAAGGCCACACGAAGGGCGGAATCCTTGCGATGTGCCTGGTAGTTGACGTACATTTTGGGCAGTAGGAAACTACTGATGACATCGAGGTCTATCTCCATGTTATACTTGGCTATCAGTTCGTCTAGGCAGGTTAATTCGTCGGCCGATTCTTCGTAGCGTTTTGCCAACGACAGATATTCGCTGCCGTTAATTCGTCCGCCTAAGGTCTTGCTGTAATTAGTGGTCTTGTATTCCTCATAATAGCGGGCTGCTTTTTCTTTCTCTCCCTTGGTCTCGGCTATCATTGATCTGTTCTGGAGGATGTCTGCCTGTAACATGTCGATATCCGTCGGGTCGGCATCGGAGCAGGATTTAAGAACGTTGAATAGCGAGTCCTCCAGGTTGAGCCAGGGTTCTGACTCCACCGTCATGCCGGCATTGAAGTAGGCCGTTACGATTTTGGAGTAGGTTGCAACGGCATTATAGATGTCAATCGTGTTTGTATGGTCGGTGGAGACCAACTTCTTCGTGTATTCCGAAGCTTTCTTGAAACTGATCTCTGCCTCTGCCATTCGATTCAACTGGAGCTGGCACCGACCTAAGGATATGTAGATGGACTTTAGTTCGAAATATTTATCGCTACCAGCCGTGTTCAGCTTTTCAATCAGAGGGAGGGCTGTGCTGAGGGCTGATTCAGTGTCGTATTGATCAACTAACATCCCGACGAGACATACCCCCGCCTGAACATACTTGTCGAAGTCGGCGGCTGGCGGATCGTTCTCTTTCATGATGCGGCTGAAACATTCTGTTGCCGGCTCAACCTCATCGCGCAGATAGTGGATATAGCCCCTGAAGAAGTCGGTTTTGATGGGAGAGAGCTCTCCCAGTGCCGAGAAACTGTCGGTAAGTACGCTCAGACGTTCGGCGTCCTGGGCTGTCAGGGCGGCGCCCAGCAGACTGTCGGCGCGAGTTGGTTCAATGACGTCCTGACCGTCTTTGGTCACCATTTTGGGATGGGCTTGACGCCAGTCATTCTCATCTGGCAGTAGCACTTTACTCATTACCAGCACAATAATAAGCGCCACAGCCAGACCTGCTCCCCACAGTAGCATGCGCTTCATCCGTTTCTTGGTTTGTTTATTCATTGTTGTACTTGTCCGCTTTGGTTGATATCTTTTGAAATACGCCACAAAGGTACACATTATTTCCGAATTAAGATGCTGAAATGCGGAAAAACCTTTTTTAGATGCTATCGATAGCTTACGAAACATTTCAGTCACTTTGTTTGGAAATCTCGGAAAGTATTCGTAACTTTTCGCTTCGCGAGATGTTACTCCCGTTCGAAAGAACAAAAAAACTGCAATTTTTTTGTTTCTTTGCTCACTTATTCGTAACTTTGCCGTCGTTGAGATAAATGTTTATAAGATGCAGAACGTGGAGATACATAGTTGCCCAGAACTGATGGACTTCATCCAGGAGGTAGGATTCCTGCCGTTGCTGGATAGTGGCATTCGCGGCTATTCGGCAGAGGATGTCGTTGATGAGGACAATCGGTATGTGGTATTCGATGACGGTGGCTGGGACTGGCCGCTGTGGAAATGGAAGGGCCCCATCGTGACGGAGGGCCGTTGCGTCTATGGCAAGTTCTTTGCAGGCAAGGCGGGCTTTGTCAGCAAAGAGTGGTGGCCAGATTTGTGCAACTATCGTCGCGCTTCAAGACCTGCGCCTGTCGAGGGCAGTATCGATGAGGCTATCCTGCTGACGTTGGCAGAGCACGACAGTCTGATTACGCGTGAACTGCGTGCGGCTTGCGGCTTTGATGGACCTAAGATGCGGAGTAAGTTCGACGGCTACGTGACGCGCCTGCAGATGGCGTGTCGTATCGTGACTGAGGACTTCGTGTATCCTACTGATAAGCATGGGCGCGAATACGGCTGGGGCTGGTCACTGTTGACAACACCAGAGCGGCTGTTGGGTCGCGAGATGTGTCAGGCCTCACCCCCTAACCCCCTCTCCAAAGGGCAAGGGAGAACGCCACAGGAGTCGTTCGAGCGAATGAAGGCGCATCTTCAAAAGCTGTTGCCTGAGGCGACGGAGAAACAAATCGAGAAGCTGATAAAGTAGCATGAATATCAAGACCATATTACTAATCCTAACGACAACGATGATGATGAACGGATGTAAGGGACAGACGCAGGCTCCTGTGGTGAGGCCAGCGACACAGGCGAACCGATTCTATACGGGCGATGCACGGGAACTGAGCGAGGAAGTGGACAGCTTCTTGGCATTGCATCGTAACGACGCGAAGTACAGTAATGTGGCAGCGTTGATAGTGCCTCATGCTGGGTATTATTTCTCAGGCAATGTAGCGGCGTCGGCGTATATGGCGATTGACGCGAAGAAACAGTACAAACGGATTTTCCTGTTAGGACCGAGTCACCACGAATGGCTCGACGGGGCGTCGGTGAACACGGAGGCGGATTATTATGCCACACCGTTAGGCAATGTGAAAGTGGACCACGAAACGGCTATGGCTTTAACGAACACGAATCGCACGAATAACACGAATAACTTGTCGAACGCGGATGTGGATTCTGTGTTCTGCTATAGGGCAGAGGCGCATGATAGGGAGCATTGTCTGGAAGTGCAGTTGCCGTTTTTGCAAAGATTCTTCACTCATCACTCATCACTTATCACTTCGACTGATGTGCCGCCCATTGTGCCGATAGTTATCTCGACGAATGACTATGACAAACTGAAGCAGATGGCGGAGGTATTGAAGCCGTATTTTACGGACGAGAACCTCTTTGTGATCAGCAGCGACTTCTCGCACTATCCGTCGTATGAAGATGCCTACGAGGTGGATGCCAAGACGGGCAAGGCTGTAGAAAGCGGCGACGTGGAGGAGTTTATTGCAACCATCAATGCCAATGCACGAAGTGGGAAGCGCAATCTGCATACGAGTGCCTGTGGCGAGTTCGCCATCATCACGCTGATGCTGATGCTCGACAAGCAGTACGAGGTGAAGCACCTGATGTACCAGAACTCAGGCGACATCGACAATCACGACCATAATAGGGTAGTTGGGTATCATTCGTTCGCCATCCTGCGCAACGGAAATAATAGCTGCGGACAAGCACGGACGAACACGGACTTCGTACTGAGTGATGACGATAAGAAGGCGCTGAAAGATATAGCCTTTAATAGTATTCGCGATTCAATAAACGGCAAGCCCATCGCGCAGCCAACTCTTACCTCTGACCTCTCACCTCTCACCTCTAAATGTGGTGCCTTTGTCTCGCTGCACAAGCACGGCCATTTACGTGGCTGTATCGGGCATTTTGGCGAGGACTATCCGCTGCATGAGATAGTGGCAGAGATGGCACGGGCAGCAGCCTTTGAGGATCCGCGATTTGTGCCTGTCACTCGCGACGAACTAAACGACCTCGACATTGAGATTTCCGTGCTTACGCCTATGCGTCGCATACAGAGCTTAGACGAGTTTGAACTGCATCGGCACGGCATCTATATCAAAAAGGGCTATCGCAGCGGCACGTTCCTGCCGCAGGTGGCCGACGAGGTGAATTGGACCAAAGAAGAATTCGTGGGACATTGTTCGCAGGACAAGGCCGGACTGGGTTGGGACGGCTGGCGCGACGCAGAACTCTACGTTTACGAAGCGATTGTATTCTAAGTGAAGAATGAAGAGTGAAGAGTGAAGAATTTGCTACCGCTGTAGGAAATGAGAGAGTGTAAGTATTATAGGCGATTGGGTGATGGACGGGTGGAGTGCACGCTCTGTCCACACCATTGTCGGATTGCTGAGGACAAGACGGGTATTTGCCGTAGCCGAAGGAATCAGGGCGGCGTGCTCGTGAGCGAGGTCTATGGCAAGCCTTGTTCGTTAGCCATTGACCCGATAGAAAAAAAGCCGCTGTACCATTTCCATCCTGGCACGACGTGTCTGTCGCTCGCCTGTACGGGTTGCAACTTCCGCTGCTTGAACTGTCAGAACCACGACATTTCGCAGGCCGCGCCCGCTGATGTCAATCATTACGAGCTCTCGCCTGAGGACGTCGTCGCGCTATGCCAAAAGCACCATTGTCCAGGCATCGCCTACACCTATACCGAGCCGCTGACCTATCTTGAATATATTATTGATTGTGCGCGGCTGGCGCATGAGGCAGGTCTTTGGAACATCCTCGTCACGGCGGGCTATGTCTGTCAGGAACCGCTGGCCGACCTGTTGCCGTATCTCGATGCTGCCAACGTCGACCTCAAGTCCTTCAGCGACGATATCTATATGAAGGTAAGCGGAGGACATCTTCAGCCCGTCCTCGATACCATCCTCGCCATGAAGCAGGCGGGCGTGTGGGTGGAAATCACCAACCTCGTCATCCCAGGCGTGAACGTCCGGAGCAGCGAGGGCCATCGAGCTTGCTCAGATGGCCGAGTCGTGACGGAGGTCGCCGAAGGCAACGACGACCTCGATATGATTCGTCAGATGTGTCGCTGGCTGAATGAAAACGGCCTCGCTGAGGCTCCTTTGCATTTCAGCCGTTTCTTCCCTCGCTACAAGATGCAGGACATACCTCCCACGCCCATCGCGACACTGAAAGCTGCCAAGCGCATCGCCGAGGAAGCAGGCATCAAGTATGTATATTTAGGGAATGTTTGAATCATAAAGTATGTTAAATAATTGAAGGCGTCCTGACTTTTGGGACAACCCGTTTGTACCTTTGCAGTCGTTATGCTGACAGAACAGACAATGGAAAAGCTGCGGATACTCGCAGAGTCGGCGAAATACGACGTATCGTGCTCGTCGAGCGGCACCGTGCGCAAAGGTAAGCAAGGCATGGTGGGCTCGACGGTGGGTGGCGTGGGTATCTGCCACTCGTTTGCCGACGATGGGCGCTGCATCTCGCTGCTGAAGGTGATGCTGACGAACTACTGCATGTACGACTGCGCCTACTGCATCAACCGCCGTTCGAACGACATCAAGCGGGCGACGCTCTCCGTCAGCGAACTCGAGGAAATCACAATGGAGTTCTATCGTCGCAACTACATCGAAGGGCTCTTCCTGTCGAGTGGCGTGGTGCGCAATCCCGACTACACCATGGAGCGGCTGGCCGCTATTGCGCGCGACCTCAGGACGGTGCATCGCTTTAATGGTTACATCCACCTGAAGAGCATCCCTGGCTGTTCGCAGGAACTGCTCAACGAGGCTGGCCGCTATGCCGACCGCATGAGCGTGAACATCGAGATTCCCAAGGAGGAGTCGCTGAAACTCCTCGCCCCCGAAAAAGACCACAAGAGCGTGTTCCAGCCGATGAAGCTCATCCAACAGGGTGTTCTGGAAAACAAAGAAGACCGCAAGAAATACCGCTATGCGCCAAGGTTTGTGCCAGCAGGTCAATCCACGCAGATGATTGTGGGAGCCACGAAGGAGACGGACAAGGATATTCTCACGATGTCGTCGATGCTCTACGGTCAGCCCACGATGCGACGCGTCTATTACTCCGGCTACATCAGCGTCAACACCTACGACCCACGACTGCCCGTGCTCAAACAGCCGCCCTTGGTGCGTGAGAACCGCCTCTATCAGGCCGACTGGCTGTTGCGCTTCTATCACTTTAAGGTCGATGAAATTGTCGACGACATGCACGCGAACCTCGACTTGGAGGTGGACCCCAAACTTGCGTGGGCCTTACGGCACCCTGAAGCCTTCCCTGTGGATATTAATACCGCTGATTATGAACAACTATTGCGCGTGCCAGGCCTCGGCACCAAGTCGGCCTATCTGATTGTCAACTCGCGTCGTTTCAATCGCCTGACGTCCTACGACCTGCGCAAGATGGGCGTGGTGATGAAGAAGGCGAAGTACTTCATCACCTGCAACGAACTGACCTCGCAGTTCTCACAGCCCATCATCGGCATCAACGAACTCCATCCTGAGCGCCTCCGTCCCCTGCTCATCAGCAAGGCCCAACAAAAGCGAGCTGCTGCCGAAAGGCAACTCTCCTTCGATTTCAAGGACGATACTGAACAATAAGACTGGATAAATGAACTTTTTTTCTATAACATATGGATGCAAAACGAATATTGAATTACCTGAAACAGCTGATGGCCAACAACAACCGCGAGTGGTACTGGGCCAATAAGGCAGAGTATGATGCCATCAGGGCAGACTTTGAGGAAGGCGTGAAGCTGGCGATTGGAAGGATTGCCGGCTTCGACCCGTCGATTGCCCATCTGAGCGTGAAGGACTGCACCTACCGCTTCAATCGCGACACGCGATTCTCGAATGACAAGTCGCCCTATAAGAACCACTTGGGGGCTTACATCGCCGCTCACGGCAAGAAGGCGCTACACGGAGGCTATTACCTGCATCTGGAGCCAGGCCATTGTATGGTGGCCTGTGGCAACTACTGGTTGCCTACGAATATCCTGACCTCATGCAGAAACGAAATCATGGCCAATGCCGACGATTGGCTGAAATGTGTGGAGAACAAGGCATTCCAGAAGTATTTCGGAAGTCCGCAAACCAGCAGTTTCAAGACGCCTACGGACGTCTCTTCGTGGGACCAGCCACAGGGTTTCGGACTGGAAAAACTGAAGACCTGTCCCTCGGGATTCCCTCGCGACTGGGCGCACATCGACTATCTCCGAATGAAGGACTACTGCTGTTGGCACCAAGTACCTGACGATTTCTACCAAGGCGAAAAATGGCTTGACGAGATTGAATCCATGTTCAAAACCGCCAAGCCCATGATGGACTTCATCAATTCAGTCATCGACGATTACGAGTAACCGGATGCCCCAATGCAAGCGCAGGAGCATCCCTGTAATTCAACATATAGAAATATGGATATACAGCAATAATATTAATTACTAAAACTTATGCGAAGAATTTTGAATTTGTTTTTGCTGCTCTGCCTGCCATTGATGGCGATGGGTGAGGAGATCAGTCAGCAACAGGCAAGGGAAAAGGCATGTGCCTTTATGCAACAACTGCAAGGCCGGAGGGCTCAGGCTCTTGGCAGTGTCAATCAGAACGTACAACCCGTGGAAATGGGATTACAATCACTCTACGCTTTCAACTGCGAGGGCGGGGGCTATGTCATCGTCAGCGGTGACGACGCCACCACGCCCATCCTGGGCTATTCACCAGACGGGGTGCTGAATGTGGACGAGATGCCGGCGAACCTCCGTACATGGCTGGAAGGCTATGCCGACCAGATTCGCAGACTGCAACGGGGAGAGGCAAAGGCGGCTACACGCAGAGCTCCTGTTGCCCGTGCTAAGATAGAGCCGCTCGTCAAGGCACAATGGAATCAGCGCGAACCCTTCAACTGGGAATGTCCGAAAGATGTGGAAGGCGGAGGGGTGCTGTCGGCTTCAGGCTGTGTGGCTACGGCTATGTCGCAAGTGATGTTCTTCCACAAGTGGCCGCAGGGAGCTACAACGCCCTATACCACCCCTGGCAAGAAGGACGTACCTTCTACTACGTTTGACTGGGATAATATGTTGCCCGTGTATGAAGAAGGGAAATACACGGAAGCGCAAGGCAATGCCGTTGCCCATCTGATGCGATGGGCAGGCTGGAGCGTTGACATGCAATATGCAGCCGCCATGTCGGGTTCTGCGACGGGACGCATCGAGAGAGCCATGCGCCTTTGTTTCGGCTACGACAAGAATGTGCACTGGGTGAACTATGGCGACTATTCGTTAGACGGGTGGGAAGAGCTGATATACAACGAACTGGCTAACCAGCGTCCCGTCATCTACAACGGCTACAACTCGAACCATGAGGGACACAGCTTCATCTGCGACGGCTACGAAGACGGCAAGTTCCACTTCAACTGGGGATGGGGCGGCAAGGCCGATGGCTTTTTCGAAATCCGCGTGCTCGAACCCTCCTTCTCGGGTACGGGCGGCAGCACGGTGAATCTCAGCTGGTCGGACTTGAACGACGCTACCATCGGCATTCAGAAACCTACCGACGATGCAGCGATAGACTATCCTGCGTGTACGGAGACCAACGAGGGAATGTTCGTCTGGGGTCCTATGGAGCTGACGCGAAATTCGACGAAGGAGGCCTTCCCCCGCCTACGGATCCACTTCTACGTCTCCGGTGCTGCCAGCGCCACCCTCAATCAGTGGGCTTACCGCTATGCACTGCTGAAGGGTGACCATATCCACTGTATGCTCTGGGGAGGCAGGAATAGGATTGAGGCTAATATGGTGGATCTGATAACAAGATGTAATTTCAGCGTGGTACTGCCCGATACGCTGTCGGACGGCGAATACCGCATGGTGCCGATGCTTGAAACCGGTCAGGCACCGACTATCAAGGACGTGCTTCCAAACTCCAAGAGGAATTACATCAGTGTCAAGGTGGAGGGTACTAAGCTGACTCTGAAGAATTATCCGGAGGTGCACCTGGAGGTGACTAATCCCCGTAAGACATATTTTGAAGACGACGGGGCGGTGAACACCATCACCTTTAGCGTCAAGAATACGGGGCAGGAGGAATACGTAGGCTATATCAACCTGTATAAGCCTGAGACGCAAGTGGTTTGGAGCTATGAACGCGTGCGCCTCTATCCTGGCGAGACGCGCGACATCAAGGTGACGGCGAAAGGAAAGAAAACCCAGGGATACAACGAGCTGCTGCCTGATGATGAAATCAGTGTCTATGCAGACCGCTCGTTTGTGAACTGTCTCTACGGCAAGAAAATCGAGCCCCAGCGATACACCCTCACCAATCTGACGATTAACGGGAAATACATTGACCACGAAAAGAAAATCGTCAAGGGCAACCAGCTGAAGGCGTCGGTCAGCGTGACCAATTCGACGGATGCGGAATTTCGCCAGTTTGGAGAATTCCTGATATTGAACGCCGATAGCCTTTATGAGGATGCTTCCCTGCATAGAAAAGAGATGGTAATAGGGGCAGGACAGACTTACACAGCAGAAGGTGAACAGACCATCAATGCCAAATGGAAGAAGGTGGTATTCAGCTTCAGATTCAAGCATGGCGGATTCATCAATGATGAAATCTTCACCGATGTCTATACCGTACAACCAGTCATCTATACCTTCACGAAAGACGGGGAGGAGCGGCGACACGACGAATGCGAGGTGTTTGAGACCCCGGAAGACGCCATGCTCGTCATGCTCCAGAACACGAAGGTGAAGCAGGTGAAGCCCAACCAGAACCCCAACACTATCTATTTTACAAGCAATCCCCGCCCAGCGGGTCTTGACGAGGCCTTGGTGGTGAGCAATACTGATAATATGCTCATATTCAACACAGCCTACGATGCGTTCTTTACGAAAGACGAGATTCCCACATTCGTGGCGGAGGCCGGCATCCAGCATACCTTTACGGCTGAGGAAACCAACTGCTGGCTCCCCCTGGCATTCCCCTATAACAACCTCATGGGCGATGAAGTGAAGGACGCGGCTACCGGTGAGGATGTCACCAGCAAAATCAAGTTCTATTCATTATCTACCGACCTCCAGGACAGCGGCATCTCGCAAGGTCAGATACAAGTCAAGGCGGACGACGGCCGCCAGGAATTCTGCCTGTTGCGCGTCGATCCCTCGCTGGCCGGCAAAACCGTGCGGTTTACCTATGGAAACCTCAATACATCCTTATTCCAAATAGTCTTGTCCTCCAGCTTGTACGTCTATAACAACTATTGCCGCCAGACGAAGCAGAATGTCTATGTCGTAGAAGGCAACCGCTTTGTGCTGAAGCAGAGTTGTGAACTCAAGCCATTCACGCAATACCTGCAGCTGGCCGAGGGTGTAGAGAATCCTCCTGCCTACCTCACCATCACCGATGTCAGCAATCCTTCGGGTATCGATGAGGTCAGGAGCCTGAAGCCGAACGACCAAGAAATCTACTACGACCTGCAGGGTTGTCGCATTGATAGCAACAGCGTTCGCAAGGGAGTCTATATTGTAGGAAAGAAGAAGGTAGTGATAAAATAAATCGAGTAGGAGGAAAATGAAACATTTTTCCTCCTATTTCATTTTCCGACCTCTTGCACCATCGGATATGGCAAGGGACTGGCACCTGCCATCTTCTGCTGTGGTGCAGGGACTGTGAGAAAGTGATCAGTAGAACAGACCCCGTGATTCCTTTGTGCGCTGCCTTTTTTCACTGAATATCCAAATCAAAACAGCCAAAAATGTGACACTGAATACACATACCAGACCAATCTTCAGACCACTTGAAGCAAATTGTTCTTTCGAATATATGAAGTTGGATAAGTTAGCACATATATGAGCGATTATACAGAGCCACAGTGATCTGTATTTATGCATCAACAATCCGAAGATCAATCCCATTATTGCTGCACCTGCAACAAGTATGATCCCTCCAGCCATAAAATGCATCAAGCCAAACAAAACAGCGCTGACAATTATTGCTACAATTGGTTTTAGTTCCTTTTCGATGCGGGTATAAACGATTCCTCTTAAGGCTAACTCTTCAGCAGCAGGCGCAATAACAAGAAGATTAATAACCATAAATAATGTCCCCATATAAGGCACCATAGACGAATAGTATTGTGCCGAATCAGTTATCAGCCTTGAATTCTCAATGTCCGCATTTAATGTCAAAAGGGAAAACAAGCTTGATAATGAAAATGACAACAGACACGCTTTTATAAGATCTCGAAAAGCAAAGCTGTTCAGCTGCCATTCTTTCCTGATATCTTTCTTCGGGATCTTAAACAAAAAGTATAAGAATAAAACGGTTAGCAGTCCTGAAACGATAGTCATGCCCAGGATATTCTTATTCGCGAAGTCTTCTATCTGAGTCTGGCCAGCGATACCCATGCCGGCTGCAATCTGAACGATCACAATCGACAATACGACTTGAATAGCTATGGTAAATACCATATATAACAGGAAATATCCTATTCCTCTAAGTAACCCCTTCATTCTTTAATCCCCGTATTAATTAAAATCTGCTGTGTTCTGTGCCCCTTATCTAGATATGTAGACGAAGGGAAGCGTGTATCTTATGCGAGCAGGCTTACCATCAACCTTACCGGGCTTCCACTTGGGCATCGCGTTCACCAAGCGGAGGGCCTCGGCATTTATTGTGGGAGAACCAGACTTATAGATTTTCGCATTGCTTATAGAACCATCCCTCTCTACGACAAACTGCACAACACAGCGTCCACTTTCATCCAGATGATTGCCATGCTTTTTTAGCCACTTCTCGTAGGCCTTGAGACCACCAATGAATTCTGGCATATCTTCAGCAAACTCGTATATACGGTTCGGATCTGACTGATTTGCCGAACCTTTGTCTCCATTCGAATTATTCTTGTTCTGCGCCTGAATGCCAACTGCTATCACACAAGCCAATAATACTAAAAATACTTTCTTCATAAGCCATCACAATAGTAAGGGTTAAACAATATTTGTATTAAACTGCGTCACGCCTGCAAAGGTACAACAAATAGTTGAGATAATTTGCAGGTTTTCACGGAAAATCGCTATCTTTGCAAAAAATATGATGATTGAAGACGGTTATGGCAAGTTATGGCAAGGGACTGGCACCTGCCATCTTCAAAGCAAGATGATTCAAAATTTGATAAGGGCTTTAGCCAAGGAGTAATTTCATACTCTCAGACGGTGATTTTGTCTTGACAGATGAAATTTCCGTCTGATTTCTTGCAAGTTTCAACAAAATTATCTATATTTGCAAACAAATATTAACTTAAAAACAAATAATATGAACTTTGTAGATTTAGGTCTCCAGTCTGGGACATGTTGGAGTGATTGTAATTTAGGAGCGGATTCTTCTGCTGACTATGGCACGATGTTCAACTTTGCCGATGCACAAAGGCAAGGTGTTACACTTCCTACACATAGACAAATACTAGAATTAAAATTCTTTTGCAAGAGGGAGTGGAAAACAAGAAATGGCATCAACGGGTGCGAATTCACGGGTCCCAATGGTAAAACCATTTTTATGCCAGCGTGTGGAAGAATTGATGGAACATTACAAGGTAGAGGCGTTAATGGCTTTTATTGGACAAATGAAACAGGAGGAATTCGTCCTGGTTTAGCATGGAATCTGATGATATGTGATAGTTGGGCGGAAGACGGATGTGCAGATGTTCAAAGATGCCATGCGGTTCGTCCCGTGAAAATGAAATGATGGAAATAGCTCATGATTAGATCGGAAGAATTAATTGATAAGTTAATTGCTGACCTTCATTTCCACAACTATTTGGAAATGACGGGTAGTGACATTATGAATAAAAACCGTAATGTTATAGCCTCGAAAGACAAAATTGATGTTATTCAAAGTTATATAGACGATGTTTTCATTGATTTTTTCTTCCGATCTCAGAGTTTTAAACCAGTTATAATTCCTCAGAGTTTTTATAACAAAAGGTATACAAAGGATGGGGTGAAACCTGATAATACTGATGTTGAGCTGAATCTCAACAATGTGTATGACAGATACACTTTTGTCCATCTTGTTAATCTACTATTCTCTAGGTCTAGGCCACTATTGCGAGAAATATCTCCTAATAACCATTTCTTAAGTGCTTTCATTATGAAGGAAAGAATATTTGCTCCATATTGTCGTTGTTGTACTCCTATAATGGAGATGCCTTATCATGATGTTTTAGAACAATATCTTGACTTCATATATGGTACTCGTCATTCTTTATTCGTTCCTCAATTTAAGGCAGAAGCAGTGAAAAAATATGGTTTGTATTTTCAAGAAAACTGGTTAAAATTTACTGTGGGGAAAACCAACTATGCCATGATTGTTCTACATAATAGGTATAAAGACTATACAAGTATTAAAGACTCTCACATATTTGGAGAATATACATTAGAGGATATCCTTTTTTTATATTCGATACTTGCCGAAAAGATGAATCTTCAAGATGACAATTTGCTATCGTTCATTTCGCTTTATTGTGGATCATTTGACAAAGCAGATAATATTGTCAATGTGTTCGATAAATTTGAGAAAGAACATAATGATTATCATGAGATTGAGCCTTTTATCACAATCAATGATCTTTATCTGAGATTAACCAGTACAGAAAGGAGCAAAGCATTCAAATTTACTCCTATTAACTATGAAGTAATGGAAATACAACAATTTCAATTTAAGGCTATAAGATCCATTTATAGTGATAATACCTTACCTCTACCATATTTTTACAACTTAACGAAAAATTAGTAATAATATAAATCATTTTACATGTACGTAATTATAACAGATAATAAAGAGTGTTATTGGAATACAATGGAATTTATTGACGGAGTTTATGCCAACATAGACGAATGGAGAAAACACGATTTTTACCCTCAAAATGGGATGGTTGGTGAATTAGTAAAAATAACCCCCAGGGCTTATGTTGTAAAAATAAGCGAAGGCATATATGTCCCAATTTCGAAAAAAGGTATTCGCGAAATAACTTATAAAGAGTATTCTGATCATGTGAATAACAACAATGGCGTTGACATGAACAAAAGTCAGCTGAGGTCAACTGAAATTATGGACTCTGCTCTATCATTTATGGGTTACTCATGGAGACATTTACCTGATATGAGAGAACATTTTAAGCAGGACATAATAGAGAATATAAAAAAACTTACATGTGATTTTGAGAAAAACATATATCTCCCAGATTTAGAAAAGTCTTGTGTGATATATGCAACTGATATGATTTTAGAGTATAAGCAGAACTGGGGGGCTACATTGCCACCATATGTGATAGACGAAATTTCTGATCAAGTAATAGATGTGTACCGTCAATTCTTCTCAATACAGTTTCAAGTAGATAGTGTTTCTCGGTGTAAAAAGGGCATCAAAGAACTTGTTAATAATTCCGACGTTCGCAATATAATTGACGATTATTATCATCAGGTAAACATGAGATACTCATGGCACTAATATACATTCTAAAATAATGTAAAGTAAATAATGAAAGATTACAAACAACTCACAAAGGTAACTCGGCATGATTTAGATGACGGTGTTTGGAATTGAACATAGAAGGGCCTATATAGCAAGGATGAGTAGAGGTCCTAGCAGGATAAAAGACCTGAGAGTATCCCTTGATGTACTTCTGATACATTACAACTATAACAATCACAAAAATAAAAAATATGGGAATAATTAAAAACATTTTGGGAATAAGAAAGAATGAAACAGAAACTGGTGATACATCTACATTAGCTTATGCTGATGAACTGTGTCAGATATACGATAATTATTGCCAAGGCTTTCTGAGTCAGGAAGAGTATGAATTCCAAACTGGTCTCTATAAGAAATGGAGTAATGACGGGATGGCGTCCAATGGGCTTCATGTTGTTGAAAAAGGTACTTTTGGCGATGATGACTTATATAACATTTCCAAAAATGTTGCCCAATTTATATCTGGCCGATTCATCGTTAATAATGAATTCGATCCTGATTTCTGTTGGCTAAAGTACTCTGCCACACGTCCATGCTTTCATCACTTGTGTTTTACATACAAGAAGACGGTGTATAGTTGTCTCATAGGTGTAGTCATGGAAAATGGAGAAGTGTGGATTAGTTCACAAGATTCAGAGAATTTCTTTCGAGAGTGCATGAGCAATTGTCTATACCCAAGTATCATCCCAGTCACCCAATCAGGAGAGATATATGATGAGCAGACTCCCGTACTTGATGCCGAAACTCTTCAGCCAATAGATTTTGATGTGCAAGAAGATTTTGTTCCACCAATTATGACAAAATATGAACTGCATACTCGTGCAATCAATGAAATCGCATTATATTTGATGGATAGAGGGTGTTCCAATATCGCAACTTGTGACATCATGAGCATATCTCCTTCAATATTCTTTAACGACGAAGATGGAAATCATTCTTACATAGTCGTCAGGTCGTTGCCCGCTGGACTTGATGGGATAAGTTATAGTTTCAATAAGGGTGTGATTGATTACCATAAAGACGACAAAGGGTACTTCGTTAATCTCCTTTGGAATAATCTCGATGGCAACAATGGCAGTTTCATGGAAACCAAAGTAATAAAGAATGGCTCGTATGTTCATAAAAAAATAGAACTTGAACCACTTGATCCTATTGAGGTATTGGAGATGAATTATCCACACTTTACCTTCGTTAATGAAAAGTTGTATAGCGTACAAAACAATGATGACGATGGAAAATAAGAAGAACAACAAGCAATATCAGATATTAGACTTTGATCCAGATATCTGTGGTGTTGAGGATGGATATATCGTACTATTCTCACCTTACAAACTAATAATAGATGGAGTATTGATTGTTCCAGATGGTATCCGTATGCCAGACGGATCGGTTATTAACGATATCCGATACGATACGGCATCCTTTTTCTGGGATATGTTCAGGTTTCGGAAGACTCCTATTACCATGTATGCAGGGCACACTTATCTGAAGCCCTATTTAGATTACGGGAAAGATCGCAATGCTGATTATGCCTTCAAGTACAAGAAGGTTTTCAACAACTTGGCCAATATCTGTCTTTTTGAAGATGAAATAGATGGATATACCAGCAAGAACGGAATTCTATACGATAAAGATGGTAAAATCGCATGCGTTCCACCTCGTAATTTGTACGCACAAACTATGCCGTTGGAGCCTTTTGATGGGAAGTATTTTGATGATGGTGAATATGTGGATTATGATTTTGGTGATTGTTTAATAGATGCCTTTGGTGGAGTATATTCACAAGATGGTAAGACCTTTATAAGATATATAGGAGAAGACACCCTTACATATTACAAAGTGAGGGATGGGGTCCAAAGAATTGAAGATCAAGCATTTTGGCAACTGACAGCATATGGACTTGGCTATTGTGGCCTTGCAAATTTATATGAAGTGGATCTTCCCAATAGCCTCGAGGCTATTGGGAATGAAGCCTTTAAAGGAAGTGGCCTAAAGAAGATCATTATACCAGATAAAGTCACAGAGATTGGCAGGGAAGCATTCTTGCAATGTAAGCAGCTTGAAGAGGTGGTATTCCCCAATCATCTTGTATCTATAGGTAAATCAGCATTTGAAAGCTCTGCGATTATTTCACCAGTTATTCCCAAGAGTGTTGAAAAAATAGGTTATCACTGCTTCGAGAATTGCTGGCAGTTAACTTCTATCACAGTAGAAGAAGGTAATCGTTTTTATACCTCAGAAAATGGTGCACTTTATAATGCAGATAAGACCACTTTAATCCGAGTTCCTCTTGTCGCTGCTCCACTTGAACCTGATGTTAATGGTTTTCGCGAGCCAAAACTTAAATTAAAATCAGAGATACCTAGCGAGTATAAAGTAAAAGAAGATTGTCGAATTACATTCAAGAATCTGTTTGAGGGTATTACATTCAAATATGTAACGGATGATAACTCGGGGAAAACATATAAAGAGATTATTCATCGTGAAGGAGATTATGTCCGACCAAGGCTATTGGAGAATGGTGAAGACAGACTTCATATGCTTCATGCAGGCCAAAGAATCTTGGTTGAAAATGAGCAAGATGTAAAAGCGAGCACCGCAATCTATACAACAACAGAATATGAATACGAAGATTCGGATTGGGTATGCTGGGGGAAACCTATGGATGAATTCGTTGTTCCTGAAACTGTAATTGAAATCGTGGGAGGTGCATTTCAAAGGACATCACTAGAAAATTTGACAATCCCAAGCGGAGTGAGGTTGATAGGTAAAGAATCATTCGAGTCATGCAATCTCAAATCTATAAATATAGGTGCTGGCGTTCAAGAGATTGGGGAAGATGCATTTCTTTGGTGCTCTATGATGGAATCCATTAATGTTGATAAGAATAATGACCATTTCTGCTCTGTAGATGGAGTCTTATATAATAAGGGTAAAACAAGGTTAATAGCGTGTCCTCAAAATGTAAAGACTCCAAAACTGCCTCGAGAACTAGAAATTATCACTGCGAGGGCATTTATGCACTGCAAAGCAGAAAGACTGATTATTCCAGAAGGTGTAACAACCATCGGAGATAAAGCCTTCCGATATAGTAGGATAAAGGAGATCTATTTCCCAAGAAGTTTGAAGAACTTTGGTGAACTAGTTGCTTTTGAGGGCTATTTTAAGAGGATGTATGTACCCAAAGGATTTGGAAATCAATTAATCAAGCAATTGTCAATTTCGATGCAATATGGTGATTATGATTTGGAAGAATATGATGACCTGCCTATAGAATGGGACGAAGCCAGGAAAAAGAACCTTCAACGCTTTGTGAAAGCGCAGGATAGTGGAGGCCTCTATGATGGTACTGGTACTTATGCTGAGGCTTTGCAGGAGGTGAAGAACGGGCACAAGCGAGGGCATTGGATTTGGTACGTGTTCCCTCAGATGAAAGGATTGGGCCATTCTGAGATTGCCCAGTTCTATGGTATCAATGGACGAGAAGAAGCCAAAGCTTACATTGAGCATCCTGTGCTTCGAGAGCGTCTAGTTGGAATCTGCGAGGCTGTGCTGAATAGTGAAATGTCGGTTTATGACATCTTTGGGCAGGATGCAATTAAAGTAAGAGCCTGTATTTTGCTGTTCGCATCAGTCTGCGACATACCCGTTTTTAAACAAATAAAAAACAAATATCGTTGGTAATATGGATAAACAAAATGATATAACCATTGAAAAGAATGGTTTGTTATTGAGTGAGGATGGAAAGATTGTAATTGGGGTTACAGATACTTCCATTACTAATGTAGTCATTCCAGAAGGTGTTGAGGAAATTGGGGAGAATGCTTTTAGCCACTGTGACAAGAGCAATATAAAAACGATAACTTTTCCCACTACTCTCAGGAAGATCGGTTTCGCGTCATTAGGAGGTATTCGTGTGAGTTATTTGTCTATCCCAGAAGGTGTAGAAGTAATTGAAAATGCAGCTTTCTTCAATTCTGTATTATCTTATGTTTCACTTCCAAGTACTTTAAAGGAACTAGACCGCAATTCGTTCATGGGTTGTAGAATAGATAGCTTGGTAATAAAATGTAGAGACCAAGAAATTGTGACAAGGAATTATCAGTATGCATCAGCCTATACAAGGTCGCTTTATGTTCCATCAGACTTACTGAAGACATACCATTCGCTTCCAGATTTTAGTCATATAAGGGATATCAATGCCATTACTTTACCTAAAAATCAGGATGAAGTTAATTGGAAATATAACAGATTTTTTATTCTTGAATCAGATAACCTAAAGATATGGTGGTTACCATTTATAAAAGAGGATGGCAGATGGTATATAGATGACCACATTAGAATTCCAGAAGAACTAAGGGTTACCCGTGGATTTGATATTCTTTGTGAAGCTTTCTCGTACGATGGTACACATGCTGAAATGATTATCACCATGTCTGACGATTTGCTTTTCATAGATCAAGAAGAAGGCTGCTTTGCCCAATGCAGAAAAGCTTCGGATTCCAGCGGAGCAGAATACTATGTAAACTTGGACTGCATGAAAAAACATGATGGTCTGTTTTGGCTGACTCCACAAGTGCTTTCTGCAATATCCAATTTCCCCAAATACATGAAGATTATGCCAAAGAAGCTTGATATATCCAAGTTAGATGCTTTAGGAATTCATACTAGTAGATATCAATGGTTATGAAGGTTGTCTTCCTTGATTTTGATGGTGTGATGGATACGGAGTATTACGACCACATTCTTAGTGAAGCAGGTGAGCCTATATCCGATGACAGGAGGGACTGGTACCTGTCATACGAGTGATTTTGTTTTTGCCACTTGCGTAAAATCTATCTTCCAAGATATAACATTTTCTGTTTTTGCATACGATATTAATAAAAAAGGTGTATCTTTGCAAGCGAAATATGACTGAAAGATGTCGGATGTATGAGGTCTGATGACTGATGTGAAATACGAGAATGGTATAGCACGAGTCAATGTACGATTCGAAGGCGAACAAGCCCCAAATCGAACTCACAAAAAATTTTTGATAGTTCGACAAAAGGGCAACAGAAGTGTGCGGAGAGAATGGTCGATATTCTGAAAATAGTCCAAAGCGAGCCGTTATTCATCAGCGGCTCGCTTTGATTGTTCAAGGAATGGGAATGGTCTGTCATCCGAAGTCCCAGTCCGTTTCGTAATGGTCGAATTTGATGCCCTCGATTTCTAACATTAAAGGTAGCAATTGCGAGCATTAATGGTAGCAATTGTCAGCATTAATAAAACTTGAATTTCCTAGGCAGGGAATATTTTTTCTCTGGGCAGGGCGCAAAATTTTCCTAGGCTGGGCGCAAAAAGAACCAAGAGTAACCCCAATTTGCGGGACTGCCAATAAATAGAAGGCTTTCACTGGGGTGGGTGTTGCCAAAACAGTAACCCCAACACCCAACCCAAGACCCAACCTAACACTCCACCCAAAAGGATTTGAAATGTCGTCGCGAAAAGTGTTAATTGAGCGAATTTTTCAAGAAAAACAAGGCGAAAAACTTGCAAACCGCAATTTTTTTTCGTATCTTTGCAGTGGCATTCTAAGGTAGGGTGCTATAGGCTATGAAGAACACCAGCCTATCTAGTATTAACTTTTTCGATTCTTTGTAATTATCATGAGTAAGTCATTACTTTTGAGTGGCGAGGCTATGAATGCTTCGCTCGAGGGAACGCTCGCTGTAGGGCAGTTTCTGAAAGACAATTACCGATTCCGTTTCAATGAGTTGAGCGGGAAGGTAGAGTTTGTAACCTTGCCGTCAGACGACAACCCCGTCTGGCGCGTGCTGACGCAGAAGGCCTTGAACAGTATCATCATTCGCGCCAAGTGCGAGAATGTGTGCGAGAAGGGCAGTCCCAAGACGGACATTGTCGAGTTTGTGCAGTCTGACGAGGTTGAATCGTTTAATCCCATTCAGGATTACCTCTTGCATCTGCCCCAGTGGGATGGGCAGAATCATGTGGCACGCCTGTTCAGTCGTTTGCCTGGTGTGAGTTCAGAGCAGCTGGACTTTCTTTCCGTCTGGATTCGCTCAGCTGTGGCCCATTGGCTTCAGATGGATACGCTTCACGGCAACGAATGCGTGCCTACGCTGATTGGTGCGCAGGGCTGTGGAAAGACGACCTTTATGGCTCGATTGCTGCCTCCAGAGTTGCGCGTGTACTTCTTGGATCACCTGAATCTCTCCAACAAGTTTGATAAAGAGATGGCCCTGACGAACAATCTGATTGTCTGTCTCGATGAGCTGGATGCCATTCGTCCTTCTCAGCATGCGGCTCTGAAGCAGACGCTGTCGAAGAGTAAGGTGAACGGACGTCCCATCTATGGTGCTTCGCAGGACGACCGCCCTCGCTATGCGTCGTTTGTGGCGACAACCAACAATTCTCACCCGCTGTCGGATGCTACTGGCAGTCGTCGATACATCTGTCTGACAATTCCTGAAGGGCTGTTTATCGACAATACGGGTGAGATTGACTACGAGCAGTTGTATGCGCAGGTGGTTCACGAGGTCGTCGACCTGAAAGCGCCCTACTGGTTTAATAATGATCAGGTGGCGCGTATTCAGGAGTTGAATCTCAACTATCTGGAACAGAAGGATATAGCCGAAGTCGTTGAGGCCTGTATTCGTAAACCCAAGGAGGGCGAACAGGGCGTTCGCATGAAGAGCGGTGAACTGGTTGAGCTGATTCGTCGCGAGTATCCGTCCATTAAGAACAACCACAGCACCAAGATTCATTTGGGAATGGCCATGAAGGAACTCGGCTTCGAGGGCAAAACCCATGGTGGTCAGACGTATTACAGGGTAATACCGTTAAAGGCTGCTTAAGCGAGTGGCATCAAGCTTGCCTGAAACACTGGGTTGGGTCTTGGGTGGAGTGTTGGGTGTAGTGTCGGGGTGAGTGTTATGACAACACTCACCCCTCCGCTTTCCCTGTATTTAAAGGAATCCCGAGCGATTGGGGTGACTGTTGGCCCTCAGTAAGCAAACTGCCAACGAGCAGTAAGCAGACCGCCAGTCGTTGGGAAGCGGGCTTGCTGCTTACTACCGGTAAATTCCAATTTTAGCGTCACTAAACTTTAGGTTTACCGGTATTAAATATAATACTCCGAAAGAAATTTCGAATACTCTTGGAGTATTTCCGATTACTCCAAGAGTATTGTCTCTGACAGCTTCCCTGCTGACTGCCACTCTGCTCCCTGCTGTCAAGCCGACAGCAGGGAAGTGTCGAGCCGACAGCAGGGAGCAGAGCGCCGTTCAGCCAGTAAGGTGGGAAAATCGTTCGTGCCAAGCAGAAAAATTGTTTTTTTCTTTTGCTTTTTGCATATTTTTTCGTACCTTCGCAAACAATATGACGGTATATGTGTTTGACGGAACGATGGACGGGCTGCTGACGGCGGTGTTCGACGCATTCGCGCTGAAGGAGCAACCAGAGCAGTTGCTGGCGGAGGGCGACGCGCTGCCGTTGTTCTGCGACCATACCTATCATGTGACGTCAGACGAAGAGAAAGCTCGACGGGTATGGACTGGACTGGAAAAGAAACTCAGTCGCGAAGCTCTGCGGCTGATATCCGTCAGTTGGCTGTCGGAACTGCGGGAACTGAACACACCGCTATTCCTATATATATGTAAGGTGTTCCGTCAGGGCGATATCTCGCGAAACTTTGCTGATGCCGACGTGCTCGCCGTGACGAACATCGCCCGCCGAGTGTTGCACGAGCAGTTGCGCATGAAGCAGTTCATCCGCTTCCAGAAGGCGAAGGACGGGACGTATCTGGGCGTCGTCTCGCCAGACCACAACGTGCTGCCCATCATCATCGACCACTTCCAGGACCGCTTCAACGACCAGCCGTGGTTGATATACGATGCGAAGAGGCATTATGGGTATTATTATGACGGGAAAACCGTCATCCGCGTGACGTTTGAGGACGAGGCTACTGTGCCGTTTGATTTATCGAACGGGAAACTCAATGCCGACGTGCTGAGCGACAACGACCAGCTGTTCCAAGACCTCTGGCGCACGTACTTTAAGGCCATCTGCATCAAGGAGCGCATGAACCCCCGCAAGCAGTTGCAGGACATGCCGCGCCGCTATTGGAAATACATGACGGAGAAAAATTAAAAAATTAAAGGATTAAAAAGTGACACAGAAATACGCATTATTCTTCGACATCGACGGCACGCTGGTGAGTTTCCAGACACACGAGATTCCCGCGTCGACCATCCTCGCGCTGACACAGGCCAAGGCCAATGGTTCGCGGGTGTATATCGCCACGGGCCGTCCACCGTTGATTATCAACAATCTGGGCGCGATTGAGCACCTCATCGACGGCTACATCACCACCAACGGCGCGCTATGCTATGTGGGCGACGAGATGGTCACGTGCCAGCCCATTCCCAAGGACGACGTGATGACCTGCGTGGAGGACTGCCAGGAGAAGGGCAACAGCCTTATCGTCGTGGGCCGTAAGGATGTGGCAGTCGTTGACCCCAGGGGCGACGTCGACCGCATCTTCCGTCAGATGCTCGCCGTAAAGAACCTCGACAAGGCCTCGCCGCTCGACGTCGTGCTCCAGCAGGACATCCTGCAGTTGACGCCCTTCTTCCCTGCCGACTACGAGCCCGTGCTGATGGCGCGTATGCCGCAATGCGTCTCGGGTCGCTGGCATCCGGAATTTACGGACATCACCGCCAACGGTGCCGACAAGGGCAAGGGCATCTTGGCGATGGCCCGTCATGAGGGTTTTGACGTCAGTCGCACGATGGCCTTCGGCGACGGCGGCAACGACACCTCAATGATTCTCCAGGCCGGCATCGGCGTCGCGATGGGCAACGCCATCGACGCCCTCAAGCACCACGCCGACTACGTCACCACCTCCGTTGACGACGACGGCATCCTCAACGCCCTCAGACACTTTAACGTAATATAAAGGTAACAAGATAATTTGTGATATGATACGATTGGAAAAATACCGGGTTTGGTTATTATTAGCCGTCCTGACCATTTTCGGAACGACCAGCTTCGCCTCATGTTCTTCCAATGAGGATAACGCTACAGAGCAGCGCAAAATATCAACTATTGCTGATATGGTTTGGGCTTTCTGTCAGGCCAATCCAGGCGGATTCACACTTGACATCCGCACGATGACGGTGCCGACGGAAGGAATAGCCGTCAGTTATGCAGCTACCCAGAACAGCCATTCGCGTGACCAACTCCACAAGGTGGTAAGTCATGCCTTGCAGCACGACGGCTATGTAGGCGGTTGGTACAATAGTGAGGATGGCTTTTATTACTTCGATAGTACGAAGCTATTCCCAGAGAACGACCTGAAAGGTGCTATCCAGTTCGGAAAGGAGAACGGCCAATCCACCGTTTTCATCCTGTCAACATCTACAGACCTTCCCATC
Source organism: uncultured Prevotellaceae bacterium (assembly GCA_900318885.1). Taxonomy (GTDB): domain Bacteria; phylum Bacteroidota; class Bacteroidia; order Bacteroidales; family Bacteroidaceae; genus Prevotella. The sequence goes on along the minus strand of ONMN01000001.1, from coordinate 57,279 downwards.
TATGGCAGAGTAGCGGCGATCCTGGATCGAGGAACCATTCTCTTTGGTACAACAGGTGACTACCGTCCGTTATCGTTCTGCGAACCCGATGGGACATATTGGGGCTTTGGTATTGAGGTGGCAAAGGAGATTGCTTCACGATTAGGCGTAGCACCAGAGTTCAGGAAGACCTCGTGGCCTACGCTGACAACCGATGTATTGACGGAGCCTCAGTTGTTCGACCTCGCTATTGGCGGCATCACCATCACCGATGCCCGCCGTGAGACCATGCTCATGAGCGACGGCTATCTGGCTAACGGCAAGACCATCCTTTGCCGTGCTTCGGATGCAGACCGCTACCAGTCGTTGGCCGACATCGACAAGCCCGAAGTCCGTGTGATGGTGAATCCTGGCGGACTGAACGAGAAGTTTGCCAACGAGAACCTGACGCACGCCACCATCATCGTTCACCAGAAGAACGAAGAAATACCAACACTTATTGCCGAGGGCAAGGCCGACATAATGATCACGGAGATTACAGAGGCTCCCTATTATGTGCAGACCGACACCCGTCTCGCAGCTCCACTGTTGGACAAGCCTTTCAATCACGGTGAGATTGGTGTGCTTATGCAGAAAGGGCAGGAGGATTTGTTGCAGATGGTGAACAATATCATCCGTCAGATGAAGTCAGATGGCTCACTTCGCAAACTACACGATAAGTATGGGCTTGTATATGCCTACTAATCAGGAAACCGTCCTATGATCTACCATAATTACCGCTTGATAGCGATGATGATGCGGCGGTAGGCGACGAGGCGGAAGGGACCTTCGTCGTGGACCTCGCAGATGAGGTGGACGGTGTCGTTCTTTGCGTCTGCGGGAATGCGGACGGTGACTATCGACTGGTCCGACTGGTCGATCGTCAGCTTCGTCGTGCCAATCTCCGGCTGTTGCCACCAAAGGAACGTGAGGCCGTCGCCGTCGGGGTCGAAGGATTTCGAGGCGTCGAGACGAATGGTATCGCCAGCCTTGGCCGTGATGCGGAGCGGGGCGACGGAGGAGGTGTTCTTGACGGGAGAACCGTCAAGCGCACGGATTGCAACATGCGGGTTATGGTTGCCACGGCCCTCGGCGGCCCATTGCATACGGGCGCAGAAGTCGTTGAGCTCGTCGGGATAGAAGCGACGTTTGTAGCCTACGGAGATGCTACGAACGGGCTCCTGCCAGGAGGTCCAAGCCGTGGTGAGCGAGTCGGCACAGAGGCCGCGCTCGTGATAGCCCGCCCAGCCGCACTGATGCGGGTCCTCGGGGTCGTTCAGTCCGTTGGGCATCACGTAGAGGAAACTCGGCGTGTCGCCCTCCACGCCCCACTTGTAGTTGGGATATTCCTTGCCCAGCGCACCATGGCCCTGGATGAGCTGCTGATGTTGAGCCCAATGTTGCTTGCCCAGTTCGCACTGCTCCTGCCAGGCGCCCTCGTCCCAGATGAACTGCAGGTCGTTCTGAAACTCCTTTCGCAGCCACATGTGCGAACTGTAGGCGCGATTCATGCGCATATCATATTTCATATCCTGGTCGGTGATGGTGAAGAGACGGAACTTGCGGACGAAGTCCGAAACTTCGTCCACAGTGCGGGTTTGCTTTACTCGCCAAATGGCCTGAGCCAAAGTATTAGCCCCACCCCATGCTGCAACGTATATCGGACGGGGATCGTCTTCATCAGCCAAACGAATCAGCAATTCGCTGCCGGGCGAGTCGTTGCGCTCGCCGATGGATCGTATGCCACCATACATGCTGCCCATGACGGCACGGCTCGTGATGTACTCCGCACTCGGCCAGTAGCCAAGTTCCTGTTGGCCGTTCTCCTTCTTGAGTGAGAGATGTTTCTTCTGTCCGGAGCGTCGCATGAGGTTAGGCACGTCTTTGGCATAGGCAGAAATTACGCGAGACAGATACTGCTGCCACTCCAACGGATACGGGTCGCAGTTCCAGCCTACGCTCGTGATAAGCGCCTCGATCTCAAAACAATCGGCATAGGCCATCAGTCGCACCATCGACTCCATGTCGTCTGGCTCCACGTCGGCTGGCGCAATGTCCGTACATACCACTAATCGCGGCTTCAAATCACTCTTCGCTGCCCACACCGTCAACGGCATCAGGAGCAGCATGCATATCATTGCTTTCTTCATAGTCATTTCAAACTGTTAATCCAATGGACGATGTCGCTGAGGACTTCGGGCGAGATGGTTTCCTCTATCTCGGAGTACTCGGTGACGAGACCCGTCGTACAATGCTGGAAGAGGTGGTTTAGGCCGGGGTATTCCTTGATGAGATGCTGCTTCGACTTCGGCAGCAGACGCTCGATGGCCGTGAGGTTCTGCGAGGAGATGACCTGACAGTCGCGGTCGCCATTGAGGGCGAAGACGGGGCAGCGCGTAGCGGCGATGTCGGCAGAGGGGTCGTAGTCGATGAACCATTTCAGCCAAGGCATCTGTTGGACGGCGTCCTGCTGGCGGTATTTCTCGACGGTCATGTCGGCAGGCATTCCCGATAGCGACAGGATGCGGTTGCCCTGCGCCGCAAGAAGTGTGTCGCCCTTGACACCCGGACCCGCCAGCGAGACGATGAAATCGGGGGACCCTTCCACGCTGTTGTCCCTTCCTTTCTTGCCACCGAGCATGAAGGCGATGAGTCCGCCCTCGCTGTGACCGAGGATGCCGACCTTGGAGAAGGCTTTCGTGTTGCGCAGGTATTCCAAGCCTGCCGCAGCATCGCGGGCGAAGTCCTCAGAGGTGGCGTTCTTCACATCACCGCCCACAGAGGCGCCTGTAGCGCGGTCGTCGTAACGCAGCGTGGCGATGCCGTGACGCGCCAGATAGTCGGCAATGACGAGGAAGGGCTTGTGCTGCATCAGTTCCTCGTCGCGGTTCTGCTGGCCGCTACCCGTAACCATCAGGACGACGGTGGGTTTCTGCCTAGCGTTTTTGTCGTAACCCACGGGCCACGTCAGCGTACCCACCAACGTGGCAAAGTCGGTGGCATTGGGAAACATCACTTCCTCCGTCGTGTAGGGGAAAGGTTCCTTGGGCGTTTGCGGACGTTTCACCTCTGGCACTCCCCTGGTCATCACGAGTGGCAGCGACATACCGTTTTGCGAAAAGGTGCCGTCGAGCGTGTCGCCCTTGAGCCGTGCGCGGTAGGTCATGCCAATCTGCTCCACCTTCAAGGCCAGCGAGTCGTCGCTCAGGAATTCCTTATAGGCGGAAATGCCCTTCGCGCCCTGGTCAGGACTGTCAAACGATGCTGTCACATAGCCGTCGCCCTGTTCCAGATGGAGTACCAACGTCAGCGATGCGGCACCTACTTTCAATTTGCCTGACCACGAACCGAGCAGGGCGGTGGTGGGATTAACCTGCGCCCATCCCGTCATTGCGACGAGGGTGAGGAGAATGGTGATGGAATATTTCTTCATATGAGTCATGTGAGCGGAATCATTTCTTCTTGGTTTTGGGTTTGCGCTTGCGCTTGGGCTTTACGTCATCTTCACCGAGGGCGTCGAGCATTGACATCTGCTTTTCGTGCAGGTAGTTGTCGACAGTATAGCCCTTCTCGGCCATCTTGACGAGCAGATAGCGACGGGCGAGCCACGCCTGCTTGAGGTCGGGTAGGGCGTTGTTAAGGCGGCGCGAGGCTTGTTTGTTGTTGGTCTCTACTTTGACGGAGAGTTCGATGGGTTTGGTGAGGATGTCGCGCAACTGGTCGGCAAAGTATTCGGCACTGCGTTTTACGCGGTTGAGGAAATCGGCATCGCGAAGAGACGCTATCGGCATGGCCTGAATCTTCTGCTGCCACTTGACGGCGACCTCAAGAACATGCTGACGCAGGTCAAAAAGTGTCTGGTCGTGCAACTGCTTGAGCGAGGCGTGACTATGGTAGAAGAACTCGGCAAAGATGCGCACCATCGACTCTTCCAATAACAGGATGGCACGGAAATCGAAAAGTTGCATCAACAGATAGCGCTCGTACTCCTGCTTGAGCGCAGGCAATTGCTGGATGCTGCGTTCTGCCTCGCTCTCCTGCTGGGCGATGTATGAGTCCACACGCTCGTCGTTGATGACGGCACGAGGTTCCAAAGGTGAGGCAAGCACTAGTCCTTCAAGCGTGCGGCAACGGCTTAGGGCGACATACACCTGGCCAGGCGCAAACGACTGGTTGGCGTCGATGATGGCGCGGTCGAAGGTCAGGCCCTGACTCTTATGGATGGTGATAGCCCACGCCAGTCGTAGAGGCAACTGTTTAAAGGTACCCTGCACCTCGCTCTCTATCTCGCGCGTCTGCTCGTTCAGTGTATAGCGCATGTTCTCCCATTCCAGCGGCTCCACTTCGATGGCTTCCGCATCGCCCTCGCAATAGACGGTGAGACGGTTGTCGCTGGCTTCCATCACACGCCCTATGCGACCATTATAATAATTGTGTTCACCTGACGGGTCGTTCTTCACGAACATCACCTGTGCACCCTCTTTCAGTACCAGCGTCTCAGCCGTGGGATAGGAGTATTCAGGGAACGTGCCCTTGACCTCGGCGCGATACTGGTACGAACGGCCAGGGAGCTTTTGCAGCTCTGACTCGTTATAGAAATTGGCGAGGTTGTTGTGGGTGGTCAGGCGGATGGCTAATTGACCATTGACCGTTGACCATTGACCATTGGGAGTAACTCGGCTGTTCAGCTTCGACAAAGCCTCTGTCGACGGATGGCCCTCGCGAATCTCATTCAGCAGCGCAATGAACGACTCGTCCTGCTGGCGATAGACGTGAGAGAGTTGGATAGTCACGTAGTCAATCTGCTGCAACGCCTTCGAGCCAAAGAAGTACGGCGTGTCGTAGTAGGGTTTCAGCATACGCTCGTCCTCAGGCGTGACGACGGGCGTCAGCTGTGCCAGGTCGCCAATCATCAGCAGTTGCATGCCGCCGAAGGGCTGTCCATGTTCACGAAAGCGACGCAGCACGGCATCGATGGCATCGAGCAGGTCGGCACGCACCATCGAAATCTCGTCGATGATGAGTAGGTCAGACGAGGCGATGATTTTCCGCTTCTCCTTGCCGAAGTCAAACTTGCTCTCGACCTTCGCACCAGGCACATAAGGCGAAAAGGGCAGCTGGAAGAACGAGTGAATGGTGACGCCACCTGCATTGATGGCCGCCACACCCGTCGGAGCCACGACGATGGGTCGCTTGCGCGAGTGTTCCATGATGGTTTTCAGAAACGTCGTCTTGCCCGTTCCCGCCTTGCCGGTAAGAAATATGCTGCGTCCCGTACTTTCGACGAAGTCCCACGCCGTGCGCAGCTCGTTGTTTTGTTCCATATCCGTTTTTAACCTTGTTAGGTATAACTTTGTCACAAAGGTAGTCATTTCTTGCGAAATAACGGCAGAAAAACACGATAATTAACATATACTGACACTTTGCCGATAAATCAAGGGACGAAATAGCAAGATGTAAGCAAAACGATAGGATTAGTAGTTGTATTCTTTACAAAATGACACTTTTTGGGTAAATATAAGCACAAAAGTTATGCTTTTCTTTGGCATTTCTGTCTTTTTGTTTACCTTTGCAGCCGAAAAAGTAGCAAAAGGATAGCAAAATACCCAAATAGTAAGCAATATGGCACAGAAAATCAGGTTTACGAAGATGCACGGTTGCGGTAACGACTACATCTATGTCAATACGATGGAGCAGAAGGTGCCCAACCCTCAAGAGGCAGCCGTCCGATGGAGCGACCGCTATAAAGGCATCGGTTCTGATGGACTGGTGCTGATAGGCAAGAGTCCTGTGCCTGAGGCGGACTACACGATGCACATCTATAATGCGGACGGCAGCGAGGCTATGATGTGCGGCAATGCGAGCCGTTGCATTGGTAAGTACTTGTATGAACGTGGACTGACGACGAAAACGGAAATCCGTCTGTTGACACTTTCGGGCGTGAAGACGCTGAAGTTACACATTATTAATAATAAGGTGGAAAGCGTGACGGTGGACATGGGCGAGCCAGTATTGGAGGACGAGTCGCAATTCATGGGTTATCGCGTGCTGGACAAGGGTACGTTTGTGTCGATGGGTAATCCGCATTACGTCATCTTTACCGACGATGTCGATCAGGTGGGCGAAACGGGACGGATGCTGGAGAAACATCCGGCATTTCCACAGCGGTGTAACATAGAGTTTGCAAAGATTGTCAGCGGCAAAACCGCTAACCACACGTCCGTGGACCGTGCAAGCATTAGGACGCGCGTTTGGGAACGGGGTAGTGGCATCACGCAGGCCTGCGGTACGGGTGCTTGTGCAACGGCTGTCGCTGCGGCGCTGAAGGGCAAGGCAGGGCGCAAAAGCGACATCGTGATGGATGGTGGTACGCTGAGCATCGAGTGGCGTGAGTCGGACAACCACGTCTACATGACGGGTCCTGCCGAGTTTGTGTTTGATGGCGAGATAGAAATATAAAAAGAATAAATATGGCATTAGTAAACATTCATTTCCTGAACCTGCAGAACAACTACCTGTTCGCTGACATTGCCAAGAAGGTGAACGCCTTCAAGGTGATGCACCCCAAGGCCGATGTCATTTCATTGGGTATTGGCGACGTGACGCAACCGTTGGCACCTGCCGTGGTGGAGGCCATGCATAAGGCTGCCCACGAGATGGGTACTATCAAGGGCTTCCGCGGTTATGGTCCTGAACAGGGCTATGACTTCTTGCGCGAGGCTATTCTGAAGAACGACTTCCTGACGCGAGGCGTACACCTCAGCACAGACGAGATCTTTATCAACGACGGAGCGAAGAGCGATACGGGTAACTTCCAGGAGTTGCTGCATTGGGATAACTTTATTGGCGTGACCGACCCCATCTATCCCGTCTATATCGACTCGAACGTAATGATTGGCCGTTGTGGTACATTCCGCGACGGTCGTTGGACGAATGTGCGTTATCTGCCTACGACGGCTGAAAATGGTTTCATACCAGAACTTCCAAAGGGCCGTCCTGTGGATGTCATCTACCTGTGCTACCCCAACAATCCGACGGGCACGGTGATTACCAAACAGGAACTGCGCAAATGGGTGAACTACGCGCTGAAGAACGATGCGCTCATCCTCTACGATGCCGCCTATCAGGCCTATATCCGCGACCCAGAGATACCACGCTCGATTTACGAGATTCGCGGTGCCAGGAAGTGTGCCGTCGAGTTCCATTCGTTCTCGAAGACAGCCGGATTCACAGGTGTTCGTTGTGGCTATACGGTCGTACCTAAGGAAGTTACCGTTTCGACGTTCGAGGGTGAACGCATTCCGCTGAACCAATTGTGGTTGCGCCGCCAGTGTACGAAATTCAACGGCACGAGCTATATCTCGCAACGAGCTGCCGAGGCCATCTACACGCCTGAGGGTAAGGAACAGATTAAGACAACTATTGACTATTATATGGACAACGCCCAAAGGATGCTGAAGCGTCTGCGTGCATTGGGCTATGAGTGTTATGGTGGCGAGAACGCGCCCTATATTTGGATGCGCACCTCGGAAGGTATGGATTCGTGGTCGTTCTTCGAGGCTCTGCTCTATGGTGCCAACGTCGTCTGTACACCAGGTGTCGGCTTCGGTCCTTCAGGTGAGGGCTATGTGCGTTTTACCGCTTTCAACAGTCATGAGAAGACCGACGAAGCCCTCGACCGCATCGAAAAATGGAGTAAAGCTTGACGCCATTCACACCGTTATCTGAAAATCACTCCGCGAAGCCATAATAGGTTTCGTGGATTTTTTTTGTAAACCGCAAAATCGGGTGTGTTCGAACACACTTTTATGAAATGTGACACTTTGCAACGAAATAATAGGTTTTTAGGGCAAAGCGTAAGTAAAATGGAAGCGAATACCACGAAACACTTTACAATATGTCATTTAATTATAGTTTTAACAATCAAAATGAAAGAAATATTATAAATTTTACAGCAAAATGTCGTAATTTTGCATCGTGAAATAAACAAAGTGTCAACCCGAACAAAACGGGTAAGTATTAATTAATAAGGTAAAAAGGTATGAAAAAGATTGAAGCAATTATCAGGAAGACCAAGTTTGAAGAGGTCAAGGAGGCTTTGCTCTCGTCGGACATCGACTGGTTTGAGTACCATAACGTACACGGCATCGGACAGAGCCGTCAGGAAAGGATTTATCGTGGCGTGCAGTATTCTACGGACGTGATTGAGCGTGTGGCACTGACCATCGTTTGTCGCGACCAGTTCGTAGATCCGACGGTGAAAGTGATACTGAAAGTGGCCCATACGGGTGAGGTTGGCGACGGTCGTATCTTTGTGAGCGACATGATCGACACCTGGAGCATCCGCACAGGCGAACACGGTGACACTGTTCTTAAGGATAAAAAGTGAACAATGAACAGTGAAAAGTGATTAGTGATTAGTGATTAGTGAATAATGATTAGGATAACAAACACAAAAATATTTAGGATATGAACGAAATTGGATTATCACTCGATACTGTATGGATGCTATTGGCAGCCATGTTGGTTTTCTGGATGCAGCCGGGCTTCGCGCTGTGTGAGGCTGGTTTTACGCGTAGTAAGAACACGGCGAACATCCTGATGAAGAACTTTGTCGACTTCATGTTCGGCTCGTTGTTGTTCTTCTTCCTCGGCTTCGGCTTTATGTTCGGAGGCGATGTGCTTGGTGGTTTCATCGGTATGCCCAACTGGGGCGACCTGAGTTTCTATGAGAGCGATCTGCCCGTAGAGGGTTTCTTGATTTTCGAGACCGTCTTCTGTGCTACCTCTGCCACCATCGTCAGTGGTGCTATGGCTGAGCGCACGAAGTTCTCGATGTACCTGATTTACAGTGCCGTCATTTCGCTGATCATTTACCCCGTTGAGGGTCACTGGACTTGGGGCGGCGGTTGGCTCTGCAACGATGCTGCCGACGGCTTTATGATGTCGACCTTCGGTGATGTGTTCCACGATTTCGCAGGTTCTGCCATCGTGCATAGCGTGGGTGGTGTACTGGCCCTGATTGGTGCGCTGGCACTGGGTCCCCGTATCGGTAAATATGACAAGAACGGCAAGAGCCGCGCTATTCCTGGTCACAACCTGACGATGGCTGCTCTGGGTGTCTTTATCCTCTGGCTGGGATGGTTTGGTTTCAACCCAGGTTCACAGTTGGCTGCCAGCGGTGAAGTGAACCGCATCGCCATCTCGCACGTGTTCTTGACCACCAACCTCGCTGCTGCTGCCGGTGGTGTGGCCACCATGTTCCTCACCTATATTAAATATGGCAAACCCTCACTCTCTCTGACGCTGAACGGTGTGTTAGCAGGTCTCGTGGGTATCACGGCTGGCTGCGACCTCGTATCGCCTGTGGGTGCTGTGATTATCGGTTTCGTATGCGGTCTGGTATTGGTATTTGCCATCGAGTTTATCGACCACGTGTTGCACATCGACGATCCTGTGGGTGCTAGCTCTGTACACGGCGTCTGCGGTATCCTAGGTACGCTGATGACTGGTCTGCTGTCAACTTCGAACGGTGCATTCTACGGTCACGGCTGGGGATTCTTCGGTGCTGAGTGCTTCGGCATCCTCGTCATCGACCTTTGGGCTGCAGCTTGCGGATTCGCCCTATTCTATGGCATCAAGAAGCTGCATGGTCTGCGCGTCGACAAGCGCATTGAAGAGGAAGGTCTCGACATCTACGAACACGGAGAGGCATGTTACAATTAATTAGACGATTCGTCTTATAGGTAAAAGTAAAAAGGTAAGATTATGAAAAAGATTGTTTTATTTGCAATGGCTCTGGTCATAAGTATGACCGCCTTTGCACAGGATGAGATTGAAACAACGATTAGTGGAGATATCGTAAGTCAGTATATCTGGCGTGGTCAGGATTTGGGTAACGCAGCCATTCAACCGACACTCGGCATAGCCTACAAAGGCCTATCGCTCTCGGCTTGGGGTAGTTACGGCATCGCCAATGCTGACGACACGAAGGAGCTGGACCTGACGCTGGCTTATACGATAAAGGGATTCAATATTGGTATTACCGACTATTGGTTCAATGCCGGTCTCGATCCCGAAAACCGCTATCTGAAGTATGAAGCTCACAGTACCAACCACGTTTTCGAGGCAAATATCGGTTATGATTTTGGCTTCGCCTCGCTCCAATGGTACACCAACTTCGCAGGCAACGATGGCATAAACAAGGACGGCAAGCGCGCCTATAGCAGTTATTTCGAAGCTATTGTCCCATTTAAGCTTGCCACAGTCGATTGGACTGCTACAGCGGGTGTCGTCCCTTATGCCACAGACTTCTATAATGAGTGGACCAGCGGTTTCTCTGTCACCAATGTCGCACTGAAGGCGTCGAAGGACATCAAGATTACCGATACGTTCTCCGTTCCCGTCTTCGCTGAACTTTCCGCGAATCCCTGCACACAAAAGGCCTACCTGGTTTTGGGTTTAACGCTGCATCCATAATATATCTGAACCAGGAGTTGAGTCCCTTCTTCCAATCTGACATGGAAGAAGGGATTTTTATGTTGTTTTCTGACGATTTGTAACGAAATGACAGAGAAATGATACAATTTGTTAGGAAAACGAAGGATAATATGTTTGCAAACTTTACATATTGATAGTTGAGTGTGTTTTTAACAATCGATATTCCTTACGCACGCGAACAAATTAAATAAAACTAAGTAATTTTGCAGTCCATAAAATACATTTGTTTTTATGGATACGAAGTACATTTTTGTCACAGGCGGCGTCGTTTCCTCATTAGGAAAGGGTATCATTTCCGCCTCAATTGGAAAACTCCTGCAGGCACGTGGCTACAAGGTTACCATTCAGAAGTTCGACCCCTACATCAACATCGACCCAGGTACACTGAATCCCTATGAGCACGGCGAGTGCTACGTGACGGTGGACGGTATGGAGACCGATTTGGACTTGGGACACTACGAGCGATTTACAGGCATACACACAACACGAAACAATTCTATAACGACAGGGCGCATCTATAAGACCGTTATCGACCGTGAGCGCCACGGCGACTACCTGGGTAAAACGATCCAGGTAGTGCCGCACATCACCGATGAGATTAAACGCAGGATGCTGCGTGAAGATGAAAAGGACGAGCAGTTGGACTTCGTCATCACCGAGGTGGGTGGTACCATTGGTGACATTGAGAGTGCACCATTTATGGAGGCCATCCGACAGTTGCGCTGGCAACTGGGGCGCGATGCCGTGTGTGTGCATCTGACGTATGTTCCTTATCTGAAGGCGGCAGAAGAGCTGAAGACGAAACCTACGCAGCATAGCGTGAAGGAACTGCAGGGCATGGGTATTCAGCCCGACATCCTCGTCCTCAGAACCGAACGCCACCTCAGCGACGCTATACGCCTGAAGGTGGCATCTTTCTGTAATGTCGATTTGGAGTGCGTGGTGCAGAGTGAGGATATGACCAGCATCTATGAGGTGCCTGTCAGCATGCAGAAGCAGGGACTTGATGCCGCCATCATGCGCAAGATTGGCATTCCTGTTGGCGAGACGCCATCGATGCAGTCATGGCACGACTTCCTCAACAAACAGCGCAACGCCAAGCGTGAGGTACATATCGGTTTGGTGGGTAAGTACGATTTGCAGGACGCCTACAAGAGCATCCGCGAGAGTCTCAATCTGGCGGGCATCTATAACGATGTGAAGGCTAAGATTCATTTTGTGAATAGCGAGGGGTTGACAGCGGACAACGTCGCTGAGAAATTGGAGGGTATGGCAGGTATCGTTATCTGTCCAGGTTTCGGACAGCGTGGCATTGAAGGAAAGATTATCGCAGCCGAATACACCCGTACCCACGACATTCCCACTTTCGGTATCTGTTTGGGTATGCAGATGATGGTCATCGAGTTTGGCCGCAACGTCTTGGGCTATAAGGATGCCAATAGTGCCGAGATGAATCCTAACACGCCGCACAACGTCATTGACATCATGGAAGAGCAGAAAAATATCACGCAGATGGGCGGTACCATGCGACTGGGTGCCTACGATTGTGAGCTCACCGCAGGCAGTCGTGTTGCGGAGGTCTACGGAAAAGCTACGACTATTCGTGAGCGCCACCGCCATCGTTATGAGTTCAACAATAAATACAAGGAAGAATACGAGTCCGCTGGTATGAAGTGTGTAGGTATCAATCCCGCTGCCGACCTTGTTGAGATTGTAGAGATATCAGAAAAAAAATGGTACATCGGTGCTCAGTTCCACCCAGAATATTCTTCGACCGTACTGCATCCACACCCGCTGTTTATGTCGTTCGTAAAAGCTTGTAATTCGTCTAATTCGTGAAATTCGTGGTCAAAATATGGAACAACTGAAGCATGAGTGTGGTGTGGCGATGATTCGCCTGTTGAAACCGTTGGACTACTACGAGAAGAAATATGGTACGTGGGCCTACGGTTTCAACAAGCTGTATCTGATGATGGAGAAGCAGCATAACCGCGGACAAGAGGGTGCCGGTATCGCCTCGGTCAGTCTGAAGAACGAGCCTGGCACGGAGTATATGTTCCGTGAGAAGGCCGAGGGCAAGGACGCCATTACCGAGATATTCGGTCGTGTTACGGAGGAGATGAAGGGCGAGCTGCTGATGGGTCACCTGCGCTATTCGACCACGGGCAAAAGCGGTCTGACGTTCGTACATCCTTTCCTGCGTCGTAACAACTGGCGGGCGAAGAACCTCTGTCTGTGTGGTAATTTCAATATGACGAACATCGAAGAGGTCTTTTCTTTCCTGACGGAGCAGGGCCAGTCGCCACGTATCTATGGCGACTCGTACATCACATTGGAACTGATGGGCCATCGTCTGGATCGCGAGGTGGAACGCCTGTTTGCTGAGGCTAAGGAACAAGGGCTTGAGGGTACTGCCATCACCGACTACATTGATAATAACGTGGAGATGGCCAACGTGCTGAAAAAGACGATGTGTCATTACGATGGTGGCTACGTGATGTGTGGCCTGACGGGTTCTGGCGAGATGTTCTCCGTACGCGATCCTTGGGGTATCCGTCCTGCGTTCTGGTATCAGGACGACGAAATTATTGCACTGGCCAGTGAGCGCCCTGTGTTGCAAACCACCTTCGACCTACAGGCCGAGGACATCCGTGAGCTGAAACCAGGTCAGGCGCTTATTGTTCGCAAAAACGGTGAGAGTCATTTGGAGCAGATTATGCCTGCCCAAGAGCTTAGCGCCTGCAGTTTCGAGCGCATCTATTTCAGTCGTGGTTCCGATCGTGACATCTATCAGGAACGCAAACGACTGGGTGAGCAACTGACGCCAGCCATCCTTAAAGCCATTGATGGCGACGTCATCAACACCGTATTCTCCTATATCCCCAATACTGCTGAAGTCGCCTATTACGGCATGACTGACGGTTTCCGCCAGCAAGGCCATAACGTCCGCACGGAGAAGGTGGTCTGGAAGGACATCAAGATGCGCACGTTCATTGCTGACAACTCCGAGCGTAACGACCTCGCTGCCCACGTCTATGACATCAGCTACGGCTCGCTCAGGCCCTATGAGGATAACCTCGTTGTCATCGACGATAGCATCGTTCGCGGTACAACATTAAGAGAGAGCATCTTCAAGATTCTCGACCGTCTGCACCCCAAGAAGATTGTGATGGTCAGCTCGTCGCCGCAGATACGCTATCCCGACTATTATGGCATCGATATGGCCCGTTTGGAAGAGTTTTGTGCTTTCCGCGCCACGATGGCATTGATTGAGGAGCGCGGTATGTGGCAACTGGTGAACGACACCTACTTGGCCTGCAGGCGTGAACTGGCAAAGCCGAAGGAAGAGATGCAGAACTGCGTACGTGCCGTCTATGAACCTTTCACCGTTGACGAGGTCAACCAGAAGATTGTCGAGATGCTGCGTCCTGCCGACATGCAGGCACCCATCGAACTGGTGTTCCAGAGCATCGAGGGACTACACGAGGCGTGCCCCAATCATCCAGGCGACTGGTACTTTACGGGTCATTACCCCACGCCAGGCGGCAATAAATTGGTGAATCAGGCGTTTATAAATTATGTTGAGCAGAAATTAAAGAGAGAACAATAAGATATATGAGACAAGCAAGATTAATACTCGAAGATGGCACGACGTTCTGTGGCTGGTCATTCGGATATGCAGGAGCCCCCCGATCAAACGGGGGGCGGCCTTCTGGCAGGGGGCCACACTCCGACATTTGTGTCGGAGAAGTCGTATTCAATACCGCGATGTCGGGCTATCCGGAGAGTCTGACAGACCCCAGCTATGCGGGTCAGATACTGGTGACGACCTTTCCACTGATAGGCAACTACGGCGTGCCTGATACGGGCAACGGTGCCGACGGTCTGCCACTGTTTATGGAGAGCGACCGCATCCACGCCAAAGCGCTCGTGGTGGCTGACTATAGTGAGACGTATTCGCACTGGAATGCCAAAGAGTCGTTGGCCAGTTGGCTGAAGCGTGAGCAGGTGCCAGGTATTACGGGCATCGATACGCGCCGCCTGACAAAGGTGCTGCGAGAGCACGGCGTGATGATGGGAAGGATAAGCCTCACCCCCGACCCCTCTCCAAAGGGCGAGGGGAGTGAAGACACTCAAGACTACGGCTCCGTGAACTGGGTGGAGCAGGTTAGCTGTAAGGAAGTCATCACCTACAATGAAGGTACCGGCAAACGCGTGGTCCTCGTGGATTGCGGTGTCAAAGCGAACATCATCCGCTGTCTCATTCGTCGCGGCATTGAGGTGGTGCGCGTGCCTTGGGACTACGACTTCAACCAATTGGAGTTCGACGGACTCTTCCTCGCTAATGGTCCTGGCGATCCAGAGCGTTGCGAGAAGACGGTGGCTCACATCCGTACGTTCCTGAATAACCCAGAGGTGAAGCCTTGCATGGGCATCTGTTTAGGTAACCAACTGTTGGCACGTGCCGCAGGTGCAAATACCTACAAACTGAAGTACGGTCACCGTTCACACAACCAACCTGTTCAGCAGGTGGGCACTACACGCTGCTTCATCACTTCGCAGAACCACGGCTATGCCGTTGACGACAAGACATTGCCTGCCGAATGGGAACCGCTTTTCGTGAATATGAACGACGGTTCTAATGAGGGCATCCGCCACAAGACGAACCCGTGGATGTCGGCCCAGTTCCACCCCGAGGCTTGCTCAGGACCTGTAGATACAGAGTTTTTGTTTGATGAATTCGTAAAGATGTTAGAATGATGGAGAAGAAAGAGATAAACAACGTTTTCGATAAGCGAGAGCAGAGCCAAGCTTGCTTGAGTTCTGCCGAGCGAAGAAAAGGTCGGCAGTATGCCAAGGTTTTGCTTTTAGGCTCTGGTGCCCTGAAGATTGGTCAGGCCGGTGAGTTCGATTATAGCGGTGCACAGGCCCTGAAGGCGCTGAAGGAGGAGGGTATCCACTCAGTGCTGATTAATCCCAATATTGCTACGGTGCAGACCTCGAAGGATGTTGCAGACACCGTGTATTTCCAACCCGTGACGCCAGAGTTTGTCGAGCGCGTTATCGAAAAAGAACGTCCTGACGGCATCCTGCTGTCGTTCGGTGGTCAGACGGCGCTGAACTGCGGTGTGGAGCTCTACGAGAAAGGTATCCTGGAAAAATATGGGGTCAAGGTGTTGGGCACCCCCGTTCAGGCCATTATCGATACCGAAGACCGTGATCTTTTCGTAAAGAAACTCGACGAGATAGATGTAAAAACCATCAAGAGTGAAGCCTGCTCGACAGTTGAGGAGGTACAGAAGGCTGCCCATGA
This sequence comes from uncultured Prevotellaceae bacterium, assembly GCA_900318885.1. Taxonomy (GTDB): domain Bacteria; phylum Bacteroidota; class Bacteroidia; order Bacteroidales; family Bacteroidaceae; genus Prevotella. The sequence continues at coordinate 41,447 of ONMN01000001.1, read as the reverse complement.
GCTTGGCTTCCCTGTCATTCTGCGTGCCGCCTACGCCCTCGGTGGTTTGGGCTCTGGCTTCTGCGACAACGAGGAACAACTCCTAGCGCAGGCCGAGGAGGCCTTCTCGTTCTCGCCCCAGGTATTGGTAGAGAAGTCGCTCAAAGGCTGGAAGGAGATAGAATATGAGGTGGTGCGCGACCAATACGACAACTGTATCACCGTTTGTAACATGGAGAACTTCGACCCGCTGGGCATCCATACTGGTGAGTCCATTGTCGTCGCTCCCAGTCAGACACTCACCAACAGCGAATACCACAAGCTACGTGCCCTCGCTATTAAAATTATCCGCCATATCGGTATTGTCGGCGAGTGTAACGTGCAGTACGCCCTCGACCCCAACAGCGAGGACTATCGCGTCATCGAGGTCAACGCCCGTCTGTCGCGTTCGTCGGCACTTGCCAGCAAGGCCACCGGCTATCCCTTGGCTTTCGTTGCTGCCAAACTGGGTCTCGGCTACGGCCTCTTCGACTTGAAGAACTCGGTGACGAAGACCACCAGCGCCTTCTTCGAGCCGGCCCTAGACTACGTAGTAGTAAAAATACCTCGTTGGGACCTTACTAAGTTCCACGGCGTGAAGCGCCAGTTGGGCTCATCGATGAAATCGGTGGGTGAGGTGATGGCTATCGGTCGCACCTTCGAGGAAGCCCTGCAGAAGGGTCTCCGCATGATAGGGCAGGGCATGCACGGCTTTGTGGAGAATCACGAGATCAAGATTGCGGATATTGCTACCTCGCTGCACGAGCCTACCGACATGCGTGTCTTCGTAGTGTCTAAAGCCTTGCAGATGGGTTACAGTGTCGAGCAGATTCATCAGTTGACAAAGATTGACCGCTGGTTCCTACAGAAATTGAAGCACATCGTGGATATCGACCAGCAGTTGCACGAATACGCCCACCTGTCGGAGGTTTCGGAATTCATGGAGCCCAGCGAGTTCAAGGAATACCTGCAGTCGCCTGAGGTTGCCCTGCTGCTGCGTGCCGCCAAGGTCTATGGCTTCAGCGATTTCCAGATAGGTCGTGCCGTTGGTTTGGAGCACCACATGAAGATGGAACAGGCAGGTCTAACCATCCGCAAATGGCGAAAGATGCTCGGTCTCGTGCCCACCGTCAACCAGATTGACACCCTCGCCGCCGAGTATCCTGCCCAGACGAATTACTTGTATTTGTCGTACCTATAATGGGGACAATCCTCCCCACTTATAGGTTCAGTCGCCAGGTGACACCATCCTTCGTGTCCTTCACTTCGAAACCGGCAGCAGCCAGTTCGTCACGAATCTTATCACTGGTGGCCCAGTCCTTGTCGGCCTTCGCCTTGGCGCGCAGTTCGAGCACCATATCCATCACCTTACCGAAGGCCTCCTCACGGGCAGCGTTATTTCCATTGGCCAAACCTGCGGACGCTGTGGCCTTGAGTCCAAGGATATCCTCAGCGAAGAGGTGCATCGCCTCCTTCAGTTCAGCAAGACATTCGGCACAGATGGTGGCCTTGTGGTCAACGAGTTTGTTGATCACCGTGCAGGCCTCGAAGAGATTGCTGATGACTTGTGGCGTGGCGAAGTCGTCGTTCATGGCGTCGTAGCACTTCTGGCGCAGGCTCTTCACCACCTTTTCCGTTTCTGCGTCACATTGTGGCGATACGGTAATGCGCTCTAAGTCGCTGATAGCGTTCATCAGTTTCTCCAAACCTTTCTCTGCGGCCACGAGTGCCTCGTTCGAGAAGTCCACGGTGCCACGATAGTGTGCACTCAAGACAAAAAAACGGATGGTCATCGGCGAATAAGCCTTCTCCAACAACGGATGGTTGCCCGTAAAGAACTGTTCCAGCGTGATGAAGTTGTTATATGACTTACCCATCTTCTGACCGTTGATAGTCAACATGTTGTTGTGCATCCAGTATTTCACGGCAGGATGGCCCATCGACGCCGTAGCCTGAGCAATTTCACATTCGTGGTGGGGGAACACGAGGTCCATGCCGCCACCGTGAATGTCGAACATTTCGCCAAGATACTTGCGGCCCATAGCAGTGCACTCGCAGTGCCAGCCGGGGAAACCGTCGCTCCAAGGACTCGGCCAACGCATGATGTGCTCGGGCTGTGCCTTCTTCCACAGGGCGAAGTCGGCCTGATTCTTTTTCTCACCGATACCAGCCAGTTCACGGCTCTCGTCCTTGATATTCTCCAGCGAACGACCGCTCAGAATACCGTACTTATATTGCTTGTTATACGCCTCGATATCGAAATAAATCGAACCGTTCGATTCATAGGCAAAACCATTGTCCAGGATCTGCTGCACCAGCTGCTGCTGTTCGATGATATGACCCGTGGCATGCGGTTCAATAGACGGCCGCAGCACGTTCAGCGCATCCATCGCCTGATGGTAGCGGTTGGTGTAATATTGTGCAATCTCCATCGGCTCCAACTGTTCCAGACGGGCCTTCTTGGCTATTTTGTCTTCACCCTCGTCGGCATCGTGTTCCAAATGGCCCACATCCGTGATATTACGCACATAGCGCACCTTATAGCCCAGATGCTTCAGATAACGGAACACCAGGTCGAAGGTGATGGCAGGACGGGCATGACCCAGATGGGGATCTCCATACACCGTAGGACCACAGACATACATGCCCACATGGGGGGTGTTAATCGGCTCGAAACGCTCTTTTTGGCGCGTCAGCGTATTGTAAATTACCAGCTTTGATTCCATACTTTCCTATTTTTTGCCGACAAAGGTACGAATAAGTGAGCAAAATGCAAAATAAATCCGAATTTATTTTCATTTTCGAACGGTAGTGCCTTCGACAAAGTCAAAGGTACGAAAAAAAATAAATATTAAAGACGAAAAATGAAATATTATTTGTACCTTTGCAGCCAAATTTCATAAATATTGCAATATTATGGCTTATACACGTATGACTGCCGCAGAGGCTGCGGCGCTGATTAAGAATGGCGACCACATCGCCATGAGTGGCTTCACACCTGCTGGTGTGGCCAAGGCAACAACCAAAGAGTTAGCAAAAATCGCTGTGGCTGAGCACGAGGCAGGCCGCGAGTTCAAAGTGGCTATCTTCACGGGTGCCTCCACAGGACAGAGCACCGATGGTGACCTGGCAAACGCTCAGGCCATCCTCTATCGTGCACCCTACACCACGAACCCCGATTTCCGCAAGCACGTGAACATGGGTGAGATTCCCTACAACGACCTGCACCTGAGTCACATGGCACAGGAGCTGCGCTACGGCTTCTATGGTCCGTTGGACTGGGCCATTCTCGAGGTTTGCGACATCGAGGAGGTCGGCAATGACTATCATGTCTTCCTGACCGCTGCCGGTGGTATCAGTCCTACGGCTGCCCGTCTGGCTAAGCACGTCATCCTCGAGCTCAACAGCTTCCACAACCCCAACGCCAAGTTCATCCACGACGTCTATGAGCCGCTGGATCCTCCTTACCGCAAAGCTATTCCCATCGAGCACGTCGGCGACCGCATCGGCCAGCCATACGTGTCCATCCCCAAAGACAAGGTGGTGGGTGTCGTAGAGTGTAACATCCCTGATGAGGCCCGTGCCTTCAAGGACAGCGACCCCGTGACCGATAAGATTGGTTTCCTCACCGCAGAGTTCCTCGTCGAAGAGATGCACAAAGGTCGTATCCCCAAGGAATTCCTGCCTCTGCAGAGCGGTGTGGGTTCAACGGCTAACGCTATTCTCGGTGCTCTGGGTCAGGACAAGCACGTACCCGACTTCAACATCTATACCGAAGTACTGCAGGACAGCGTCGTAGGCATGATGCTCAGTGGTCGTGTGAAGGATGCCTCAGCCTGCTCGCTGACTGTCTCGAACGAGTGTCTGCTGCAGGTCTATGATAATATGGACTACTTCAAGAACCACCTGACACTGCGCCAGAGCGAGATTTCGAACTCGCCTGAAATCATCCGCCGCTTAGGTGTCATCGCCATCAATACCGCCATCGAGGCTGACCTCTACGGTAACGTCAACTCTACCCACATCAGCGGTGTGAAGATGATGAACGGTATCGGCGGTTCGGGCGACTTTATCCGCAACGCCTACCTCTCTATCTTCACCTGCCCGTCTGTGGCCAAGGGTGGTGTCATCTCCAGTATCGTACCCTTCGTGAGCCATCAGGACAGCTCGGAGCACGACGTCAATATCATCGTTACCGAACAGGGTATCGCCGACCTGCGTGGCAAGGGCCCCATCCAGCGTGCTGAGTGCATCATTGAAAACTGTGCTCACCCCGATTACAAGCAGCTGCTTTGGGATTACCTGAAGATTGCAAAGATGGGTCAGACCCGTCACAACCTGCCTGCCGCCTTCGCCATGCACGACACGCTGGCACGCAAGGGCGACATGAAGCTTACCGACTTTGCTGAGTACGTCAAATAACGTTGAACGTTGAACATTGAACGTTGATTGCAACGCCACACTCTTAAAGAGAGAACGACATATGAATAATCGTTCAATGTTTAACGTTCAACGTTCAACGATAAAGATTCCACAGGGAGCGCACGAGGTGCTATTGCACGCCTGCTGCGCTCCCTGTTCGTCAGCTATTGTAGAGTGGATGTTGGCTCACGACGTCCACCCTACCATATTTTATTATAACCCCAACATCTACCCCCGTGAAGAATACGACATCCGTAAGAACGAAAGCAAGCGTCATGCCGACTCGCTGGGCGTCCGCTGGATAGATGGTGATTATGACCACCAGCAGTGGCTCGACAGCGTCCGCGGACTGGAGTGCGAACCGGAACGCGGCAGTCGCTGCAGTCTGTGCTTCCAGCTGCGTCTCACGGCAGTAGCCCGCGAAGCCCGTCGTCAAGGCCTGCGTTTCTTTACCACTACGTTGGCGTCGTCACGCTGGAAGAGCATCGAACAGATTACTGCCGCCGGACTGAAAGCCCAAGCGGCCGTACCCGATACAGAGTTCTGGGCTCAGAACTGGCGTAAGGGCGGTCTCTACGAACGCCGCAACCAGCTGCTGCGCGAGTTCAACTTCTACAACCAGCAATACTGCGGCTGCGAATTTTCACAAAGATGATGGTATAGGCTATGGCCCCGTTGACGGGATTGATGAAACAAAACTGAGCCTATTGTTTGGCGGGTCCAGAATTTTTTCGTACCTTCGCAGACGAAACAAAGAAAAGACAATGACAACAGACGATGGAATATTCAGACGTTCAGAACTGCTTCTGGGCGACGAAGTAATGGAGCGGATAGCACAGAAACGTGTAATCATCTTCGGTGTGGGTGGCGTTGGGTCGTGGTGCGCTGAGGGCTTGGTGCGCAGCGGCATCCGTCAGTTGACGATTGTGGACTCGGACCGCGTGTGTATCACCAACATCAACCGTCAGTTGATGGCAACGACGAAGACAGTGGGTCAAGTGAAGGTGGAAGCCCTGAAAGAACGTCTGCTCACGATTAATCCGTCGGCAGAAATTACTGCCCTGCAGAAAATCTTCACAGAGGAGAGTGCCTCCAATTTTCATTTGGAAGACTACGATTATATTATTGATGCCATCGACTCGCTGAAGGACAAGGCTGCACTTATTCTGTTGGCTTGTCAGACGAAAGCAAAGTTCTTTTCGTCGATGGGTGCTGCCTTGAAACTGGACCCTACACGCATTCAGATTACGGAGTTCTGGAAGGTGAAGGGCGACCCATTGGCTCGTGCCCTGCGTAACAGGTTCAAGAAGGAGAAGCTTTTTCCCAAGCGCAAGTTCCAGTGCGTCTATTCCGACGAACTGCTAGAGAACAAGCAACCCATCGATCCTGACGACAGAGGCAACGGCAGCATTGTCCACATCACCGCCATTTTCGGTTTCATGCTGGCAGGACTAGTGATAAAGGATATTGACGCGGTAGATGCGGAACGACATGGGCGGTAGTTGGTCGTTGATGACGCCCTGCTTCTTGTCGGCCCCGACTGCTATGGTGCCGTGCTGTGGGATAATCAGTTCGGGTCGCTGAATGCTATTCTCATCGTCCATACCCGCATGGCTCAGGGTGATAGTCTGGGCCGTGGTGACGCCCGTCAGGTCCTTCAGGTTCAGGCGGATGGGCTGTACCTGTTTCGAAGTGTTGGCCACCTTGACGATGACTTCGTTGGCATCCTTATCGAAGGCCGCTGAAGCGAAGAGTCCGTTCTGACCATCTTGTCCTGCTACGGGCACAGCCTTCTTCCCTGCGGGGGTGGTCAGCTGCAGCACGTGGGTACCCTTGTTGGTAGCGTAGAGCTGTTGCACGTAGTAGCTGACGGTGCGGAACATCTGCGTCTGGTCGTACCATATCTGGTCGGGACGCCACTGCCAGCCGTCGACGTGAGCGAAGAGTGGGGCGGGAGAGGTCATGTGGACGATGTCGGCATTGCGTTCGAAACTGGTCATCAAGGCGGCCTCAAGGATGGCGGCCTCGTAGTGGTTCCACTTCTTGCCCTTGCCGTGACAGGCATATTCGCCGGCAAACACCTTCGGGCCCTTGCGGTCGTACGTGTCGTAGCGCAGGCCATGACTCAGGAACCACTCCTCATCACGATAGTAATGCTCGTCGACGAGATCGGCCTTCAACGCCCTCATGGCCTTCCATCCGTCTTCGAAACGATAGGTGTTGTCGGGCTGGTCGTCAGGCATCGGACCACTGCTGCCTACAATCTTGATGTCAGGATATTTGGCGCGGATGGCAGCCACGAACGGCTTCAGACGCTCGTAGTAGAGCTCGCCCCATTGTTCGTTGCCCACTCCGATGTACTTCATGTTGAAAGGAGCCGGGTGGCCCATGTCGGCACGCACCTTGCCCCATTTGCTGTCGGCGGGTCCGTTGGCAAATTCGATGAGGTCGAGGCAGTCGTCGATGTAGGGTTGCAACGCGTCCGTCTTCACATGGGCTGACTCGTTGTTCCAGTTCTGGAACTGGCAGGCAAGACCTACGCTAATGATGGGCAGCGGCTCGGCACCGATATCCTCCGAGAGTTGGAAAAACTCGAAGAAGCCCAGTCCGTACGACTGATAATAGTCGGGGAAGTAGCGGTGGTCGAAGGTGTGCTCCCAGCGGTTCTGATTCAGCGGACGGTTTTCTACGGGACCTACCGAGTTTTTCCACTGATAACGAGTTGCCAGGTCAGTACCCTCCACGATACATCCACCAGGGAAGCGGAAAATGCCTGGGTGCAGGTCTTCCAGGGCTTGTGCCAAGTCGCGGCGCATACCGTTCTCGCGGTTTTTATAGATGTTCACGGGGAATAGCGACACGTGCTCTAATGCTACGCTGTTTGTGCCTTGCAGGAAGATACGCAGCTTGGCCTGTTTCAGCGTCTTCGTCGACGTCAGCGTGACGGTATATTTCTTCCACTCTGCAGAGGTGACGTCCACCTTCTGCTCAGCAAACTGCTGGTTCTCCTCCATCGAGTTCTCCTGAATCAGTTGCACGCGGATGGAGGCGGGGCCCTTTGGAGCCTTTGCCCATACCGAGAAGCGATACTGCTCACCCTTCTTGACGCCGATGCCGAAGTAGCCCTCGTTCACCAGTCCCGAACGGCGGTCGTTGTGACCAGGATCGCTCAGCACCACATAGTGCGGACAACGCTCGAATGGTCCGTCGTCCTTCACGTCCACCCGTCCAAAGGCCTGCCAGCCCATCAGCGACTGCGGAAATTCAAACGAGCGGTTTTTCACCAGTTCACCATACAGTCCGCCGTCTGCGGCATAGTTGATGTCTTCGAAGAAGATGCCGTACATCGTCTTCTGGATGGGTGCGCCCAGTTTCTTGGTGTTCACGTCCATCACGCTTTGTGCCATTGACATTATGGCCATAAATGCCACGCAGGCACATGTCATCAATCGTTTCATAATTATGTCTTTGTTATTTTTTTTGCAAAGGTACGAAAAATGCAACATAATCCACAAGAATTTTGTTGCATTATCATAGATAAATGTTCCAATCCCGTTTTTATAATTCATAAACTTTCCTAATATAACGGCAAAGATACGAAAAAACGGAAAAATATGATTATCTTTGTACTCACAATTGTAAATCGATTTGGAAATCGACTAAAAAAGTAAAATGAAACAATGAAGAAATTGGTTTTCTGTCTCATGGTAATGATGGGCGTGCTGACAGTTTCAGCGCAGAAGTTAAATGATCCCATTCTTGGCGGAGAGTTGAGCAACTCGGCTGCGACGTCGGTAGAAGATATCGATGAAGTGTTGCCACGGATGCGGGCATTGGGACTGAATACGGTACTTGTGCCAGCTTACTGGGAGTTCGTCGAAGCTGTAGAGGGGAAGTTCGACTTCACACTCATTGACCGTACTATCGACATGGCGCGACGTGAGCAGTTGCACGTGGTGCTCCTTTGGTTTGGCGCGTGGAAGAACTCGATGTCGTGCTATGCGCCGGGTTGGTTCAAGCAGGACACGAAGCGGTTCCCTAGGGCGATGACCGCCGAGGGAAAACAGATGGAGATTGCCTCGTGTTTCAGCGACAATGTGTTGCAGGCCGATCTGAAGGCCTTTTCGGCACTCATGCGACATATCCGCGAGAAAGACCCGCAGCGCGAGGTGGTCGTCATGATGCAGATAGAGAACGAGATCGGTATGCTGGAGTCGGCACGCGACCACTCTCCATTGGCTGAGAAGGCATACAAGAAAGAGAAGTGGGCAGAGCGCTATGGCACTGATGAGTATGCCGACGAGAAGTTCATGGCGCTGAGCTATGCCCGCTACGTGGAGCATCTGGCTAAGGCGGCCCGTGAGTTACACAACATGCCGCTCTATGTGAATGCTGCGATGAACAGCCGTGGGCGCCGTCCTGGTGAATATCCCTCGGCAGGCCCGTTGGCACATCTCATAGACTTCTGGCATGAGGGTGCTCCCAGCATCGATCTGCTCGCTCCCGACATCTACGACACGGGCTTCAAGTCGTGGTGTGCGCAGTATGCGATGCCTTTGCGTCCGCAGGAAGGAGGCCCAATTAAGAATCGGCTCTTTATCCCTGAGAGCCGATGCTGCGAGAATAGCGGTGTCCGTGCCCTCTATGCCTTCGGCGAGCATCAGGCATTGGGTTTCTCACCCTTCGCCATCGACCAGGCCAGCCCAAAAGAGACGGAATCGGTCACACAGGCCTACAATCTGCTGCGTCAAGTATTTTATGTAAAACGCTCACAGAATACCTGGGGCCTTCTTTTCGATCAGGAAGACCGCGAGCGCATCATCGATGACAACGGCGTAGTGATGACTTGCCGCCATTACTTCACCCTGCCTTGGGACCCTCGCGCTACCGACGGCACTACTTGGCCCGAAGGCGGTGCCATGCTCATCCGCCTGGGCAAGTATGATTACCTTTTGGCAGGAAGCGGTGTGGTCATCGACTTTAAGACCCCTACGGAGAAACAACAAGAGCAACAAAAGACACTTGGCGAAGACGGTTTCGCCGAAGCAGGCGGAGAAAAGTTCAATGTTCAACGTTCAATGTTCAATGGCAAACGTCTCGGTCTCCTTTCCGTCGATGAAGTAGCAATCTCTAATAATGGCACGGTGCAATACCTCCGTCGCCATAACGGCGACCAAACCCATCAAGGCCGTCATGCCCGCATCGGCGTTGGTGAATGGAAAATCCTTCACATCCATCTATATGAATATTAAGCGAAAGCACATACATAAGATAGAGGCAGAAGGACTGGCAAGAAAATATTGATGGTAAAAAATGAGTTAGAAGAAATTTAACTATATGAAGAAGATTATGATGACAATGATGCTGGCCATCGCAGTGGTGACGGCATCGGCACAGAAACGTCAGCTGTTTGACTTCGGCTGGCAGTTTACACATAATGGGAAGACGGTGAGCGTGGACTTACCGCACGATTGGGACATCTTCGAAGGTCCCAATTCTGGTAAGGGCGCTACGGGTACTGGCGGAGGATGGTTCGAGGCTGGCAAGGGCGAGTACCGCAAAACATTCAAGACACCCGGCGACGAACTGGTGAAACTGCACTTTGAGGGTGTATATCAGAAAGCTGAAGTGTTCGTCAATGGACAAAAGGCTGGGCAGCATCATTATGGCTATACGCCGTTCACAGTCGATGTGACACCATATATCAATAAGGACAAAAAGCAGACCAAGGCTGCGACTAAGCGAGAACAGAATGATGCTCGCATCAATTCTGTCGAGCGTGAGCAGGCTCGATCGGAGGTCAACGAGGTTGTGGTAAAGGTTGACAATTCCGAACAGCCGAACTGCCGCTGGTACTCCGGTTCGGGCATCTACCGCCACGTGTGGTTGGAGACCATGCCCGCGTTACACATTGCCGAGAATGGTGTTTTCGTCACTACGCCGGAGGTGAGTTCCGATAAGGCGCGTGTACAGGTGGACGTGACTGTGCAGAATGAATCGCAGACCGACCGCAACGCCACCGTTGTGGTGGGCAGTGCTCAGTTGATGGTGGCTGTGAAGGCTGGTGAGAGCAAGACCGTGACAACGACTCTCTTCGTCAATAATCCACGCCTATGGTCGCCCGAGAGTCCGATGCTTTATGAGGCGAAAGTAGAACTGAAGGAGGCTGGCAACGTCATCGACAACGCAACAGCAAAATACGGCATCCGCACGTTCTCGTTCGATGCCGAGAATGGCTTTGTGCTTAATGGCAAAAAAGTGCTTATCAATGGTGCCTGTGTACATCACGACGACGGTGTACTGGGTGCCCGTGCCTTCGACGATGCTGAGATCCGTAAGGTGCGCCAGATGAAGGAGGCAGGCTTCAACCTCATTCGCACCAGTCACAATCCCACGACCCGTGCCTTTCTCGATGCCTGTGACTCGATTGGTATGCTGGTCATCGACGAGGCCTTCGACGGCTGGCGTACGCAGAAGAATCCCTACGACTATTCAACCGTTATCGATTCCTGCTATCGTGAGGACATTCATGCGATGGTGCTGCGCGACCGTAACCATCCAAGCGTCATTTCGTGGAGCATTGGCAACGAGGTCATCGAGCGCAAGGACATCCGCGTGGTCTATACTGCCCGACAGATGAAGAAGGCCATCCACGAACTGGATACGACACGCCCCGTCACCGAGGCCCTTTGTGCCTGGGACCGCGACTGGGAAATCTACGACCCACATGCCGAGGTGCTCGACGTGGCGGGCTACAACTACATGATATTCAAGCACGCCTCTGACCACCAGCGCGACCCCAAGCGCATCATCTGGCAGACGGAGAGCTATCCGCGCGACGCCTTCAGAAACTGGGCTGTGGTGAACGACTTCCCCTACGTCGTGGGCGATATCGTGTGGACGGGTCTCGACTATCTGGGCGAGAGCGGCATTGGTCGTAACTACTATAAAGGTGAGCGCGAGGGCGAGTCGTGGATTGAGGGAGGACAGCCCGAATGGCACGGCGCTCCCTGTGGCGACGTTGACATCACCGGCTGGAGGAAACCCATCAGTCATTATCGTGAGATGCTGTGGAATAAGGATGTGCCACTCTACATGGCTGTGAAGGAGCCTAATGGTTATCATGGAGAGATTCACACCACAATGTGGAGTGTATGGCCAACATGGGAATCGTGGAACTGGGCAGGTTGGGAAGGCAAATCTATCGAGGTGGAGGTATATACCCATCAGCCCGAAGTAAAACTGTATCTTAACGACCAGCTCATTGACACAAAGCAGGTAAGTCGCGAGACTGAGTACAAGGCCGTATTTACTGTTAACTACGAACCAGGAATACTACATGCTGAGGCTAGCGGAATGGGGACGCTTCTTTGCACCGCCGGCGAACCTGCCCGTCTGCGCCTCACCCCCGACCGCACAGTGATGACAGCTGACGGTCAGTCGCTGACCTTCGTCACCGTTGAAGTTCTTGACAAAAACGGCACACCCGTCCCAGAAGCTGCCATCCCCTGCGAGGCCATCGTCAAGGGAGCTGGTACGCTGCTGGCCTTCGCCTCTGCCGACTTGAAAGATACAGAACCCTATACCTCATCGCGCGTAAAAACGTGGAAGGGCCGCGCCCTCCTCGTCATTCGCAGTTCGCAGAAGGGAGGTTCTGTCAGCGTGAGCATCAAGAGCCCGTTGCCTACCGCTAGTCTAACACTGAAAAGCAAATGACAAAATAAAAAAAGAAGATTAGTTATGAAAAAGATTCTAATCGCTTTAGCTGTCTTAATAATAGCAGCATGTGGTAACAAACAAGCAGTCGCTCCCGCTGAGGGCGACGGGGTAAGTAATGAAGTGGCTTTCGAGGCGAAAGATTACTACGCAGCCGTCGAACGCTATCTGACAGAACAGATTGCCAGCCAGTATGCACCAGGCGAGTACAGCGTACCTGTCTACCAAGAGGTGGCCGTCAATGACAGCGATTCCACAGACATTCGTATCTGGGGCGATTTCTGGGTGTACAACTACAAACAGGAAGGCGACACGCTGAAATGCGTCTCTGGCGGCAGTCATCCCGGCTTGATGCACGTCTGTCAGAGGGGTGAATCCTTCTATGTGTCCGACTTCGAACAGGTTGAGGACGGCTCTCGTTTCCTGCCCAGTGCCAAGCGTATTTTCGGAGAGTATTTCGAAGCTTTCCAAATTCACCACAGCGATGGCGATGAGCACGAATCGCTCCGGCATGATGTGTTGCGTGCATTCGTTCGCGACCACGGACTGTCTGCCACCAAGTACCAAGACTATGGCTGGTCTGCAAAGGATTTGGATCTGTGAAACCTATGTAATTGACAATGAACATCGAACAAGTACGAGAATATACCTTGTCACTCTTTGGCGTGACGGAAGACCAGCCGTTTGGCGATGACATCCTGACCTTCAGACTGGAGGGAAAGATATTCCTCTGCCTATGGCTGGGTGGTGGCAAGCATGATATAAAAGAGTCTTTAGAACCCAGACTGGCTCTAAAACTGTCACCAGAAAGGAATGAAGAACTTCGTAGTCAGTTTGCTGCTGTAACGCCTGCCTGGCATTGGAACAAGAAGCATTGGAGCGACGTATATTACGAGCAGGTAGAAGATGCATTAGTCCAGGAATGGATTAAGGAGTCCTATCAACTTGTGGCATCAAAACTCCCCAAAGCAATACGTTTGAAGTATCTACAAATGAACTGATATGAAGACGAGTCTCATCAAGACTACCTCGACAAGAATCCTGATGGTTATTGCCACCTGCCTCTGTCGCTGTTTCAGTTTGCCAGACAAGCCAAGGATAAAAAAAGGAACAATAAGTCCCTTGACAACAAATAACAATCATATACATGAAAATAAGATTTCTATTATCCATAGCATTAGGAATGCAAATGATGGTGGCAATCGCTCAGGGTTTCAAGAATCCCGTGCTGCCGGGATTCCATGCAGACCCAAGTGTATGCCGGGCTGGCGATGATTTCTATCTGGTGAACAGCACGTTTCAGTATTTCCCTGGCGTGCCAGTGTTCCACTCCAAGGACCTGATTCATTGGGAGCAGGTGGGTAACTGTCTGACGCGACCTTCGCAGGTGGATCTGAAGGGAACCGACGGCAACAGCGGTATTTATGCGCCAACCATCCGCTACCACGAAGGACGCTTCTATATGGTGACGACGGTGTTCCCATCGCGCCGCCATTTCTACGTGTGGACGGACAATCCCGCTGGAGAATGGTCGGAGCCTATCGTCATCGATTTCGCCATTGGTAGTTGCGACCCTACGCTATTCTGGGACGAGGGTAAGTGCTATTTCCTATGGAAGGAGGGCGACATCAAAATCTGTGAAATTGATGTAGAGACAGGTAAACAGTTGGGTGAGATTCACCACTTGGGAACGGGTCTCGGCGGGCGTTATCCTGAGGGACCGCATATCTACAAGAAGGACGGCTACTATTATCTGCTATTGGCAGAGGGCGGCACGGAGCACGGGCATCATGTGAACATTCTGCGCAGCAAGAGTCTCTTCGGTCCTTACGAGCCCAACCCAGCCAATCCCATCCTCTCGCACTTCAATATGAAGATGCAGAACAGCCCGATTCAGGGTCTCGGACATGCAGATTTAATTCAGGCTCCCGATAACTCTTGGTGGATGATTTGTTTGGGATATCGTACCAGCGGCTACTTGCAACACGTGATGGGACGCGAGACAATGCTGGCGCCTGTGCAGTGGGCAGATGGTGACTGGCCTATAGTAAATAAGGACGGTACACTGCAGATAGACATGCAATGCAAGACGCTGCCCCAAGTCCATATGGCAAAAGACCCCATACGCGAAGAATTCAACTACGTAGAACGTCAGGCGCCCAAAGATAGCTATCATTCAATAGGCTTACCTATGGGTTGGATGAGCCTGTGCAATCCCGATTACACAAAATACTCGTTGACAGAGCGGAAGGGTTTTCTGCGCCTCCGTCCTAGCACGATTGACCTCAGTGAGACAGCTAATCCTACGTTCGTCGCACGCCGTCAAACAGAGTTGAACTTTACTGCCACCACCCTACTCGACCTCTCCAATCTTGCGGAAGGCATGCAGGCTGGTATCACCGCCTACGCTGCACCGTTGAACCACTACGACGTGGTGGCAGAGTGTCTTACTACATGCAGGCATCCTCCGACGGTACCAACTTCACCACGCTCGCCAAGATGGAATACCGTTTCCTCAGTACCGAAACCATCGGCGGCTTCACAGGTGTCATGCTCGGTCTCTTTACGCAGTGTAGCCAAAAAACAAACAGCTATGTAGATATAGATTGGTATGAATACAGCACAAAATGAAACAACTGCTCATACTGCTTTGTCTCGTAGTCATGTTGCCCATAGGCATTAGGGCTCAGGAGGATCATGATATAGCAGCATCATTTAACCTGAACGAGGTTGTGGTGCTGCCAGACGGTATGACGTTTGAAGAGTATCTGGTAAAACAGGTACTGGAAAATGCCAAGCCGCTGAAGAAGCGTCTGCAGACACTGCGCTATTCCGTGACGTGCAAGTTGGACAAGGATCTGGATCTGACCCAGATTCCCCACCGCCGAACTGTGACCTTTGCAGCCAAGCTCGCAGGATACGGGCAGATAGTGAAGGCACTGATGGAACACAAGGTGTTTGGCATCACGATGGCCGAGGATGTGCTGTTCAACAAGGGCAAGATAACGACGTCCAACGTGCGTATGGTGGAGATGAAACAGAAGCTGACGGAGAAGCAGGTAAAGTCATTCCTGAAACACGACGGTATGATGAGCGCCAACGTGTATGACATGTTCTATGAGAAGGTGCGCGACAAGGCAAAGGAACTGAAGAAGAAATACCGTAAGAAGCAGGAAACCGATATGAAATATATGGGCAGCTACACTACGGGCGGCAGGACTATCTATAAGGTGAAGCTCGACAATATGCAGGTGCACATCGCCGACGGATGCTGGCAGATCAAGATGTTAGACTATACGGAGGGGCAGAACAAAATGCACTTTGAGTTCAGCGAAGTGAGGCCAGATCTCTTCCTGCTTTCCAAAGGCAATGCCAAATTGTATGTAGACCGGAAGAAATGGCCTAATGGCTATATCTCAGTGCGAATGACATATACATATCAATAAATTACTTGTACAGCAAGATAAGAAAAGAATATGACAATGACATTAATCACAGGACTGCTGATTCCGCTGCTGGGCACGATGCTCGCCTCGGCTTTTGTGCTCTTCATGAAGGACGAGATGTCCGTGCGGGTACAGAAAACATTGCTGCAAAATGATAACAAAATAGCATCTTCCGTAATATTGGTAATTCTTTCCAAGATTCGGGTAGTGCCTGTTTGGCGAAATCATCGTACCTTTGCCGACGAATTAACAATCGTCGGCGAGAACAGGCGGCGCCTCGGCAATTTGAGCGAGCTCAATTGCACTCGGCTTGCACTGTCCTTGCAGCGGATTTAAAACATTATGAAGATGAAGCAAATTATGATGTTACTGGCAGCAATGCTGCTGACCGCTTGTTCAAAAAACAGCGAAGTGAAGGCCGCCACCGTGCAGGAGGCAGGCAAGACGCTGGTGGTGTACTATAGTTATACAGGCAACTGCCAGCAGATAGTGGAGTCGTTGACGGCTCAGATTGAGGCTGACGTGATGCGCATAGAACCTGCGGACAAGACGATGGTGAGCACCGATCGTCCGCAGAAGTATGAGGCGAACGGTTATGCCATTGGCACGGCGCTATTGAACGCTATCAAGGCTGCGCCCAACGATGCAGCAAGCTATCCAGCTATCGACCCCGTGAGCATCACCGACCTATCGCAGTACCAGAACATCATCATCGTGACGCCGCTGTGGTGGAGCCAGATGGCGGCTATCATGCAGACGTACCTATTTAATTATAGTGCGCAGATGACGGGCAAGCATGTGGCGCTGATTGTGTCGAGTCACAGCAGCGGCATCAGCGGTGTGGTGGCCGATGCAGAACGATTGGTGAAGAACGTCACTTGGATGGGCGATGCACTTTGGATCAACAATGCCAACCATAGTAACCGCGCTTCACTGATACAGAACTGGCTGCCGACGCTGAACTTCGCAGAGGAACAAACTACAATGAATAAGATGTATATCACTATCGGTGAGCAGACACAGGCTGTGACACTCGTCGACAATCAAGCAACAAAGACACTTGTCGAGAAATTGCAGCAGACTCCTGTCAACGTTACTCTGAACAGCAGCGGAGGCTTTGAGATTTGGGGGGCGCTGGGCTTCTCGTTGCCTACAAGCAACGAGCAGATTAACGCGCAACCGGGTGATGTGATTCTCTACAACGGCTCAAACATCTGCATCTTCTACGGCACGAACTCGTGGAGCTACACCCGTTTGGGCAAGATCGACGGTTTGTCGGAAAGTCAGCTTCGCACGTTCCTCAAAGCTGGCGAAAGCAATATCAGCGTTACGCTGTCGCTCTCGTCTGGGACAACCACCATCAATAGCGTCCGTAGCGTAGCTACAGAAAATGCGATAAGGTATGAAGAAAGTATTATTAGCCGCAGTGCTGATGGGAATGATGCTCACGGGCTGCAATCAGAAGAGTGATAACAATCAAAACGAAGAAGAGATGAATACAACGCTGACATTGACTCAGGAGTGGGACAAGACGTTCCCCAAGAGCGACAAGGTAGACCACAAGAAGGTCACGTTTAAGAACCGTTACGGCATAGAATTGGCTGCCGACATGTACACGCCGAAAGGCGCAACGTGCAAGTTGGCTGCGCTGGCTGTTACAGGACCGTTTGGGGCCGTGAAGGAGCAGACGAGCGGTCTCTATGCCCAGCACATGGCCGAGCGTGGTTTTCTGACTATCGCTTTCGACCCCTCGTTTACTGGCGAGAGCGGTGGCGAACCGCGACGCATGGCTTCGCCCGACATCAACACCGAAGACTTCCTCGCTGCCGTCGATTTTCTGAGCAATCAGGACAATGTGGATGCTGATCGCATCGGCATCATCGGCATCTGCGGTTTTGGTGGAATGGCTGTGAATGCTGCCGCCATCGACCCCCGCCTTCAAGAGCGAGGACACCCAGGCTCAGCGCATGGAAAAGCGCAAGGCCATCGCCGCACAACGCACCGAGGACTTCAAGAACGGAACTTACAAGCGTGCAGGTGGTGTCATCGACCCGCTGCCCGACGATGCACCGTTCTTTGTGAAGGACTACTACGATTATTACAAGACCCCGCGCGGCTACCACGAGCGCAGCGGCAACTCCACTGACGGCTGGAACGTCATCGGTTGCCAGTCGTTCCTCAACCAGCCCCTGTTGGCATGGGCGCACGAGATAGAATCGCCCGTACTACTCATCCACGGCGAGAAGGCCCACAGCCGCTACTTCTCTGAGTACGCTTTTGAGAAGATGACGGGCAAGCATGTGGAAGGCCAGAGTGCAGTTGTCGGCAATAAGGAACTGATGATTATCCCCGATGCCGTCCACACCGACCTTTACGATGATAAGAACGGGAAGATTCCTTACGACAAAATAGAGGCGTTTTTCAAGGCAAATCTGAAGTAATATGGCAGAAAGAATCATCCAATTAGACAGCGTGGATGCGTACAACAAACTGTACGGATGGGAGACGCTGCACCCGCTGGTGACGGTGGTGAACCACGCCGAGCCGATGGAGAGCCTGAACCACTCCCGGCTGAACTACGGCTTGTATGCGCTGTTTCTGAAACAGGGCGACGGCTGCTCGATACGCTACGGACGCGAGAAGTACGACTATCAGGAGGGCACCGTCGTGAGTTTCAAACCCGGACAGGTGGTCGAGGTGGAGTGGGACGAGAGCCGACCCATGCCGCCCTCGCGAGGACTGCTGTTCCATCCTGATCTGCTCTACGGCACACAGTTGGCCCGACGCATCAACGACTACACGTTCTTCGACTACGACCAGCGCGAGGCCTTGCACCTCTCGGAGCGTGAGCAGCACATGGTGGTGGAACTATTTGATAGGATAGAGGAGGAGTTGCAGCACCCCATCGACCGCCATTCGCAGACGCTCATCACCGATGCCATCGGCCTGCTCTTGGATTACTGCATGCGCTACTACGACCGCCAGTTCATCACGCGCCACAAGGTGAACAGCGACATCCTCACCGCTTTCCATCAGCAGTTGCACGAGTACTTCAAGAACGGTCATCCAGAACAGAACGGCCTGCCCTCGGTAGCCTACTTTGCCGATAAAGCCTGCCTGTCTCCCAATTACTTCGGCGACCTCATCAGCAAGGAGAGCGGCACCACCGCCCAACGCCACATTCAGGATGCCGTCATCGAACGCTCCAAACAGCTCCTCATCGAGACCCGTCTACCCGTCAGCGAAATCGCCTATCAGCTCGGCTTCGAATATCCGCAGCACTTCTCGCGCCTGTTCAAGTCGCGCACAGGTATGACTCCATATGCGTACAGATTAACAGCATAGGATGCATCGAGTAATACCTACTTTTGATTAATCTGCTTTTGCAGGACTTTGCTTGTGCGCAATGCTTAAAACACTCGTTTTTAGGTATTGCGCACTTCGTTTTTTCTCTCTAATTTTGCACCCAGAAATCAAGAACGAAAAAAATGAGAACGACAACAGCGATTCCCACAGCGCTTCAGGTGCTGATGAACCACATCTACGAACTGCACAAAGGTGTGCGCCACATGGTGCTCTTTACTTGTAATAATAAATACGGAGAACAGGTTGTATCACGACTGGAGAGTCAGGGTATTCCTTACATTCTGCAACCTGCCGGACGACAGAACGTGAATGTGTACTTTGGGCGACGTGAGTGTCTGGAGGCTATCCGTCTCATCGTACAGCGACACGTTCGTTGGTGGCATAGGCGAACTCTACAACGGTATTAAGAATAGCGGTGCCAAGTTCATCGGTGCTGTTGAAACCGACGGCTACACCTTCGACGACTCTGAGGCTGTCATCGACGGCAAGTTCATCGGTCTGCCCCTCGACGACATCAACGAGGACGACAAGACCGATACCCGCATCGAGGCTTGGATAGCCGCCATCACTCCTGAAATGTAATCACAGGAATAAAATTCATAAAGGTATTTGTTTAGTTTTGTGAGATGGCTGGCTGTGATGGTCAGCCATCTATTACCTCTGTCATGCGCCACTAACGAACTGGGGCCTGAAACTCGTCGATATTCAAGACGGCTGGACGATGCTCGACAATGCAGGCTTCACCCAGACGGAGATTCATCGCATGAAACCGTCTAACGCAACCATTATTGGCGTGAAAGCATAGGCGTTCAAAGGGAAATTATGTTAATTTTCGCTGCAAAAGTACGAAATAAATGGGATTTTTTCGTATATTTGCAGGTAAATCCTGCGAAACCGCTTGCGCTCGCATAATACGCAAAAACTATAATGGATATGAAAAAACTATTTTTATGCCTCATGGCAATGATGGGTGTGCTGACCCTTTCGGCACAAAGTGTATATGATTATTCGGTAAAGGACGATGCTGGCAAGGATGTGTCACTCGCCGAGTATAAGGGCAAGGTGCTGCTGATTGTGAACACCGCCACGCGATGCGGATTCACGCCACAGTACAAGGAACTGGAGGCGCTGTATGAGAAATATTCGAAGGACGGCTTCGAGATTTTGGACTTCCCCTGCAACCAGTTCGGCCAGCAGGCTCCTGGCACGATTCAGGAGATTCATCAATTCTGCACGGTCAACTTCAACATCAACTTTCCACAGTTCGACAAGATTGAGGTGAACGGAGCCAACGAGCATCCGCTATACACTTTCTTGAAAGCACAGAAAGGCTTCGGAGGTTTCGACACGAACGACCAGCGAGGTAAGTTTATGGATGATATGCTCCGCAAGAAGGATGCCAACTACGATAAGAAAAGTGACATCAAATGGAACTTTACCAAGTTCCTCGTTTCTCGCGACGGACGAGTGTTGAAACGCTACGAACCAACGGATAAGTTGAGCGACATCGAGGCCGACATGCAGATGGAGGTCAATCCCGTGTTGAGCAACATCATGGCACGTCGCTCCATCCGCAAATATCTCGACAAGCCCGTGGAGCATGAGAAGTTAGAGACCATTGCCCTTGCTGGTATCAATGCACCCAGCGGCATGAACCGCCAGCCGTGGATTGTCCGCGTGGTGGAAGACCAGAAACTGATTGCCGATGTGAATCAGGCTGCTGGCAGAAGTCTGTTCTACGATGCACCTGCACTCATCTGTGTCTGCACGCCTGCTAATGGCAGGGGCGAACTCGATGCAGGACTGCTGGGCGAAAACATGATGCTGGCAGCACAGTCGATGGGATTAGGCACTTGTTGTCTCGGCGGTCCCGTGCGCTTCCTGCTGTCAAACGAGAAATGCAAGTTCTTCCTCGATCGTCTCGACATTCCCGCTGACTACAAACTGAACTACATCCTCGCCATCGGCTACCCCAACGAGCAGCCCGACGCCAAACCCCGCGATGCCTCGAAAGTAAAATACATCAAGTAAAGAATCCTCTTTGGGATTTATTTCGTATCTTTGCCCACAGAAACAAACTACTGATTATGAAAAGACTGGTTATTTCCCTTATTGCAATGGTCACGATGTATAGTTCTTTTGCTGCTGATAGGCTATCGACGTTACCTTATCCCATATCAATCAAAGGGACATCTCAAATATAACTAGAAATCAGCCCCAATGTAACAAGGATGCAGCAAGCGAGTAGCTCCTATTCATGTTCGGTAGATGTCCGGTAGATGTTCGCTGTTTTACCGAACAAGTAGCGAGCACATAACGAGCAAATAGCGGACAAGGATAGGAGGAGAAACGAAGCAATACTGGGGTTAAGGTATGGGTAGAGTGGAGATTGGTATGAGAAATGAAGGAGAGATGTATGAGAGGTCTATAAAATGTATATCATAACAATAAATTAAAGATAGGAGAACAGAATGATGAAGAAGAAAGACAGTGCAGGGTTGGGAATGACGATTCCCAAGAAAATGCGTATTGCAGGTATAACTTTTTACCTGCGTAACGGACAAGTGGTAGGGCGAGCATCATCGACGCACGAGAAGCGCAGTAACACGCTGCCGCAGTTTATTCAGCGGCAGAAAATGCGGCACACGACGGCGCTCTGGAAGATGCTGCGGTACTGCGACGTGATGTTCACTGAGCGGCGGACAGCCTATCAGAATTTCGCGTCGCTGGCGAATCAGTTGCCTGCGGTGTTTGTTACTAAGAGACAGATGGATCAGTCGTCGTTTCTGATGCCCGGCATTCCAATGAGTGACGGAATACTGCCGATGGTTAAGCAGGAATTGGGTGAAGTAAATGGTGTGCCTGCGCTGCTGACAGACCTCAAGGTAGAAAATCGGTCAGAGCATGCAAAATTGCGACTTTATACGGCTGTGCAGACTCTTGAATATGAGATGCCGCGTGTACGGTTCACCATGCGCGAGGTGTCGTGGTGGGATATGGCCGTGGTGGATGGCTGTCTGGCACTCGTAGGCGAGGAATTTGCCGACGAGATGAAGGGCTGGGCATTGGTAAAGGTTATTGACGACCGATGTTCGCCACAAACCATTGTCACCCGTTGCACGTTGTACCAACGGTACACCACCGAGGAAGCTTTGGAAAGAGCCGCAGACAGCTACGGTGGACTCACCGAGACTCCTTTCCTGTCGCCACGATAATATAATCTTCAATAACAATAGATAAATGTCCCCCAAAACTTTTTCTATAGAAAACCATCGGGATATGGGATTATTTTCGTATATTTGCAGCGTAAATTTACTAAACAGATATAATTATGAAGGTTCTGATTTTACAAGGCTCTCCGAGAGCTAATGGTAACCAAAAAGAGGTATGAAGAAAATTACATTTTTTTTGTCGATGGTCTTGCTGGCACTCACCATGAGCCTGACAAGTTGTGTGAAAGACTCGGATGTGGTCAATCCCGGTGAAAAAGACCCGGACTTCAAGTACATTATGCTGATGAGCGACATTCACGTAATGGCTCCAGAACTGCTGGAGAATAGGGGCTCCGCCTATGAGAATTATCTGAGTCAGGACCCCAAGCTTCTGGAATACAGCGGTGAGGTGCTGGAGTATCTGATAGGAGAGACGCTGCGGCGTAACCCTGACCTCGTCATCATCCCGGGCGACCTGACGAAAGATGGTGAACTGGTGAGCCATCAGTTCGTGGTGAGTATTCTCGTAAAACTGCGCAGTGCCGGCATACCGGTCATCGTGGTGCCGGGAAATCACGACATTGACAATCCGGAGGGCTATTACTTCAACGGCGACAACATGCGCCCGGCAGAACGCACATCGCCAGATCAGTTTAAGACGCTGTATGCCGACTTCGGCTACAACCAGGCATACGCCAAAGACCCTGCCTCACTGTCGTTCGTCTGTGAACCGCTGAAAGGACTGGTATTGCTGTGCATCGACACGAATAAGTATGAAGGAAATAAATACATAGACAAGGGCGATGAGAAAAACTATAACCAGACGTCAGGCCGTATCCGTCCGGCTACACTGACATGGATGCTGGCGGAGGCTGACAAGGCCCGCGCCCAGGGCAAGCAGGTGGTGCTGGTACAACACCATAACATCGTACAGCACTACGATGCCCAGAGTACCCTGCAAGGCGACTACATCGTTGCTGACTACGAGAAGGTAAGCAAGCAGCTCATGGAGCATGGCATACACATGGCATTTACAGGACATTCGCATCTCCAAGACATCGCGCAGTATCGCACCATAGCAGACAATGCCCGACTCGACAGCCTGGTTGACGTGGCTACAGGATCCGTCATCTCTTACCCCAACCCATGGCGTACGATCAAGGTAAACAATGAATTCACGGAGTGGCAGATCAATACCGAATACGTGACGACTATACCTTCGCTCAGTAACGTGCAATTGACCTGCTACAAAAGCCTCTACAATAATTTCAAAGGAGGACTGGGCTGGCATATCAAAGATGGTTGGAGCAGCATTGATCAATATCGTCAGATGCTGGAAGGCATAGGTTTACCACCGGGATTCCTTCCGCAAACGCCCGAAGAATTGACCGAACTGCTGACGACGTACCTCGGCGATCAGTTGACCGGCATTTTTATGATCTATAACGAAGGCAACGAATGGAAGAATCCTCAAGCATCAGCACTGGAAACCCAGCTGAAGAGCAATATGGAGAAGATACTGCGTGACAGAGCGGCAATGGTTGGCTTGGATGAAATGCAGATCGAAGGGTTTGTCTATACCTTCAATACCTTATACGGCATGCGTATTGAGCCGGGACTGAAGAGTATGTTGACAGATATCAACCAGTATAACAATCCCGATAAAAGTTTAGAAAGCAGAACAGACGACCTAAACGCTGTGTTGTGTTTAGGAAGATAGTACCTCCAATATATCAAATAAGCATCAGATAAAAAAAATATGTGACACGATGATTAGAAGAGCTGAAAAAAGAGACATACCAGGTATCATTGAACTGCTGCATCAGGTGGATATGGTTCATCACATGATACGGCCCGAGTTGTTCAAGCCGAACACAACCAAGTATGATGAGCATGAGCTTGAAGATTTGCTTGGCGATGACACTAAACCAATCTTCGTTTTTGAAGACGGAGCGGTCTTAGGCCATGCTTTCTGCATGATAACCGAAGTTAAGGACGATAAATTGCTGCAAGACATCAAGACACTGTATATTGATGATATCTGCGTGGATGAAAAGGCTCGCGGCCAACACGTTGGCAAAGCTTTATACGAGTTTGTCCATGACTATGCAAAATCCATTGGCTGCAACAACATCACCCTGAATGTGTGGGAGGGAAATGATGTTGCATTAAGCTTCTATAGGAATATGGGCATGAGCGTCCAGAAAACAACTATGGAAAAAAGAATAATGGCATGAGATTTATTAACAGACAAGATAACATGAAACAGTTTTTACTCGCATCATTGCTCTTCGTGACTGGACTCACAGCCAGTGCACAAGGGGTTTTTTCTGCCCAGGCCAATGCCCTGAAACAGCAGTATCAGAAGAATAAGGCTATGACGCGTGCCGATAGAAAGGAAATGCCGAAGGCATCGTTCGTGGTCATCTGTAAGGCCGAGGCCAGTCCTGTGGCTGTTGCCGAACAGCTGAAGGCCCTTGGCGCCGAGGTGAATAGTGTCTTTGGACGCTGTGTGGCTGTGACCATTCCTACAGACAAGATCGAGGCGATGGCTCAGACAGAGGGCGTGCTGCTCGTCGATGTGGCCACGAAGGGTGTGAAGAAGACAGATACCTCGCGCAAGGTTACTCAGGTCGATGAGGTGCAGTCGGGCAAGGGTGAAAAACTGCCTCAGGCCTATACGGGCAAGGATGTGATTATCGGCGTCATGGACACTGGCTTCGACTATACCCACCCGGGCTTCAAGGATAAGGATGGCAATCTGCGCGTCAAGGCTGTCTACTTGGCTGGCAACACCAAGGTGCCACAAGAGAAAGTGACCGTCACCAAGACCGACCATACCGGGGCTTCCACACAGGTACAATTGCTGCCTGGCATCGTGACTGATCCCAAAGTGATCCTTGACACCCTGAAGGTTAAGGATGGCACCGAGTCGCATGGCATGCACTGCGCCTACATCGCCGCAGGCACGCCCGTCGAGGGTGTCAACGGCCTTACGGGCAACGTGTTGGGTGGTATGGCTCCCGATGCAGAGCTCATCCTCTGTACCGATCAGCCCGACAAGGACAGCGATGGTGAGGCTATCGTTGATGTAAGCAATTCCACATCCGACTTTCTGGATTACATGAAGCATTACGCTGAGAAGAACAACAAGGAACTGGTGGTAAGCTACAGCATGAATGCACACAATGGATGGCATAACGGCACCAGCCCCACCTCTCAGCTTCTTGGAGAGTTCGCCAAGAACAATGTGCTGATGCTTTGTGCCAGCAACGAGGGCGAAGACAGCATCTATATCCACCGTACTGTGAACGTGGGGGATTCGATCAACGTGGCAGTGTCGGGAAATCAATCGTCTATTTACTTTTTTGTGAAGTCTGTCAAGCCTATTGAGGCAAGAATGGGTTTCTATGACATACATGACGATAAAGAGGTGTATGCCTGTCCGCTAACCATCAACACAGGAAAACAAGCCAACGACACCGTTCAGATCATCTCGGCTATAAACGACCAAATAAAAGCCGCGCTGAGCAAATACACTCCTGAGGAACGCCAGGCCTATGAGGATGTTGTGAAAAATGTCAGCAATTATTTCGATGGAGGTATCGAGTTCGCATCAAGTCAGGGAACGGCTATGGAGAGCAATACCTCTGACAATACTTTCAAATATACGCTTATCACCGTCAAGACTGCCACTGCCCAGTTCAAGACTTTTCTTGGCATGCCGGCGTATGGCTGGACGCTGCACGTCAAACCGCTCGAGGAGCCTGCTGAGGTGTTTGCCTGGGCCGATAATAATGCGACGATGATAAATGAAGGTATTTTTATCAAAGGAACAAGCGAGGTGAGCATGGGTGACTGGAATACCACGGGCCTGCCTGTCTCTGTAGGTGCCTGGGCAGCCAACAACGTGAACAAAAAGCTTGATGGCACAACCAAGGAAGACAGATTTGGCAAGGTCATAGGCGATATTGCCGAGTTCTCAAGTTTCGGCACCGACTTGGCAGGCCATAAGCACCCCGATGTCTGCACGCCAGGCGTGAGTGTCTATTCTGCCATCAACAGCTTCTATGAAGATGAAGGCGAAGATTATTTGGTTGTGGCTCAGAAGGCTTTTGATCATCAGTTTGAGGGCCAGAAGTCTGCACGCACCTATCAGTGGGGCTCTTCCAGCGGTACCTCCATGTCGACACCCGTATCTGCCGGTATCGTGGCCCTCTGGTTGCAGGCCGCCCGTGACAAGGGCAGGAAGCTGACTTCTGCCGACATCAAGGATATCTGTGCCAAGACCAGCGATAACGATGACTTTACGAAGGCTAAGCCCGAGCGTTTCGGCTTTGGAAAGATGAATGCCTACAAGGGCCTGCTCTACGTGTTGGGTCTCTATGACCCCTCGGGCATCAACGGCATCAGCACCAACCAGCCTGACAATATCACCTTCCGCGTGGCTGGTGACTGCCTCTATGCTGACGGCGCTGAAGACGGTACGCCTGTGATGCTCTACAACCTGCAGGGCATTGTGGTGGCTCAGACCCAGGTTCAGGATGGCATGATCAGCCTTGCAGGGCTCCACAAGGGCGTCTATGCCGTACAGCTCGCCAAGCTCGGTTCAACGCTCATTCGTAAGTAATTGCGTAAGTAACATCCATAAAAAATGCCCTCCCGGTTTTCTCAGGAGGGCATCTTTTTTTTTATTATTGTTGTCTCAGTTTCAGTATTCTTCTCACGCTCTGGTTGATACGCTCCTCGGTGATGGTGCCCTTGTTGACGGCATCCATCACGGCATCGAAAGCCTCCACCAGATTCTTCGGACCCAATACAATGTCTACACCTGCCTTGATGCTGCTCACGGCAGCCTCTGCGCTCGAGTACTGCTGGGTGATGGCACCCATCTCCATGCCGTCGGTGATGATGATGTTCTGGTAGCCCAGTTCGCCGCGCAGCTTGTCTTGCAGGATCACCGATGACATCGTGCTGGGCACATCTGAGCCCGTGACGTTTGGTGCACCGATATGGGCGGTCATGATCAGCTGACAGCCCCACTGGATGCCTGCCTTGAAGGTCACCATCTCGCAATCCATCATCTCCTCCCACGTCTTCTGAGTCGAGGCGTAACCGAAGTGTGTGTCGGTCTTCGTGTCACCATGACCGGGGAAGTGCTTGATGCAGCCTGTGACACCCGCATCGTCCAGACCTTGCAGATAGCTGGTCACCATCTTGGCTGCCACCTGAGGGTCGTCGCTGAAAGCACGAGGGCCGATGATGATGTTCTCGGGATTGGTATTCACATCGGCTACCGGCGCAAAGTCGATGTCAAAGCCGTAGTGTTTCAGATAGGTGCCGATGGTGTTGCCGCACTCGTAGGCATTCTTCGGGTCGCCTGTAGCACCGATGGCAGCCATCGACTCATACTTCTTCACGTTGAAGTTGGGGTTGTTGGCTAGGCGTGACACACGTCCGCCTTCCTCATCGATGCAGAGCAGTGGATGGCCGTTCAGTGCCCGTATCTGAGGAATCAGCTTGGCCAGCTGTGCCTCGTCGTCGATATTCCATGCATAGAGGATCAGTCCGCCGATGGGGTAGTTGGCATTCACATCGCGCATGGTCTTATTCACCTCATGGATAGGATTCTCCTGAAGGTCGGAATAGGCGTTCCAGTGAATGGTCGTGTCGAGTGTTTCCATGCGTACGAAGAACATCTGTCCCACCTTCTCTCGCAGCGTCATCTTTGCTAATTGTTCTTCCACCTCATCCCTCGGTGAACTCTGATCGTCATTATCCGAGCAGGAGGCTGTCAAAAGGCCGCAAGTCAAGATGGCGGTCAACATCCATAAAAATCTTTCTTTCATAACTGTTACTTTAAAAAACGGTGCAAAGGTACACATAATTGGCCACATGACCAAGTTTTCATTATTTATTTCGGCCGATTTTTTGTTAAGAAACCGTCTAACGCCACCATTATTGGCGTGAAAGCATAGGCGTTCAAAGGGAAATTTTGTTAATTTTCGCTGCAAAAGTACGAAATAAATGGGATTTTTTCGTATATTTGCAGACAACTAAGGAATAAATTCTATGAGTTCAAATACCAATCAAAAAAAATGGCTATGGCCGGTGGTCTTTGGCGCGTTGGCGGCGGTAGTGCTGCTGGCGGTGGCGCTGAACTACGCGGTTCGGGCGGAGCGCAACGTGCGCTACGTCGGCATGATGAACGTGGTGGCGGAGAAATTGTCAAAGACCTTCAGGGGCGTGGAGATGAACGCGGAAAACGTGTTCGACGAGGTGGCCAAGCACATGGAGTCGCCGCAGGCTGTCGTCGAGGCCCTCGGCAGTAAGACTAGCCTAAACCCCGACATCATCGGTTACTTCGCGGCCTTCATACCCAACTACTTTCCGCAGGAGGGCCGGTGGTTCCAGCCCTACGTGCACCAGAGTGATTCGACGGAGTACATGCTGACGTTCGTGGGCTCTGCGCGCCACGACTATACCACGTCAACGTGGTATGTGCAAGGCATAAAGGAGAAGGAGGGTTTCTGGTCGGAGCCATATTATTACGAGGATGACTTGAACGTGGCTAGCGGCTACTACATGACGTTTGCCACACCCATTTTCGACGCCCAGGGCCGCTTGGCATGCGTCTGCGGAGCCGACATGACTCAGGAGTGGATGATAGAACAGTTGCGGCAGATAGAGGACGAGGTAAGGAACGACGAACTGCTGAACGACTACCGGTTGTCCAGGAACGACGATTTCTTCATCGTCATCCTGAACGACGATGGCACCAG
This sequence comes from uncultured Prevotellaceae bacterium, assembly GCA_900318885.1. Taxonomy (GTDB): domain Bacteria; phylum Bacteroidota; class Bacteroidia; order Bacteroidales; family Bacteroidaceae; genus Prevotella. The sequence goes on along the minus strand of ONMN01000001.1, from coordinate 12,485 downwards.
CTTCGCCCACCCCGACGGAGACATTGTTACTATAAGCGACGAGGCGTTTGTCGCCAGCCTGAAGAAACACCATCGCGGCGTGGCCGAACTGGAGGTGAACGGCGTGCCGTCGCATGTCTATTACACCCCACTGAAGCGCACCCACTGGTCGGTGGCTATTGTCGTAGAGAAATGAAGAAAAACGTATTTATCGCACAGGCAAGAATGAGCATACTGAGAAGACTTTACGTGGTTGCGCTGACGGCTGTCATGGCGACGCTGGCCGCGGTGGCGCAGACATCGGATGCTGGTGGCAACGACCGCATCGCGCAGTTGGAGAAGGAGATGTATCGCTACTACAGTTCGAACGCTATCGACAGTTTCATGCTCATCACCGACCAGCTGATAGAGGCGTGCCGCGAGGCCGGGCCCAGTCAGGAGCGGCTGTTCTACAAGGCGTGGTCGAACCAGGCCATCTACAGCTTCAACAGGGTGAACCGTACGCGCGGTCTGGAGCTGGCTCACCAGATTCATGACTACGCTTACCAGCATGACAGTAAGTTCGGCCTTTACACGTCCACGTATGCTCTGGCCACTATGTCGTCGAGCCTACGCCACTTCGTCCAGGCCGAGCACGAGTTTACTGAGGCCATCAACTACCAGCACCGCTTCTTCCCCGACGAGAGCGCCGCCGCCCCCTACCTAGGGTTGGCGAAAATCTATGTCAATACGGAGAAGCCCGAGAAGGTGCTTGACTGCGCCCACAAGGCATTGGCAGAGCCTAACGTCATCATGCAGCACAGGCTGTCAGCGTGGACGTATATATGCATCGCATACTACGATGACCAATACAGCCGCGATGACTTCAACCGTGCCTATGCTGAGCGCGAGAAACTGAAGCGCGACAACGGCCACGACGACAACTTCGGCTCTGTTGTCAACTTCTACCATGCCATGAAGAATGGCCGCTATGCCGAAGCCCTGAACGTCGCCACCAACATTAAGGGCGGCAGTGACCGCTTGGGATTAATATCCGAAGCCTATGCCAGCCTCGGTGACTACCGGCAGGCCTATCTCTACAGGATGCGCCACATGGAATATCGCGACTCTGTCAACACCGCTGAGGTGCAGCAGATGTCCTACGAGTATGCTGTACAGCTCGATGTGACACGGGCAGAAAACGAGGCCAAAGACCTGCGCCTCTCCAAGATGGACCTACAGATACAGGGCGCCGTGCTCATCACCCTTATCACACTTGCCTTCTCCATCTTCTACTACTTCCGCCGCCGCAAGCAGATACGGGAACTCCGCCACGCCTACAACCAACTGGCCGACACAACCACTGCTAAGGAACGTATCGACAGCGAACTCCGTATCGCACGCGATATCCAGATGTCGATGGTGCCCCGCAACTTCCCTGCGTTCCCCGACCGTCGCGACATTGACCTCCACGCCACCATCGTGCCCGCCAAGGAAGTGGGCGGCGACCTTTATGACTTCTTCCTGCAGGACGATCGTCTCTACTTTTGCGTGGGCGACGTCAGCGGCAAGGGCATCCCCGCTTCGCTCACCATGGCCGTCGCCGTCAACCTGTTCCGCACTGTAGCCAAGGAGGGCTTCCCGCCCGAGGTCATTGCCACCAAGATGAACGACACCATGTCCGCCGACAACGAGAACTCCGTATTCGTCACCATGTTTATCGGCATCATCGATCTCAAGACCGGCAACCTCGACTATTGCAACTGTGGCCATAACCCCCCCGTTTACGGTGAGCGACGGATGCATACCTCGCAGACCGTCTTCCGCTTCCTCGACGACATCGAGTCCAACGTCCCCATCGGACTCTGGCCCGACTACACCTTTGTTGGAGGCCACATCAGTGACATCCGCGGCAGCATGCTTTTCGTTTATACCGACGGCGTCAACGAGGCTGAGAACCGCATGCAGGAGCAGTTTGGCGAGAAACGCATGCTCCGTGTACTCCGCGAGTCTACACAGCCCTTCGGCGAGCGAACCCCCAAGACCCGCTCCCGCTTCCTGATAGACGAAATGAAATGTGCGCTCGACGCCTTCGCCGACGGCCCCGAGCAGAGCGACGACCTCACCATGCTCTGCGTCAGCATAAAATAACATTGAACATTGACCATTGACCATTGACCATTGAACATTGTGCATTGTGAATTGTGCATTGTGCATTAAATCAGGAGCGGTTCTCGCAGGGGATCCAGAGCCAGAAGGTGGAGCCGCGGTCTTCGCCAGCGCTGATGACGCCGATGTCGCCTCCACAACTGTCGGCAATCGACTTACAAATGGCCAGTCCCATCCCAGTGCCTTGCACGAACTCGTTAAGTTTGACGAAACGGTCAAATACCACTTTTTGTTTGTCCTTAGGGATGCCGATGCCAGTGTCCTCGCAGTATAGGTACATGCCGTGCTTCTCGTAGCGATAGCCCAGTCGGACGTGTCCCTGCGAGGTGAACTTCACGGCGTTGGTGACGAAGTTGGTGAGCACCTGCTGGATGCGCTCGAAGTCAAGTGTGGTAACGAAGGTGTCGTAGGGATTCTCCTTGATGAACTTCAGATCCTTGCCCTGCACACGCTGCTGGAGGGTCAGGCAGATGTCGTCGAAGGCAGTAGCGAAGTCGATGGTCTCGGGCTTGACAGTAAGTGTGCCGCCGCTGATGGACGAGGCCTCGATGATGTCGTTGATGAGTCGCTGCAGCATGTCGCTAGAGTTGCGGATGATGCGGACGTATTCGCTGCGCTCAGGATTGTCGCCCAGCGTGTCGAGGACGCCGGTGAATCCGACGATGGCGTTCAGCGGCGTGCGCAACTCGTGGGTCATCGACGCCATGAAGCCACTCTTCATCCTGACGCTCTCGTCGGCCAGTGTGGTAATGGCCTGCAACTGTCGGCGGGCCTCCTCGAGTTTGGTGTTGTCGACGACGATACGCATCCTGCCATCATCGTCCTGCTCTAAGTGGCGGTAGCTATGTTCCAGGAGGAAGGCCAGGGTCTGCTTCTTGCGCTCAATATCGGCCTTGATGGCTTGCATCTCCTTGTTGTGCAGATGGCGGTCGCGGTCGCGGTCGCGGTCGTCGGTGATATCGAGCGTGGTGATGAAGTAGTTGCAGATTTCACCCTCGATGTTGAACAGCGGCAGGATGTAGAACTCAATATAGCGGTCGATGCCCATTTCAGGATATTCCATGTGCTGGCAGATGAGCATGTCGTTGCGGCTGTCGGGCGAGTAGATGTTGCGGAACAGCGGGACATCGAACATACAGACGGTCTCCCAGAATCGCTTGTTCTCGGGGTGCTCGTCGGTCATACCACAAAGCTGCCGCATGTTGTCGTTGAGATCGATAAGCCAGCCGTTCTTGTCGTAGAACGACATGGCGATGAACGGGATGTTCGACAGTTGCTCGTACTTCTTGACAAGTTCGCGCTCGGCCTTGTTCTCCTCGAGGTCGTGGGTGACGTCGTGGATGGCATTGACAACATAGGCGGGATGTCCTTCGTTGTCGAGTTCCAGGATGGCGTGGCCGTGGAAGCTGAGCCAATGGGGGGCATCGTCGGTGGCGCTGTTGAACAGTTTGTTCAGTACGAACTGGCGCTCACGGCCATCAGTCAATAGCTTCATTTTCTGGGTGAACTCTTGTTGCTGGCTAGGGTGGATGTGGCTGATGAATTCGGCCAGCGTGAGGCCCTCCTTGGGCAATATCTGGCCGTACTTGTTGGTTATCCGGTCGTTCTTGATGTCATAGACCATGATGTTGAAGTTGCCCATGTGCAGGGCCTTGAACATCATGCCGTTCAACTCCGTCGACTTGCGAGCAGCACTCTGCACGTGGGCCTTTGCCAGGCGTGCTAAGAAGTAGCAGAGCACTGTCAGCAGCAGCACGGCTATGATGATGTAATAGACTATCGGCGACGAGTGGTCGTGGACGCGCTCAGGATGGAACCAGCGATCCTGAATGGTAGCAATCTCACCGCTCTGCTTCAGGCGCGAGTACTGGTCATCTATCTGCTCTATCAATTGCCGGTCGCGGCCAATGATATGTATTTCGGAGATGGGGATGCTCACATCGTTGAGCACGAGGCCCTTGAGGTTGAGTTCCTTGATTTTCCACTTCAGCGGTTCCTCGCCCCACACGTAGTATTTGTAGTCACCATTGAGTACGCCCAGCAGCGCCACTTTGGGTGTCTGGAACTCCATGCGGCTGTTGCGCATCGTGTCGCCGTCCATGAAATATAAGGCGGAGTAGTCGCCGGGCTTGAAGGCGGCACCATCCTGCTCCAACTGACTGAGCGACACCGTACCTACGGAATCGGAGTGCGTGGCCACGCGGATGCGATTGTAGTTGACGATATTATTCGAGAGGACGTAGGGCTTGCGACGGTATCGACGGGCATTGGCCAGAATGATGTCGGCATCGCCGCGCTCGAAGGTCTTCAGGGCGATACTCCAGTCCTTCATCACAAACCGGCAGGGCAGTTTCAGCTCTTTCATCACGGCCTGCATCACATCGATATTGCTACCAGAGGGCTGCCCCTTGTCGTTTAGAAACTCATAGGGCGCCTTGTCCCAGTCGCAGACAATGACGACGGGCCGTTGCTTGGTGTACGTGTCGGAGAGCTGCTGTGCCATTGACCTGATGGCAGTGGCACTGAGCAACAATATCATAATATATGTATATAGGCGTTTCATGGGCTAAGCGGTTTTCTTGCGTTTAATGACTGAGGCGTGACACGGGATCATGATATAGATAGTGGTGCCCGACCCTTCTTCCGAACTGATCTCGAAGGTGCCTCCCATCTGACTGACCAGCTCCTTGGTGATGGCCAGCCCCAGGCCCTTCGTGTTGTGGGCACCGCCTAGTTCTTCCTCCTGGATGCGGGTAAGCTCGGCTTCGGGGATGCCATCGCCTGTATCGTCGACCGAGATAATCAGTCGGCGGCCAATGTAGTCGTAGCGAGCTCTGACGGTGCCCCGCTTCGTATGCTGCGCGGCATTGCGCGTCACCTGTTCGATGACATGGCCAAGGTTCTCGGCATCGATGTCAACGGTCAGCTGCTCGTATGGATTCTCCACGATGTAGTTGGTGTCGGTATTCATGAACTTCATCCAGCCCGTAGCGCACTGCGACTCAAACAGCTCGGCGAAGTTCTGGGGCTGCCGGTTAATATCAACCATCCGTGCCTCCAGGCGCGACAGGTAGAGGATGTTGTCGACGATGTGCAACAGATAGTCGGCATTCTGCTGGATGACCTTACACAGCTCCGGCTCATTGGCAGAAGGACTGTCATCGCTGATCTGTGCCACATGCTCGACCACGGCACTCATTGGATTGCGAATTTCCTGCACCATATTCTTCACGAAACGGCTCTTTGTCTTCTCCACCTCCTGTACCTTCGCCGTCTGCAGATCCATCTGACGCTCAATCCAGTCCATCTCACTAATGTCACGCAGCATGCCGCGGTATTCCTTCACCTTGCCATCGTTGTCGTGGCAGGGCTCTAAGCGGAAATACAGAATCAAAGGCCTTCCGTCCGTTGAGCGGAGGGTGGTCCTGATGTTATACTCAATCACCTTGTCTTCATGGTCGTCCATATCCGTCAAAAGACGCAAGGCCTGTCGCTGTGACTGCTCGTCGACCAGTGTCATGCAGCGTGTCTGCGTCAACGCATGCTGGATGATGTCGGTACCCCGGCAGATAGTCAGTGTGTGGGAGCCGGGCGAGTAGGTGACTTGGCGGATGTCGGTATCGCCGATGGCGGCGTTGAGTATCTCGGTATATTGTCGCTGCTCTTCGCGCAACGCGTCAATCTTATTTTTGCCTTCCTGCTCTTGGTCTTTGCTGCTTACCGACATGGTGATGTCACGGCAAAAGGCAAAGACACCCAGCATCTCACCGGCATCGTCGTGGATGGTCATTAGGCGGAATTCGGTTATCATGTCGTGGCCGACGGTCTGGGTGCCCTGGTATCCATTCACGTCTTCCAAATCCTGCATGTCGATGTTGAACATTGAATGGATATCAACGCCCTTTTCAACGATTTCCTCGGCATTGCATCCGAATATGTCGCAGGCCTTGGGGTTGATGTTGACCAGCCTACCGTCTTTGTTGAAAAGTATAATGCCCAGAATCGGGGTGTAGAAGATGGACCAGTAGCGCAACGTGCGCTCTTCATCGAGACGCTTCTGCTGCTGTTCCTCAGTCACATCCTTCTTAGTGCCGATGATGACGGCGGGATTACCCTTCTTGTCGCGGCTCAATACGGACAGCACGATGTGGTAGTCGCGCTCGTTGGTGTCACCGCCTTCCACGTCCTTGGCGCGCAGGTTCAGCTCTATTTCCTTCTCTTCCTCATCGGTCTTCCTGGTTTCAGCGAGTTTGTCCAGAGCCGACTTCAGACTGATGAAATCCTCGCGGCTGTATCGGTGGGAGAATTCCTCCATCGCGTAAGTGTAGGCCACTTGCCCGTTGTCGTTATGCCAGGAGAACTGGTTCGTCTTGATGTCGTAGGTCCAGATGTGTACTTGACTAGTCTGAAGAATCAGCGCCAGACGATTGTTGCGTTTGACGTTCTCAAGTCTTATCTTCCGGTTTTGGATACGGTAACTGATGCCATAAACAGCCATGAAGACGAGTAGCAGCAAACCGCCACCCAGCAGATACCACAATCCTTTCGGCTCTTCCATATTCTGCCGCTCGGGATAGAACCATTTATCCTGCAAGGGTTGTATCTTGTCGTTGGTATAGAGTCTGGTATAGGCCTCATCGAGCTTGTCAAGCAGTTGCTGGTTGTTCGACATGAACTTGTACTCACCATGAGGCATATTGACAGGTGTCAGTTCAAGGTTGTCGATATGGTATCGGTTCATCAGCCATTTCAGCGAAAGGGTATTCCACACAATCTGTCCCTCGCCCTTGGCGCTGACCTCCTGAATGGCTTCGCTCATGTCCCCCACGGGAGTGGCATTCTCACCCCACCCGTATTCCAGCATTAAGTGATAGACCAGCGAACTGTCGCAGACTATCACCTGGTGGTTGCTTAGGTCGCGGAAGCGCTTGATAACCACCCCCTTGTTCTTCGGCGTCACCACGCTTTGGGTGAAGAGCGTGACAGCATTCTTCGAGTATTTGCCGAACTCGTCGTGGAATCCTACGGCTAGTCCTAGCATCAAGTCCGATTTACCTTCCTTCAGGTCACAAAAGGCCTCCGACGACGGTTTCAACCTAATTTCGTAGGGAATGTCCAGTTCCTTCATGATGAGCCGAATCAGGTCGACGTTGAAGCCGTCGGGGTCGCCGTTGTCGTTCAGAAACGAGTAGGGCCACAAGTCCCATACGTCTTCATAAATCAGCGGACTGTTCACTGAGAATACCCGTGTAGTGTCTGATTGGGCAAATGCTACTACCAATGAGAGATATACAGAGAGCAGTAACATCATTGCTCTCTTACACCATGACATTTCATCGCATGTGGGTTTATGCATATCGTACATTTGTTAGAAAAAACACCTAAATCGCTGCAAAGATACGAATTTTCGATGAAATAAAGGCAATTATAGCATAAAACGTCAATAAGAAAGCTGTTTTTGCTTTTTTTTACGTATCTTTGTACCCGAAAAGTGTTTATCACGAATGAAAATTTATTCTCATTCCCTTTGCTTAATCGAAATTTTGCACTATCTTTGCACCGTGAATCGTAAAAACAGCGAAGATTATGGGCGTAAGATTTGACAACCGCATCAGCATCTTCAGTCTCATTGGCCGTCGCGACCTCATGGCCGACGTTACCACCTAAGGCATTTATGCTATCTCATCGTCGCATTACTTTACTAAAACAAATAACATGATAGATGTGACAGGGGATTGTCCCTTGTCACATACGAGGTCGGGAGTACAACGCCATTTCGATTGGGAGATGCATGAAGCGTCTTGGATTCGAAACGAAAAAGATTAGGGGGGTCATTAAATATTTGGTAACTAAGGTTGACCCTGATCTTCATAACCGCGAAAACAAGGAAGATGCCAAGGAATTTGTCCCCGAAGTGTTCTAAATCCCCAAAAAGGGGGGAGATGGGGGAGATGATTTCTATATAATACTAAAAATAAATCCCTAATTCCCTTGCACATTTCTACAGGGTATTTAGGGATTTTTTTTTCAAACCCCTAAGGAATCATCTCCCCCATCTCCCCCCTCGCCATACCATAACCTGCCATTTAGCGCAAATAACCTGCCATTATCGCGAAATAACCTGCCATTATCGCGAAATAATGGCAGGTTATTACCTCATTTTTCTTTTACCACTGTTCGATGGTCTCGAGGTCGTCCTTCGGCAGTTGCTGCGTCGGTGAGCCTGCTAGCAGCTGGGGCTGCGCCTTCAGGCAGTAAACCATCATTGCGGGTTTCGTATATTCTTATATTGCTGTTCTTTTTTTTATTTTAGTCGCCTCCGGCGAGAAATCTTTCAAATCATTCAAAATCGTTCAAAATCTCTTTATATTATTTGTTAGATTTGTTGGATTTCTGCCCCGCGAGGGGCACTCCTATTTTATAACTACCTTGAGCTTCGCTCGAGCTCGTTCACTTCTCTCACTTAATCACGACCTTTTTACCATTCACGATGTAGAGACCCTTGCTGGGGTTAGCGACCTTACGTCCCTGCAGGTCATAGATTGCGCCGCTTAATTCGTGAGATTCGTTAAATTCGTGTTCGTTAATAGCCGTCGTGTTCTCGTCGAATCCGAGGTATGCCGGTGCGTCGTGAGCGTTCGCCACGGCCAGGTACGCCTTGTTGGCGCTGAGCTTTATCGGCTCGCTGTTGCCGTTCTCTCGCGCCAGCTTATAGAATCCGAAGTCCTTGCCTGCAGGTTTGCTCAGCACATAGTACGTCGTGTTGGCATCCTGCGGCGTTTCCACGTCCACGCCCTGCAGTTCATTGCCGTCGTAGACACCGTCGCCTGACGAGGCTGCCGACGACAGAACGACATTGGCGGCGGATTTCAGCAGCACGGCCTCGCCACGCTTGATGATGCGGCTGCCCGTCGCTGTCAGCGTCACACCACCCTCATTGTTCCGCTTGGCGGTATATACGGTGGTGCCGTCAGCTACTGTCGCGTCTGCCAGTCCGTTGTAGTACGTACACCAGCTGCCCAGCTCGCCGCCCGCGTCGTGTACCTCCAGCGCAGGAATGTCCTCGATGGCGTCATTCATGCCCCAAGCGGACTTGTAGGCATCCACGCGGTCGCTGAACACATAATACTTGCGCCAGGTGTTGACCTTGCTATAAAACACGTTCATACCCAGCGTCGGCGCGTTGGTGGCATAAATGGTGACACTTCCCAGGTTGTCGCAACCAGCGAAAGCAGAGTTACTGATGCTCGTTACACCGCTGCCGATGGTCACAGTGCTCAGGCCGTCGCACTGATTGAAAGCAGTCGCGCCGATGCTCTGCACACTGGCGGGGATGATGATGGAGGTCAGGCCGCCGTGGTCCCAAAATGCCATATCGCCAATGCACGTTACGCTGTTAGGGATGACGGTATTTATGCTGCCTTGCACCAGCACATTGTCGGTGGTACGGATGATGGCGTTGCAGTTGTCGCGCGAGTCGAACGTCTGATTGTTCGCAGCAACGGTGATGGTTGCCAGTTTGTCACAATTTACAAAAGCTGAACTACCAATGCTCGTCACGCCGCTGCCGATGGCCACAGATTCCAAGTTAGAACACCCGCAGAAAGCGTAACCACCAATGCTTTGCACCCCATCAGGGATGCTGATGGTGGTCAGGCCGCATTGAAAGAAAGCTTGATCGCCGATGCTCGTCACGCTCGCAGGAATGTTGATGGAGGTCAAATTGCCGTTGCCCTGGAATGCCGAAGCGCCGATGCTCGTCACGCTCTCAGGGATGATGATGGTGGTCAGACCGCAAGATTCGAAAGCATGATCCCCAATGCTCGCTACGCTGTTGGGGATGGTGGTATTCTTGCATCCTGCCACCAGTTCGTCGTCGGCGGTACGGATAATGGCAACGCAGTTGTCACGAGCATCGAACGTCTGATTGTTCGCATCAACAGTGATGGTTGTCAGATTATCGCAACCGGAGAAAGCATTACCGCTAATGCTTGTCACGCTCTCATCGATGACGACGGAGGTAATGTCACCACGAGAATTAGGTCCTGCGTAGCCTGCCAGAGCGAAGCCAACAACAGTCAGCACGCCATTTTTTAGCGTTGTGGCGCAGGTGCCACTCATCCAACTGCCGACGAGATATTTGTTGAAATAATAATCACGCCAAACGCCTTGTTGATAGGCCGGAAGAATATTACCATTGTTATCCACCGGTACATAGATCTTCAGGTTGGGAGATGGATAAAACGAATAGTCATTAATTTGTGGTGCCGAAGACGTGCGCGACACAATAACGGTCTTTAAGTTGGTGCAGCCCAAGAAAACTTGGAGGCCAATGCTCGTCACGCCATTGCCGATGAATACAGTCTTTAAGTTGGTGCAGTCCTGGAAAGCATAATCACCGATGCTCGTCACGTCGTTGCTGATGATGACATTCTCAATCTCGCTGCGGTTTCGGTACGCATTCTGTGCTACCGTTTCCGTATTCACGGTCAGCGTCTTCGTCGTCTCGTCCCAGACGTCATCGTTTTGTGGCTCAAGCGCCCATGCGCCCGTCACTGCCGTCAGCAGGAGGGCAAAAGTTAAGAGTAATTTTAATTTCATAAAGCTTATGATTTAGTTCTATAATTAAATTCTGCGTGCAAAGGTACAAAATTTCACGGAAAAAAACGCATTTCTTTTTGATTATGTCAGGGGAGTCCCCTGGCATAGTAACAATTTGCCCGACAACTGATTATGCCAGGGGACGTCCCCTGGCATAGTTGACAATTGACATTACATTTAGATTGCTTGGTTCTCTGGCACTGCTCATTTACGGCATGAAGACGATGAGCGACTCACTGCAAGTATGTCAGGAACCTGGTACCTGACACACGGATTTTAGTCTTCATAGCTTTTGCGTTTTTTAGGTTTATAAAATATACTTCTCGGCATTCAGGTGGAAGAGTTTTTCTTTTTCCTCTTCCGTCAGATCGAGTAGTCTGAGGCGAAGATGATGCTGTCGATGCCGAAAGCCTGTTTGGTACACTCAAAGGTGATTTTAGACATAATGCCGCTGGTGGTCATCACCACATTCTTGTTCTTGAAGTAGTAAGCTACCGTGTGCTTCATCTTCACCTCATCGTCCTTGATCCATGCAAAACGGTTGTCCACCCTGTCGATGATGAACGGGAAGTATTCGCCACAATGGCCGAGAATCATTCTCAGCTTGGGGAACTTGTCGAAGGTGCCGTTCAGAATCAGTCGCAACGACGTCTTCATGGCATCCAGTCCGAATCCAAGACCTGGCGAAGAATACACATAGCCCATCTCCTTCATATCCTTGTCGTCGGAAGCCTGCGGATGAACATAGACGGCACAGCCCAACTCTTCAGCTTTGGCCAGCAGGGGAAGGTATTTCTCCTCATACAGGTGCTCATGCATGTAATTGGAATGTGTGTGCCAGTATTTGAATCCCAGCTCTTTGACGCAACGCTCCAACTCCTTGATGGCCTCATCAACGTATGGCGTCGGCAAAACCGCAGCGCCAAAGAAACGACCGGGGAATTTCTTGATGAGTTCTGCCACAGCGTCGTTAGATTTCTTAGCGAAATACACGCACTCCTTCTCAGGAAGTTCCTCCAACGCAGGCGAAGAAGACATCACAGCGGCGTCAACGCCGTTGCGGTCCATCTCCGCTACGCGCTCCGCTCCGAAATTCATCAACTCGTCAATCACGGGATAAGAGTTCGTCACGCCACTGAAATGGGCATAGATCTTATCCCTCACTTCCAGAACTTTTTTCTCTGGATAATACCTCATGGCTTTATCTCTCGTAGCGAGATAGTCCATCAACTCAGGCAGATAATAGTGAAATTCGCAATCAATAATTTTCATAGCGTAGTGTAATTTTTAGTTTATAATATTTATTGTCTGCTGCAAAAATACAAAAAAAAACAATAAAAGGGTAGGAAATAGAGAAAAAAAGTCACTCGCGTCTATTAAATTCTGTTAATTCCGAACAAAATGTCAGGAACCTGGTACCTGACACAACAACCCCGGCTTGCATTCCTGCAGGTCGGGGTCTTGCTGTTTTGAAGTGGAATCACTTTATGAGACCTCAATGGCCTTGGTGACTTTCTCCTTCGGTTCGGTCTTCGGCATCGTGATGGTCAGGATGCCGTCCTCTACCTTGGCAGAAATCTGATCCTTCACCACATCGTCTGGCAGCACGTAGTTCTGCTCGTAGTTAGAATAGCTGAACTCACGGCGCAGATAGTGATGGTGACTGTCCTCATGCTTGTGTTCCTGTTTGTTCTCAATGGCGATGGTGAGGTTGCCCTCGTCATTGATGGCTACGCGGCAATATTCTTTCTTGATGC
>ONMN01000053.1 GCA_900318885.1 uncultured Prevotellaceae bacterium | reverse complement strand
CTTGTTCAGGCCATTGCGGGTGGCTACCCAGATAAATCCGTCACGGTCCTGATAGACCTGACTGGTGAAACTACTCGACAATTGTTTGTCGGCATCAAATAATTTACCCACTTGTGCTTGTAAAGTCAAAGTGAGTAGTAGTGCGGTTATGGTTAGTAGACGTCTCATCTTATCTTTGCTTTTGCTTGCAAAGATAGAAATAATATTGATAATAACCAAATTTGTTTTGTTTTTTATTTTACCTTGGTCTCTATCCGCCTGTCATTCATGATTTCATAATTATCCATAACAAGTTGTATAATTATAAATATATATAAATTTAAGGTGGTAGAGACAAATTCTACCACCTTTTTTTATATCTTTGCATTCACAATTATCAATCAAATTAAAATATTAGTGTTAATGAGTTATAAATTTAGATCTTTTATTAACGTAGAAGATATCGGTCCGCTGGAGAAAGCACTGGCGGAAGCACAAGAGATTAAGAACGACCGTTTCAAGTATCACCATCTGGGTAAGAACAAGACCCTGCTGATGATTTTCTTCAATAACTCCCTTCGTACCCGTTTGTCTACGCAGAAGGCTGCCATGAACCTCGGCATGAACGTCATCGTGCTCGATGTGAATGCCGCTGATGTTGACTTTGTCATCACCCACCCGGAGGGCTACGAGTTGGATCCTAAGTTCGTAGGAAATCAGCAGTTTGTCATCCTGCCAGATGCGGTGGTAGAGAAACTTTCCAAAACGATAGAGTTCACCCATTGGGGACAAGCCCCGGGGCACCGTACCATCTGCCGCTTTGTAACTAGCTGGGCAACCACGGAAGAGGAACTGGATGTATTGGAAAAAACACTGAATGATGCACACTAAACTATCTAAAATACCATACACATGGCTGACAGCCCTCCTATGGGCTGTCGGCTGTTTTGTATTCTTTCAAGGATACTATCCCTATCATTTCTTCTATAAGGAACAGAACCAACTATTCCTTTGGACGAATAACTACTTTTTCTCCTATTTCGACAAACCAGCCTGGCTTGCCTGCTGGATAGGTGATTTCCTGACCCAGTTCTACTATTACCTCTATGCGGGAAGTATCATCCTGACGGTCTCCCTGCTTCTGTTGATGGGCACTCTTTACGCTGCCTTTCGGAAAACAGGACAGAAAAAAGGATGGGCTTTCGCTATTGCTGTCGTACTGACGACCCTTGAGGCTATATGCCATCTCCGCTATGACTTCGGGTTAAGTTCCACCTATGCTGCAGCAGGTGCCGCCCTGCTCTTTTGCCATACACCACGGAAGAATTTCTGGATAGCCATTCTCACACCACTTGCCTATTGGCTGTTTGGCTATGGCGCATGGCTTTACCTCCTCTTCACTGCCATCAGGAGTTGGAAATGGGCACTACCTTCCGGCATCGTTACCGCTGTTATGGTATATATGTTGAAAGGAGCTTTCCTCCTCACCACAGGACAGCTCTATAGCTATCCTGGCATCGGCAAACTGACGATGCCGAACTGGTATCTGGAGAAACTGTTTCAGGTTGATGACGAGTATTACTTCGGCAATTGGAATAAAGTGGTGAGCCTCGTGGAAGAAGAGGAAAGTCCAACTCCGGAGATGCTGTTCTTCTATAACCTGGTGAAAGCCCAACAAGGACAATTGCCTGAGGTGTTGCTCAACTATCAGCCCAACGTTCTGGGAACATTCTATCAGATAGGTCCTGACACCCCCATGTTGACTATCAAGAATATGAATGAGCTGTACTATGCACTCGGCGACATGACGTTCTGTGAGCGGGCTGCCCTGATGGCATGTGTCTTCTCACCCAACAACCGTAATAACCGCATGGTCAAGCGTTTGGCAGAGTGTAACCTTGTCAAGGGCGATACCGCTGCCGCACAGAAATACTTAGGGCTGCTGGAGCACACGTTTGTCTGGGGCAACTGGGCGAAGAATGCCAATGCCAAACGTAACAAACACTATGCGGAGAAAGCCCTGTTCATGAACCAGCAGGACACTATCAGTGTATCTGATAATGCTCATTTTATCATGATGCAGCTCCTCGACTCCAATCCTAAGAACGAGGTGGCACTCGACTATATCTTATGCAGCAACTTGCTACTAAAGGATGTGAAGAACTTTAAACGTGACTACGACCGTTACTGTTCGGATTCCCCTCGTATCCGCAGACTCTATCAGGAGGCTCTCTGCATCTGGCTGGCAGCCTCTGAGGCTTCTCAGGAGGATTGGCAACAGTATATCAAGGACCCGAACGTCCTCCAAAGATTTATGCAGTATAACCAACAACGCGGTAGTGCTCAGTTCAGAGACACCTACTGGTATTATTATGATAAAGGAAAGGCACCTAAGATATGAAATACCTACACACATTTCTCACCCTCATCACCCTACTCACCCTCTTCGCCTGTACGCCGACCCCTTTAAAGGTCACCAAGAGCGAGGCATTACCCCCTATCTATCCTGACTATGCTGATGTGACGATTCCCGTCAATATCGCCCCACTAAATTTCCTGGTCAGGGATGACATCGAGGCGGTTCAGGTGACGGCAGGACAGCTGACGGTGAATGCCAATGGTAATGAGGTGTGTTTTGATGAGGACGACTGGCGTGAACTCCTTGAGAGCAACCATGATATTGAGGTGACGGTGACGACGCTGAAAGATGGCAGATGGACAGAATACCGCTCTTTCCACTGGCAGGTTGTCAAGGACAAGGTAGACCCCTTTCTCACCTACCGCCTCATCGAACCAGACTATGAGGTATGGAACAACCTGCAGATTATACAGCGCTGCGTGGAGGATTTCGAGGAGAAGGCTCTCTGTGACTATCACCTCGCCAACAACCAGTGTATGAACTGCCATGCTACAGGTAGTCAGAACCCCAACCTCTCCATGATGTATGTCCGTGGTCCTAAGGGTGGCGCCGTCCTTAACCAAAACGGCAAGTTACGTAAACTCGCCATCAAGACGAGTGATATGATCAGCGGTTCTGTATACTATGGTTTCTCTCCTTCGGGACGGTATATCACCTTCTCCACGAATATCATCATCCCAGCCTTCCACAGCAATCCGGGCAAACGGTTGGAAGTGTACGATACGAAGTCGGATGTCTATGCCGCTGACCTGCAGGAGAACCGCATCATCCGTTCTCCCCTGTTGAGCGACAGTCTCACTTTCGAGACCTTCCCCACCTTCTCACCTGATGGCAAATACATTTACTATTGCGCCGCCAAGCACGTGGAACTGCCCATGGAACTGAAACAACTGCAATATGCCTTGGTGCGTATTCCTTTTGATGAGAAGACAGGAACGATCGGTAACAAGGTAGATACCATATTTAATAAAAGGAGTGTCTGCCACCCCCGTATCTCCCCCGACGGCAGATACCTGGTCTATACCGTTGCAGACTACGGTACCTTCCCTATCTGGCATCAGGAGTCTGACCTACAGATGATGGACTTGAAAACAGGACGCATCGATACGATGAAGGTGGTCAACAGTCCACGGAGCGACACCTACCATTCCTGGTCGAGCAACTCCCGCTGGCTGGTCTTTGCCTCCAAGCGTGACAATGGCCTCTATGGCAAACCGTATTTCTGCTATATCGACCGCAACGGGAAGCCTCACAAACCCTTCGTCCTGCCGCAGGAGTCTCCCACCTTCTATGACGAGACCCTCAAGTCATTCAATGCTCCAGAACTCTCCAAAGGCAACATACCCTTTGACGCTGTTGATGTGGAACAGCTGTTAAAACAAGAAGCAGAACCTTTCCATTAGGTTCTGCTTCTGTTCACTATGCTGCGACAGTGTCGCAGCCTTATCTTACCCTCGTCTCAACCCGTTTGTCACTCATCACCTCAAAGGCAGCCTCACGTGCCCTGAAGTCTACCTTACGCTTCGTGAAGTCTGGCGTATTAAAGGAATAAATACTCTCATCATAATACTCCTTGGGATGGCGTTGCGGCAACATAAACGGTTTCGTGAACTGCCCCTTCTCATCAACAGCCGCGAAATAGAGACGGGAATACAGACCATCATCCCGACGACTGGTAAAGACGATCCAATGGGAGTTGACGTTCCAGTTATGATAGCTGTCTGCCCTCGGACTGTTGATCTCCTTCAAAGGACGAGCCTCACCCGTCTGCAGGTCGAGCAGCCATTGCTCACTCTCCTCATGCCAGATAGAGAAATAGCCATAGTCCATCAGTGTAAAGAGGATATATTTCCCATCATAGGAAGGACGGGGCCATGTCAGGCTCTTCCCCATTGCAACGGCATTAAACAGGGTGTCCACATGATCGCCATAGGTACCTTTCTCGGGGTCAAAGGCTATTTTACAGAGGTTGTATTTCTCGTCTTTATAATGGGCAGGGTACTCTTGCTGCTTACAGGTCAGATAATACAGTGTCTTCCCATCCGGTGAGAACACGGGAGAGTTCTCCGACCAGTCTTTGGTCTGTAACAGGGTGTCTGTCAGTATCTCATGGGTTGCGGGATGATAGACGAACACATCGGACGAGAGGTCGAACACCTCTATCCGCTCATCCCGCTTCATGTGGAATCCCTGTCGTGTCTGGTTGGTAGAGAAGGCACAATAGTCACCGCTTGGATGCCAGTAGGGATAGACCATCGAACCACCCAACAGGTCGTTCTTTGCCTTCAGCCACTCGCGTTTACCCTCTGTCTGAATCATGGTGGCACCATGGGCACCACGGACATGGAACACGAAATGGCTGGGGTCTGTACGGTTAGACATATGGCAGTTAAGACACTGTCCCGGCACTTGCGTATTATCAAAGATGGCTGTCTCGTCAAAATTAGACAGGTCACGCTGATACAGTCCCATGTGGCTGTAAATCTCATATCCCGGAGCAATACGGCGATAGGTGACGCCCCACTCATCCAAGGCATAGGGACTGACATGTATCTTAAAGTCCTGGTACTGCAACCATCTTCCGTCCTTGCGGACACAGACAGTAACGGTCAGCTCACCGTCTTTGTTCTGTTCCAGCAGGGCATGCCACTCTTTCAAATCAAAGTCGGCATAATCGCCATTGGCACGCACCTCCCCGCCCTTCGAGCCTGTCACCTGTGCATCGACCCTGTCGATGCCCTCGCCAACAACGTCAAAGTTCAGCGGCGCTATTCCCACAGGAATCGTCACACCTATATAATCAGGATAGATAGCAGGCTGCTGCTTCACCATCTGCACATCAGTAGGTTCCTGCCGGCACCCTACCAAACCTACCAGCCCTATCAAACCTATCAATCCTATCAAAAAAACTCTCTTCATTTCACACCCATAAAATAATACCATGCTGTATTCTTGAAACGAGCCAGTTGCGAGGCTTCCTTTCCACCTTGTGAGTAGATATTCACATACTCCCCGAACTGTCGCAATATCATATCATTGACATATCCCTGCGGGGGACGCTGCTTACGCTGCGCATAGGCAAAGACAACAGCTTCCTGACAACTGCGGGGGCGATAGCCAAGGTGCAGTCCGTCCACATAGATCATATAGTTCATAAATTTGTTAATGTCACGGTCAAGCAGTGGATAGGCAAGCAAATACTGCAAGGCAAGACCGTTCCGCTGGTTGTGCATCAACAGTTGACCGAACATCTTATCCAACTCTTGATCACTAAACAGGAAATCATCTTTCAATCGTATCTGTCGCATCCGCCCATAGACAGGATGCTCGTTGATGGCTTTCTCATTACCCAGCAACGGCAGCGTACGCTCTGCCCACTGATGATAGGCAAGTGTCTTCTGCAGCATCTGCATGTATTTCCTTGCCACCGCATATTCTCCATTCACCAGGTTGGTCTCTGCCAGCCGCTTCACGGCACGACAACTCTTCGCATAGTTGGGGATTGCCTCCATCGTCTCAAAAGCGAAACGCTGGGCAGTGTTCACCAGTCCTATTTGCCAGTACACCTCTCCCGTCAGCATGATAGCAGAGAAATTACGCTCGAAGGGTGCCAACAGTCCTTGTGTCCCATTCTGATAGAAATCAAAAAGGCGCTCTCCTAACTGCCCCTTCATGCCTAAGGCAAGGTTGGTGGCACATACGGTCATCGGCAAATCAGGAGTCTTCTGGTCTGCCTTAGCGATAATGGCATCCCAGTTCTGACAACGTACCAGATAGTCGTACTCCATCACCTCTGTTTTGCGGCTGTCATAGAACGAGGGACGTAACAGCAAGAAAGCAGCAAGGAGTACCACTGCCTCACCGTATCCTGTGATGCGACCTCGTCGCAGCATGGGTACCCAGAACATCGCAGCGGGTATCACCACACTCAGCACCATCGTGAAGAGGAACATCCAGTAATAGACCTCCACGAAACGGTAATAGTCTATACCGTAGAACAGACGGAACAAGGGATAGGGAACGAGCCATGAACTGCCAATGACACACCCGATGGCATAGATGACCGCAAAGGCACCGATGCAGAATCCCTTCCATTGGGAGTCTGACACCTGCCACTGGCGGATAAGGACCCATGCGGCAAACATCAACACCACGGGACCTGCCATCCAATAGAGGACAGGGATGCATAACAGAATAAGGTATGGGCGACAGCGCTTTCCTGTCAACTCATAGACCCACATCGCCAACAGCGCAAGAATCAGTGCGATGGCAAAGGTCAGCATCACACTCTCGTCACCCAGCATAAGGCATAGCAACAGGGAGGGTACGAAACTCAAAGCATAATGCATATCAGCATGCTCACCGGCACAACGCATCAACCGCCAGACCAGCCGTTGGATGATGACGAAGAGTACGGCAAGTATCAGGGATCCATAAACAGGACTGATATAGAACTGTGTCAGATACTCAGCGACACAACGGGCAAAGCCGTCGGGCACGGCAAGCAACTGTCCGATATAGTCACCGTCCATCAGGAACAGTTGATACTGCTCCTGGAATGACAACAGGGCAGGACAGGCAAGCCACCAGAACAGGAACACCCCGATACCCATCAGTATCGTGAGTCCCCATTTCCAGTATCGTGTTAGCAGCATAGTCATAATCTTTGCAAAGGTACTAACACTTTTTGAACCTACCAAATTATTTGCGAAAAAATATAACAGCCTCGTTGTTCCAATGCCTGGAATGGCCTGTTCCAATGCTTGGGAGAAAGAATCGGGATAATGGGAAGCAAATGTTCCATGGGGTGGAACAAACAGGAAGGTGCCGCCTGCATACAGCTTAAGTGCCACCTTCGAACTGAGGAGGTGGCAAGGAGTGGCAACGATTTTTCGTCCTTGTCACACGTAATTCACTGATTATCAACCATTGTTGCAAGGTGGCAACGGTAACAAGGGTTTAAAAAATACATGTAAGAGAAAACCGCCCCGCATCGGATGAGGATGCGGGGCGGAATAATTATAGAGGGATAGGATGATTACTTCTTATCTTCTGGTACGGCTTTGAATACCCAGAAGCAGCCTTCCCAAGTATTATCATTGGTATGCTGTGCTCTCAATATGAGGTCTTTCTCGGTCAAGAGTGTGACATCATAGACAGTTGGATGATAGTCACCCTGGTTAATCATGATAGGATAGATAATGTTGCCAGGCTCAGTGGTATTTAACCTGAAGAGGATATTTGCACTAGCATTAGCAGAGGCAAAGTCAAGTTTGAATGCGCCAGAGCCACCCTTGTCGCCAGCTTTATTAGACTCATCAAAGATAACCTTTGTGAGGGTAGAGTTAGCAAAGTCAAAGGTAATGGTACCATTAGAGCCACCCTGACCATTGACGGTCGTTGTCCACCATGAAGGCTTTTGATCATTGTTACCGCCGTTACCCCAGTTGTTCTCATCAACCAGTGTCCAAGTCTTAGTTGCAGTTGGTGACTCTGTAGGATGATAACCTGTTAATAAGGTAATCTCTTTTGGGAAGAAGGTATACTCCTTTGCAGAGAATTTTCCGAGATTAAAGTTCTTAATGGATCCGTCTGCCTGCAGTACTTCCAAAGTAAGATCCATGTCATCCCCCAAGTCATAAGTAATCAAATCGCCAATATTGGTATCCATTGTACCTGATCCCCACTTGAATGTACAAAGTGTTGGATTTATATTACTAGTAACCTTGATTTTATTACCTGGTGTCCCGTCTTCAGTAGTCTCCTGTTCAATGATGACCTTTGATACATCAAAGCCAATGCCAAAGTGGTCTGGAGCACCGGTCTTACCAATGCAAAGACGGTTTTTGATGGCATCAGTAATATAACTGATAGTATCAACTTGAACCGTTATTTCCTTGGTAACAGGAGCACCGCCTGTATTTGTAGCAGATAGCGTAATGGTATTAGTACCTAATCGTGTCACATAGATATCACCTTCGGTGGTTACTGTATGTGTTGTATTCTCAATCAACTGAGGAGCATCCCATGCGGTTACGACAGGAGAAGCGCTTACCACATGAATAACGTTGCCGTTTTTGCCATCCACTTGGGCGGGGGTAGCTGTTACCTGAATCTGGTCTGCAGTGATGGCTGCCCACTCTGATCCTCCTTCAATATCGGAAGGATTGCAGGCAGTCATTGCCAGTGCCATGAAAGGTATTGCAAAAATTAACTTTTTCATATAAATATATCTCTTTATAATTAGACTTATGTTAGATTACCAGCCCTGATATTCAGAGTCAGCGGATGTCCAACCTTCGTTTTGTGCTACACGTCCCTGAAGCACCTGATTCTCAGGCATCTTCTGGAAACCTGCTGTCGCATTGTAACGAGTAGCATAACCGCCATTGTGTGCAGTGTTAGTGTCAGGTTTTCCACGAGAGTAAGTTGGCTGGTTGGTTTGCTTCTCCAGAGCAGCTGCCGCAATATGCCAGCGGCGGATGTCATTCCAACGCACACCCTCAAAGGCAAGTTCCCAACGACGCTCGTTCTGAAGAGCAGCAAGAGAGTAACTACCTATTGCTTGCAATCCAGCGCGTGCACGTACCTTATTAATACCAGAAACATCCTCTTTCAGCTCAGATTGCATAAGAAGCACATCAGCAAAGCGGAGGAGTACCAAGTCGTGGATATTGGAAGTCTGGAAGTTTACACCGTTAGACCATCCTTTGTCACCGTACATATATACCTCAAAGCAAGGTTGGTAATTCTCACCGTCTGTGCCAGCGATAGCGCACTGCTTCTTCTCAAACCAGTTGGTCTCTTGAATGAAATCTGCCCATGTAGCGCCACCGAAAGCATATTTGGGAAGTTCACGAACATCCTGAATAGATGCCTCACGACGTATATCATCAGGTTCTGCGTTCTCCCAGTCTTTTACAAGGTTAGGAGCAACAGGACCTGCGCCCCATCCCTGACCGAAGGGGAAGGTCTTGTCAACATCCTGACCACCACGGATACCGAAGTGAAGGGCATAACCATTACCATATCCAATCGTAGTGTTCCAAGAAGCCAACTTGTTGAACTTGATGGCAAACATAGACTCAGGGTTAACAGCATTGTCATCCTCTACCCATTTCAGTTTCTGTCCTGCAGTATAGGGATAATTCTCAACGGTATACTTGTTGGTATATGCCCACAAGTTGCGATAGTCAGGAACCAGTTCGTAACCAGAGTTGTTGACACAATCGTCAATATAACCAATGACTTCTTGCTTAGTCAGGGTAGAACCGTCAGGCAGGGCGACACTGGTCAGCGGATTGTAAGTCGTGCTGGTTAAGGCAGCAAGGTCTGTGCCGTTTCCATAGAAACCTGTGTAGAACAACCATACACGAGCCAGCATAGCCTCTGCAGTGTATTTGTCAACATGTCCGTCAGTAAGTTTCTTCTCAGGCATATCCTTGGCAGCGTCACGTAAATCCATGAGGATTTGTGCCCACAGGTCTGTGACCTCTCCCTGTACAGGATCCTGTCCTGGCTCTGTGACCAAGGGTACATTGCCATACTGGGAGGCGAGTTCATAGTAATAGAAACCACGAAGGAACTTAGCCTCACCAATAGCCTGAGCCTTGAAATCGTCGCTCAAGTCTGTATTGGGCAGAGCCTGTAATAAGGCGTTGGCACGTCCGATACCCTCAAAACGGTCCTTATAGAACTGCTCTGTCATGTTGGCATTGTAGTTACACATCAAGTCCAGAGCCTGCATCAACTTATCGTTGGCACCGCCACCACCAAGATTGTCATCAGAGGCGAGCATGGAGAGATAATAGAACGAAGCCTGTGGTGTCGCATTCACAGCATTCAGGTTCTCGTAAATAGCAGCAAGTGATGCAGTAGCATCTTCCTCGGTCTTAGGGAAGTTCTCCGAAGTGCTATCAGTAAGGTTCTCTGCGTCAAGTGAGCAGGAAACCATTCCCAGACTGAGTACTGCACTAGCAGCAATATATAATATCTTTTTCATTGTTATTCCTTATTATAGTTTAGAATTTAATGTTAACACCTACCGTGTAGATACGTGGCTGTGGATAGTTACCAACATCAACACCTGTTACCCAAGGCTCCTCGCTCTTGAGTGCCATACCGTTCTCAGGATCCATTCCCTTATACTTGGTGATGGTGAAGAGGTTTTGAGCCTGAACATAGAGACGGAGTTGCTGGAAAGGACAGCCCTTCCACAGGTTCTTGAAGTCGTAACCGAGCTGAATGCTCTGGAGGCGGAAGTAACCGGCATTCTCGATATAGAGGTCAGATACTTGCTGCCAGTTAGGACCACTGTTACCTGGAGCTAAGAGAGGATACTTGTTAGAGGTGCCCTCACCATGCCAGTAGTTGTAAACCTCAGTGGTGTAGTTCTCATACTGTCCGTCAGTGAATTTACGCCAAGAGCGTGCCACCTGCTGTCCGAGAGCGGCATAACCTGTTACGTTGAAATCGAAGCCTTTCCAGTCAAAGCCGATGTTCATACCCATGGTTACGCTTGGGTGAGGATCGCCAAGTTCTGTCTTATCACTGTCATTGATGACACCATCACCGTTGACATCCACGAACTTCAAGTCACCAGGCTTGATGCCTGTACCCTGCAGCGAGTTGGCAGCATCACCTCCACAGTTCTTGTCAAGGTAAGCCTGAACATCGGCGGCATTCTGCATCACGCCCTCAGTCTTGTAGCCATAGAAGAAACCGATTGGTTTGCCTACCTGCATACGAGCCATGTTACCAGTATTCTGGGCAAGCAGGTCATTACCGCCTTCAATATAATCTGCGGCACCGTTAATCTCGGTTACCTCATTCTTGTTGACAGCAATATTCCATCCTACGTTATAGTTGAAATCCTTACCAATCTTGTCACGCCAGTTCAGTGCAAGTTCGATACCTGTATTCTTTACGGTACCTGCGTTACGCCACTGGTTTGCAAAACCTGTTGATGCAGGAATCTGGACATACAGCAGCAGGTCCTTCGTCTTCTTGCTATACCAGTCGAAGTTTACACCCAGACGACCACCGAGGAAACGGGCATCAAAACCGAGGTCCCACTGCTCTGAAGTCTCCCAAGTCAGGTCTGCATTAGGAAGGCGAGTGGAGTAAGCACCTTGTGTCGAGTCATCTTTTGTGCTACCGAACGAATAGTTACCAAAGTCGCCATAGCTGAAAGTTGTCATATAGGCAAATCCATCACCGATGTTCTTGTTACCATTCTGTCCCCAGCCTGCACGGATTTTCAAGAAATCAAGCCAGGAGGAGGTGGGCTGCATGAACTTCTCGTTGGTGATAACCCAACCTGCGGAAACTGATGGGAAGGTTCCCCAGCGCTTACCTTTGGCAAATTTAGAAGAGCCGTCAGTACGGAGTACCAGACTCAGCATATAAGTCTCATTGAAGTCGTAGTTGATACGTCCGAAGAAAGAGAGGGAAGACTCGTCCCCATAGGGAGAACCACTTACAATAGCCTTAAAACGATCATTGGTCAGACCGACATAAGCCTGCTTCATGTTTCCAAAGATACTTCCAGTTGACTCTGCATTCAGTGTCTCACCGAACCCAGGACGACTCTGTCCGTACTCTGTACCAGCCAATATGTCGAAGTGATGATCCTTCAAGCTGAACTTATAGTTCAGAGTGTGGGTCGTACCCCATCCCCAGCCAAGACCTTGTTGCTGTGTAACCTTGTCGAGGTCACGCTTCGCACCTTGGTCGTTGCTGTAATATTCTGGCAGATATGCACGCCAGCTCCATGAGCTCTGGTTATAGTTCACCTGTCCACGGTATACCAGGTTCTTGATAGGCTGAATCTCCACATAAGCAACAGCATTCAAGTTGAAGCTCTTACTCTTGTTGTTGGCACTCTGGTTGTTCATCATGTTATAAATGGGGTTACCCATATAGCTGTTGAAACCAAACCATCCTGACTGATCCAGATAATCATGAGCAGTATAGTTGCCATTCAGGTCATACATAGGAAGTAACGGATTGGCACGCAACATGTTTGAAATCTCATTGCTGTACTGGTTACCAATCTGAAGACCTTGGTTTTGTTTGTGCTGGTAGTAGAAATTCTCACCTACCTTGATGACATCATAGTCACCGCCTCTGCTCTTAAGCAGGATGTGCTCAGAGTTCAAACGGATTGTGAAACGACGGAAGTCAGACTTTGCCATATTACCGAATACACCGTCCTGATACTGATAGCCAATACCTGTTGAGAACTTAGAGTACTCTGAGCCTCCTGCAATGTTGATAGCATGACTTGTCTTGACGGCATTCTTATTACGGAGTTGGTCAAGCCAGTTGGTGCCTGCGTTCTTACCACTTTGATAAGCCTCCAGCAAACCGTCATTGATACCTGTTAAGTCTGCGTATGAACCATCATCAGCCTTGTTAACCTTCATGAATGATGACCAGTCATATGCTGCACCGCCATTGTTCTGGTTCACCATATCTTGAATCTGCATGAACTGACGGGCATTCAGTAACTGCGGCATCTTGGCAACGTTCTGCCAACCGATACTACCATCATAGCTGATGCTTACCTTACCTGCCTTACCTTGCTTGGTGGTAATCAAGATAACACCGTTGGCACCGTTAGCACCGTAGATGGCTGCAGAGGCAGCGTCCTTCAGTACGTCGATACGCTCGATGTCGGCAGGGTTCAAGTTGTTGATATCACCACCTGTCACACCGTCGATAACATAGATAGGCTTGGTGTCGCTGTTGGTACCAGCACCACGGATGGCTACCTTAAAGCCATCACCAGGCTGACCGGAAATAGCCTGAATCGTCACACCAGGACTCTGGCTCTGAAGAGCACCGAGGACCTGAGTGGTGTTCAACTTGGCGATATCCTCGCCTTTTACCTCTACGGTAGCACCAGTGACCAGCTTTTTCTTCTGGACACCGTAACCTACGACTACCACCTCGTCCAAGAGGGCATTGTCCTCTTTCAAGGTGATGTTAAAGTTTGCTTGATTGCCTATGGCAATTTCCTGAGTAGTGTAGCCAATGTAGGAGACTACCAAGGTAGCACCTGGCTTCACGTTAAGCGTAAAGTTACCGTCGAAATCGGTCACCGTTCCGTTGGTGGTTCCCTTTTCAACAACACTCGCACCAATCACGGGACCCTGTGAGTCACTGACGGTACCCGTGACCTTCTTCGTTGTCTGCTGAACAGCCTCCACCGATGCCTCGGGGTTAGCGGCCATTACAGGTGAGTACACGCCCAACAAAGAGCACGCACCCATCAGCAGCGCTGTCTTTTTAAATGCTTGATTCATACTTAAGTTAGATATTATTTTTAGACGTTGTATATTTACTTTGTAAAAATAAATTAGTTGGGGTATACCCCGTCCACGCCAAGCCCCTGGGGCCCGCAATGGTGTAATGAACCTTTTGTCTTATGGCATATCTTTTTAGTTTATATATAAAGTTTTGTTAATAGATGTTTCGACATTTACTGCCTATTTGCAGTTTACGAGTGCAAAACTAACAAAAATTTGCTAATTGGCATTAATTTTTCATGTCTATTTTGCGAAAATTTTTAATAATTTAATTACGTTGACATTTATTAACGTAATTGTTTCCGGGCTTAAGGAAGTGTAAAGCCGACAATATCAGATTTTTAAGTCTCATTTTGAGTCCTTTTTTGTTATTTGTACTAAAAAATGATTTTAGACCATTTTCCATGCGCAAAAAGTCACGGGGGAATGAGGGGGCTCCTTTTTTCAGAAACCAAACACAGGGTTTTGCCGGTGACCCATAATAATCAGCGAAAACCGAGAAAAGATTCTCTTTTTCGCTGATTTTTAAACAAAGAATTTCGGTTTTCAAAATAAAAGTAGTATTTTTGCAGTATATATAGGAATATAATAATCAGTCAGTTACTTCGGATGACCTGTTTGTGGAACGCTGATTTTTTTTTTTCAGAATTCCGACGAAATGGTTTCAGACTAAAAATAAACGCACAATCTTCTCGATATGAAACATAGGATACTTTTTGTTTGTCACGGCAACATTTGTAGAAGCCCGATGGCAGAATTTGTGATGAAGGATTTGGTGAAGAAGGCAGGA
>ONMN01000028.1 GCA_900318885.1 uncultured Prevotellaceae bacterium | reverse complement strand
TGAGCGCACACTCAAAAGAACAAGTAGCCTAAAGCTGGTGAAACAGACCTTCCTTATCGTCTGTGAAGGAGAGGTAACCGAACCTGAATACTTCAACTCATTCCGGTTGACATCTGCAAACGTGAAAGCAATTGGCAAGGGTATGAACACTGTATCACTGGTAAAAGAGGCCTAACTAAAATACGCATATCATCAATTTTATTTCAATTTTTCGTAATATTTTCACGTAATTTGCCATTAAAATGCAGTTTTCTATAATTATTCCTTCACTTTTTGGGCTCTACTATTTGTTAATACTTTCTAGTTGACAGTTGAAAACACCTTAGAGATTTCTACTTGTCAACCTGTGTCTCTTGAACTTTTCCTGAAGCACAAAGGTTAAGCGCTGAAAATGAGACCGCAACGAAGCCGTCTGGCTGACCATCAAGTGACAATCACTGTTGGTGTGTCGTGGTAGCGGCCCACGACAAGTAGGGTAATTTTGGTGATGTATCGGTAGAGGCCGGAAAGGGTGGTGACAACCATTTCGTAACGTTTGCCGATTTCTAACTGGTCGAGGGTTAGCAAACGGTTGTAGCCCTCGGCTTCTATGGGTTTGAATTCGTAGAATACGCTGTCGGGTATCAGCACTGTCTGTGGGTCGTCAAGGTTGAGTACCGTAGAGAACGTCCCTTCAGCGGTGCTGATGCCTGTGAAGATGTAGTGAACATCTTTGCCGCAGTAGGTGCGCAACAGTTCGAAACTGGCTCCCAAATTATCGATGTCGTAAATCATGACGCAATGCAGGCGGGGCCAAAGTTGTGTGACCAGCTGTGTACCGATATGGTGTTCTTCCATGATTTCACGAATCGTGTTAGCCCTGTTTTCGTCCGGACGTAAATAGCGATTGCCTTTTTCAATCTCTTCTGTCAGCCAGGGCCAGTGCTTTTCAATATAGCGCAGCAGTTCGAGCATATTGTCGTAACGGTCGCAGATGGCTATGGAAATATCTTGATGTCTGAGGGAGAAGAGTGATTGCAGATAGAGTGTGTCGCTTCGTTCGGGGGAATTGTCGAAATCTACGGGTATGACATAGACTTGGTCGTTGTCAACCTCACGTTTCACCAACAGGCGGCCCAGCAGATTGCCTACTCTGAGCTCTGAAGGCAGGCGCTCGAGGCTGTTGTCAACGAGGTTGAGTGTCATTCCATTTGTGAGAAAGCCATGTTGACCTGCGATATAGAATCCTGCGCAGAAACTGTAGTCGTAGCCGGCCTGCACGCCCCATCTGGACTGTGGCAATCGTTTGTAGCCCGATAGCGTAGAGAGGTGTTCCGTCAGATAGGCTGTCAGGACGTTTTTCTCACCGTCAGCAATGCGCTCGATATAGGGGAGATAGTCGTCGTAGGTGGTGAGCGGGATACGCCGTTTGAAATCGTCCAGACTGCGAATGGTTTCGAAGCCATGCTGACGTCCATAGGCGGTCTTGCCGTTCTCGCGCATCATCCTCATCACAAACTCCTCCTGACTGCGCATGGGGTCGTAGGTGATGTCCTCCAGTCTGTTTCTTACTCTCAGACCATCGGCCCACCGTGCCTCGTTTACTATCTTAATAACCTTCTCGTCCATACTATCTCAATATGCTATAGTGTACTTTCGTGATTTGCGGAGTCGTTTCTGTTATTTCATAAGGCTGTGACGTACCGTTGATATTGAAAGTCAGCGAAGTATGATCTGCCGTAACATCCAGCGAACACGGAGCCCCTTCGATGAGTGGCAGACAACTGTCGCTGCCCACAGGGAATCCACAGCAGACAGGAAACTCCAAGTCGTGTAGGTGGGCTATCAGCATCTGTTCGACACTGCCAAACTGCAGGTCGTACTTGATGGAATTGAACGAGCCGAAGATGATGCCCTTGACGCGTTCGAAATCCAGTTGCAGGCGCAGCGTATAGAACAGTCGGTCGATGGCGTGCAGCGACTCTTCCACTTCTTCGACAAAGAGAATGATGTCCTGTTTTTGGGAGTGGTGATATTTGGTACCCGTGATAGCCGCATAACTTGACAGATTACCTCCTATCAGGATGCCTTCTGCATGGCCGCATCGGTTGTAGGGCTTGCTGGCAATCTTGTATTGCGGCAACGTGCCAAAAAGGATATTTCGTGTGATTGAAGTGGCTGGTTCCTGATTGCTGGCAATCTGGAATGACATAGGACCGTGGACGCACATTACTCCTGCGCCGGCAACGGCATAAAGCAGTGTGGTGATGTCGCCATGACCAATCAGCCATTTCGGATGTTGCTGGTAGTACTCCATCGGAATGCGGTTCAGCAGGTGCAGAGACCCGTAGCCGCCTCGCGAACAGACGATGGCCTTGATGCTGTCGTCCTCGAGTGCCCAAAGCATGTCGGCAGCCCGTTCGTCGGCAGTTCCCGAGTAGGCGTCGACATTCAGACTGGTGGTGTGTGGCCCTATCACTGGGCGTAATCCCCAGCTTTTGATGACTTCTGCCGCTTGCAGAATGGCTTCTTCAGGCACCCAATAGGCAGGGGACACAAGAGCCACTTTGTCCCCTGCTTTCAAATAGGGTGGTTGTACAATCTTCTTACCTTGATACATATCTTATTCTCCCCTTTCTAAGTATTGTTTTTAATCCATTGTGTCACGTTCTGTCCTGTGCGCTGTTTGAAGGCATTGGAGAACGTGGTGTAATTACGATAGCCGCTTTGTGCGGACAACTGTTGGGCGGTAACGTTACGCCCCCTGGCCGCAGCTTCTTGGTAGAGACCGATAAAATGGTCGATGCGCAGACGGTTGATATAGGAATTATACGTCTCGCCCCTTGCAGCGAAATAAGCCCCCAGATAGGTGCGGTTGGTGCC
This sequence comes from uncultured Prevotellaceae bacterium, assembly GCA_900318885.1. Lineage (GTDB taxonomy): Bacteria > Bacteroidota > Bacteroidia > Bacteroidales > Bacteroidaceae > Prevotella. The sequence continues at coordinate 36,118 of ONMN01000028.1, read as the reverse complement.
TAAGGCGAGGGCTAGTTGTTTAAGTGTCAGGTCGTACTGCAGGTAAAGCTTTGGCGCCTCACAATGCTGTACCAGCAGCGAACCAATCAGTGAGACCTCACGGCTCTCCTCCGTCTCCTCCGTTTCTACGGTTTCCTCCGTTCCCTCCAACTCCTCTGGCAATAATATCTGCAATGTCTCCACGCGCCACACCACGAAAGCGATGATGACCAGCGTCAGCACCTGGGCAAGATACTCAACGGCGAGGGCACCCTCGTTGGTGGTATAAACCACATAAATCAACAGAATGCATGCCAATAGCAGCAGACTCTGCCATAGTTCCTTGTGTTCCAAGTCGGCAAAATTATCGTGCAGCCAACGGCCGTACTTTCTTAGCGCGTGTACATAATAAATAATAAAGATGAGGCTGAGTTGCAGACTGTAGCCTTCTACGAACCACTCGAAATAGTCGTAGTGTATGACAATAGCCACGACGGCCACCACGAAGAAGGGGACCATTGCTACGGCTATGGGCCACAACGGTCGGTGACGGTCTTGTAACATGCGGAGCAAGACGCACATCATCAGCGGTACGAAGGTCACGCGGTCGAGCGTGATGGCAACGATGTTGCGAATGAGACGATCGTCCGTCAGCCATATCGTGCCGAGCAGCGCCCACCACACATGGCTCGCGGCTATCGATGCCAGGAATGCTGCCGCCCAGCGACGCAGCCCTTTGGGGGATTTCGTTTCGCTGTTCATGGCGTTGCCACTTCTCAGCCAGAGGTACAATCCCGCCAGCACTGCCATCATCGTTGCTCCACCATAAAGCATGATGAAGAAAATGTCGCTTAGTCCTTCGTATTCGTGCATGATGAGCTAGTTTAATCTGCATGCAAAGGTAATAAAATAAATTGGGAAAAAGATGCACGTATTTGGTCTTGCAACCATATTTTGTTATTTTTGAAAGCATTTTTGTAAATTTTGAAACTGTTTTTGTAAATATTATAGCTGTTTTACTAATTTTGCAACTCTATCTTGATGTCAATGGCATGATGACATTTTGTAACAATATGCTGCAGATTTTGGTCAAAAGTTAAGCAAAGTGACACAGGACAACCGTTTTCGCTTTACAAAGTGTTATTTTTGTTCGGTTTTACGGTCAAAAAGTCAGCGATTTTATGATTTTCCTAACTATTTGTTATACCTTTGCAGCAAAATTTTAAAATAGGTAAGATTATGTGTGGAATAGTAGCAATATTGAATGTTAAGGAGCAGACGCATGCGCTGCGCGATAAGGCATTGAAGATGAGTCAGAAAATCCGTCACCGCGGACCGGACTGGAGTGGAATATATTGTGGGGGCTCGGCCATACTCGCCCACGAGCGACTATCGATTGTCGACCCAGAGAGTGGCGGACAGCCTTTGTTCTCGCCTGACAAGAAGCAGGTATTGGCTGTGAACGGCGAGATTTACAATCATCAGGAGATTCGACGCTTGTATGCTGGTCAATATGAGTTTCAGACGGGTTCGGACTGCGAAGTAATACTGGCGTTGTATCGCGAGAAGGGTATCAATTTTCTGGAAGACCTGAGCGGCATCTTTGCCTTTGTGCTTTACGACGAGGAGAAGAATGAATTCCTGATTGCCCGCGACCCCATTGGTGTCATACCTTTATATATAGGTTACGACAGCGACGGTACGGTGTATGTTGCCTCAGAGTTGAAAGCCCTCGAAGGCCAGTGCGAGCGCTACGAGCCGTTCCTGCCTGGTCATTATTATTGGAGTGTCGACCCAGGTCAGAAGTGGTACTATCGTCGCGACTGGATGCAATATGATGCTGTGAAGGATAACCCCGCCAGTGTCGAGGCCATCCATGATGCATTAGAGGATGCCGTAAAGCGGCAGCTGATGTCTGATGTGCCATACGGCGTTCTTTTGAGCGGTGGCTTGGATTCATCCGTCATTTCCGCCATTGCTGAGAAATACTCTGAGATGCGTATCGAGGATGACTCGAAGACGAAGGCTTATTGGCCCCGTCTGCACTCGTTTGCCGTTGGACTGAAGGGTGCGCCCGATTTGGCAAAGGCTAAGCTCGTGGCTGACCATATCGGCACCGTTCACCATGAAATCAACTACACCATCCAGGAGGGTCTCGATGCCATCCGCGACGTCATCTACTTTATCGAGACCTACGACGTCACTACCGTTCGCGCCTCTACGCCGATGTATCTGCTGGCGCGCGTCATCAAGTCGATGGGTATCAAGATGGTGCTTTCGGGTGAGGGTGCCGACGAGATATTCGGTGGTTACCTCTACTTCCACAAGGCGCCAACAGCCAAGGATTTTCACGATGAGACCGTTCGCAAACTCGGCAAACTCTATATGTACGACTGTCTGCGTGCCAACAAGAGTCTGAGCGCTTGGGGCGTCGAAGGTCGCGTGCCGTTCCTTGACAAGGAATTCTTGGATGTTGCTATGCGCACGAACCCAGAGGCAAAGATGTGTCCGGGCTCGACGATGGAAAAGAAGATTGTTCGCGAGGCCTTTGCCGATATGCTTCCTAAGGAAGTCGCCTGGCGACAGAAGGAGCAGTTCAGCGATGGTGTCGGCTATTCGTGGATTGACACCCTCAAACAAATGACCTCAGAGGCTGTCAGCGATGAACAGATGGCTCACGCTGCCGAGCGCTTCCCCATCAACCCGCCGAAGAACAAAGAGGAATACTACTATCGCTCGATTTTCGCTGAGCACTTCCCCAGCGACAGTGCCGCCAAGAGTGTGCCGTCGGAGGCCAGCGTGGCTTGTTCTACGGCAATTGCTTTGGAATGGGATGCTGCCTTTAAGGGAATGAATGACCCCTCTGGCCGTGCGGTCAAAGGGGTCCACGAACATGCGCTATAAAGCGTTTTAGAGCAGATTCATCGTATCGGTGGCAATCATCAACTCCTCGTCGGTAGGAATGACAACGACCTTTACGCGAGAGTCGTCAGCAGAGATGATGGCTTCCTCGCCACGGACATTGTTCTTCGACTCGTCGAACTTGATGCCCAGGAATTCCATATTCTTGCAGACCTCAGAACGCATAGATGTCTGGTTTTCGCCAACGCCAGCAGTGAAGACGACTACGTCGAGACCACCCATAGCGGCGGCATAGGCACCGATGTACTTCTTGATACGGTAGAAATACATGTCCTGAGCCAGCTTGGCACGCTCGTCGCCGCTCTTGGCAGCATTCTCGACGTCGCGCATATCGCTGGAACCACCCGTGAGACCGGCCACACCGCTCTTCTTGTTGAGCAGGTTCGACATGCCGTCAGCATCCAGACCGAGTTTCTTCTCGATGAACGTCACAGCACCACCGTCGATATCGCCGGCACGAGTACCCATGACGAGACCTTCCAGCGGTGTGAGACCCATAGAGGTATCGATGCACTTGCCATCAACGACAGCAGCGATAGAACCGCCATTGCCTATGTGACAGGTCACCATCTTGGTGCCTTCAGCAGGAAGTCCAAGGAACTCTAAGGCACGGGCCGAGACGTAACGGTGAGAGGTGCCGTGGAAACCATAGCGACGGATGCCGTACTTCTCGTAAAGCTCGTAAGGAATGGCATACATAAATGCCTTGGGAGGCATGGTCTGATGGAAGGCGGTATCGAAAACACCCACCTGAGGCAGACCAGGCATCAGCTCCTTCACGGCATTCACACCCTTCAGGTTAGCAGGGTTGTGCAGCGGAGCGAGGTCAGAGCACTTCTCGAACTCCTTCAGCACCTCGTCAGTCAGGATAACCGACTTATTGAACTTCTCGCCGCCATGCACCATACGGTGACCTACGGCATCAATCTCCTTCAGGTCTTTGATGACACCAATCTCAGGATCTGTCAACAGAGAGAAGATGAACTTCACACCCTCAGTATGCTCAGGGATGTCGTGCATAATCTGCTTCTTCTCACCATTAGCCAGCTTCACCTTCACGAAAGCACCGTCCAAGCCTACACGCTCAGCACCACCGCTGGTCATCACACTCTTGTCGTCCATGTTGTACAGGGCGTACTTAATTGACGACGAACCACAGTTTAAAACAAGGATTTTCATATAATTATCAATTTTCAATTATTAATTCTCCATTATTTCTTGGCGTCCATAGCCTGACAAGCGGTGATGGCAATCATGTAATAGATGTCATCGATAGAGCAACCACGAGAGAGGTCGTTAACAGGACGTGCGATACCCTGGAGGACAGGACCAATAGCGATAGCGTCGCCCAAGCGCTGAACCATCTTATACCCAATGTTTCCTACCTCGAGGTTGGGGAATACGAGCACGTTGGCCTTACCAGCGATAGCGGCATCAGCCTGCAACTCACCGTCAATCTTCAGCTCAGGAGCCATCTCCTTGGCCAACTTCGTGGCCTCGATGACCTTGTCGCAAACCTCATGCTTAGCGCTACCCTTGGTAGAGAAGCTGAGCATAGCCACGCGGGGATCCTCGAAACCAGCCACAGCCTTTGCCATCTGAGCGGTGCAGACAGCAATCTGAGCCAGCTGATTGGCATCGGGCATAGGTGTTACGGCCACGTCGGCAATGACGAGCACACCATCTTCACCATACTGCTTCTGCTTCGAGATGAGCAGCAGACCACCGCTGACGCAGGTGATGCCAGGCTGGCACTTGATGATCTGCAGGGCAGGACGCAGGGTGTCGCCAGTAGTTGACAATGCACCACTGATCTGACCATCGGCACCTTCGGTCTTGATAATCATACAACCCAGATACAATGGGTTCTTGATGAGTTTGCGAGCCTCCTCGATGGTCATACCCTTCGACTTGCGAATCTCAGCCAACTTCTCAGCCAGTTCTTCGCTCTTGTCGTAGTTCTCGGGATCAATGAGGGTTGCCTTGCCAATGTTCTGCAGGCCCTTCTCTTTTGCTAGAGCCTCTACCTTAGCGGGATTACCAATCAGGATGATGTCAGCAAGACCATCAGCCAATGCTTTATCGGCTGCACACAGTGTACGCTCCTCTTCTGCTTCAGGGAGCACGATGCGCTGCTTGTTACTCTGAGCACGCGCTACAATTTGACTTAATAAATCCATAGTTTGTTTTATTTATTTAGTGATACTTTATTTTTTGTTGTGCAAAGATACGAAATAATTTTCAATTTTCAATTATCTATTATCAATTATTAAGCGTTTACGTTTACGCCATTTCCTGCGTGAGGATGCTCTCCAACTTCTCTGCTGACAGTCGGAGCTGGAATTGGCTGTGGATAGCAACGGAGATGCCTCCCGTTTCCTCAGACACGACAATAGCGATGCTGTCACTCTCGTGAGTGATGCCCAAGGCAGCACGATGGCGAAGACCGAGTTCCTTGGGAATGTTCAAATCGTGGGAAACGGGCAGGATACAACCTGCAGCCTTGATACGATCGCCGGCAATAATCATAGCACCATCGTGCAGGGGTGAATTCTTAAAGAAGAGGTTTTCTATCAGTCGCTGATTGATGCTGGCATCGAGGCTTTCACCTGTGGCCACAATATCGTCGAGGGGTGTTGTCCGCTGGATGACGATAAGTGCTCCGACCTTCTTTTTGCTCATGCTCATACAGGACATCACAATAGGCATGATGACTTGTTTCAATTTCTGTGGATCCTGTTTTTTCTCGTTTATCGAGAAGAAACGTCGGAAAGTTCTCATACGCTGGTGTGCTCCCAGATTGTAGAGAAACTTACGGATTTCTTCCTGAAACAGCACGACGAGCACAATGACTCCCACGCTAACGAATTTGTCGAGTATAGACCCCAGCAATTTCATCTGCAGCACTTGTGCTACCACCAGCCACAAGACAACAAATACCAGGATGCCCATAAAGACATTCAGCGAGCGTGACTCCTTCATTAGTCGATAGATGTAGTAGAGCAATATAGCGACTAACAGGATGTCGATAATATCTTTGATTCCAAATTCGAAAAACATATGCTATTTGACTATTTATTTACGATTTTAGTGTGGGTTGTGATTTTGTCGCAGCCACTATCTTCACACATTCCACTGCCTCGTGAACGTCGTGCACGCGGAGGATATTGGCACCTTTCAGCAGGGCAATCGTATGGAGTACCGTCGTCCCGTTGAGTGCTTGTTCAGGATTGGTTTGAAGCAGTTTATAAATCATCGATTTGCGTGAGATGCCGACCAGCAGGGGCAGGCGCAGCATTTGCAGACGTTCCATGTGTTGCATCACCTCGTAGTTTTGTTCCAGCGTCTTGCCAAAGCCAAAGCCTGGGTCGATAATGATATCTTTTTGGCCCATGGAACGTAATTGGTCAACGGCCTCGGCACTATCGAGCAGAATGTCGCGGATATTACTCTTTCTAGACATAAAGATGTAAGGTACGCGCAGTCGGCTGACCATACGGAACATGTTTTCTTGGCTATTAGCAATTAGCAGTTTGCTATTAGCAGGTGCGCCAACGTCGTTGATGATGTCGACGCCAAACTCTTCGACGACGATACGTGCCACCTGAGGACGGAAGGTGTCGACGCTGATGACGGCCTGTGGTGCTTCGCGACGTACCACTGCCAGTGCCCAGCGCAGGCGTTCTGTCTCTTGGGCCTCGCTGACGGGTTCGCTGTCAGGACGTGTGGAGCAGGCTCCAACGTCAATCATGGTGCCACCTTGTGACAAGATTTCCTCCGTCCTCTTGGCGACATCATGTTCTGTCTGCTTGCGGCTGTCCGCATAGAAGGAGTCGGGCGTCACATTGAGGATGCCCATGACCTGCGGCTCGTTGAGCGACAGCAATCGTCCGTTACAATTCAGCGTATAGTCCATATCGCGTACAAAGGTACAAATTAATCTGCAATTAAACAAGGAAGTGAGCTGATAAAAATCATTGTATCTCCAGTTCTTTGAATTCCACCTCACTGGTATCTATCCTGACAACGTAGGTTCCTGCATTGATTTGAGTGCCTGTAGTGGTGGATAGTATCTTGAATTTGTTGGGTGTCGGAGGGAATGTCACATCACGGTCAACCAATACCGTACGTTTGGAGTCTGTGATGGTCATACGAGCCTTGACGGCATTGCCCGTTGTGTTTTTGTAACGGAAACGGAGAGCGTATTCCTGTCCAAGTCCAGGCTTGATGATAAAGGTGGTACTTCCTTGGTTTTTTGCTTTTAGCTTTTGGCTTTTAGCCTCTGGCTGGTAGGTAGTGGCAGGGCGTGCCTCAGTGTCTTGCGGTAAATCTTCCTTGGGTAACTTGGCAATGGTGTCGGTATCGAGTGCGTGCCAAAAGCCTTGCTTCACAGTTTGTTGCGACTCAGTCGCAACAGACGATGAAGAATTACCATCCTTAGCGATGGCGATGGCGCTGATGATGGCTTGGCCAGCCTTAACTTCTGGGAAGGAGATGTGCAAGCGACCATTCTTGGCCTTTACGGTCACCACACGTTTCATGGAGCCAAGGTATCCTGCCTCAGCCCATGGGTCGAGGTCGTCGATAACGGTCTCGCCATTGATGGCTATATCAAAGATGCGTAAGCCTTCGTAGTCGTCTTTCTCACCACCATTCTTGCCGTGCCACGGCTCGACGAAATAGAGCTCGACGCGATACTCTCCGTCAAGAACGGGGAAGTCGTACCACAGGCGATGACGACCAAAACGGAAATATTGGAAGAGTTCGTCGCTCTTGGTGCCGCGGATGTTCTCCGTAATATGTCTTTGACTGGCTTGCAGCGCATGGACACCCTCGAAGTCCTGTCCCCACGAATGGCTATGAATGGTGTCGTCAGCTTGCCAAAGTTGGCCATATTCATCCGTAAAGGTATCGCCACCACAATTGATTCGATATAGATAATGATATCCTTCAGCGCCTTTTACCAAGTCGTGATTCCTATCGGCGGCGGTGGGAGTGATACTCGAAGGAGAACCATCGGAAACGGTGGTTGCATAGCGGTTGCGGTACATGTAGTAGGCTGGCGTCGGCTCCTCCCAAATAGTTGCGAGGCCCTTGTAATTGATAGGACCGATCTTGTCGATGCGACGATAAGCGCCATCAGGTTGGTTACGGCCAGGATTGTCATGTGAAACAAATAACCATTGGAAATGTCCGCAGACGCTATCTTTAGCACTCTCAGCCAAGCGAGCCTTGGTCTCCAGCAGTTTGGTAAAACTCTCTTCGCTATATTTTTCCGGGCCATGTAAATCGATGGTACGCCAAGCCCCATATTCGCCATTGAGCAGCTGCTCTGGGCGTTTCAGCTCGTTGTCGTAGTTCTCCGCAGAGCCGCCATACGTGCCGCTCCAGTTTTGGATAACGTTCCAATCTGTTCCCTCGCCACCATTGCAAGTGGTGATAGCACGTTGGTCACGGCAAGTGGGGTCCAACTGTCGGATGATTGCTGAGCATTCCTCGGCAAACTCCTTGGGCAATACACTCTCGTTTTGCAATCCCCAAAGAATGACGCTTGGGCTATTGCGGCGCTCCTTAATCCAACGAACGAGGAGACGCTTGAAGTTCTCGCGGAACTCAGGTGTATCATACCATATATGAGCAGAAAACTGGCTCCAGAAGAGCAAGCCTTGTTCGTCAAGCAACTGTTGATAGAGTAGGTTGTGTGGCTGGTGAGCCTCGCGGAATGCATTGAAACCCGCATTACGGATTTGTTTCACTCTGCTTCGTATCTGTTCTGGAGTAAAAGCATGACTCCGTTGAGATAGAAGCGGTTGTCGCCATTTTTGCGCAATACAGGCCACGAAATGCTTCGGATGCCAAAAGGCGTTCGTACCTCGTCGAAGGTAACGAGGACTGGTTCGGCGTTGACGTCACCATCCTTATGGTCTGGTCGCTTCAACATCGTCGTGAGAGTATAGAGATATGGATCGTCAAGACACCAGCGGTGAGCATTGTCAATGGGTGACACTTGTCGTATCGTGCGTGTCTCTCCTGGTTCAAGTCGTAACCCCTCCGATAGGCGGAATGCAGTCTTACCATTGGCAAAGGCGAACTTGTTGACCACTTCAAGTGTCTGCGGATTGGATGTGTAGTTTTTGACCTCTGTCTCGATAAATATGGAATCGCAGGTGGAATTATTCCAGATGTGAACGCCAAAGGGTTCGATACGTACAGCATCTGTCTCAATGAGACTGACGGGACGGAAGATACCAAAGGGTTGAGAACCTTCAGAGAAACCCCACTCCGACGAACAACCACCACAAACCCATGGTGAAGCCGTCTGCATGGCAGGATGGTCGACGAGGACTTGCAGAGTATTTTGACCATCACGTAGGGCATCAGTTACGTCGAGCGTCCAAACGGTACGTCCCACGAGTTCTTTGGGATATTGATGGCCGTTGAGGGTGACGGTGGCATAAGTGCCGACGCCCTCGAACTGTAGGAAGTAGCGCTTGCCTACATGCTTCTCTGTAGTAAATACCTTATTATATATAGCGCTTCCGTGCAGATTGCCGTGGCGCATCTGTCTGTAGCCGTAATAGTCATCGAAGTTATGGGGGAGATTTATGCTCACGACGGAATCGTGAGCCACAGAACAATGAGCCGTCCAACCATCGTTGAGGCTGATGATATTGCGACGGCCTTTGCGTTCAGGGGCAGGAAAACGGACTTCAGAGCGGCCCATAGGTACGCTGGTGGCAACAGCGATGCCTCGTTGCTGGTCGTTGTTAACGGCACAGTAGAAATGGTAAACAACGCCATCGTGTTTCACTACATACGACTTGTGGGCAAACATCTCGTCATAAGGCTTCGAAGGAATAATGAGGTCTTCACCATCCCATGTCTGCCAGTGGATGAGGTCGCGAGAGACAGCAAAGGTATTGAAGGCATTATACTTACGGCTTGGGTCATAGGCCTTGAAGTAGAACATCACATAGAGGTCGTCCATCTTAGCGATTTGGGCATCGCCAGTGATGATACCACCTACTTCGTTGGCAAAAACGGGATTGCCGTCGTAGCGTTTCCATTTTTTGAGGTCGTTGGAGAGTGCGATGCCAATGCGTTCAGCCTTCAAATCGTTCTTGGGGTTGATGCCGCCAGCATTATAAAACATCACAAAACGCTTACCCAATGTCTTGGCAGGATCGTCATAGATGGTACTCTTATATTGCACCAACTTCTCCCACCACTGCGCGTCCTTGTCGTTAATACTGAGCAAGGGTTTGTCGGCACTCTGCCATTCGTGGGCTTTCGTAATGTCTGCATCCGTCCATGCCATACCAATATTCAGCGGTTCTCGTACAGCCTCATAGCCCGTACCATGTCCACCGATGTAGGTCATCCAGTACTTATCCTTATATTTCGAAATGCCGTAGTTCCCTCCCCATGTCCAATCAATAAGGGCTGGGAATCCGCCGCGCTGATTCATATCCCAACCGTCGTCTTTATAGCTTAAGATACGTCCCTTCGTTGTCCAATGTAGCAGGTCGTCACTTTCTGCCAACCATGTCTCATAACCGCGTCCGTCCGTGCCGTCCTTGCCGTTATAGACCACGTAAGTCATTAGCCATTTATCTCCAACGCGGAAGACCGTCGGACAGTCTATTTTGTGATAGTTGTCCGTAGGAGCAACTACCATCCCATATTTATAGGGTGTGCGCACTTCTTGGTAGATGCGCTGCATGACGGAGACGGGAATCTCGGCGGCAAAACCACCGAGCACGCTGACAAACGATAGAAACACGGTGAGGATATATTTCATACGCATTTACTTTTGGAACAGCCAGTCAACCTCACTCGACGGACCATTGAGCCCGCAGTCACGAGGCTTGATATTATCGCTGGTAAAGCCAGCAACAATTAGGATTCCCTTCGGCAACCGTAGTGTATGTTGACCGGCAGGCAGTGAGTAGGTGTGGATATTTACCTTCGGCATCTGTACGATGCTGATAGCATTGGTGAGGATAGGTTCAGCCTGACCGTATTCATTACCCGTTGCGTCAATTTCCAACTTAGGAGCCTTGGCCCACTTGGGATCGTCATCCTTAAAGAGGCCGACAAGCACCTTGACAGGTTTGTCGCATTCAAACTCGATTGTGGTACCCACAATACGTGTACTATCGCGGTTCAATACCAGTGCCTGCAAACCGACTAATTCTGGCGCCAGACTGTCGATGGGCGTATCTGGACGCTTCTCAAAAAGAATGGCACCTTTCTTCAGCGTAACAATAGTACCACTATACTTCACATCTGCAGGTTTCAGAGGATTGATAAGAATATCCGTCTGTGCTACGGGGTGCTTCAATTTCTCGATGTTTTCCTTAAACGCATCGAGTTCTTCTTGATAGACCTTAGCCAGTTCGCTCCACGTCTTCATCTTGCCTCCGTCGCCACCAACAGGAATACGACGTTGTGCCGTCTGCATGGAGTTAGCATAGAGATACCACTGGTCAGTCATGCGACTGAGGTCATACCAGATGCTGAGGCTCTGTTCTAACCACTTCTCTGCAGTCTCCAAATGGCTGATATCCTTCGTCCATTTATACTGTAGCACTTCGGCGGCGGCACGCACTTTTAATTGGAAGGCTTTGGCAAATGAAGCAAAGCACAGGAAGTCATTCCATACGCGCTCGAATTCATCAGCATGACGGGTGGGTTTTGTTGCAATGGCTCCCATTTCAATCAAGGCGCGGTCACCATGATTGACACATTGGTCAACGATATCGAATGGCAGTTCACCTACATGCGGTTGTCCTTTACATTCTTTTTCAATATATTCGATAAGTTTTTCGCCCTCTGGTCCGCAACTCTCATAGAAGCCGGGATATATGGTGTACTTATAAGGATTGACCAGTTCGCCCATTGTCATGCCAAGGAGCAACGTCTGACGGTTACCCTCAGTAATGCCGAAACGACGCAGCAGTTTAGGAGCAATCTCACCAGCTTCATCATAAGCATTGAGCAGATGGCCGGCGGCAATAGTGTCTATACCATAGTATTCTGCCAATTCCTTCTTCCAATAGGTCTTGTCGTTGCCGCGTTGCTCATTCCATGCGTAGCGCCCCCAAGCTTGATACCACATCCAGTCGCGATCTAATTGCTTCAGACGCTCACCATTGGGAAGTTTATCAGCCGTATAGGGCCAGTCCCAATAGGATGCTTGGGGATAGAGATGTAGGCCTTTTGAGTGGTGCACACGATGCATGGCCTGAACGGTTTTCTGGATGAACGCAGGTGATGACCAGCGCCAAGGTTCGAGATTGGCAAGGATATGTACGTTATCGATATGCACAGGAGCAGCTGCAGCCAATTGCCGATGTGTCTCACCCCAAGGTCCACCAGGCTCGTAGGTTGTCAACGATTCGCCTGTATATTTCGACATGGTGTAGATGTTGGGATAGAGGGGCAACGATTCCTTCAGTACCAGTGGCCCATCCGTATCGTGCGAACGCAGCACTACAGGAGGAATATCCGTACGACCGCTGGCCTTCAGTCCATCCTTGATGCCAGGGATGATGGTTTCCTTCATCCATGTCACGTCATCGTCGATGGTTGCCATCGCCTCGCCGAGACATACCAGCAGACCGACATTAGGATATTTCTCAATAAAAGCGGCAATGCTCTTGCGGGTATAGTCGGCAATGAGCGGTGTGATGGGACGATGACGGTCTTGTGTTTTCAATCCGTAATGATCGGCAAATGGCTTACTGAGGATGATGTTATAGAACATCTGAATGACCCAGATGCCGCGACGGTCGGCCTCGTGTGTTAGGAACGAAAAGATTTCCTCGTTTTTCTTGAACGTTTCTTCGTCTACCTCTAATGCAAAGGGATAGTCCTTCAGTTTTACCAACGATGCAAAGGGATGACCATTCCACAGATACAACGAGTTCATCTTATTCTCGACCATCATATCGAGGTATTTTATCCATTCCTCCTTATCGTAAAACCAAGGGAAGTTTTCTGGAGTATAAGGATACTCATAGACGGCATGACCAGGCAGATAAACAGTCTTCTGCAGCCCGATACACGTGCCACGCATGACCATCTGCGGACTCTCATCGACGAAGAGCCCTTTATCCTGACGTATGCGCTCTGCCAGTTCTACGCAACCATAGATAACACCACTCGGATTGTTACCAATAACGCTGATTTTCTGGCGATTTCGGGAAATCTGGTATCCCTCGGCCTTGCCGCTATTCTTACACAACAATGCAATCTGATAGTCACCTTTCTTCTGGACAATGGTATAACCCATCGCCGTCAGTTTCTTCTGCAAATATTCTTTAGCGTATTGCTCGCGAGCCGTTGCCTTTTTGCCCGTCACCACACTGACCTTCTGAGCCACAACGGTAAGCGCCATGCAAACCAATAATCCTATGAATGCTAATCTCTTTATCATCATCACCTTATTATATATAAAAAAGACTGATGACACCGCTAAATGTCATCAGTCCTTAGGTGTTTCGCGCGTCAAACAACTAACGCTTGACTTGCGTTATTCGTTTACCACTTTCTGGATGGTACCGTCCTCATTGTAGAACAGGCGCTGAACCTTCAGTGAGCGCAGGTGTGTGATATCGTTGCTGGGTACACAGTCGTGATAGCACAAATACCACTGACCCTTATACTCTACGATAGAGTGGTGGGTTGTCCAACCTACGACAGGGTCAAGGATGACACCTTGGTAGCGGAATGGTCCGTAAGGGTTGTCACCAATGGCATAGCAGAGGAAGTGGCTGTCACCAGTAGAGTAGGAGAAGTAGTACTTACCATTATATTTGTGCATCCATGAAGCCTCAAAGAAACGGTGGGGGTCACCAGCCTTCATGGGCTCACCATTCTTGTCGAGTACAACAACAGCACGAGGAGCCTCTGCAAACTGTTGTACATCATCGCTCATGCGAACGACACAGCTGTTGATAGCGGGACTGTCGACCTGTGTGAAGAGCTCGCCCTTGTGGTCAGGAGCAGCGCCGAGGTCGATGAGTCCGTTCTCGTCGCCATACTTGCCGAAAACAGGTGCCAAACCATTGGGCAGTGGGCGCCACCACTGCAGCTGTCCACCCCACAGTCCACCGAAGTAGGTATAGATCTTGCCATCATCGTCCTTAAACACGCAGGGGTCGATAGAGAACGAGCCACGGATGGGTTTCTCCATAGGCTTGAATGGACCTTCCGGCTTGTCTGCAACAGCTACACCCAGACGGAATACACCATCGTAAGCCTTGGCAGAGAAGATGAGGTAGTACTTGCCGTCCTTCTCAACACAGTCGTTGTCCCACATCTGCTTCTCAGCCCAGGGCACGTCTTTCACGTCAAGGATCACTCCATGATCGGTGACCTCGCCATTCTCAATGTCGTCCCAAGAGAGTACGTGATAGTCTTTCATCTGGAAGTGTCCGCCATCGTCGTCGAAACACTCACCTGCATCCCAGTCGTGTGAGGGATAGATGTAGAAACGTCCGTTAAATATATTGGCTGAGGGGTCAGCCATATAGTCGCTTGGGAAAAGATAACGTGGTAATTTTGCCATAATAGTAATTATTTGTATAGTTTGATAATGTCGTTGATAATAGGCTTTGCCTGATACTGGCGGTCAAAAAGCAAAGGATAGTTGGTACGTCCCTTGATAGGCCAGCCATTGAGCCAAGAGTTGTCGTCACAGACACCCCACAAAGTGATGCGGCCAATCTGTGTGCGATGCTTGTAGTAGATTTTGAACAAATCCAACCAACGCTTGTCGAGTTCTTTCTGCTTATCGGCAGGCAGACCATTGACATAGGGGTTGTACTTCTGCTGTAGTTCAAAGTTCTGGGCGATATCAGCGCCACCAAAGCCTTCTGGGTTGGGTAGCACATTGATATCGAGCTCAGTAATCAGTACTTTCACACCACAGGCAGCAAAGGCATCGATGCTCTTCTCATATTCATCGAGGTTAGGATAGTCCAGACCGTTGTGGCTCTGCATACCTACACCATCGATGCGCAGCCCCTTGGCCTTTAGGTTCTTGACGAGACGGCAGACGGCCTCACGCTTCTTCTCACCCGACATCGAATAGTCGTTATAGTAGAGTTCTGCGTCAGGGTCAGCCTCATGAGCTGCACGGAAAGCAATCTCGATGAACTCTTCACCTAATAAGTTATAGTACTTTGACTTTCGGAACGAACCGTCATCCTCGATAGCCTCGTTGACAACATCCCAACCAAAGACCTGTCCCTTGAAGTGACCTACTACGGTCTTGATGTGCTTGATAAGACGCTCTTTCAAGACCTCTTTAGATACTGGACTGGCAGCATAACCATTGGTAAACCACCAGTCAGGAGCCTGTGAGTGCCATACCAAGCAGTGACCATTCACCTTCAGCCCTAACTGACGGGCGTAGTTGACGAACTTGTCGGCTACACGGAAGTCGAAGATACCTTCAGCCGGTGCCAACACCTCTGGTTTCATACAGTTTTCTGCCACAACGCAGTTGAAGTGCTTGGCTAGTACGGCATCAGCTGCAGGTACCTGTCCGTCGCTCTGCCACTGGTTGACAGCAGCACCGATGAGGCAGTATTTGCCAATGGCATCTTTGAGACCTTGTGCCGACGCTGTACTCAGCGTAGCGATGGCTATTGCGGATAGGAGGAATCTTTTCATAGTCTTATTTATTGCGCTCTTCAATCTTCTTGTTGATGTCGTCGATGACCTCATCAGTCAGTTCATAGCGGCTGATAATGAACATGGCCAAAGCCAGCAATATAGCAGGGATTACGCAAACGAGCCACAGGATACCCTCTTCAGCAAAAGGAGTCTGGTCGATCTCTGCGCTGTTATAACCCACATAGGCCAATACAGCTGGGCCAACAATACTACCAAAGGTCATACCAGCCTTAAAGAACAAACCTGTCAGAGCATTAACGATACCCGAGATACGACGACCAGTAGTGTACTCACCGTAAGAGATAACCTCTGGAACCAGTGCCCACATGTAACCAGTAGCCACAATGACACCTGTGCTCTTAATGAACTGTGCTACATAAATCATCATCATGCTGGGTTGATCCATCTTAGAGATGAAATAGAGCATACCCATACCAACAATGGCTGCACCTAGGAAAAGATAGAACATATTCTTCTTGCCGACCATGCGCTTGAACCAAGGAACAAGAGGCATAAACAGAAAAGCTGGAGCAGAACCTAAAGCCATGAAAATAGACAACTGCTGAGCAGAGCCGTGCAGATTGCTATTCATAAAGTATGCACCAGCGGCATTACCTACTGACATCATGGCGAAAGCGGTGATGAAGAAGAAGGCGAGGACACGTAAGGGACGGTTGCGGAGAAATTCCATCCACAGGTCGCTGACCTTAACATCTTCAGTGGCTTTAGCGTCCATCACCACGCGCTCTTTACACTGTGAGAAACAGAATGCGAGCAGGCAGAAACCTACAATGGCGTAAATGGTCATGGTGGTGAACCATGCTGAAGGATCCTTTGGCAGGCTGTCTGATGGCGCACCAGCAATCAGGGCGATGAACAGGGGCAGGCCAGAGTTGACTGCCAGACCACCGAGGTTGGCCATGAACATACGTACTGACGTAAGGATGGTAATTTCGTTGGTATCGCGAGTCAGTGAAGAATTCAACGCTCCGTACGGTACATTAATAAACGTATAGAGCAGCTGCATGGAGATATAGGTCACGTAGGCATATATCAGCGATGGAGCAAAACCATTGTAGAAACACAAAATGGCGAATCCGGAAAGGGGAATACCTACATATAGCAGATACGAGCGGTATTTTCCGTATCGTGGATTGCTCTTGTCGATGAGGGTACCCACGATGGGATCCCATATCACATTAGCAACATTACCAACCAAGAACATTACAGCCACAGCGGAGGGTGTAAGTCCATAGATATCGGTGTAAAAAAACAGCAGATAAGTGCAGATTACCTGAAAGATAAGATTCTGAGCCAGGTCGCCAGAGCCAAATCCTATGCGCTGCAACCAGCTGAGTTTGTAGAAGCCTTTTGCTCCTTGATTTTCGTTAGGTGTCATATTGATTGATAGATTTTAATAAATTCTGTGTGCAAAGATAGTAAATAACGCTGAAATCGACATTTTTGTGTGTAACAAAAAGTATGGTTTTTTGTTGCATGCATCAAAAAATTGCTCTTATTTGATAGTTTATTCACTTATTTTTATTACATTTGCACAAAACTATCGAACAATGAAAAGACAAATCTTATTCTTCTTTTTGGCAGTGACGGGTATGATATCCGCAGAGGCCAAAGTGCAACTTCCGCAACTGTTTCAGTCTGGTATGGTTCTTCAGCGTAACAAGCCCATTCCCGTGTGGGGCAAGGCCGATCCACAGGAAAAAGTAGTTATTGGCTGGAATAAACATCAGTATGAAACGGTTGCTGATGAAACGGGGCGTTGGCGTATCGATTTGCCCAAGATGAAAGCTGGCGGTCCCTATACGATGACAGTGGCAGATATTGTGCTGACAGACGTGCTGGTGGGTGACGTATGGCTTTGCTCCGGACAGTCGAACATAGATGTTACCATTGAACGTGTATATCCACAATATACCGATGAAATCGACCGTTTTGATAATAATAAGGTGCGCGTCTTCCGTGTTCAGAACGAGACAAATACACATGGTGTTCAGGACGACATCCGTCCAACCAATATTAATTGGAAACCAGTGACTAAGCAAAATGTCTGGCTTTTTTCTGCTGTTGGCACATTTTTGGGTCTACGTATGCAACAACAGACAGGAGTTCCTCAGGGCATTATTGTCAATAGCTGGGGGGGAACGCCCATTGAGGCATGGATTTCTGCAGACTCACTACAAAGCGACTATCCCTTGCAGGTGGAGAAGACTAGACTCTATGACAATCCTGATTTTATCAAGGCGCAGCAACAGGCCAATGGTTTGGCTGACCGGCAGTGGAACAAATTGCTGGACGAGCGCGATCCTGGCATCAGCGGACATTTTACCGCTTTGGACTATGACGACACCTCATGGGACACTATCCAGCAGGAAAATTGGCGCTGGCGAGGAGTGGGTACAGTATGGCTTCGCCAACATGTTCAGATTGACAAGGCTCATGCCGGACAGCCCGCACGATTGCTCTTAGGAACCTTATTTGATGCTGATATTACCTTTGTCAATGGTCAGCAAGTGGGTCGAACGTACTACCAGTATCCTCCTCGTCGTTATGATATTCCTGAGGGATTACTCCGTGAGGGTGATAATGTTATCACCATCCGTTTTATTAATAAATATGGTATGGCACATTTCATTCCTCAGAAACCTTATATGCTTTGCTTCGGTCCTGACCGCATGAGTCAAAACCCTATGCCAAAGGATGTTATTCCCTTGGCTTCTCAGTGGTTGCATCATGCTGGTGCCGACATGCCATCATGCCCCAGCGGTGATGTTAGCCTGCAGAACCTGCCTACTACGCTTTACAATGCCGTTGTCCATCCTTTGGCACCCTACGCTATTAGCGGTGTGGTATGGTATCAGGGCGAGTCGAATACTGGCAATCCTAAACCATATGCAGATTACCTGAGAAAACTCATGGGTGGCTGGCGTGTCCTTTGGCAAGAGCCTACACTGCCATTCTGTATCGTACAATTAGCTAACCACGACGGTCGTCAGCAGACAGGTTTTCCGTCGCCCATAGTGCCACAGACTACTCCTGTTAACAGCGGTTGGGCTGCTCTGCGTGAAGCTCAGCGCACAGTTGCCCAGCAAGATCTGTATGCTGAGATGGCCTGCCTCATAGACCTCGGTGAAACCGTCGATATTCATCCCTTGCGCAAGAAGGAGGCTGCTGAGCGTATCGGCTTGTGTATGGATCGCTTGGTTTATAATAAGAAGGTACAGCTGTCGCCTCAGCCCATTAGTGCCGAGGCGCAGGGCTCTGATGTTATCATTACCTTCGACCAAGCACTTTTATCTGAAAATGCGGGAAATGTACCTGAGTTGGAGGTCGCTGGCAGTGATGGCCATTTTGTGAATGTTGACTCTTCTCTGGTTGAGGGTAACAAAGTCTCGTTGAAATCGCCTGTTTCTGTACCTATTAAGGTCCGCTATGCTTGGAAGGATAGTCCACAGGCCCCCCTCCATAGTGTCACTGGCCTTCCCGTTACACCCTTTGAAATACTTTTGCAGCAATGAACCAGAAGTGGGATGATATTCGCGTCGTGGCATTTGATGCTGACGACACGTTATGGGACTGCCAGTCGTGGTTCGACGAGGTGGAACACAAGTGTTGTGATTTGTTGAGTCCTTGGGCAACAGCCCGCGAGGTTAGCGAAGGCTTGTTTGCTACTGAGCGCAAGAACCTGCCTTTGACGGGTTATGGCACAAAGGCCTTTACGTTGTCGTTGGTAGAAAATGCCGTTCGTGTGAGTCATGAACAATTGACAGGCGATGTCGTGATGAAACTGCTGGATCTGGGTAGAGAGTTGTTGCTGTTTCCCACAACCCCTCTGCCAGAAGTGGAAGAGACGTTGAAGCTGCTCTCCCAGTCGCGACGATACCAGTTGGTGGTGTTTACGAAGGGCGAATTGTTAGACCAAGAGAACAAACTGCGTCGTTCTGGTTTGGAACAGTATTTCTCGCATATGGAGACCGTATCGAACAAGACGGAAAAGGAATACCGGCAGTTATGTGAGAATCTGGATGTAGCGCCAGAGCAGACGGTGATGATTGGTAACTCGTTTCGTTCAGATGTGGTTCCTGCGTTGTGTGCAGGTGCCTATAGCATTTATATTCCCTATCATGTGGTATGGGAATTGGAGAAGTCGGAAGAGTTTCCCCACGAACGTCTGCAGAAAATCAACCGTTTTGGCGAAATTTTGGAAATCTTAGGTTGAGAAAGACGTAAGCGCTTCCTATCAGCAAATAAATGCATCCCAATTGCATTGTGGAGAGTCGGATGCCCTCTATGCTGCAATAGGGCAGGTGAGCAATGCTTTCCAATAGACTGTTCATCAGGATGACAACAGATGAGAGGACCGTGACAATCAATGATTGTAGTGCGCTCCACCAACAGGTGCAGATGCTGAGCAAAGCTAGATAGAGCAGGATTGTTGCCAAAGGTATGACCACGAAGTTGCTGAGCAGAAAATAGGTGGCAAAACGTTCGAAATAGTAGGCAATCAGTGGTGCTGTGCCTATTTGTGCAGACAACGAGACGGTTGTTAATCCCCAGAGGGCTTTTAGCCAGCGGTGCTCCAGTTGTATATGAAGAGGGATGATACGTTCCAGCATAGGACAGAACAACAAAATTGCCAGTACAGCCATGAAGGATAATTGGAATCCCATATCGTAGAGCGCCAAAGGATTAACTATTAGCATGATGATAGCTGTAAATGCCAACGTGTTGACGGACATTCGTTCCCTGTGACCTAATGCTAGCAGAGCGTAGACGCTGATCATGAAAGCTGCACGTGTCACACTGGGCGACAAGCCTACCAAAAAGGCAAAGGCCCAGATGGACAGGACGATAAGGACTTGTGAAACCGTCCTGAATCGTCGCCAGCCTAGGAATAGCGAGATGACCGTATATATAATCATCAGGTGCAGTCCACTGAGAGCCAGAATGTGGGAGGCTCCAACTTGGGAGTACGTTTCCTTTAGTCCTGCATCCAACTGCGACTTTTCGCCCAGCGTCATTGCTGCTATTACACTATAGGCCTCCGTTGTTATTCCCCACTTCTGATATTGCTCCAACAATTGGTGGCGCCATAGGAGGAAACGAAGCTTTGCTCGTTCCAGTATGCTGAGACCAGACAATGATAGCTGTTTCCATTGCCAGTCACTTTGTTTCGCAAACAGTTCACCAACAAACCCATGACAGGCCATATAGCGTTGATAGTCGAAATGCCCTCTTTCCCATGCGTGTACCTTATTAATATATGCGCGTATCTGGAGTCCGTCACCTATGCGGATGCGTTCGCTCCTTTTGTCTCTTACCAGCCTGCACCTGAGTTTTTTGTGTTCTTCTGTCGTCAGGAGGTCTGCGACGATAACTTTTTCTTTTATAACGGGTTCGCTGATGACCACGGCTTCAGTCACCATTGGTTTGTCTGGCCATTCGACGTTTAACTGTTGTCTGATTCTGGAATGTAAGACTGTTCCAATCAGGACAACGCAACACCCAATACCGACTGATTGCCAACGAGGATAGCGACCCAACAAGGCGGTCACTACCAATATTATCACTAGTGGAATCAGTCCCCATGTCCAATTGCTGAGGAATTCGCCAGCCACAATGCCAAATGCCAGACAAAAGGCTAAAGGCAGCAAGGGTGCATGGATTTTCATGATTACAAATAGAATATGGATTCGGGGCCCATGCAGAATAGTAAATCGAGTATCGAGAGGTTGGGCTGGAAACCATGTTTATGCTGGAACACCTGCCAATATGCTTTAGGTTCGAAGTCGGGGTCTGGCTGTGGATGCTTGGCGTGAATGATGTCACGAAAGTCGGTGATGTCTGATGTATGATGGCTGAAGTCTGATGTGTAACTGATGCAGGGCTGCATGTCGATGAGTTCGCAGATTTTCTGACGGATGTTCTCGTTGAAATCGACTAAAAAGGTGTATTTCTGCTCAAAGAAGGGATGTAGATCGTCAGCATAATACTCAAAGAACGGACTCTCGCTGTATGCACTTTGTAAGGCATTCCAATGCACTCGTCTCCATTGGTTGTGGTCACTGATGCGAAGGTCCTTAGTCAGCATCTTTTCATCTGAATGCTCTACAGGGACAGTGAGTGCTTGCAACCCATTGGCAGTAGCAATGACGCAACGATTTCGATAGGTTTGCTTTTGGAACGAGTCGTATTGCTCTATCAAACAGTGGTCGTAGCGATAAAGCTTCTGGTACCATTGGACTGGTCCGAAGTAGGTGGTCTGCAACAAGGCTGTGCTCATGGCAGCAGGGTGTTTTGACGGTTGTAAAGCACTGTGACCACGCGTCCGATGATGTTGCTTTCAGGGATAAAGCCGAAATAGCGGGAGTCGATGGGGTTCTCCTTGTTGACAGCCTCCAACCAGTAGTAATCCGTTTTGGCGCAGGTCTTGAGACCAGGAACCAATAAGGGGCCGTCTTTTGTGCGAATGGTATCACCAGGAACGGCAGTACAGCGGGCTATACAAAGCCCATCGACCGAGTCGCAGGGAACAGTGAAAGCGACGATATCGCCCTTTTTGACAGGCTGGCGCAACAGGCGACTATAGGGCAACAGTCCATTGCCTTCAATGCGCAAACCATAGCTGCAACGATTGATGAGCAGACGGTCACCACTTTTATATAGAGGAGCCAGTCCTTCACCCAACACTCCATGTATGGAAAAGACTAAAGTACGTACCAACAGCATCACAGCGAATGCTGATGCAAATGCTATTACGTACTTTAGCCAATTAGCCATACTTCTTACATTCTTTTTACCTCTATTTGATATTGTCTACAAAGCGGAACAGTCGACTCCAACGAATGCCGCCAAAACCACCACGGTCTGGGTCCGAGCTCCACCAGATGAAGATGGGCTTACCCACGACATGGTCTTCTGGTACGAAACCCCAATAGCGTGAGTCGAGCGAGTTATGACGGTTGTCACCCTGCATCCAGTAATAATCCAGTTTGAAGGTGTACTTCGTCGTTTCCTTGTCGTTGATGAAAATCTTGCCGTTCTTCACCTCGAGTTTATTACCCTCGTAAGTCCTAATAGGACGCTCATAGATAGGCAGGTTCTCTAACGTCAGGTCGATACTCTCGCCTTTGGCAGGAATCCAAATTGGACCGTAGTTATCGCGTGTCCAATGCAGATTGCCGTTCAAAGGATAGATGTCCCACTCGTCATTATCTCTGTTCAACTCAATATTATCTGCGATTCCACGCTGTTTTAGCTCTTTGGCAGCGTTGTTGGTCAGTGGCATATAGCCGAGGGTGTTCAGGCTCATCAGGTCTTCCATCGTGATGCCCAACTCCTTCATTACATCGTCCTCCAAACGCTGGTTCAGCTTTAGGCGATAGGTGTACTGCACGTTATCAGGTTCCTTGTTGGCCTCGCCATTGATATAGACGATGCGGTCCTTGATTTGCAACGTCTGTCCAGGTAGACCCACACAACGTTTCACGTAGTTTTCGCGACGATCCGTAGGACGAGTGACAATCTCACCAAACTCCTGACGATTCTTCTCAATATACTCGCGTCCCAGCTGGTAAAGTTGCTGGAAATACTTCATGCGTTCCTCTGTGCCCAGCGAATCAGGATTGGGGCGATTCTCCCAAAGTCCATAACCGTAACCATAGCAGTTGCGATAGAAGTCCTCTGCCTGGTGGCGAATGTCTGATGTCAGAGTGTCACCTGCAGGATAGTTGAACACGACGATATCGTTCAGTTGAACCTTGCCCAAACCTTTTACGCGACGATAGTCCCAATGAGGCCATTCAATATACGACTTGCACTCGAATACAGGCAGGGTGTGTTGCGTCAAAGGCATTGTCAGCGGTGTCTCAGGAATACGCGGACCATAGCTCACCTTCGACACGAAGAGATAGTCGCCTGTCAAGAGCGATTTCTCCAGCGAACTCGATGGAATGACGTAGTTCTGGAAAAAGAACAGGTTGATGAAGTAGACAGCCACGAGGGCGAACACCAATGCGTCAACCCACGACATCACCCACTTCACTGGTCCTTCTGACTCCTTCCACCACTGCCACTTGATCTTCTTGGTGATATACACGTCGTAGATGAATGGAATGACGAGCAGTCCCCACCATGAACCTACCCAATAAAGGAATAATAGGTACAGTATCAAGACGCAGATGAACTTCGCCCACTGCACCTTCATATTCAGCTTTTTCTTTTTCTCCATGCTTGTATAATATTTGGTTTACATGCTTTCGACGTTACACATCTGGGAATTTGTTGCGCGAAGCATGAAACATTAACATCTTTTGGCGACACTTATTAAAACTTAAACATATCTGAAATTGTCAAAAGACCCTGATGGTCTTTGGTGTACTCTGCAGCCAGCACGGCACCAAGTGCAAAGCCCTGACGCGAATGGGCATCGTGGGTAATCGTAATGATGTCAGCCTCAGAATCGTAGCGGACGGTATGGATACCTGCCACCTCACCACGACGGATATGGTCGATACGCAACAGTTTGGGGTCAGTAGTATCCTCAGCCCAAGCCTCTTTGCGGTCGATATTCTCCACAATGCCCTCAGCCAGTGTAATTGCCGTCCCTGAAGGATGGTCGAGTTTATGTACGTGGTGCGTCTCTTCCATCTCGACGTCGTACTGTGGGAATTGGTTCATAATCTTTGCAAGATACTTGTTGACTGCACTGAAGATGGCCACACCAATGGAGAAGTTCGAGGCCCAGAACAGCGTCTGTCCTTCCTGCTCGCACATTCTGCGAACATCGTCACCATGTTCCTTCATCCAGCCCGTTGAGCCACTCACCACCTTCACGTGGTGCTTAAAAGCACGCAAATAATTGCCATAAGCAGCCTGAGGAGCTGTAAACTCTATCGCAACATCAGCACTACGGAAGGCCTCGCTGTCGAAGTCGTCCTGGTTGTCAATGTCGATAATACTCACAATCTCATGACCGCGGCTCAGGGCTATCTGCTCTATCATCTTGCCCATCTTGCCGTAGCCGATTAAAGCTATTTTCATAATAATAATGTATTAATACGCTGCAAAGGTACAATAAATAATTGAGAATTGAGAATTGAAAATTGAGATTTTAAAATATTTTTCGTACTTTTGCAGCATGTTAATCAATGAGAAGACGTGGGAATTCGTTCGTCAACATGCAAATGACGACGTACGGAAGCTGGCTTTGCAGGGTACGAAGGACGCAGAAGTGGACCTTCAGACGGCCTTGCAACAGATTGCAGGTCGTCAGACTGCTCGCAAAAGGTTGCCTTCGTGGGCTGAGGTCGAAGGAGTCATCTATCCCCCTCATCTCAATATGGAACAATGTTCCTCTGAGCAGACAGCCCGCTATAAGGTAAAGATTGCTGGTGAGGCCGAAAGTATGGTTGACCTGACAGGAGGTTTTGGTGTCGACTTTTACTGGATTTCGCAAGGCTTCCGTCAGCGTACTTACGTTGAGCAGAACGAACAGCTTTGCGCCATTGCTCAGGAGAACTTCCGTAGGCTGGGCCGTAGTTGTTGTGTTTGTTGCTGTGATACAGCAACATATTTAACAGAGATGCCCCACGTTAGTCTGGCTTTCCTCGACCCAGCACGAAGGAACGAACACGGAGGACGCACTTACAGCATTGAGGACTGCACACCCAATATCTTGGAATTACTCCCCTTGTTAGTACAAAAGGCTGACCGTATTTTGTTCAAACTTTCCCCTATGCTTGATTGGCGCAAGGCAGTCAGCGATTTGGAGAATGCATCGCCTAATGGCGTTTTCAAAGTTGCGGAAGTTCATATCGTCAGCGTTGACAATGAATGCAAAGAACTCCTGTTGTTGCTGGACAAGGAGCAAACGGACGGTTTGCGCGTAGTATGCGTCAATGGAGCCAGTAGCTTTACATTTCTTCCCAGCGTGGGAATGTTTTCTTCCCAGGCTGGGAATAATTTGTTCCCAGTGTGGGAATATTTGACGGACTCCGACCTCGCTGACAGTCCCCTTAACCTTTACGAGCCGAATGCCAGTATCATGAAGGCAGGATGCTTTGCTGAGCTCGAGGCGCAGTACCCTGTACAACAGATATCTGTAAACTCTCACCTTTTCCTCTCTTCCGATGAAATCAACGATTTTCCTGGGCGTAAGTTTAAAATTTTATCCATTTCATCGATGAATAAGCAAGAAATCAAGAAAAAGTTTAGTGAAAGTTTAGTTCCGATGGAATCGGCAAATATTGCAGTTCGCAATTTTCCGATGAGTGCCGAACAACTTCGGAAAAAGCTGAAATTGAAGGATGGCGGCGACACATATATTTTTGCCACAACGTTGGCTTCTGGAGAGCATAAGTTGTTCTTTTGCCGTAAAATTGGTTAATTAATTTGGCGTTTTGCTCCTTTTTGTTTACCTTTGCAAAATTAAAGAAGAAATAGCTTATGCCATCAGTAGAGATTCGCAAAGTTACCAGTAAGCGAGAGCTCGATGCTTTCATCCAGCTTCACTACGACTTGTATCGAGGCAATGCCTACGATGCGCCTAACCTGTACACCGACGAGAAGCACACGTTGAGTAAGGACAAGAATGCTGCTTTCGAGTTCTGCGAGGCCGAATACTTCCTGGCTTACAAGGACGGTAAGGTCGTCGGACGCATTGCAGGCATCATCAACCATCGGGCCAACGAAAGATGGGATATCAAGAGCGTGCGTTTCGGATGGGTCGATTTCATCGATGATTTAGAGGTGTCGAAGGCGCTTTTCGAGGCAGTCGAACAATGGGGTCGTGAGAAAGGAATGACACAGATAATCGGTCCGTTGGGCTTTACGGATATGGACCCAGAAGGAATGCTCATCGAAGGTTTCGACCAGCTGGGCACGATGGCTACCATCTACAACTATCCCTACTATCCTCAGCACATGGAACAGCTTGGTGGATGGGAGAAAGACAATGACTATGTGGAGTATAAGCTCATCGTCCCCAAAGACGGAATGCCTGAGAAATACAAGAAGGTGGCCGAATTGGTACAGAAGCGCTACAATCTGCATCCTATTCACCCCAAACGCAGTCAGGTGTTTGGTAAAGAGCAGTATGGGCGTAAAGTGCTCGACGTGGTTAACAAGTCTTTTGGCAACCTGTATGGCTACTCTCAGATGACGGAACGTCAGATTGACGAGTACCTCAAGATGTATTTCCCTATGCTCGATATGGACATGCTTTGTCTGATAGAAGACTGGAATACGCCTGATCATGATGTCATTGGTATAGGTATCTCGATTACCAATATGACACGAGCCTTGCAGAAGTGTAAGAATGGTCGTTTATGGCCTTTCGGTTGGTGGCACTGTCTGAGAGCTTTGAAGTTCCATAAGGCAGAGTGTCTCGACCTGATGTTGGTGGGTTTCCTGCCTGAATACCAGCAGAAGGGTGCCAACGCCCTGCTGTTTTACGATCTCATCCCCCGCTATCAGAAGTTTGGCTTTAAGTGGGGTGAGACGAACGTCGAAATGGAAACCAACGAGAAGGTGCAGAGCCAATGGCAGTATCTAGAACATATCCAGCACAAGCGCCGTCGTTGCTATAAAAAGCCCATTTAATCGGAAAAACCTTATCTATAATATGTCAGAAGAGAATAACATAATCCCCCAAGAAGAGGTCGTCAAATATGACGACGACAACATCCGGCACCTGTCGGATATGGAGCATGTCCGCACTCGTCCAGGAATGTATATCGGACGTCTGGGCGACGGTTCACTGCCCGAAGATGGTATCTATGTGTTGTTGAAGGAAGTTATCGACAACTCCATCGACGAATTTAAGATGAAGGCAGGCGACCGCCTGGAAATCACCATTGACGAAAACCTGCGTGTCTCCGTTCGTGACTATGGACGAGGCATCCCTCAGGGTAAACTCATCGAGGCGGTTAGTGTGCTGAACACTGGTGGTAAGTACGACTCGAAAGCTTTCAAGAAGTCGGTGGGCCTGAATGGTGTGGGTGTGAAGGCGGTGAATGCGCTGAGTACTCATTTCGAGGTGGCCAGCTATCGTGACGGAAAGGTGCGTAGGGCGACTTTCGAACGAGGCATCCTGCAGACGGACGTGACCGAGGATACGCAGGACGAGACAGGTACTTATATTTATTTCGAACCTGACAATACATTGTTTAAGGAGTATAGTTTCCACGATGATATCGTAGAAAATATGCTTCGCAACTATACTTACCTGAATACAGGTCTCGCCATCATGTATAACGGACGGCGCATTCTCAGTCGTCACGGACTGGAGGACCTGTTGAAGGACCGTATGACCAACGACCCGCTCTATCCCATCATTCACCTGAAGGGGGAGGATATTGAGATAGCCTTCACTCATGCCAACCAGTATGGCGAGGAGTACTATTCGTTCGTCAACGGACAGCATACCACGCAGGGCGGCACGCATCAGAGTGCTTTCAAGGAGCATATTGCCAAGACCATCAAGGAGTTTTTTGGCAAATATGAGTATGGCGATATCCGTACTGGTATGGTGGCCGCTATCGCCATCAACGTAGAGGAACCCGTCTTCGAGAGTCAGACGAAGATTAAGCTGGGTTCTACGCAGATGGCTCCTGACGGAGATACCATTAATAAATATGTAGGCGATTTCATCAAACAACAAGTAGATAACTACCTGCACATTCATCAGGACGTCGCTGAGGTTATTGAAAACAAGGTGAAGGAGAGCGAGCGCGAACGTAAGGCAATGGCTGGCGTCACCAAATTGGCGCGTGAGCGTGCCAAGAAGGCAAACCTGCACAATCGTAAGTTGCGCGATTGTCGCATCCATTTCTCCGATGTTAAGAGCGAGCGTAAAGAGGAGTCGTGTATCTTTATTACTGAGGGTGACTCTGCCAGCGGAAGCATCACTAAGAGCCGTGATGTCAACACACAGGCGGTATTCTCGCTTCGCGGAAAGCCCCTCAACTCGTTTGGCCTGACCAAGAAGGTGGTTTACGAGAATGAGGAGTTCAATCTGCTTCAGGCTGCTCTCGATATTGAGGAGGGTCTCGACACTCTGCGTTATAATAAGGTAATAGTAGCTACTGATGCTGATGTCGACGGTATGCACATCCGACTGCTCATCATTACTTTCTTCTTGCAGTTCTTCCCTGAACTTGTCAAGAAAGGTCACGTCTATGTGCTACAGACGCCTTTGTTCCGTGTTCGCAACAAGCGTACGAAGATTAAGAACAAACAGGTGCTCGCTGAGGCTGACAATAAGGGCGGTGAAGGGAAAAAGGCCGATTTCGTCACACGTTACTGCTATAGCGAGGAGGAGCGTCAGAAAGCCATTCAGGAGTTGGGACCAGATCCTGAAATCACCCGATTCAAAGGTTTGGGTGAGATATCACCTGAAGAATTTGCCGGTTTCATCGGTCCTGACATCCGTCTCGAACAGGTTACTCTTCACAAGAACGACCAAGTACAGAAACTATTGGAATACTACATGGGCAAGAATACGATGGAGCGCCAAAACTTCATTATTGATAACCTCGTCATTGAGGAAGATAAGCCCGAAGATTACGACTATGAATAAAAAAATACTGTGTGCAGCGATTTTGTCGCTGCTCTCAATAGGTGCCGTTGCCCAGTTTAGGATTAACATGGGCGAGGATTCACCCTTGCGAAAACTCCAGATAGCCGAGATGGCTGTCACCAATCTCTATGTCGATTCTGTCAACGAGGATAAACTCGTTGAGGACGGCATTCGTGGGATGTTAGAGAAACTCGACCCTCACTCCAGTTACCTGACAGCAAAGGAGGTGAAGGAGGCCAACGAACCCCTGCAAGGCAATTTCGAAGGTATTGGTGTGCAGTTTAATATGGCTGAGGATACGTTGCTCGTCATCCAGCCTGTCACCAACGGCCCTTCCGAAAAAGTGGGCATCATTGCTGGCGACCGTATTGTCAAGGTCAACGATACCATTATCGCAGGTGTAAAAATGCCTAAGGAAGAGATTATGAAACGCCTGCGTGGTCCAAAGGGAACAAAAGTTGTGCTGGCCATTGTCCGTCGAGGCATTCAGGACACGCTGACATTTAACGTCATTCGCGACAAGATTCCTGTTTACACCATTGATGCCGCTTATATGGTTCGTCCCAAGGTGGGCTATATCCGTATTGGAAGTTTTGGTGCTGCAACGCACGACGAGTTCGTCGAGAGTATGAACAAACTGACGAAGCAGGGCATGGAGTCGCTCATCCTTGATTTGCAGGAGAATGGCGGAGGTTATCTCCAGACTGCTGTGAAGATTGCGGAGGAATTCCTTCAGGCTGGCGATCTTATCGTATATACCAATGGACGCAGGACTCAGCGAACCGAATACAAGGCCAAAGGTGGGGGACTGTTCACCAAAGGTAAGGTCATTGTCCTGGTCGACAGCTATACGGCCTCTGCTGCTGAGATTGTCTCTGGAGCTATTCAGGACCACGACCGAGGCATTGTCGTCGGACGTCGTACCTTTGGCAAGGGTCTCGTCCAGCGACCTATCGACCTGCCAGATGGTTCGATGATTCGTCTGACCATTGCTCATTACTATACACCCTCAGGTCGCTGCATCCAGAAACCTTACGAAAAGGGCAAACAGAAGGATTATGCCGAGGATATGCTCCACCGTCTGAAGAGTGGTGAGTTGATGAGTGCTGACAGCGTTCATTTTGCCGATTCGCTGAAGTACTTTACGCTGAAGGAGCATCGTGTCGTCTATGGTGGCGGAGGCATTATGCCAGACGAGTTCGTACCCCTCGATACAACCAAATATACGCGATTCCATCGGGAACTTTCCGCTAAATCGCTCGTCATCAATGCCAATCTGCGCTATGTTGACCAAAATCGTAAACAGCTGCATCGGGACTACAAGACCTTTGACAACTATCGTCAGCGATTCGAAGTGCCACAGAGTGTTATTGACGGAATCATGGCTGAGGCTGAAAAGCAGAAAATCAAGCCCAAAGACGACGAGGAACTCCAGCGCACCTTACCCTATCTGCGTCTCCAACTGAAAGCACTCATTGCTCGCGACCTCTGGGAGATGAACGAATACTTTACTATCATGGGCGAAACCAACGACATTCTCCAACGCGCCCTACAGTTATTGTAACAGATTATTATTCGGATGTTACGTTAGGAGTATTTTCATTGAAAATGCTCAGATTTTGTTTGGCATTCTGTTTGCTTATTCGTACCTTTGCACCACTTTTTGCAGAATGCGCAAGCGTTCTATTTATTATTGATGAATCGAGAATTTAATAAATTATAGACCTAACTAGCAATGAAAAAGTATTTGATTTTTCTTTCATTCGTGGGGCTGAGCGTCAGCTCCACAGCACAGACGTTAAAGATTAACGAGGTGATGCAGTCGAATGTCGAGTGTATCATGGATGACATCAAGGAATTTCCTGATTCGTGGGTGGAGTTGTATAACCCCACAGATGCAGCCATTAACCTGAAGGATTACAAAATCAGCAACAAAAACAAGGTGAAGAAGGCTTGGCAGTTGCCTGATCAGCAAGTGCCTGCTGGTGGTTACGTGATTATCTATTGTGACAAGGAGGGCAAGGAGGACAATCGTCTCCATGCAGATTTCCGCCTGGAGTCAGGCAAGGGTTGTACGCTTTATCTTTTCAAGGGTAAAGATGACGAACCTGTTGACAGTCTCCCTGCAGACATGAAAAAGATGCCTGCTCCCGATGTGGCTTTCGGTCGCGAGACTGATGGTGCCGACAAATGGGGCTATCAGGTTACACCGACTCCTGGTAAGGCCAATACTGGTGAGATCTGCGACGCCAAGCATATCCTGGGTGCTCCCGTATTCGGCAAGGAGGGTTTTGTGACCTCTGGCGAAGCTGCTTTCCAACTGGAACTGGGCCTGCCAGATGGCGCTCCTGAGGGTACCGTCATCCGCTATACGACAGACGGCAGTGAACCAACCAGTAAGAGCACGAAATATACGAATCCCATCAATATCACTAAGACGAAGGTAATTCGTGCCAAATTGTTCTGTGACGGTTGGCTGTCACCCATGAGCACAGCACAGTCGTACATCTTCCATCCAAGGGAAATCACCCTCCCCATATTCTCTGTTCAGACCAACGACAAATATCTGAACGACAAGGAAATCGGTCTTTTTGCCAACAATAAGAGCAAGGAAGACAAGAAAACCCACGACTGGCGTCGTCCTGTGATGATAGAGTTCTTCCCAGTAGGAAGTGACAACAGTGCTTTCAACCAGCTGGGTGAGACGCGCATTCAGGGAGGACAGTCGCGTGCCAATGATCTGAAGTCGATGGTATTCTATGCCAACAAGCGCTTCGATCCTGACCACAAGCGTTATTCTTATGAATTCTTCCCCGACCAGAAACCTGGCATCACAGAGTTTAAGTCGTTCTCCCTACGTGATGGTGGTAACGACTTTGGCGATCTGTATTTCCGCGATCTCATAATCCAGCGTACGATGGCAGGCCACGTTGATCTCGACTGGCAGGCAGGCCATTCAGCCGTGCTCTACATCAACGGTGAATACATGGGTATGCTGAACATCCGTGAGCGTTCGAACGAGGACAACATCTACAGCAACTACAACGATCTGGAGGATATCGACATGGTGGAAATCTCACACGAGAAGGTAGATAATGTTGACCAGTTTATCGAGGAATTTAAGGGTAGTGAAGATGCCACATTCTATAACGCTTTCAAGGCCTTCTATAGCGAGAAGGGCCATACCAAGGCCGAATACGAGCAGTGGATGGATGTCAGCGAATATCTGAATATCATGATCATGAACCTCTTCTACGGCAATATCGACTTCCCAGGCAACAACATCGTTTTCTGGCGTCCCAACGACGATGATACAGAGTCGGGCCTGCCTAAAATCTGGCGTTTCATCGTCAAGGATACCGACTTCGGACTTGGACTCTATGGTCGTCAGAATAACTACAACACCATCGACCTGCTCTACAATCCTGCCAATTATCCCAATGACAACTGGGCATTCACAGAGCCCGCAACCCGTCTTATCAAGAACATGCTGGAGGACAAGGACATTCTGGATTTGTTTATCGACAAATGCTGCGTTTACATGGGTGACTTCATGAACGGCAAAGGAACAGGCGAGACCATTGACCTCATCAAGGCTGAGTCTATGGAGGAATTTGTGGCTCATCGCGACAAATACAATCCCGGCTGGTGGTGGCCCGTTGACAATCGCAGCGAAATTGAGAACAAGTTCAATGCCGCCAAGCAATGGGCAGAAGGTCGTCCCAATAATTTCTATAACCACATTGGCAAAAAATGGAATCTCGGCACAGCCTTCCCCGTGACCATCAACAAGGGTGTTGCCGAGTTGCCTGAAGATGTTACAGTCAATGGCATCAAACTCTCAGAGGGAGTATTTGACGGCAAGTTCTTTCCCAACCGTCAGCTGACTATTGCTGCTACGGCTCCCGAGGGTAAGACCATAGCAGGTTGGAAAGTCACCACAACACCTGCATCAGGCAGTAAAAAGACCGAGAATTATGACGGTGACGAACTCGTGCTAACGCCCGCAAGTTGCAAGTCGATGAGTATTGAGGCCATTTTCAGTATTGGTTCAGGTATCAGCGAGAAAAAGGCAGAGTGCAACGATGACGTGAAGGCCATCTACAACCTCCGTGGCGAACGCCAGCAATCACTTTCGTCAGGCGTCAACATCGTCGTTTACGGTAACGGCGAAGTACACAAGGTGGTAAAATAAGAGAATACGGAGTATTATAAAAGAACTCACGGAGGATCATTCTTCCGTGAGTTCTTTCTTTCGTTCTGCTCCGAACTCGGGCGACACGTAGTTGTAGAGACTGCGGCATACTTCTGCAGAAAACTTCTGTCCCATCTCGACAATCTTGTCCCATTGTTCCTCAGTCAGGCCCATTTCGAGGTCAGTACGCCTAATGTTATTCACCAACAGTCCAAAAAGGAATCCTGCGTTGAAGTTATCGCCAGCACCAATGGTACTTACCGTCTCTGTCTCAGCCACAGGGTATTGTTTCCTCAGTCCATTATCGGCAAATAGCTGGATGGGGTCTGCTGCATGGGTGCAGATGAACTTTTTGGTGTAGAACATAATCTGCGAACGATATACCTGTTCAGCGTCACTCTTCTTGAAGAGAATTTCAAAGTCTTCCGAAGATCCTCTCACGATGTCTGCCAATTCGAAGTTCTCTAACAGGTTAGGTGTTAGTTTCATCACTTCGTGTTGGTGAGAAGCACGGAAATTGACGTCGTAGTAGAGAATGGCTCCCCGTTCGTGGGCATAGTCAAGAAAACCCTTCACTTGAGGTCGGATGACGGGATTCAGTACGTAGTACGAGCCAAACAACACAATGTCGTCTGGTTGTACGTCGGGATAGGAAAAGTCCAGACGGTCGTGGGGATGGTCTTTGTAGAAGATGTATTCCGCATCGTTCTGTTCGTTCAAGAACGCCAGCGACAGCGGAGATTTCGAGTCTGGATACATATTGACGCAGCCTGCTTCACAACCGTTATCATTCAGGAACTTTACTATCATCCGTCCTATGCGGTCGTTGCCAGTTTCACTGATGAAGCTGGTTTTTGCGCCAGCCCTGCTAAGCGATATGATAGCATTGAATGTAGAGCCTCCAGGAACAGCCTGAATGGGTTGTTCGTTGCGGAAGATGATGTCGAGTACGGTCTCGCCGATTCCAATAATTTTTCGCATAGTTTTGTTGTTTTGCCTGCAAAGATACGATTTTTAGTTGAAAAAAGACCTATGAACTATGATTTTTTTGTACCTTTGCAGTCGATTATGGCTAAATATAACACAGCAACACTCAGCAATGGCCTTCGTGTCATTCATCTGCTATCCACTTCGCCAGTCGTTTATTGCGGCATCGGCATTAATGCCGGTGCTCGTCACGAATTACAGGGCGAAGAGGGATTAGCTCACTTTTGTGAGCATACGACGTTCAAGGGAACCAACCACCGTTCGGCACTCCAAATTCTCAATTGCCTTGAGAGTGTGGGAGGTGATCTTAACGCCTTTACCAACAAGGAAGATACCGTTTTTTATGCCGCTATTCAGCGTGAGCATTTTATGCGAGCAGTTGACTTGCTTTGCGATATTGTTTTTTGCAGTGAATACCCTCAACACGAGCTGGAACATGAGATTGATGTCATCTGTGACGAGATAGAAAGTTATAACGACACGCCTGCCGAACTGATTTATGACGAGTTCGAAAACCTCATTTTCCAGAGCCATCCTTTAGGGCATAATATTTTGGGGACACGTGAACGGGTGCAGCAATTTACCACCCAGCATGCCCTGCAGTTTACTCATCGTTATTACCGGCCCGACAACGCCATATTCTTTGTTTATGGGAATGTGAACTTTGCACGTCTGGTAAAAAGTTTGGAAAAAACGGCAGCCGTTCCTTCCTCCCGCTCTGCACTCGACGGCCAAACCGTCGAGAACGTTCTCGGCGGTTCACCCGCCGAGCCTCGTTTGGCCGCCGAACCCTCCCAACATCATCAGGCTCACGTTATGTTGGGCTGTCAAACTTTCAATTTTGACGACCCTCGTCGTATGCCACTATTCCTGCTAAACAATATTCTTGGAGGCCCTGGTATGAATGCCCGCTTGAATCTCTCTTTGCGTGAACGTCATGGGTTAGTCTATACTGTTGAGAGTTCGATGGTCAGTTATAGTGATACAGGCTGTTGGAGCGTTTATTTCGGTTGTGACCATCACGATGTGAAGCGTTGTCTGCGTTTGGTACATCGTGAACTGGATCGTGTCATGCAGCATTCACTTTCGGAGCGGCAGTTGCAGGCTGCCAAGCGCCAACTGAAAGGACAGCTGGCTATAGCCTGTGACAATCGTGAGCAGTTTGCCCTTGATTTCGCCAAACATTTCCTGCATTATGGTCATGAACGTAACATCGAAGAACTGAATCTTCACATTGATGCAGTGACGTCTGCCCAGATTCAAGATGTAGCACAACAGTTTTTTGCTCCAGACAACCTGAAAATGCTTATACTTTAGTCTGTAGGAGCCTTTCAGTGGCGTTTAAATCCTAAAAAACAATAATTCTAACAGGGAATATTCGTTTTTTATTATAATAATGTGTACCTTTGCAGTCGCATTTGACAATGCGGCCGCGAAAACAGGCTGCGCCTCAGCATAAAGCAAGGCTTTCTGCGTTCGGTTTGCACTGTCTTTGTACCTATTTTTTATTTTTAGATGTTTTAATTTCAAGATGAACGTAATTACGAAAAGTATTCAGTTGCCTGATGGAAGAACCATCACAATTGAGACCGGGAAAGTGGCAAAGCAGGCCGATGGCAGTGTGATGCTCCGCATGAACAACACTGTACTGTTGGCTACTGTTTGTGCCGCAAAAGATGCAGTTCCCGGAACAGATTTCATGCCTCTGCAGGTTGACTACAGAGAGCAGTATGCCGCTGCAGGTCGTTTTC
>ONMN01000020.1 GCA_900318885.1 uncultured Prevotellaceae bacterium | reverse complement strand
TTACTCATTTTCAGTGAGTTGAGCAAACTTCGAAGCCTTTTTTATTCCTATTTTATGTTAAATTGTGCAGGTGCGCCATCACTTGCGAAACTTTAGTTAATAATTAAAAACAAAATAATAAAAGAGCAAAAACTAAAACTCAATTAAGATGAAGCGACTAACTGGTATATTACTTATACTACTGTTTACCATAACGGTAGCGGCGCAGGACTTTAAGCTATACTACGCAAAAAACGTGACCGACGTCACGCAGTTCCGTGACATCAACATCCTTGATGCCGAGCTGAACTGGCGCGAAGTGAACAACGGCGACATCGACGGTAATCAGGCCGACGTGGAGCAACTGAAGCAGATGCTGGGCGAGACGCGCATGAAGGGTCTGGAGGACCAGCGCATGTTCTGGCACATGCGTGACCGTATGCTGCTCTGCTTCCGCATCAACGACGGCAAGGGTGATACCGGCAGTTATCAGGCTGAGGTCACCTTCGACCCAATAGTGGAGGGCGAGCAGCCGAAT
Organism: uncultured Prevotellaceae bacterium; assembly: GCA_900318885.1. Taxonomy (GTDB): domain Bacteria; phylum Bacteroidota; class Bacteroidia; order Bacteroidales; family Bacteroidaceae; genus Prevotella. Next base: position 34,859 of record ONMN01000020.1, on the reverse strand, counting down.
CCCAACATTGAAGAGCCCGTGCAGAAGACGCTGGCCACCAGCAGCTATTTCTTCATCAACATACCGCGACAGTGCGAAATGGTAGAGGTGAACGTATGGAAGGCCACCGACCCCGACAAGCGCATTAAGTTCCGCTACTGGGTCTATGACTGGAACGACAAGAACCTTTACATCTTCCAGCTCGACCAGAAACGCCAGTCGACGGGTGACACATACAAGATGGAGTATGTCATCAGTCATAACGACGCTGACGGCAACTCCGTTGACGAAAGCCACATCCTGGAGGTGAAGGAAACCTACTTCCAAAGTTTCTACGTGCCCGACGGCCATACGCTCACCAACGTTTACTTCCTGACGGGAAACAACCAGGAGGGTGACGTGAAGCTGCAGATGGGGCTGACCGACCTGCATACGGGTATCGATACTGACTATAATATGGACATCCCGACGCTGACCTCGAAGTTCAAGCTCGACAAGCACGAGAATCGCGAGTTTGTGAACTTCAACTGGTTGGGAACGGGGCTGTTTGAGAAGTACGACACGCTGTTCATCAACCTGCGCGACAATATGGGCAAGCAGGTTACGAGGGCTCAGATGAACGTACACCGCGTGGATGACGACGGCACGCTGATAGCTGATAACGACATACGCTATTTAGGCTACGACAAGAACAGCGACCGCCATAAGGTGCTCACGCACGGCCATCCGGCATACATTGAGATTATTGCTAACGGCTGTCTGCCCACGCTCTATCGCTACAAGGGTGCTGCCGACAAGGATAACAGGATTTTGAAGAATGACCTCTGCTCGGCGAAGATTACCCTTAAAAAGGGGAATATCGGCACCAACGGCTTTGCCGTCTGCGACCAGAATCTGCTCTCGCTCCAGGACGACCTCATCCCCATTACCCGCAACAACACGGAATATGCCGTCGTTTCCATACTGGAGGCCAGCCTCACTGGACGCCCGAAGTCGGAAGTGTTCAGCTACATGGAAGACGGAGGTATCAAGTTCCCGAAACTTCTCAACAACAACCCTGTCCAAAAGCTGGCACAGCTGGAGCTCGTATTCTCGACCAATAAGGGCAGCGGCAATCCCAGCTGCCACCTGACATGCAAAGAGCGCGAGACTGGCACCACGCGCGAAGCCAGCATCATGGATATTATAACGGTATCGTCACGCGAGTTCACAAAATTCACCCGCGACTACTATTTCACGCGTTTCAATCTGCTGGGCGTTGTCGGTGAGAACAAGCAGTTCCAGATGACGCTCTCGACACCCGACGCCTCGTACGACGAGTTTCCCATCCTGAAGAATCTGGTGGTTGACCCCGAACAGATAGCGCAGGATGGTGAAAAACAGTCGACAAGCGATACCGACCTCGACAAGGATGAGGGCGGTAGCAATGAGGACAAGGTATTGGACAGCTTCGGCGAGGGGAAGATGGGGTTCGGACTGAGTCCCAACATCAAGTTCAATACGCCGCACGACCTGATCACGGTGGACGTCGGATTTAACGTCGACCTGATTAAGCAGTTGTTCGGCCTGTATGTGACACTCAACTATAACAAGCAGAACAAAAAGGGCAATGAGGGTCCCAAGCTGAAGAGTGCGCGCGACAACATCAAGAACGTGCAGAACTGGAATGCCATGGAGGGTGAAAAGGGCGATAAAATCAACAAGATGGAAATGCTGGTCAAGACGCAGAAGTTCGACGACTGGGTAAGCAACGAGGCCAGCGACATCTTCAACGTTAGCAAGAACCATATCGGGACCTATTTCGGTTTCAAGGGAAAGATGGCATACAATGTGCCCTTCGGTGAAATCAGCAAATTCCAGTTGGATGAGTTGAGCGCCTACCTTGAGTTAGGATGCGGCTGGGGACAGGACCTTTTCTCGGAGGATGGTGACGACCACATGTGTAAGGTCAGAAAATTCCTGCAAAAGTGGTTTAGTCTGGAAGCAGGTTTTGTGGCAGACTGCACCGCTTTCGGTGATTTTGGCATCAAGACCTTCAAACCGGGTTTGAACAACCACAAGGACAACTACTGTTTCTATGGCACTTTAGGAGCAAAGCTACGTTTTGGCGCATGGTTCAACATCCGCACCAAGAAGTGTGCCTTGGGCAGCATTCAGGCCGGAGTACGCGGTGGCGCCAAGTTCCAGTTTCGCGCCGGTTTCGTCACGCCCTTCGAGCCCAAGATCAAAACCTGTTTCGGAATTGAAACCCGCCTACTGGGACTTATTCAAGCCTTCGCCAGCGTAAAGACCGTCCTTTTCAGCTGGCAGGGCGACTACACCTGGCGCTGCGGTAAACGGTGGCTCAAACCTGAAGGTGACCACAACCCCTACCACGACGATTTCCCCTACTGGCTAAAGGACGAAAAGGGGCCACAGCTCGTCGGCAACAGCTATCGTCCACTGCGTGCTCCTGCAACGAGCGACCTCGGCAGCGTGCTGATAAGCGATTTAGCCTACGATGCCAATCCACACTACCTGGGAAGCGATAACATCGTGGTAAACGACCTGGGGAATCCCAAAGACTATAACGATGACAAAGTGACACTGCTGAACGTGAACACACAGCAACGTACCACGCTCTCCACACCAGGCACCTCGGCTTCGCAACATGCGCACTCAAAGCGCGGTGACCGGGAAATCATAGTCTACCAGCAGACCAAAACTGTGGTCAACAGCAGTCAGGTGACAACGGAAAACATGGCGCAGCAAGACAAAGACATGCAGCGACATACCCAGATCAGGGCTTCCATGCGACAGGCTGACGGCAACTGGAAGCACATGGACATCACACCCGATGACGGATTCGTAGACCAGAAGCCTATGGTTACCATTCAGGAGGACGGCAAGGCTGCGTGCATCTATGAACATGGCGACATTGTGAAGGACAAGGATGTCAATGGCGAAGAACCCGACTCGGTGACCAACTACCACTTGCAGGGCGAACTGATGTTGCGCACCTACGCCGACGGCACATGGAGTGAACCGACACCGCTCGTCGCCGTCAGCGACAAGATGTCTACCCGGGGCTACGACCTCTTTATGCGTAACGACACCGTACTGGTAGGCGTCAATGTGGCCACCGAAGAAGAAACCCGCCTGTTCTATATTTCAAAGCCGCTCAGTTCACCATCACCGGAATACAGGCTGGAAGAGTTACACCCCACCGACTTCTGTATGAACCGCGTGGGCAAGAATGCCGTCGTCGCCATGGCCTACGAGCGGCCCGACTCGCTATACGACGTCTATGTGAAGACACTGGACATGCGTGGCCAAGGTGACGGCCGGACCGGTGCCACACTGAACATCAGCGCCCCGTCGCCCATGAAACTGAAGATTGTCAGCGAACGAGGCGCCGAGGACACCAATGATTTTGCCGTGCTGTGGACAGAGGTGAGCAATGTAGTACGCGATGCCGAGGAGGGTAGCACCGTACTGGACAGCATGCGCGTGGTACTCAATGCCACCCGCATACATCTGGAGAAGGCACCACAGGTAACCTATCCGTTAACAGTTGGCGCCGAAACGGAAGGTCTGGTGATGACCGACTTCGACGGCTACTTGGACGATTCCCGCATCGGCGTGGTCTATACCCTGGGGCCCCTGGACAATGCCGCTGCAGTGGTAATGAAGAACGAGAAAGAGTTTACCAACAGCTTCAAGAGCGACGTTACCTATTCCCGTGAGGCACTGTTAGGCAGTAGTTCACTGCCCGTCAATGTCTTTATCTTCAACACCGGCACATCGGCCATCAAGTCAGCGTCAGTAAACATCAACGGACAGGAAATCCCCATTCCCGACTCGTTCATACTGCCTATGACGCAAAGCAAATTCGTGGTGCAGTACCCCATCCCTGCCAACTTCGACGGCTTCATGAAGAGCGAGGTGTCGGTGGAATATGCGAACGTGTTCCGCACCAAACAGCATGCCAAGACACGGCGCAGCATGTTGCGACAGGTACAGGAAAAACCCTCACAGCGCGTAACTATCAGCGACATCGACTGTAACGTCATCAGCCGCACCTGCGAAAACGGTGTCAATACATTCATCGTAGAACTTACCGACCGTTCGTCACGCGGTCTGATGCCGGGAACAGCCGTGATGTTGGGTGTCTATCCGCATCCCGCTGTTGAAGCAACGCTCACCGGCGAGACTCAGACTATGGTCAGCGCTAAGGACTTCAATCTGGAGGGTGGCATTCGCAGGGCATACGCCGAAATCACCGTCAGCGGCATTACACAGCCGGTAGATGGCTACATCGTCCCGAAGGTGGTCGATGTGACCATTGACGACGAGGAGACGGGAGCTTCGCACGTATCTAACATACGTAGTTCACGCAACACGCCCTACGTCATACTCTACCCGTCGTCAGAACCCACAGCCATCGATGCGCCTGAAGTCTACAACAATGACACCCACCGTGTCAAAGTGGTGTCCGAGGAAGGCGGTGTGCGCCTCAGCGGTCTGCAGGCCGGCGAGGAAGTTCGCGTGTTCAACGCCAATGGCATTTGTGTAGCCCTTCGCAAGGCTGAAGGCTCAACCCTCTTCATTCCACTCTCCAAGAACGGCATCTACGTGCTCAGCGTCACCGGTGAGGTGTTTAAGTTCCAATATTAATGAAAGGTAAAAAAAATAAAAGATTAGAGAAGATGCGTATGAAACTGAATATTATAAATAAGGTAAAGGAAACGGTGAAACATCAGTTGTCCTTAATCATTTCTGTCTGTCTGCTCATTGGCGTAAACACACCATGTAAGGCTGCCGACCCGGATGCACCAGCTTTGTATAATGGTGTCCCGACGTGGTACGAGTATCGCGACAAGTCGTTCGACATCAAGGGCAAGGGAACATTCCTCAATCCCATCGTCATCAACACACCTGAGCAGCTGGCACAGGTGGCATGGCTCTGCAACGTCAGTGGTGAGAGTTTCCAGGGAAAGGTCTTGGTTCTGGGCAGCGACATCGACCTGAACAGGACCGCGAACGGACAGCGTGTGCAGTGGATTCCTATAGGTAGTACATATTCACACATGTTTCATGGCATCTTCCTCGGACTCGACGTTCCGGGCATCAACAGCGACGGGTGGAGCCAGGAGAAACACCATCATATATCAGGTATGTATATCGACATCCAGAGCACCGACAATGGTAATATTGACGATTTCGGACTGTTTGGCTGTCTGGACAGCTATGTGGGGTTCTTCGACATCGTTGATTCACAAATCAGCATTGCAAAGAGGGAAGTCAACGTGGGTCTGGTATGTGGCAGGTTTTACAACGGCCAGTCAAATATGTCCTACGATGATTCCAGAACGCTGAAGATAGGACATGGCATTGAAGGGGTATCGGTACAGGGTAGCATCTACGCCAAATGTGAGAAATCAAGTAACAATTACAACGGAGCAGCCGGTATTGCCGCCCGCCTCAGTGGCTGTAATATGCTCCATTGCACAGCTGACGTGACCATCCGTAGCACTGACGTAAACCTGACTGGCGGCTGCTGTTCGTTAGCTTCAAATGGTGGGGCAATGAGCGACACCCCCTCCCTCATCCTCGACTGTACGGCCAAGGTTAACGCTGAGGCTACCTGCAGCACCATCAACTATATGTCAACGGGAGGTATCGTTGCGTCTACAATGGGCGAAACAACTGTCGAAGCCTGCACCTCGACGGGTATCCTAAAGGTCAACAGGGGACAGGCAACTACCGGCGTCTATTCGGGAGGAATATGCGGCGATATGTGGAACGGAAAAATCAGGTGCTGTGCTAACATGGCCGGACTTGTCGGCGAATGTACGGTGGGCGGCATCGTCGGATTCATTCGGGGAAGTATATTAGGGATGGAATGCTGCATCAACAGCGGCTACACTGACTGCGGGGGGCGTAGCACGGCCTACGCCATAGCCGGCGGCATCGTCGGTAAGGCTGGGTTCACTCACGATCAGGAGTATATTACCCGATGTCTCTTTCTCGGCACGGTCATGAACAACCCTTACAATCAGCAGGGACCGCTCAGTGCCATCGTGGGCAAGGGAGGTGAAGACGTGATGAGCAATGTCACCTTCTGCTACTACGACAAGAATATGTTTCTTGGTAACACCATCGGCAACGACAACTCCAGTACCATACTACCTCTCACCACGGCTCAGCTGACCGACGGCACCACGTCATCGGTATCCTTCCTCAACATCGACGAGAGTGCCGACTACGGCTTCCGGCTGCAGAGGGGACGCTACCCCGTCATTTATGACAAGAAGAAGCCGGAGCAATTCATTACCGAACTCAGTGCCAACAAGGCCGCGGGGCTGAACGACCTCGCTCGACAGCTCTTTACCGCTGAAGGACGCAACGAGGCCAACACGGTGACGCTGCCAAGTCTGACGCTGGCCTCCATGCCTATCACCGTGAATGGCGGCGACTGCTGCTACGAGTTCGTCTCGCACCTCACGGCACCGGTGCAAAGTGAGGTGTGGACAGAAGATACCAACGCAGGGCGGTCGGTTTCGCTGACGGCCTCCACAACCATTCCCTCTTCAGAATATATCAGGGTGAAGGACAACAGCGTCTTCGCCTACAAGAACGGTAACTGCAAGCTGACCATGAACGGCAAGGTAAAGACGAAGACAGACGTGGCCACACGCCCGAAGGTCATGGACTGTCAGCGGCAGATAGTGCTGAACGTCGCCATCGACAACGGATGGACACCAGGTCAAGAGGCGACGGCATTTGCCGGTGGCAGCGGCTCGTTTGAGGACCCGTACTTGGTGAAGGGACCCTTCCAGTTGCTACTGGCCATCAAGAATAACAAGGAGGGCGAATTCTACCGGCAGGTGGGCGACATCACCTTCAGCGAGACCGTACTGAACGCTACCAACCTCAGCTACAACATTGAACCGGGCAGCCTGAGGCCAGACTATGCCGACTGCACTTGGAAGGCGCACTACGACGGCGACGGATATTTCGTACGTGGTTTTGGCATAGGCGCTCCGGAGGGCAGCAAGAAGGCGGCCACCTACGGGCTGTTCAGCATCATTGCCGCCTCGGGCACAGTGGAGAACTTAGGCATGCGCGACTCATACACGGCCATTGACCGGACCAAGCACGACAACCTGTACGGATTTTTGGCAGGTCGCGTAGAAGGCACCATCCGCAACTGCATCGTACAGGGTGCCAACACGTCGGGAAAGCGCTGCGGCGGCATCTGCGGCGTGGTGGCTCAGGGCGGTCTGGTTGAGGACTGCGTGTCGGCAGTATTCCAATACCATTATCTGCTCGACAAGTTCACACCCTTTGTGGCCTACGACAAGACAGCCAACAAGGGTACCGTCCGCAACTGTCTCTACGTCACGCCGGTACCCTACTCCAGCAACAAGGTGGCCACCACGGACATTGCCATCGTCAAGGACTGCCACTGGCTGAAAGGCTACGAGATAGCCAACAACGGTCGGACGCTCGAAGAAATTGGGGCAGCACTGTCGCAGCGCAGCGCATGGACATGGACGCAAGGCTACTTCCCCATGCTGAAGAAATTTGCCGAGACGGAAGCTGGTAAGCTCTTGGCCATCCCCCTAAGGTCTGACAAGGACTACACCTACGACAACAACCAGGGACAGGCCAACAACTACCTCTTAGGAATGACCACACAGCTGCAGTTCGAACCAGGTAATGCCAAGTGGAGTTCAGTCAACAACTTTGACGGTACCAAATATCTGGAAGCCGACGGCGACATGGGTATTATTGCACCCATAGCTGCCATGAAACCGTTGGGCAAGATGAAGTCGTACATCGATGTCCTTGGTCCGTTGGAGTTTATCTACTCAAGAATGGGCAATGTGTACAACTTCATTCCAGTACATACCGCACAGGCCAACGTGAAACCGGGCATCACCATAGCTGATGCCAATGCCAGACAAGCCTGTCTCGACGCCTTCGACGCCAACAGGAACGGCTACCTGTCGCTGAGCGAGCTGAAGGCCGTCACCACCGAGCAGACACTGACGGCTTTCCAGACCGCTACTGCCCGTAAGATAGTGAGCTTCCCGGAGTTCCGCTACTTCAAGAGCGTGAAACGGCTCTCGCTGCAACTCAGGAACCTCAACATGCTGAAGGACATCCGACTGCCCTACGCCTTGGAAACCTTAGGCAAAGAGGCTTTCTACGGCTGCTCAAGTCTGAAGGAGGTAACCATCCCCGCCAAGGTGAAAACCATAGAGCCCGGGGCATTCTATGGGTCGCAGGTGGAGAATATCTATACCGATCCCTTCTGCGAGACTTTCATCGCACGCGACGGTCTGCTCTTCACGAAAAACGACCAGCTGGTGGCATGCCCCAACGGCAGACAAGGCGAGGAACTGACCATCAGCGGCGACCTGAAGAGCATCGCCGAAGGTGCCGTCTATAAAATTCCCGGCATGAAGCGCCTGTTCATAGAGAGCAGCGACTACTCCACGGTGGCAGAACTGGCTCCAGGCGGCATAGTCTGTGAGGACGGAAGCCTGCCCGATGTCTACATCAACGATGCCACATGGGACCAGACGCTCTTCGAGGAATACCTCTACGACGACTCGTGGGAGGACTATGTCAATGCCGGCAAGCTGCACCGATACTTCCCGCTGACAGTGTCCCCCGACTTCGTGGTGAACGTGGAGGGACAGAAGCGCTATCTTGCCAGCATGTTCATCGGCTTCGACACACAGTTACCCGACGCTGCTACGGCATGTATCGTCAGCGAGGCTAACATGAACACACGCAAGGCTCACATGCTGGGCAAGGGCAGTCTGGTGCCTGCACGCTCGCCAGTGCTCATCACGGCGATGAAGCCTGGTGTCTACCACCTCATGCCCTACGAAGAGGAGCTGGAGATGTGGCCGACGTACGAGAACCGACTGCAAGGCACTGGACGCGACGGCATGAGCATCGGACAGCAATACTCCGCACAAGGCAGCATCTGTACGCTGAGCAAGCCTGACGGCAAGCAGGAGGCGGGGTTCCACTTCGACCAGAACAAGACGGTGCCGGCGTTCAGCACCTATCTGACGTTTAATACCATAGGACTGTCGCCGGAACAGGCCCGCGACACCCACTACGACATCGTGTTCGAGGCTTCGGACGACAAGGGCATCGCAGCGGGAGACTTCATCTACGACGTACACAGCGTATCGGCCGTCAGCCTGTACGAAGCCAAGATTTCCAGCTATCACGGTAAGGGCGGTAAGGTTACGATACCAAAAAGCATGACCTTCACAACGTTCGACGAACGGCAGGTGGAAGTGCCTGTAGTGGAAATGGGACCGGCGGCATTTGCCAACAGCAAGGGCGACATCAGGAGTCTGAACTTCCTGGAGAACGACGGATTGAAGAACCTGAACGTCAACCGCAGCAGCAGTACCAACCCCTTCTACGGAATAAACCGCACTGCGATGATTTATCTGCCCGACAATCATGGCCACACGGCGTCCAACGGTGAGGTCAATGTCGTCATAGGCACCCACTGCGACAACCTGCTGGTCATTGAGGGCTTCGACTTCGAGCCGCCGTACGACTTCACAGCCGACAAGGCATCGTACAACCGCACCTTCAAAGCCAGTGACAATGGACAGGGCGGGTGGAGCAGCATGGCCTACCCCGTGTGTATTCCTTTCTTCGCAGAGCTGTCGACAGGCCCTGACGACCCACGCTACAAGAAGTATGCCGTCTACCGGCTCAGCTATGTCGACAGGGACAAGAAGGAAGTAGTGTTCTGCAACGACTTCTCCGTCATGTCGCCTGGTGTGCCATACATAGTGGTGGTAAAGGAGGGCGATCTGAACATTGCCTCGGACAAGGAGCAGCTGGTAAACTATCGTGAAGGGCCCATCGACGTAACGGCAGAGCCTGTGAATAGCGAAATCAACGTGTTCGATGCCGGTGGCGACATCATCGGCAAGGTGCAGTGGTGCGGCACGTTCAAGGAGCTGGGCAACGACGAGAGTGCCAGCCGCGGCATCTACGTCATGCAGAGCGACGGCACCTTCCGACGTGTCAGCAACCGCGATGCCCAGTACCAGAGCGTCACCACCAAGGCCTTCCGCTCGTTTATCGAAACGCTCGGCATACTGCCCCGCAATGCCTATAACATCAAGTACCAGTATCAGGAACAGGGCGAAGGCGACTCCCCCGTCACCGACTTCCCGACGGACAACTACAACGGCGAGAGCGACATGCCACCCTACGACGATGAGACCGGAGTGGAACCGGTGCTGCGACTCGTCGATGCCGACGGCACCAGCCAGTACTACGACCTGCAGGGACGCCGCATAGCCAATGGCCAAAAGCCCTCAGCCAAGGGCCTGTATATCACCAATGGCCGTAAGGTGATTAAAAGGTAAAAAGGTAAAATATAAATATGAGAAAGCATTTTCTATTTCTCCTTGCCGCACTCTTTGTGGCAGTGGGAACAGCAAAGGCAGATAGTACGCCCAGCGGATACTGGACTAACAACTCTGATGACACCTGGGGCAGCAACTATGCCGAGAGCAATGAGTTCTACATCAGCACAGCAGCGCAATTGGCACAGTTCGCCTATATGGTAAACAATTCGAGTAAGCAGTTTTCCGGCAAGACCGTCCGTCTGATTGCCGACATCGACCTCAGTGCCCACTACTGGGTGCCTATAGGCAACAAAGAGGCGCGGGCGTTCGCCGGCACCTTCGACGCAGAGGGACACACCATCAGCGGTGTCTATTTCAATTCAGGCTCTTTCCCCACCTCAGGCAACGTATTCTGCGGCATCTTCGGCGTGAACGGTGCCAAGGGGACGGTCAGTAACGTGCATGTAGCCAACAGCACCTTCGAGGCCAGATACAACGTCGGCGGGGTGGTGGCCTACAACAAGGGGACGGTGGAGTACTCCTCGGTGGCGAGTGACGTCATCGTCCGTTCTACCGCTCCTGTCTCCGGCGACCAAGGCGCCATCAGGTTCGCTGGCATCGTAGCCAGCAACCTCGGGACGGTCAGGGGATGTGTCAGCGATGCAGACCTTTCAGATCATAAAGGCAAAGGGAGAAACTATATCGGTGGCATCGTAGGCCATAATTTCGGCAGAGTGGAAAGTTGCGTCTTTCTGGGGGATGCTGCCCGTCTCGGCTACGACACACAAGACCATATCGGTCCTATTGTCGGTAGTTCTGTTGAGTCAAGCATATCCCACATCTCTTACTCGAACAACTACTATACGGTAGCATCAAGAGTTCCGGGCATTATGCCGGTGGCATCATAGGACATGCTGAAGGAACGTTCACCGTCCTGAACTGCGTCGTCAAAACAAATATCGAGAGTACGGGCAGCGGTCAAGCTGTTTACGACGGTGGCTTTATCGGGGGTGTCTATGCTGAGAAGACTGGCGAGAACACCTATAGCACTTCATCAGTCAATATCATAGGCTGCGTATTTGAGGGCACCATCACCAGTTCGGGCAATACCTGTTTCGGCGGCTTTGTCGGAAAAGCCGAGGGTGCCTCCAGTGTTGCCACTGCTGCCGTCACCATTACCAACAGCCTGTTCGACCCACGCGCAGTCAGCGTAACATCCACCACCGGAAGCTACACGTTCGTGATAGTTGGCAGCCATTCATCGGTATCTATTGGAGCCGAAGCCTATGTCTTCTATACGAAACAGCTGGGAGACGTGAATGACAATGGCTGCCTTGCCAAAGCCAGCGCCTACATACCAACGGAGCCTTCGACCAAAAGCTACGGCATGGTTGACATATACACGGGAGGACTGCTATACAATGGTGTGTTCTATTCGACAGATCATGAAGGGTTCTACGATGATATGGACAACATGCCCCTCGTCAATTATTACCTGAACAGGGGGACCGTCAACGCGAAGTTCAACGGACGCAAGCTCTATAAGGACGGTGCCTGGAACACACTCTGCCTGCCGTTCAACATGACAGCCGAGCAACTGTCCGCGGCCAAGACCACCGTAGGACACCCGCTTTACGGAGCCACCGTCCGTGAGATGGATGTTACCGGCTGGTACAACACCTCGAACGAAAGAAGCGACGCCAAGGATGCCACTTTCTGCTACCAGACAGCCCTTAAGGAAGCCCCTGATGACGACGAGAAATATCTCCTCTACCTCTACTTCCAGAATGCCAACAACATTGAGGCAGGCAAGCCCTATCTCGTGAAGTGGAGCAAGCCCGACGGCTACGACACTAATCCAAGCAACTTCGATATCAGCAATCCGGTCTTTGAGAACGTCACCATCAAGGCCAGCCTTAGCACGATAGAGAGCGACGACGGAAGCGTACTGTTCGTGCCCGTCTTCTCACCCATCGTACTTGAGAAGGGAAATTGGCAGAACCTCTACGTCGGAGCCAACAACATCCTCAGATACCCGTCACCCACTAAGGACTTCACGCTCAAGACGTTCCGCGGCTACTTCCAACTCATGGCTGGCGATGAATCGGCCTCTGATCCACTGGCACCAAGTCTCGACATCGTATCGAACATCGACGACAACAACGAAACGACGGGAATTATAACGATGTCTGATGAATTCGCAACGCCACACTCTGCCCAGCAGAGAAGAAGTAAGATGTCAGATGTATGGTACACCCTCGATGGCCGCAAGCTTGACGGCAAGCCAACGAAAAAGGGCTTATACATCCATAATGGTAATAAGCTCGTGATTAATACATAATCGGTATGAAGACAGAGAACAAACATAAGACATACAAGAAGCCAGCCATCCGGCTGTACGCCATTAGACCAAACTGTTTTTTAGCAGGCAGCAAGGTAACTATGCGTGGCGATGCCTTTAGGGGTGTAGAGCAAAGCACTGACGATGACGAAGGGCGGTAAACGCCCATTCCAAAGTAAGTCTATATCCCTCTTTCTGCCCAATCGCCTCGGTCTAGGTTGCGGTAGCCTATTGCTTCGGCAATATGCACCGACTCTACCCGCTCGCTGCCGGCAAGGTCGGCAATGGTGCGGGCAACCTTTAATATACGTGTATAGGCACGCGCTGACAGCTTTAACCGTTCCATCGCCATACGCAGCATCTCCATACTGGCATCATCAGGCTCAGCAAACTCATGAAGCATTTTTTCGCTCATCATCGCATTACAATGAACGCCCTTATACGGACGGAAGCGCTCCTCTTGAATCTTGCGGGCCGCAATGACACGCTCGCGGATGGTGGCAGAGGGTTCACCGGGCTGCATCTGACTCAACTGTGCAAACGGCACAGCCTGTATCTCACAATGAATATCGATACGGTCCAAAAGCGGACCGCTGATTTTATTCATATAACGCTGAATCTGTCCCGGTGTACAGGCACAATGGTGAGTCGGGTCACCATAATAACCACAAGGACAGGGATTCATCGAGGCTATCAGCATAAACGAGCATGGGTATTCTACACTGTACTTGGCACGGGCAATGCTGATTTTACGGTCTTCTAACGGCTGGCGCAACACCTCCAATACAGAACGCGACAACTCAGGCATCTCGTCGAGAAAGAGCACACCATTATGGGCCAAAGAGATTTCACCGGGCTGGGGATTGTTGCCACCACCGACAAGGGCGACTTGGGATATCGTATGGTGCGGTGCCCGGAAGGGACGCTGACTGATGAGACTGGTGTCACGGTTCAGTTTACCTGCCACCGAATGAATCTGAGTGGTTTCCAGACTCTCGGCCAACGACAAAGGCGGCAGGATACTCGGCAGACGCTTGGCAAGCATCGACTTTCCCGATCCCGGCGGACCAATCATAATGAGGTTGTGACCGCCAGCGGCCGCCACCTCCAAGGCACGCTTGACGCTCTCCTGACCCTTCACGTCGCTGAAATCGATGTCGAAATGGTTCTGATGCTCGTAAAACTCCTTTCGCGTGTCGATGATGGTCGGCTGGTAACTGTCGTCACCATTCATAAAACGGATGACGTCCGACAGTGTCTCCATGCCATAAACCTCCAACTGGTTCACGACAGCCGCTTCGCGGATGTTCTGCTGGGGTACAATGAGCCCCTTGAACTTCTCTGCCCTCGCCCTAATGGCGATGGGCAATGCACCGCGAACTGGTTGCAAACGCCCGTCGAGGCCTAACTCACCGACGAGCATGTATTTGTCCAACCGGTCACAGTTCACCTTGTCGTTGGCAGCCAAGATGGCAATTGCCAGCGGCAGGTCATAACTCGAACCTTCCTTCTTGATATCTGCTGGCGAGAGGTTGACGGTGATATCTCCGACACCTGTTTTAAAACCACAATTAGTAGTGGCTGCTTTTATGCGATCATAGCTTTCTTTTACGGCAGAATCAGGCAGTCCTGTCATGTGGAACTGCACACCTCTAGTTATGTTCACCTCGACAGTTATCTTCGTGGTTTCCAGACCGTTAACTGCCACCGTATACGTCTTTGCAAGCATAATAAATTAGTTTTATCCGACAAAGATAATCATTTTTCTTTGAACCTACAAAAATTTCTGGCGGAATTCTGTAGGGGTCATACCGTATTCGGCCTTGAAGTTCATTGTGAAACTCTTCACTGTGGTGAAACCTACGGCATAGGCTATCTCTGTGATTTGCATCTGCGAGGTTTCCAGCAGGGCTTTTCCACGTTTCACGCGGATGGTGCGGATAAACTCGGCTGGACCCAGACCTGTGATAGCCATCAGTTTCTTGTAGAGTGTGGTACGCGCCATGCCCACCTCAGCAGCCATCGTCTCGACTGAGAATTCAGAGTCGCTGATGTTTTTCTCTACTAGGGCGATAGCCTTCTGGATGAACTGCTCGTCGAGTGGCGTGATGGTAATCTCGCTGGGTTCGATATCCATCTTCTGGCGGAACTGCCGGTGGTTGTCCTGCTCCCAGTCGATGAACTTCTGCACCCTGAGTCGTAGCACCTCTACGTTAAATGGTTTGGTCAGATAGTCGTCGGCTCCCAGTTGCAGACCCTCAATGCGGCTTACGTCAGTGGTGCGTGCCGTCAGCAGGATGACGGGAATGTGCGACAGATTGATATCGCTCTTAACCCGTCTGCACAGTTCGAAACCATCTATGCCAGGCATCATCACGTCGCTTATTACCAGGTCTGTCTGCTCGCGTTGCAGCAGTTCCAGTGCCGCAGCACCATCAGTTGCGGTATAAACTTGGTAGTCCTCCTTCATACACGAACTTACAAACTGGAGCATATCCTTGTTGTCGTCTACTATTAGGATAGTTTTCTGTTGTGAGTTCTCCGTTGGTTCATAACCGTCCATTGTCCGCTCACCACTTCTGGCAGGCAGCGTGATGGTAAATATGCTGCCAACAGGCTGGTTGTCGCTCACGCTGATGGTGCCCTTGTGCAGCTGCACGTAGTCGCTGGCAATGTGGAGACCTATGCCGCTACCCGTCTGCGAACTGTCGTTGCTGGCCGACTGGTAGAACCGCTTGAAGATGTTGGGCTTGTCGCTATCGGGTATGCCCTTGCCAGTATCAGCCACTGATATGATGGCATTGTCGCCATCGATACGGAACGCCAGTGCCACGCTGCCGCCCGATGGTGTAAATTTCAGGGCATTGGAGAAGATGTTGTACACCACCTTGTTCATCTTCTCGCGATCGTAGTCCATCACGTAGCTATCCACATCGTGCTCAAAACTCAGACGGATTCCGCGCTCCTCGGCATAGTCGCCAAACGATACCAGTATGCTGTTCAGGTGGTCCACAATGTCGCCGCTCTGCAGGTTCAGCGTCTCGCCTCCAGCGTCCAGTCGGCGGAAGTCGAGCAGCGCGCTCACCTCCTTCAGCAGCAGTTGTGCGTTCTTATACACATTCTTCAGCTGTGCCATCATGTTTTCAGGCGTCGTGCCATCCTCCAGTTTCTTCATGATGTGTTCCAGCGGCGATATGATGAGCGTCAGCGGCGTGCGCAGGTCGTGACTGATGTTGGTAAAGAACTGCAACTTCATCTCCGTGATCTGCTCTATCTTCTGGCGCTCCATCTGTTGGCGCTGCTTCTCTGTGCGCTCCTGTTGGCGCTTGCGCATGTTGCGCCACTGCAGGTACAATAGCGTGATGACTATCAACGCATAGACGATATACATCATTGTGGTGCGATAGAACGGTGGCGCCACGCTGATGCGCAGTTCGCACGGCTTGCTCATGCTGCCGTCCTCGCGACACACGCATAGTTGCAGGGTATAGTTGCCTGGAGGCAGGGTGTGGAACGACACGTAGTTCTGGTCTGTCATTACCCAGTCGTTCATCTGTCCCACCAGCCGGTAGGCATAGCGTATCCTCTGTACATTCTCCAGACTGCCCGAGAAGAATCTTACCGACAGGTACGCGTCGTCGTAGTTCAGCTGTACTGTGGTGGTATGTTCGTTCAGCAGGCTGTCGCCCACGGCTATCTCGCTGATTATCAGACTGTATTCCTCCGTCTTGGTGGCCATCAGTTGGCGTGGGTTTATGCTCATATAGCCCTCAGTGCCCCCCATCAGTATCTCGCCCTGTGCCGAGCACGTCATCGCGTCGCCGTTGAAATAAAACTGCGGCATACCCACGCTGGGCAGGAAACTGCGACGTATGATTTCCAGCCCCTCTGCCTGGCGCTTGGTCTGTATGCCCACTATGCTACCGCTGGTGGTGCATATCCAGTAGGCCCCGTCGCGGTCGCGCGCCAGTCCTTTCACTATGTCGTTGTTCCTTCGGATGTAGCTCAGCGTGTCGCACTTGGTGTCGTAAACCGTCACGCCGTCAGGGTGCGCCAGCATCATCAGGCCCTTCTGCCTGTCCATACTCACGCCTGTCACCATCTGGTTCAGCCACCGCTGCGTGTCGCGCTTGTTGCCGAAGGCCACGGTGAGAGGTGAGCGGTGAGAGGTGAGAGGTGAGAGTTGGTAGGTCCACAGTCCGTACACCGATCCTATCAGCATCGCCCCTGCGCCGTCGTAGCATATGGCGTTGGCGCGGATGTCTTCGCCGCTGGCGGTGGTCACTGTGCGTGTGGTCTCATCCTTGGGGTCGAAGATGACGGTCTTGCCTATGGGCGACGACGACCAGATGCGCCCCTGATTGTCGGCGGCCAGTGTCCATACATATTCCGTGGGGTATGTGCCCAGGTCGATGGCGTATCGCTTCCAGTGCGCTGCATCCGTCAGATGATACAGTCCCTGATTATACGTGCCTGCCCACATGCCGCCCCGTCCGTCGCTTGTCAGGCTCATTACCGTGATGTTCGGCAGGGCCGTCTTCACGATGCTGCCGTCGGTGTGCTCTATATAGACACCGTCGCCGTCGGTACCCATCCACAGGTTACCCTTCGTGTCGTATGCCATCGCCAGTATGTCGCCAGCGCTCTGTGCGTGCGACTGCATGATGTTGTTGGCGTCGCTGGTGTACGACAGGCCTGTCTTCATGTGTCCCACCCAGATGGTACCTTGGCGGTCGATGGTCATACACGTCGCGTTGTCCGATGCCAGCGACAGCTGTCGTGTGCGCTCGTGTCGCAGCGATGTGATAGCCCCTGTACTCTTGTCGTACACAAACAGTCCCTTGTGGTCGGTGGCAATCCAGATGTTTCCTCGCCCGTCGTCCATCATGTCGCGTATGGCATTGTTCTGCGATGCGCCCGACGTCTGCGGCAGACTCACCATCTCGCACACCCTTCGGCCGCCAACAATATATCGGCAGATGCTCTCCTCGCGTGTACTATATATCCATAGCGTACCGTCGGCATCGGCCAGCAAACTGACCTCGCCCGTCGACTTCTCCATCACCTCGGGCAGTGCCTCGCGCTTCAGTTCGCCCGTGCTGGTCAGCAGGTGCCACACGCTGTGCCCTGCGCTATAGTACAACCCGTCCGACATCTCGGCCACCACACCCGCCGTCTTGCCAGGCAGCTGCACGCGCAGTTTCCATGTCTTCAGTTCTTTAGTGTGGTAGTCGTAGCGGTTTATGCCTCCCTCTGTCATCACCCATAGGCCGCCCTTCTGTCCCACTTTCACCTTATACTTCCCCTTCAAATGCATGCCAAGTTCGCGCAAGAGTGTTTCGGGCGTGGCATGGAAACGTGCCGTTCTGGTGTCATAGATGCGATAGGCACCACTCTCGCATTCTATCCATATCCGTCCTTCAGCATCTTCCTCCATAGACGTAGTCGTCTCGGCAAACACATCGTGCAGCTGCGGATCGCTGCTTTCAAGGAAGCGTGTCTTCACCTGATAGCCGTCGTAACGGTTGATACCCTGATAGGTGCCTATCCACAGGTAGCCATGACTATCGGCCAGCAGACTTGTCACCGAGTTGCTGCGCAGGCCGTCCTTGATGCCCAGGGTCTGGAATGTATTTTGAGCTGCTGTTATCTGGATGATGAATAGCGCCAAAATAAAGAGGGATAGTTTTCTCATGTTGCAAAGATACATTTTTTTTCTGAATATAGAGCAAAGATACCGTTTTTTTCTTTTCAACAGACGGCATCATGTTTCTAAAAGGGGAATTTATGTTTCGCCGTTAACAGAAAAATGGCATGAGAAACATGATTACCCTTTTTGGGAACATCATTTCCCCCTGCTTTGGAATAATCATGTTACTTTTGCAGACACTTAAAATATTTTTAAACTATTAACTAATTATTTTATGCGAAAAGACAGTTTTAAGCAATCGTTGCTCATCGTGCTATTGTTCACGATGCAAGCTGTGTTTGGCACGCTTTCTGCAAAGGCAATATCGGGTAAGGTCACGTCTGCCACAGACGGTGAGCCCCTGATTGGCGCCACCGTACAGGTGCAAGGTGGGCAAACGGGTGTCGTTACCGATTTTGACGGTAACTATACCATCAATGCGGAACAGGGCCAGACATTGGTGTTCTCTTACGTGGGTTATCTCACTAAGACAGTAAAGGTAGGTGGTGTTAGCACCATTGACGTAGCTCTTGAAGAAGACCGCCAGTCGCTCGAAGAGGTGGTGGTGATCGGTTACGGTGTACAGAAGAAAAAGCTGGTCACTGGCGCGACCGTTCAGGTAAAGGGTGAGAACATCGCCAAACTGAACACCACGAACCCGCTGCAAGCGCTGCAGGGTCAGACCCCTGGTATGACCATCATCTCGCAGTCAGGTCAGCCTGGCGAAGGTCTGAAGGTCAATATCCGTGGTCTTGGTACCACTGGTTCGAGTGGCCCGCTGTACATCATTGACGGTGTGCGTGGTGACATCTCGACCCTGAATCCTGCTGACATTGAATCGGTCGATGTCTTGAAGGATGCAGCCTCCGCAGCCATCTACGGTTCTCAGTCGGCCAACGGTGTCGTGCTGGTAACGACCAAGAACGGTAAGGAAGGCCGTACTATCATCAGTTTTGATGGCTATTGGGGCTGGCAGAACGCTCCCCGTAAGATGAAGATGCTGAATTCCAAGCAGTATATGACTATCATGGACGAGCAGAACATCAATTCGGGCGGTTCGGCTTATGACTGGTACGGATTGAAAGAAGACGGCACGCCGAAATATGCCAGCATATTCGACGAGAATGGCAATGTCTACGATACGGACTGGGTCAACGAGATGTTTAAGGACAATGCCCAGACCTATAGTGCCAATTTGGGCATCAGCGGTGGTGGCCAAAAGGGTAACTACGCTGTCTCTTTGGGTTACATGAATCAGGAAGGTATCGTGGGCGGCAAGGATGTTTCCAACTACTCACGCTATAATTTCCGTGTCAATTCAGAGTATCAGGTGATTGACAATTTCCTGAAAATCGGAGAGCAGGCTTCTATCATTTATTATAAAAAGAATGGCCTGAGTGTAGGCAATGCCTATAACAACTCCCTTCGTGCTGCTTTCGGAACCTCGCCACTGACTCCTATTTACAGCGACAACGGTAAATACGGAAGTCCCTATAACGACACTACCGACAGTGATTGGTTTAATGCTGACGGTAACCCCTATGGTGTCATGATGACGACCAATAATAACAGGACGCAGAACTTCACCGCTACAGGTAATCTTTATGCAGAGTTCGAGTTCATCAAGAACCTGAAGTTCCGTTCTACCTTAGGTGTGAAGTATGACTCCAACAACTACCGCAGTTTCTCACCTATGTATCATTTCTCTATCTATAGTTACCAAGACACTCGTACGGGCGTCGCCCAGAGTGCCAGTGACGGCTGGGGAATTACGTGGACCAATACGCTGAGTTACGTTTTCGACATCAAGGATCACCATTTTGACGCGATGGCCGGTTATGAGGTCTATCGCACCGAAGGTCAGAGCATCTATGGCTCCAACGGATCTTTGCGTGACGGTTTCGACACTTGGAATTATGCCTATCTGAGCAATGGTACTGCTACCAATCAGGAGGGCGGTCTCTCGGTCAGTGGCTCGCCATGGGATGAAGAGCGTATGGTCAGTTACTTTGCCCGTGCCGGATGGAACTGGAAAGAGACCTATATGGTGAATGCCACTCTGCGTTGTGACGGTTCAAGCCGTTTCGCCAAAGGACATCGTTACGGCTGGTTCCCTTCTGTATCGGCAGGTTGGGTGCTTACCAACGAGAAATTTATGGAGCCCGTGACGAAGGTAATGGACTATTTCAAACTGCGCGCCAGCTGGGGTCAGGTAGGTAACCAGAATATTGGTAACTACATGTATCTGGCACCGATGGGATTCAACAACTATTATTATAACTTTGGTACCACGTTAGGTTCTGAGGCTGATCAGTGGGGTGCAGTGCCAACCCGTTTGGGTAATGAGGATATTACCTGGGAGACTTCCGAGCAGTTCGACGTCGGTTTCGATGCACGCTTCCTCAACCAGCGACTGAATGTCAACTTCGACTTCTATATCAAGACTACGAAGGATTGGCTTGTCCAACCTCCCATTCTTGCTACGGTAGGAACCGGCGCACCTTACATCAATGGCGGTGACGTGAAAAACACTGGTGTCGAACTGGCGCTTTCATGGAACGACCGTATCGGCAAGGATTTCCGCTACTATGTGAATGTCAACGGTGCCTATAATAAAAATAAGGTAGGTAATATCCCCAACGAGGATGGTATCATTCATGGTGAGAGCGGCTCTGTGCTCTACGACAACTCCGGTGAGTTCTATCGTGCCAGCAATGGCGAGCCCATCGGTTACTTCTGGGGCTATAAGACAGCAGGTATCTTCCAGAACCAGCAGGAGATTAACGACTGGATTGCCGCTGGAAACGGTGTGCTGCAGACTAATGTCCAGCCTGGTGACGTGAAATACTACGACATCAATCACGACGGTGTCATCAATGAGTCTGACAAGGTGAATCTGGGTAATGGTATTCCTGACTTTACCTACGGTTTCTCTTTTGGCTTTGACTGGAAGAACTTTGATTTCTCCGTTCAGGCTAACGGACAGTCTGGTAATAAGATTGTGCAGACCTACCGTAACGTGGGAACCACAACAGCCAATTACACCACTCAGATTCTGGACCGTTGGACGGGTGAGGGAACCTCGAACAAGATTCCTCGTGTCACCAACACCAACATCAACTATCAGTTCTCTGATCTCTTTATCCAGGACGGTGACTTCCTGCGTATCTCCAATATCACGTTGGGCTACGACTTCGCCAAGTTACTCAAGTGTAAATACATCAGTCAGTGCCGTCTGTATGCTCAGGTTCAGAATGCCTTTACCTTCACCAAATATGACGGTATGGATCCTGAAATTGGTTATGGTAACTCTGGTTGGGTGTCGGGCATCGACTACGGCTACTATCCACGTCCCCGAACCTTCCTGGTTGGTGTTAATCTGAAGTTCTAATATAATGAAGATGACAAATATGAAAACAAAGATATTATCTATAGCCGCCATGGGAATGCTGATGTTGGGCATGACATCCTGCGGCAATGAATTCCTGGAGGTTTCTTCCAAGACAGAAGGTACTACCGGAAACTATTACTCCAATGAGTCGGCACTATCACGTGCACTCATCGGATGCTATGACGGATGGCAGCGTACCGTTTCAAACGGTCCTACGTTTGCTTTCCATTATCTCTCGGAACTGCTCTCAGACCAGTGTATGGGGGGAACGGGTGCTAACGACGCCCGCAACTCCAGTGTCGTTGACCGTTTCGATATCTCCGAGGATAACTCTCAGGAGAACCTCCACAACACCTTGTGGACCAGTTACTATGCTGCCATCTACCGTGTCAACGAACTGCTCACTCGTTCTGAAGGCGTCACATGGTCAAGCGAGAAGACGAAGGGCACCTTGTTGGGCGAGGCTCATGCCATGCGTGGTATTTTGTACTTCGACCTGGTACGCATCTTCGAGAATATTCCCTTGCTGACCGTGCCTACCACGGAGAATGTGGCCCAGGCAAACCCCGATGATGTCTATGCTCTGATCTTCGAGGACTTGAAGTATGGCGCGGAGAATATTCCTGCTGACGCTTATCCCAAAGCGTCCTCTTCCTCCAACGACGGACGCATCACCTGCTATGCGGCAAAGGCGATGATGGCTCGCGCTTACCTTTTCTATACTGGAGTGTATGGTAAAGAGCCTTCCAATGTGACCAAAGCTGAGGTGCTGCAGGGTCTTGAGGATGTCATCAATAGCGGTGAGTACGACCTTATCCCATTGTACAAGAATCTCTGGTATTGTGCCAGCACCACATGGGAGGGTAGCGACCAGGCAGGTTGGAAAGAGGTGTCAACCTATGCCGGTGAGGATAACGTGGAGAATATCCTGACCATGAAGTTCAACTATACTTCCGATTATAATGGTAATGCGGGTGGTAACAATGCCATCCAGATGTTCTCTATCCGTGGCGGTACGTTCAAGGCTCCATACGGACAGGGCTGGGGCGGCGCTACCGTTCCGGAGAGTGTCTATGGGTCGTTCCCGAACGGTGACCAGCGTCGTGATGCTTCTATCATCGACCTTGCCGGTGAGGGTATTGCATCGACGGAGGCCTATCAGAAGGCTGTTCTCGACCAGCGTGAGTATACGGGTTACTTCAATAAGAAGTACACGGCACGTTCCGGCTACCATCAGAACGAGAACGGCTCTTGGAGCCTCACCCATTACTGGGATGGTCTGATGGCAGGTGACTTCCAGATCTCACAGCCGATTGGCTATACGCTGATTCGCTATGCTGACGTATTGCTGATGGCTGCCGAGTTGGGCAGCAGTAATGCACAGACTTATCTGAATATGGTGCATAGCCGTGCATACGCAACAGAGAATGCTGACGGAACAGTAAACACACCAAAACTCTCTGTACCCCTGTCGCAGGCAAATATCATGGAGGAGCGTCGTCTGGAGTTTGCCTTCGAAGGCATCCGCTACTGGGATTTGCTCCGCCAGGGTGTCGAAGTGGCTGCTAAAGCCGTCGTTGCTTCAAGTTCAAAGGTGTTGAGCGGTGGCGTGGAGGAACAAGTGAACTACAAGGCAGAGAACATCATCTCTAAGCGTGGCTTCCAACAGATTCCCCAGACACAGATTACACTGTCAAACAACGTGCTGAAGCAGAATGCCGGCTGGTAATGAACAATGATCATAAATAAAGAACTAAAAGAATTGAAGACTATGAAAGTCAATAGAATAATACATTCGCTCATGGCAACAGCGGCTCTGCTGTTGACGGCGTGCTCGCCCGACAGCTATAGTTTGAGCAAGCCCGATTATGAGCCAGGAGACCTGGTAGAAGGAAGTGCCTTCTCCGTGACGGTGGACGCAGATAATACGGTAACTCTGAAGAGTTTGCTTGACAAGAGTTATAATTGTTACTGGATTCAGCCCAATGGGCGTAGTCAGGGCAACGAGGTGAAGTTTCAGCTGCCTTTTTCCGGCACGTATGAGGTAACTTTTGGCGTCGATACCCGTGGCGGCGTGGTTTATGGTACGCCCTATAAGTTTGAAGTCACGACCAATAACATGTCGCTGCTGGAGGATCCCCTCTATGCTTACCTGACAGGAGGTGTCGGTAAGAGCAAGAAATGGGTTCCTGTTGACAGGGACTATGGTGTAGGACAGTGTACAGGTCCCGTCATGTATTGTAATCCCGACGACGTGCTGAACGACGGTTCCGGTTCTACTGATATCGGTATCAACCACATGAAACCCAACTGGGACCCCGGTTTCCAGTCGTGGCTGATTCCTGAGGACGATGCCTATATGGATTCGTATATGGTATTCTCGCTGGATGACGTAAACGGATGCTCCTTGACAGAGTATCGCGGAGAGGCGGGTTCGAAAGGTGCCTCAACAGGAACGACGCTGACGGGTAAATGGAATCTGAACCTGACGGACAAGAACCATCCCACCTTGTCGTTCACAGACACCTACTCGATGCATAACGCTGGTTTTGATGCCGTTTGCGACAACTACACGACAAATATTGTCATCACGGAGCTGACTCCTTACATGTTGCAGTTTGCCACGATGCGTACTAATAGTGAGGGTGCTTGGTGGATTATCTGGAACTTCATTGCGGAAGATGTGCAGAACGGTACCGTGGAGATACCTTCTGAGGAGGTTTCCTACCTGGAGGCTACCCTGCCTGTACTGCCTGAGATAGAAGGGCTGGAGGAGAAGATTTTCACTACCGACATCAATGGTGTTGAGTTCCAGGGTGCCGAAATGACCTTCAAGGTCAGCGAGGAGGCTGCCTACGACTGGTTGTGGTGGAATGGCGGAACCTCGGCCTGGGAAAGTGTCACTAAGGGAAACTATGGCACCAACTGGGCACCAATGTGGGGAGACGAGGCTCTGGAGCAGGAACTGACACTCACCAAGAAGGGGACCTATACCTACGGCGAGACCGAGGGCACGTATACCCTTATCGACGGTGTCATCACCTTCGACACCCCCATCACCTTCTTCACCGTCGTGGGCGACGACCGCACTGTTGAGCTCACTGGTCAGGCCTGGCAGGTGTTCAAGTGTGACCCAGGGTCTGAACTCGTGCTGGGTGTTGCTGACGGCAAGGATGCCAATGGCAACGTCAATGTCTATAAAGTTGTAAACTTCACTTATAAGGAAGTGGGTGGTGGTCAGACCGGTCCTACCGTTGTGCCTTTCGACGCTTCTAAGCTGTGGGTAGGACTGGAGGCCGGCAAGTACTTCCGTTGTCAGCTCTACAACCCATGGGGTGACGGCAACAACGCCATCGACCCGGCTAATGTGAAGCTGAAGAAGAACCAGAAGATCAGTGTAACCTTCCGTCTCAGTGGCTTTACCTTCCTGCAGCCTGCCAAGATGGTGCTCTGCTGCAACCGTGGTAGTGAGCAAAGTTGGGAGACCGACTGCTACAGCTACGACCGTGCCATCACCGTCGACAAGGATGGCTCCTACACCGTCTCTTGGACTAACGATACGGGTTCTACCGTGAAATGGGACGACGGCACCTCTGCCCTCACCATGACGATGCAGTTCGTAGACTATGCTACGCTGCCCGACGAGGACTATGCTTCACACTGCACGGTGGAAAGCATCACAATTGAATAACGCTTAAACAATAGATAATTATGAAACTGAAAAAGATATTTTCCGGAATCACGGCGCTCCTGATGGGAGCTGCCGTGCTCACCGCGTGCAGCGATACGGATGACTATTTCGCCAATACGACACCGCTGTTGAACGACGGCTCTGTCGTGACGGGATCGTCGGATGTGACAGCCACCACTGCCACCTTCCATGGCTCAGTGACGGGGCTTGAGGCAATGAACACAGCATCATACGCTACGGGATTCAAATACGGCTATTCACAGAATGCACTGACGGAGACGGCAACGGCCGCTTCTGACGCAGCGTTCTCGTCAACCCTTACGGGACTCAAGAATAATACGGTTATATACTATCAGGCTTACGTCACCTTGCAGGGGCGTCTGACATATACCGGCGAGGTAAAATCGCTGATTACGACGGATGCCACCGCCACGACAGGTGCGCCCTCCGCCATCGACTTTGCACAGGCAACTATGGCAGGTTCTATCAGCAAATATCCTATGGATGCCGTCTGTGGTATCGTCATCTCTGCCTCACCACAGGTGGAGGATGTCCGGGCAGGTCTGCGCCTCACCATGGAACAGCTGTCTGACAACTTCAGCTATACCAGGAAAGGGTTGCTGCCTGGCGCTACCTATTATTACGCCGCCTTCCTTGACCTTGGCTCTGGTGTGGTCTATGGCGATGTGGCATCGTTCACTACCGACAAGCACGTCATCAATGTCGACGACGAATTTGTCGATATGGGTGTGTCCGTCCGTTGGGCCAAGCATAACATTGGTGCCAAGGAGGAGACCGGCTTTGGCGACGTGACGGGCTGCAACGCCAGTCTCAATCCTGACAACTATGCCAGCGCCGACACCTATAAGACCGCACTCGACATAGCCTACTGGGCTACAGACAACAAGGGTACGCTGCCCACTGCCGACCAGTTCGAGGAACTCTTCAAGGTTTGTAAGACCCAGTGGGTCGAACAGGACGGAAGGGCTGGCTACGTGGTCACTGCCAAGAATGGCAACAGCATTTTCCTGCCTGCTGCCGGTAAGCGCATAGGTCACGACACTAGCGAGGCTGGCGTCAAAGGCTGCTACCTCACGGGTACTGTCAATGCCAGCAACACGCAGTTTGCTGTTGACTATGAATTCTCACAAGCTGGTGGAGCGCGCTCGACCCGTGCCGTCTATGAGGCCATGGCCGTACGTCCTGTCTCAGTGGCTCGCAACATCCAGTTCGACGTCACCAAACTCTATGGCACTTGGCATATCGACCTGCGTGCTGACGGTAGTCATGCTTACTGGGACGGGCCGATGTACTTCTATGGTACGGACGACTGCTGGCGTAACGTCACCAACAACGAACCCGTCGTAGGCGACTCGTGGAACTGGTGTCCCGACTATGCCAGCAACTCATGGGTTGTGGGCGAAGACCCGCGTGACTTCGGTACCATGACATTCACGGAGGATGGCAAGGTAGTTGTTGTCCGCAACAATGCTGACGGAACCCAGACCACCGAGGAGGGAACCTTCACCATCAACAATACGGATGTCACCATCACCCTCAATGGCGTCGACCTGCTGGGACTGCCCAGCCAGCTGTCACAGGCCAGCAACAAGCGCACCAACCTGCGCATCTTCACCCAGAGCGACAATACGCTGCAGATTGCCGTCATCCGCGACAACGATCCTTGTTCGCTGGTGTTCAACTACGTGAAGGACAATATCTATAGCGGTATCTCCGTGAAGCTGCTCGCTATAGGCAGCGACTGGGGCGGCACATGGGGCGCGGAGCTGACCATGCTGATGCCTGAGGACCTGAACGGACAGCACACCGTCCGCTACGAGGGTGCCGTCAATGGTGCTATGGTGACACTGCTCGACTTCGTAGAACTCGTGAAGCGCTACCCCAATGCCTTCGTACGTATCGACGACATCAAGCTCGACGGCAAGAGCATTAAGTTCAATGCCAACAATTTCTGCTATGGCGACATTGAGAACAATGGCAACTACCGCATCGAGATGTTCAACATCTGGGGTAAGGGTGCAAAGGACGGCAACATCATTGCCTCGCCCTTCAGCAACCTGACCAACGTTGATAGCGATCCTGCCTTCACCTTCGCCCAGAGCTGTGAGATTACCTTCACCGTGCTGACCGAGAGTCCGGTGGGCTCCTATGCTCCTAAGTTCATCACCATCAATCCTAGCTGGGGTGGTGACTGGAACTACAACGACGGTACACAGTTCGACATCACATTGAACACCGAAACCGCTAAGTACGAGATTTCCAAGCCCGATATGACCATGAAGATCTCTAGCGACAGCCATGCCGCCGGAACCATCATGACCTTTGTCCAGATAGACAACATCCGCAACTGGTTCCCCAACATGCATGCAGTACTCAACAGCGCCAAGGCTGACGGCAATAGCCTGACGTTCGACGCCTCCAAGGTGGTTGATACCAACGAGGGTGCTGCTTATCGTCTGGAACTCTGGAACTGCTACGGTGCTACCGGTGGCAACAATGCCGACAACTGCGGCTTTGGCAAGCGCGACGGCGACGTCATCCACGAGTTAGGCTTCAACAGCTCATTCGAGGTAGACTTTACCGTCAAGAGCCTCTTCGCAATACCGGAATTTTAATAACAAGAAATGTATATGACAATGAAAACGAAGAAAATTCTCATGCTGCTGGTGGCGCTCATAGCCACCACAGCATTTGCCGCCTGTGGCGATGACGACGGCGACGGTGGCGGTGGCACTATGACCGTCACGACACTTACCGTGCGCCCTGCTGATATCACTTTCGATGCCAATGGCGGCGAGAATGTCATCAAGGCGCAGGCCCCCGTTCAGGCAACAGCCACAAGCAGTGCCGACTGGTGTACAGTGTCTATTGGAGAACAATATGGCGACCTAAAGATTACGCCCATCACAGTGACTGCAACCACCAACACAACAACATTTAGCCGTACGGCAACCGTTACCATCACCGCAGGCGCTGAGTCTGCTACTGTCACAGTCACTCAGGCGGAAGGAACCATCACGCCCGAAGGCACCATCACCAAGACTGCCCAGCAGATAGCCAAGGAAATGATTCCGGGATGGAATCTGGGCAACACACTGGAAGCTGCTGGTAATGGGCTTGGTGCAGAAACATCATGGCAACCCACTAAGACCTCGCAGGCCGTTATTGACGCCGTCAAGGCTGCCGGTTTCAAGGCTGTCCGCATTCCGTGCTCATGGGATATCCATTCTGACACCAATGGTGAGATTGATGCCCAGTGGATGGCACGTGTCAAGCAGGTCGTCAACTACTGCATACAGGATGGCCTCTACGTCGTCCTCAATGACCATTGGGACAACGGTTGGATAGAGGTACTGGGATTCTCGAAGTCGTCATCCTCCTATCAAGCTGTCGACGAGGCTACCATTACATCGAAGATTACCCGACTGAAGGACCTCTGGACCCAGATTGCCAATGAATTCAAGGACTATGACGACCACCTGCTGTTTGCTGGTCTCAACGAGCCGTTCCAGGAGTACACGCTGTTTAGCACCCATCACGCTGAGCTTACACCCATCCTCTGCCGCTATAATCAGGCTTTTGTGGAGGCTGTCCGTGCTACGGGAGGCAATAATGCCCAGCGTACACTCGTCGTACAAGGTCCCAGCGTCAACATCGCTTCTTCCTGCAACTACATGACCGCCGACAAATTGCCGGAAACTGCCGGACGTCTGATGGTGGAGGTTCACTACTACGATCCGGGACAGTTCTGCGGTACCTTTGATTCATCTGGCGACAAGGCATTCTATTATTGGGGAGCTGCCAACCACAGTACCGACCATAATGCCACCTATGGCGAGGAAGCATATATGCAAAGCCAGTTTGGACAGTTGAAGACGACGTATACCTCACTGGGATACCCTGTCATCATCGGAGAGTATGCGGGTCTGCAGCGCACCATTTCAGGCGATCAGGACAAGCATAATGCTTCTGTCAAGTATTTCTACCAGTGTGTCAACGAGTATGCCACCAACAATGGTATTGTCGCATTTGCCTGGGACACCAACGATACTAACGGTCTGAACCAGGAGGGCGGCTCTTCCACGATTATCGGCCGTGCCAACTGTGCCGTTGTGGGAAACAACGCCATAGAGGGTGTCAAGGCAGGTGTTGCCGCTGGCAAGTGGCCTTTTTAGATCATTAATTTTGATTCATACTTAAGTTAGTTATCATGTGAATGATGAACAAATCTCTCTTGAATCTGGCGGTGCTTTATGGCACCGTCAGTTTCGGACAGTTGCCGAATGCCAGCATCCGTCATACGGTTTCTACAACTTCTCAATCCGCAGGCCAGTACTATACGCTGACTGGTCTGCGGGTTGCTGCAGACACAAAAGGACTGCTGATTACGGGCGGCAAGAAAATAATAATCAAATAAAGAGGGCCAAGCTCTCTTTTTTTGATTTTTTATTTGTAATTTTGCAAAAAAATACAGACTTATGACTATCAATTATAAAGAACTCATTACTCCCATACTGATGGCTATGCTGCCCATACTGGCACATGCCCAGAAAGAGAATATAGCATCATCCTGCGGACCTGTACCCACCGAGAATCAACTTCGGTGGCAGGACATGGAGATGTATGCGTTCATCCATTATTCGCTGAACACCTATACAGATCAGGAATGGGGGTTCGGCAATGAAGATCCAAAGTTGTTTAATCCCTCGAATCTCGACTGCCGGCAGTGGGCACGTGTGTGCAAACAGGCAGGTATGCGAGGCATCATCTTTACTGCCAAGCATCATTGCGGTTTTTGTATGTGGCCCTCGGCCTATACGGAATATTCGGTGAAGAACTCGCCGTGGAAGAATGGTAAGGGTGACGTGGTGCGCGAACTGGCTGATGCTTGTCGCGAAGAAGGACTTGAGTTTGCTGTCTATCTCTCGCCGTGGGACAGAAACCATCCTGAATACGGTCGCCCTGCTTATGTGGAGTATTTCCGCAACCAGCTGCGCGAACTGCTGACGAACTACGGCGACATCTTCGAGGTGTGGTTCGACGGAGCCAATGGCGGCGACGGATGGTATGGCGGGGCCAACGAGGTGCGCAAGATAGACCGCACTACCTATTATGAGTGGCCCGAGACGTATAGGATGATTCGCCAGTTGCAGCCCAAATGTCTTATCTGGAATGATGGTAGCGACCGCGGTGACCTGCGCTGGGTAGGTACCGAGGCGGGCAATGTGGGTGAGACGAACTGGAGCCTGCTATACCGCGATGGCGATGTGCCGTATCAGATGTTGCACTACGGTGTAGAGGATGGTAATGTGTGGTGCCCTGGTGAGACGAATACCAGTATCCGTCCAGGGTGGTTCTATCATGAAACGGAGAACGAACACGTAAAGAGCCTGTCGAAGTTGATGGATACCTATTATAAATCGGTAGGACGCAACTCTACGCTGCTGCTCAATTTTCCCATAGCACCTAATGGACGCATTCACCCCAACGATAGTCTGCGTGGCATTGCCTTTAACAAGATGATTCAGGAGGTGTTTAAAGAAAATCTTATTGAACATGGAACATTGACCATTGATCATTCTGCTGCCCAAAAGGAGTCAGATGCCAATAATGTTCAATGTTCAATATTCAATGTTCAATGGGATAAGCCTACGGCTTTCAACCGCTTTCTGGCTGAAGAAGACATCGCCAAAGGGCAACGTGTGCGCAAGTTCTCGCTCGAGGCACTGGTTGATGGCAAATGGCAGACGCTAAAGGATGAACTTGTGGAAAATGGCGATGGGCTGACCACCATCGGCCATCGTCGTATCATCTGTTTCCCTACGGTGAAAGCCACAAAACTACGTTTTACTATCAATAGCTATAAACAGGAGCCAATCATCAAGAAGATAGGCGTTTACCTTGCACCGGAACTCACAGCCGATATCCCTAATAGTGGCGAGAAGAAGTCATCGGGACTGCATATCTTCTTTGGCTCACCAATGCAGATGTTCATCGACTGGGATGCCGAGCAGACCATCTCTACATTCCGCTATCTGCCACCGCAGGACACGAAAGATGGTATCATTACCCATTATACCTTATGGGGATCGACTGACTGGAATAATTGGGAGAAGCTTGCCACAGGCGAGTTCTCAAACATCATAAACAACCCTATTTGGCAAACCATTAAGTTCCCTGCAGCAAAGGTGCGTGTCCTTCGCTTTGAAGCTGATCGTCTAAGCAGTGGCACCCGCATGGGCTATGGAGATATTGAAATCAAGTAAAATATGAAAAGAAACTGGCTTTTAGCTATTGGCCTTTGGCTTTTGGCTTTTGGTGCTTCGGCACAGACGAGAGACTGGGAGAACCCTGCAGTGCTCGGTATCAACAAACTGCCGTACCATGCGACGCTGCAGCTGCCGTCGAAATGGAAGGAGTGCAAGGAAATTGTGAGTCTCGACGGACAATGGCTGTTCCATTGGAGTCCTAAGCCCGAGGAGAGGCCTGCGGACTTTTATAAGGTGGATTACGACGTTAGCGGTTGGGACAAAATTACGGTGCCAGGCAACTGGCAGACACAGGGCTATGGCACACCCATCTATACCAATATCGAGTATCCCTTTCAGCGTAACCGTCCCAGCGTTACAAGTGAACCGCCAAAGGACTGGACGGCCTACGAGAACCGCAATCCTGTGGGACAATACGTCACATACTTCGACGTCTCCAAAGATATGCTTTCGAAGAATCTCATCCTCCACTTTGGGGGTGTACATTCAGCTATGTATCTTTGGGTGAACGGACAGAAGGTGGGCTACAGCCAGAACTCGATGTCGCCAGCAGAGTTTGATGTGACCAGCTATCTGCGTGAGGGCAAGAACAAACTCGCCGTAGAGGTGTATCGCTGGAGCGACGGTAGTTATCTGGAAGATCAGGACATGTGGCGGCTGTCGGGCATCTTCCGCGAGGTACAGCTGTGGGTGCGTCCGTTGGTGCATATTGCCGACTATCATGTGACGGCAATGCCTGACAAAGACTATTCAAGAGCAGAGGTTAAAACAACCGTCAGCCTCTGCAATGCAGGAAAGACCTCGGCTAAGAATCTGCAGACTGTATTGCTTCTGAATGGCCGCGAGGTGAAAGGCGGACTGAAGCAGTTGGCTGCTGGTGATACAACAACCGTCCAAATGACCTGTTTAATCGACAAACCGCAACTTTGGTCGGCAGAAACTCCCCACCTCTATCCCTTCAGTCTGGAGTTGCGTGAGGCAGACGGAACGGTTGTTGAACATTTCGACTACCATTTGGGAGTTAAGAAAGTAGAGGTTGTCGGCGAGGTTTTTAAGATCAATGGACAAAATGTGAAGTTGCGTGGTGTGAACCGTCATGACCATCACCCTGTTACAGGCCGTTGGGTGGACGATGCTACCTACGAACAGGACCTCCGGCTGATGAAGCAAGCCAACGTCAACTTCCTGCGCACCTCGCACTATCCTGACCGTGAATATCTCTACGAACTCTGCGACCGCTGGGGCATCTACGTGATGGACGAGGCCAACCAGGAGAGTCACGGCTATGGCTATGCCAACCATGAGATGGGCGAAGACCCTGCATGGAAAGACGCTCATGTGGACCGTGCCGAATCGTTGGTGAAGCGCGACTTCAACCATCCTTGTGTCATCCTGTGGAGTTTGGGTAATGAGGGAGGCATTGGCCCCAATATTCAGGCGATGTATGACAAGGTGTGTGAACTTGACTCTACACGCCCGCCCTTCTACGATTGTCATCCACGTTACTCCGCCCTGCACGACTTCGGCTATCCGGCGCCCGACGAACTGCGCAGTGAGGCCGTCAAAGAAACCGAAAAACCCATGATTGCCCGCGAATACGCTCACGCCATGGGTAACTCGATGGGTAATCTGCAGGAGTACTGGGATGTCATCTATGCCGACAGCAGCATTGTAGGTGCAGCCATCTGGGACTGGGTGGATCAGGGACTCTTGAAGAAAGACGGCAACGTGGCGTTTTGGGCCTATGGCGGTGACTATGGCGACAAACCTAACCTCGATGCCTTCTGCATCAATGGACTGTTGGCCCCCGACCGCACACCTCATCCGCATTACTATGAGGTGCAATACGTCTACCAGCCACTCACTTTCAAGCGCGACGAGCACGACGGCACCATCCGCATCATCAATCGCGACAGCTTTACCGTCCCCAGCGAGTATGACATTACTTGTGATACCGTTACCTATGGCTCAGAGCGTCTGCTCAATGTCTATGCTCGTCTCAAAGAAGACAAGCCGTGGGCAGAGAAGGGTTTTGTAGTGGCCCGCGAGCAGTTCGTGCTGAAGCCTTATGAATATCAGCTCTTGCCTGCTAAGAAGTCTAATGAAAATGCAGAGGTTACTATCAACGGGAATACGCTCTCTTCTTGGATAGTCGATGGCCGCGAGGTGCTACAAGGGCCTTTGGAGCCCTACTTCTGGAAGCCAGAAAACGACAACCAGCGCGCTGCCCATTTTGCTGAGCGCACCGCAGAATGGAAAGAGGTGAAGGACGTCACCGTCAATTACACCATCATCGACAACCACACGATTCTCGTCGAGATGGACTACCAACCGACAGCCACAGACCGCCCCATTATCCCCAAAGTCGGCATGCGGATGCGCCTGCCCGCTGACTATACGCAGATTTGTTACTATGGCCGCGGTCCATGGGAGAACTATCCCGACCGCAAGCGTTCTGCTTTCCTCGGTGAATACAAGATGCCGCTCAGCGCGTACGAAACGGAATACATCCGCCCGCAGGACAATGGCAACCGTTGCGACATCCGTTGGTTCGAGATTGGTCCTCAGACATCGGCTGTCGGTCCCCGTTTGCGCATCGATGGCTTCCAGCCTCTCTGTATCCGTGCCTGGGACTACGGCGAAGAGGATCTTGACGCCGCGCCCCGTCATCCGCAAGACATCCAGCGTGGGCGTTTTGTCAATCTGAACATCGACCTCAACATCCATGGCGTCGGTGGCATCGACACCTGGGGCAGGCGCACCTTGCCTCAATACACCATCGATGGCAACCAACCCTACCACTATACCTTCATTCTAAGTTTATGCCGTTAGAGGTAGATTGTATAAATCATAATTTTAAAAACTACCAAACAAAATTACAGAAAAATATACTAACTATTCATATTTTCTTGTAAACCACTGATTTACTTTAAGTTAACATATGAATAGTGGCTATGAAGTGTGGTTGAACTATTCATATTTTCGCCTTTTTTGTTGTGAAACAGCCCTTTCTTTACTAAACAGCA
Organism: uncultured Prevotellaceae bacterium; assembly: GCA_900318885.1. Taxonomy (GTDB): domain Bacteria; phylum Bacteroidota; class Bacteroidia; order Bacteroidales; family Bacteroidaceae; genus Prevotella. Next base: position 64 of record ONMN01000020.1, on the reverse strand, counting down.
AAATTGTCACAGCATAGTTAATATATCGGTAACACTTTGTCACAACGGCAGTGACACTTTGTTA
>ONMN01000031.1 GCA_900318885.1 uncultured Prevotellaceae bacterium | reverse complement strand
TCGCGACGAGCGGAAAGCGCGTAGCTATGCGGAGCGTCACGGAGTGCCACGATGGTATACAGATGCTCAGGAACTCATTGACGACGACGAGGTGAATGCTGTCTATATAGCCACTCCGCCGTCCAGTCATGCCACATTTGCCATTATGGCTATGAAGGCAGGTAAACCTGTCTATGTGGAGAAGCCTTTGGCATCGACCTATGAAGATTGTGCGCGCATAAATCGCATCTCTGTCGAAACAGGACAGCCCTGTTTTGTAGCTTACTACCGCCGCTATTTGCCTTATTTTGAGAAGGTGCACGAAATCATAGAACGTGGCGTCATTGGCAAGGTTGTCAGTGTGCAAGTTCGTTTTTCTGTTCCCCCTCGTGAGTTGGATTACGGCAAAGGTGACCAGTTGCCCCCTCATCAGCTTGACTTGCTTCAACACTGGTTTGGTGTCATCATCGAGGCTCGTGGTATTCGCGCCAACCGTGGAGGCCTGTATAAGGCTGAAGACTCGGTCAGTGCTTGTTTTGAGTTCGAGAACGGCTTGCCTGGGTCTGGCTCGTGGTGTTTTGTTGCTCATGAGTCTGCTCGCGAAGACCGTACAGAAGTGGTCGGTGACCGTGGTTCAGTATCGTTCTCGGTGTTTGACTACCAGCCTATCCGTCTGCATACCATCTATGGTGAAGAAAATATCGCGGTGCCCAATCCTCCCTATGTTCAGTTTCCACTTATCAAGAATGTCATAGAACACTTGCAAGGCATAGCTGTCTGCGAGTGTACGAGTGTGTCGGCAACGCCTGTCAATTGGGCTTTGGACCGTATCCTTGGTAAATTTTAAATGATACGACAACCGAATGAGAAGGATCTTGACCATATTCCTGTTAACAACGACGTTAGGACTTTATGCTGCCCATCGGCAGGAGTCTGATACGATTAGGACGATTGAGGAACCTAAGGAGGAAGGATGGTTCAAGAAAACGTGGCATAAGTTTACTGAAATCGATACGAATTATGTTGAGCCCCAGCACTACAACTGGGCGCTGATGCTGCAAGGCACCTACAACTACGACATCTATCGCCTTAGCTCTAAAGGCGACAATAAGCAGACAGTGACGTTTGCTCCTGCGCCGACATTCAAATTCGGCCCTTATTTCGGTTGGCGCTGGATATTTTTTGGTTATACCATTGACATCAACAACTTCAACGTCAGTAAAATCAAACAGGAGTTCGACATCAGTTTCTACGCTGCACAGGTAGGTGTCGACTTATACTATCGTCGCACGGGTAGTGACTATCGGATTCGCAATGTCGATTTGGGTAAAGATATCGATACGCACGTGCTTGAGGATATCAGTTTCGACGGATTGAGCGTAGGCATCACTGGATTCAACGCCTATTACATCTTTAACCACAAGCGGTTCTCCTATCCAGCTGCGTTCAACCAGAGTACGATGCAAAAAATCAGCTGCGGTTCGTGGATGGCAGGATTAGGATATATGCGTAATTCGCTGGAGTTTGACTATAACCGTATGCAGACCCTGATGTCACAACATTTGAAACAGCCTGTACAGTTGGATAGTGGACTGATGTTCAATAGCGTGAAATACTATAATCTGAACGCGTCAGTGGGCTATGCTTACAACTGGGTATTTGCCCGCAACTGTCTGTTTTGTTCTAGTCTGTCGTTGGCACTAGCTTATAAGAAGACACGAGGCGAGACTGCAGATGAGGACAAGACTGGGTTTGATTTCGGAAATTTCAATATTGACGGTATCGGACGGTTTGGTGTCGTGTGGAATAATAATAAGTGGTATGCCGGTGCTTCTGCCATCGTGCGAGCCTATAATTACCACAAGTCGCGTTTTGCTGCCAACAACATCTTCGGCAGTCTGAACATTTATGCGGGTTTTAATTTCGGACCTCGTAAGGGTTATAAAAAGAAAAGATGATGAGAAAGATATGTGTAATTCTTGTCGTATGGATGATTGTCTTGAGCGTTGAAGCTCAAGTAACATACCAGCGGGCTGACAGCATCAAGATATGCAAATTGCTGGCTCAGGCAAACCGGCAAACTTCAACGCTGTGGTTTGCATGGCAATTTATGGAGGTGCCTTATGTTGCTCATACGCTGGAGGTCAACGCCCGAGAACAGTTGGTGGTGAATACCCGTCAACTCGACTGTACGACACTGGTGGAAACGGTGACAGCGCTGAAACTCTGTGCCAATCGCGGACAGCGTTCGTGGAAAGACTATGTGCAAATGCTTACCACGCTGCGCTATCGTCAGGGTGTGTTGGACGGTTATCCTTCGCGCCTTCACTATTTCAGTGATTGGATACGTGACAAGGCACAAATGCAGCTAATCAGTGATATCCAGCAGCCCAATCCGCCGTTTTCAGCTGTGCAGACTGTCAGCGTCAACTATATGTCTACGCATCCTGAGGCTTATAAGGCACTGAAAGCTGATAGTCGTCTTGTGCCACTGATTCGTCAGCAGGAGCAGTCGCTCAATGGGTTGAAGGCACGCTATATCCCCAAGTCGGCCATACGCAATACCAAGCTGTTGCGCAGTGTCATAAAGGACGGCGATATCATTGCCATTACCTGCAATAAACCAGGACTCGACATTGCTCATCTTGGATTTGCCGTATGGCAGAAGGACGGATTGCATCTGCTTAATGCGTCACTGATACATAAGAAGGTCGTCGAGGAACCCATGACGCTATATCGTTATCTGCAGAAGCACAAGACATTTACTGGAATTAGAATATTAAGAATCAAATAAAAAAACGAAAGAATATGGAATTACCCGATTTTATGAACTATTCCAACAAGTTCTCAAGGAAGGACTTCGTTGAAAAGATTGCCCGCATTGCCAAAGGTGCCGGAGCGAAGTTGGTTTATGCTGCGCTTATTCTTTATTATACGCTGCAGAGTGACAAAGTCAGTGCTACGAATAAGGCAATGATTATTGGTGCACTGGGCTACCTGATTAGTCCTTTGGATGTTGTGCCAGATGCTATTCCTATTGCCGGCTTGGCTGACGATTTGGGTGTGCTGGTATTTGTATTGAAGAAGGTGTGGACGGATATAGATCCTGAGATTCAGTTGAAAGCTCGCAAGCGCCTTTCCAAGTGGTTCGATGAGGACGAGATAGAAGAAATCAAGGACCTCATACCTAGTGAAAAGAAAGAAGAAAAAAGCGAATAATATGTTTCCGCTTGAGGCATGACTAACGAATACCAGATTCGCGTTCAACCGAATGTGGCAGCTAACGAACAGGCACTTCGCAGTTGGCTGGCTGACGAGTATGGCTTCGATGTGCGTACGTTAACAGCCGTGCGTATTCTCCGTCGTAGCATTGATGCTCGCCAGCGTACTATCTTTGTCAATCTGAAGGTGCGTTGTTATATCAACGAACAGCCGCAGCAGGACGAATATGTGCCGACGGTTTATCCGGATGTCTCGTCAGCGCCTCAGGCTATTGTCGTCGGTGCTGGCCCAGGAGGATTGTTTGCTGCCCTCCGACTGATAGAACTGGGTATTCGTCCCATCGTGCTCGAACGAGGTAAAGACGTTCGCGAGCGCAAACGCGACTTGGCGCAGATTGCCAAAACGCAGCAGGTCGATGCCGAAAGCAACTATTGTTTTGGCGAGGGTGGAGCAGGCGCCTATTCTGACGGTAAGCTATATACACGTTCTAAGAAACGAGGCTCTATTGAGAAGATTCTCAATGTGTTCTGCCAACATGGCGCATCGACGAATATTCTGGCCGATGCCCATCCACATATCGGCACCGATAAGTTGCCACGTGTTATTGAGGCTATGCGTAACACCATTCTCCGTAGCGGTGGTGAGGTACATTTCCAAACAAAAGTGACCAGTCTCGTATTGGAAGACAATCGAGTGGTTGGCTGTTTGGCTTCCGATAAAGAATTTCGTGGTCCTGTGATTTTGGCTACAGGACATTCCGCCCGCGATGTCTATCGCTATTTGGCAGACGCCAAGATTGAAATCGAGGCCAAGGGTATTGCGGTAGGTGTACGTTTAGAACATCCTTCGGAGTTGATAGACCAGATACAGTATCATAATAAGCAGGGACGCGGAAAGTATCTGCCTGCGGCGGAATATTCGTTTGTCACCCAGATTGACGGGCGCGGAGTCTATTCGTTCTGCATGTGTCCTGGTGGGTTTGTCATTCCTGCCGCTACTGATAAAGAACAGATTGTTGTCAACGGCATGAGCCCTAGCAATCGCGGCGGTCAGTGGTCGAACAGTGGTATGGTCGTTGAAATGCGCGCTGAGGATATCGCGGGTGACGACCCTTTGCGCGTGATGCATTTCCAAGAACAACTCGAGCGTGACTGTTGGCAACAGGGTAATCGCAAGCAGACAGCACCGGCTCAGCGTATGGCAGATTTTGTAAACAATCGCCTTTCGTACGATCTTCCCCGTTCTAGTTATGCGCCAGGACTCATTTCGTCACCCCTGCATTTCTGGATGCCTCAGGATATCAGTCATCGCTTGCAGGAAGGTTTCAAGCAGTTTGGCCGTATGAGTCACGGATTCCTGACCAACGAAGCTGTGATGATTGGTGTTGAGACACGCACCAGTGCTCCTGTACGTATTCTTCGCGATACGGAGAGCCTGATGCACATCCGTTTACAGGGACTGTTTCCTTGTGGTGAAGGCGCTGGCTATGCTGGCGGTATCGTGTCAGCAGGAGTTGATGGCGAACGTTGTGCAGAGGCCTTATCCCGTTATATGAACGGAGTATTGTGACTTATTGATACTGAAATACAAGACACACCCAATCTCCGTCGTTTTTCGTCTGCTTTAGCATGAGTCCTAAATTGTTGGCTTTTTCTTCCAACAATTGGCAATCAGATTGATAAAATCCGCTGAGGACGAGTGTCGCTTTTGGTCGCATCACACTGACGAAACGTTCCATATCCTGTAAAAGAATATTACGGTTGATATTGGCCATTACGAGGTCAAACTCAGCAGGAAAACCGCTGAGCATGGTGGCGTCGCCATGAAGTGGCTCTAAACGGTCATCGACACGATTGATAATGGCATTATGGCGGGTGTTGTCTACGCTCCATTCATCAATATCATAGCCTACACAATACTGCGCACCCAATTTCAAGGCGCAAATGCCCAAAATTCCCGTTCCACATCCGCAGTCAAGTACTTTCATACCACTTAGATTCATGCCGAGTAGTGTAGCACAAATCATACGTGTTGTCTCGTGAGTGCCAGTGCCAAAGGCCAGATGGGCATCAATTTCGACTTCGATATCTGTAGGTTGAAAGTTCTCTGACCTAAAGGTCTGAGTGTGGCACGCAATTATGTCTGAGGGGAGATGACGGCCATCATGAATAATCAATGTTCTACTTCTGCCATCAGCCATCTTACATCTGACGTCAATCGGTTCGAAGCCCTCTTGTTCCCATTGCTCGTTCCAATCGCGATCTTCGGCTTCTTCTACCTTATATATAATATGTGTATCGTCGAGGGGGAAATCCTCGAGTGCTGACGATAGTACAGATTCATCGAACAGCGTCTGCTGTACGTAACCTTTCAAGCCATTCGCTGTTTCCTCAAACGTCTCGAATCCTGCCTCTCCAGCCAATGCCGACAACAGGTCTTGTGCAACCTGCGAACAGGGCGTAATGGTGAATTCTACCTCGAAATATTTCATAGTTATGTTAAAATTAGACTGCAAAATTACAAAAAATAGGGAAAAACCTATCAGTTCTTAGGGTTTTTCCTTACTTTTGCATTGAATTTAATATTAATTTTGCATCGTGAACAATTAAACATAGGAGATATGAAGATGAAAAAGCTGATCATGTCACTGCTCTTTTTAGGAGTGTTGCCCATCAATATGATGGCTCAGGATGATATGTATTTCGTTCCGTCCAAGGAGCAGAAAGCCAAGGACGTTTACGAATACGGTCTGCCTCGCGGCACCTACTATTCCGGTAGCTCACGCTCAGTTGATGATTATAACCGTCGTGTATTGACAGGTACTATTCCTACCGACTCGGCAGGCAACGATATCATTGATTTCTCTGCTGTTCGTGGTGTGTATCCTGATTCTACCGATAATGCATCGTCGGCTGATGACTATAAGCTGACACGTCAGTTGAGCCGTTTCGACGACTATACACCCAGTCAGGCCTACTGGGAAGGTTATCGCGACGGACAATGGATGTCGCCTTGGTATGCCAGCCGTTGGTATAGCTGGTACGACTATGACCCTTGGTATTGGAACTACCCATACTACTACGGCTACTATAGCAGCTGGTATGGATGGTATAGCCCCTGGTATTACGGTTACTATCGTCCGTGGAACTATGGATATTACGGATATTATAGCCCACGTTGGTATGGTGGCTATGTGCGCACAACGCCTCATCGTGGCCGTGTAACGACATACGATAGCCGTCGTGATTTCGGACGTACTACCTCGCGTACGAACAATAGTCGGACGTATAACGAAAACCGTTCGTTTGGCAGCAATCGCAGTTCGTCAAGTTCGTTTGGCGGTTCTCGCAGCAGTTCTGGTAGCTTCGGCGGTGGCGGTAGCATCGGTGGCGGTGGTGGTAGCCGCAGCGGTGGTGGATACTCTTCTGGTGGACGATCATTTGGCGGACGCCGTTAACAGTTAATAGTTAGCAGATAATAGATAATAGTTAATAGTTAAGGAATACGACAATGAAGAAGATATTTGTTTTTGCTGCTTTGGCTGTAGCAGCCATGCAGTTAAGTGCTCAGAGCGCAGTCAACCTCGACACCTACATCGGTGCACAGCTGGCTACTGAGGATCTGAACGGAACAGCCCGTTACGTGGGTATGGGTGGAGCTATGGAAGCTCTGGGGGCTGATATATCGACTATTGGCACCAATCCCGCTGGCATCGGCCTTTTCCGCCATAGTCAGGTATCCGGTTCGTTCGGTCTTGTGTCGCAGTCCGATGGAAAGTCCTTTGCTGACGGCTCAAAAACCAATGCGTCGTTCGACCAGATGGGTTTTGTTGTTGCAACACGCACAGGTGTTTCTGATTTCATTAATTTCGGTTTCAATTTCCATAAGAGCCGCAATTTCAACCATGTGCTTTCGGCTGCAGCTAATGCCATTAATGGCTCATCACAGAATCGCCAAACTTACATTAAGGGCTTGAACGACCAACTTCTCGGCCGTTATAGTGTCAGTGTTGTCGACGAGCTTTGTCTGCGCATGATGGAAAATGGTGTTGATCCGGAAACAGGTGATCCCAACTACACCTACATCGACGCTCAGGACTACATGTTCAACCGCGCCCAGACAGGCTATATCGGTGAGTACGACTTCAACCTCAGCGGTAACATCAACAACCGCTTCTATTGGGGTCTGACAGTTGGCGTAAAAGGTGTCCATTACAATAGCTATACGGAATATGAAGAGTCACTGGTGTCGTCGGATCCTGAGGTCAATTATGTAAAGATGACAGACAACCACAAGATTACCGGTACTGGTTTCAATATCAAGGCAGGTATCATCGGCCGTCCTATCGAGGAGTCACCATTCCGTCTGGGTGTCAGTGTTTCGTCGCCTACATTCTACAAGTTGACCACAGAAAACATCACGTCTCTTAACGACCAGTATGGCATGTTAATGGAAATGAGAGACAAGGCAGATTTTCGTTTCAACACTCCTTGGGTGTTTGGTTTTTCTGCCGGGCACATTATTGATAATTGCCTCGCGCTGGGTCTCAGCTATGAATATGCCGACTATAGCACCAACGACATGCGTTCCATCAGTTCGTCAGGTTATGACTGGTATGGCGACTACTACGATAAGAGCGATAGTGATCCCATCATGAAGAATCATACCCAGCGTACGCTGAAGGGAGTGTCGACTATCAAGGCTGGCGCAGAATATATGATTGACAAGAATGTCTCGGTCCGTGTGGGTTACAACTACGTATCGCCTATGTATAAAGATGATGGTGTTCGCGATATGACCCTCGATTCGCCAGGCGTTATGATGGCTTCCACTACCGATTATACCAACTGGAAGAGTACTAACCGCATTACTGCTGGTGCCAGCTTTACTTTCGACCAGTTCCGCATTGACTTGGCTTATCAGTACCAAATGCGTAGCGGTGATTTCTATCCTTACATGAATCATTTGCAGAACACGAACCAGTATTACCCTGATCCTAAGTCTAACGATTGTTATGCTGTCGATGTCAAGGACAATCGCCATCAGTTGCTCTGCACATTGTCATATACTTTCTGAAAATATGTTGAAAACCTTCTGATTGAAGGCTGGCAAACAATAAATAAGGGCGTCTTTGTGTTAACACAAAGGCGTCTTTACGTTATAATGAAGAAATAATTTGCAATTTATTTGGATTTTTAAACAATAATTCTTAACTTTGCAGCGGTTTTGAAGCATAGAAATATATGAGAAATCCTTTTGACAAGATATTAAACTGGTATTTCACGAGGAATTCGTTACCATACTGGTGTATTTTCCTTATTGATTGTGCAATTGTAATGTTCAGTGGAGCAATGACTTACTGGATATTCAACGACATGCAGACATTATACGAAAACACATTACAGGTACTTAACACCGTAAGCATCTTTGCACTGCTGAGCATACCTGGCTTCCGCCTGTTCCATACTTATTCCGGCTTTATGCGCTATTCGAGTTTCGTTGACTTGATGCGCGTGGTGTATGGCAACTTGGTTAGCCTTGTACTTGTATTGATTGCTGACTATGGAATGGATATGCTTCCTGGTGACTGGTTTGTACATTTCAACACGACTAGCATTTTCCTCTGCTATATTATTGCCACATTGCTGATGTGGGCTCTGCGCGTATTTGTGAAGACCCTATATGATGTGGCTTTCTCGAATACCCGTGCTGTCCGCGTACTGATTTACGGTGCCATGCAGGGTGGGGTTGGATTGGCGAAGAATATCCAGAGTCAGCGTCCGCGTAAGTTCTTGGTGAAAGGTTTCATTACTCATTACAAGAATACGAAACACCAGCAGATTATGGGCGAGCGTGTGTATTCTGTTGAGGAGGATTTGGCCAAAATCATCATGGATAATGATATCGAGGGTGTTTTGGTGTCACCCTATCGAGTGAAGGAATTCCGGGATAATCAGGAAATTCAGGATAAGATCATTGGTGCTGGTGCGAAAATCTATATGGCTCAGAGTGCCAAGGAGATGAGCGAAGGCGAAGAAATGTCTGACGAGGACTATGGTAACATGCAGATGCGTGAAGTATCTGTAGAAGAGCTGTTGCCTCGTCAGGAGATTCGTGTAGACCTGAAATCGGTGGCTGAACTGATAGAGGGACAGAAGGTATTGATTACTGGAAGTGCCGGTTCTATCGGTAGCGAGATGGTAAGACAGATTGCGCAGTTTAAGCCGGCAAAGATGATGCTCATCGATCAGGCAGAAACTCCTCAGCACGACATTCGACTAATGATGGCCAGAGACTATCCGAATGTAGATGCCGAGGTGATTGTGACCAGCATCAGCCGTCAGCGCAGAATGGAGGAGATTTTCCGTACGTTCCGTCCTGACTACGTATTCCATGCTGCCGCCTATAAGCATGTGCCGATGATGGAGGATAATCCCTCGGAGGCTGTGCTCAACAACATCTACGGAACGAAAGTAATTGCTGACTACAGCGTGAAATATGGCGTCAAGAAATTCGTGATGGTGTCAACGGATAAGGCCGTGAACCCCACGAATGTCATGGGCTGTTCGAAGCGTATCTGCGAGATTTATGTGCAGGCGCTTGACCAAGCTATCAAAGAGAAGAAGGTGGTCAATCATCTACCTATCTTGGGCAACAGACTCAGCTTCATCACAGCTGGTCAAATGGGCGGACCGACGGCTCGCACACAGTTCGTTACCACACGTTTCGGTAATGTGCTGGGATCCAACGGAAGTGTCATTCCCTTGTTCCGCGAACAGATTAAGAACGGCGGCCCTGTAACTGTTACTGACGAACGTATCGTTCGCTTCTTCATGCTCATTCCCGAGGCTTGTAAGCTGGTGCTCGAGGCTGGCACGAAGGGCAATGGTGGTGAAATCTTCGTTTTCGACATGGGCAAACCCGTGAAGATTGCCGACCTTGCCAAGCGCATGATCAAGCTCTCTGGTGCCAAGAATGTCGAGATTAAGTTTACGGGTTTGCGTCCGGGCGAGAAGCTCTACGAGGAAGTGCTTAACGAACTCGAGGGTACCAAGCCAACGTTCCATGAGAAGATTCGTATCGCAGAGGTTCGTGAGTACGACTACGACAAGGTGTGCAAGGACATCGACGACCTTATTGAGATTTCCAAGCATTATGACGATATGGCTACTGTCGCAAAGATGAAGGAAATCGTACCTGAATACAAGTCAAACAACTCGATTTACGAGAAATTGGACAAGAAATAATAACCGTATTATTTTACCGGCAGTAAACGAACAATTTACCGGCACTAAACTCGAGGTTTAATGCCGGTAAACTTTGTATTGAAAGGGACTTAACAGAGCTTGCGGGAACCGTCACCGATGACGACGTCGTAAACCTTGGGCTCATGACCATATTTAGCGTTGAACTTCTCCTTAGCCGTAGCGATGAACTGACGGTAGAGGTCGTTGCGCACGAGGTTGATGGTGCAACCACCAAAGCCACCACCCATGATTCGTGAGCCGGTGACGCCGCACTCCTTGGCAATGTCGTTCAGGAAGTCGAGCTCTTCGCAAGAGACCTCGTAATCCTTCGACAGTCCTTCATGGGTCTGGTACATCAGTTCACCAACCTTCTCGTAATCGCCTTCGTTCAGAGCGTCGCAGACAGCGAGCACACGGTCCTTCTCACCCAGCACGAACTTGGCGCGCTTGTAATCCTCCTCGCCAACTTCGGCGCGTACTTCGTCAAGTTGTTCCCATGTGCAGTCGCGCAGGGTCTCAAACTTACCCTCGGGATGCTTGGCTTGAATGTGCTTCACGACATTCTCGCACGAATTACGACGGTCGTTGTAAGGCGAACCAGCCAACTGGTGCTTCACAACGCTGTCGAGCAGTACGAGACGATAGCCGTCGGGCTTGAAGGGGAAGTACTCGAACTCGCGCGAACGGCAGTCGAGGCGCATCAGACAGCCTGCTTTGCCGAAGACGGATGCGAACTGGTCCATGATACCGCAGTTGACACCGCAGTAGTTGTGCTCGGTAGCCTGTCCAGCAAGCGCCATATCCCACTGAGAAACCTTGTTGTCACCAAAGATGTCGTTCAGACCGCAAGCGAAACAGCTCTCCATAGCAGCTGATGACGACATGCCGGCACCGAGGGGAACATCACCTGCAAAGGCAATATTAAAGCCCTTGACGGGAACGCCCAATTTGCGCATTTCCAAAGCGATACCATAGATGTAACGAGCCCATGAGGCGCGGGGGCCAGCGGGATCGTTGAGGTGGAAGTCCACACGATCTTTCAGGTCAATGGCATAAGCCATGACGGTGTCCTCAGTACCATTTGCACGCATTTCTGCCATAATACCCTTATCGACAGCACCGGGAAAAACGAATCCACCGTTGTAGTCGGTGTGCTCGCCAATGAGGTTAATACGGCCCGGTGAGGCATATACATTGCCGGTCTTGCCATCAAAATGCTTGATGAAGCGGCTTCTTACAAAATCGATTTCCATCATAAATATTAGTTGAAGTTTTGATATGAATACTTATTTTCTGCCTTCCAAGCCAATCTGGCTACCCCAGTTGCAGAACCAGAAGATGTAGGCATAATAGACAAACATGATGCACATGGCAATGATGACACCCGTGATGTCAACGACGGCACCCATGATAGGCATCAGGATGGCAGCACCGATAACGCCCGTATTGATGACACCCGAAGCAGCCTTGGTGTGACGACCTAGGTGCATGAGGCCCAGGTTGAAGATGAGGGGCCACATGACGCTATGGAACAGACCAGCGGCCAGCATGCACCAGATGCCGACAATGCTGCTGGAAAGCAAGAGTGACAGCAGGATGCACAGCGCACCGAGGCTGACGCAGCACGACAGCACCATGCGGGGCTTGAACTTGGTGAGAATGCCAGCACCGATGAAACGACCCACCATCATGCCTCCCCAATAGAAGGCCAGGAAGCTCGTTACGGTATTGCTATCAGTCTCACCTAACAGTTGGAAGCGATAGGGCAGCATGGAGGGAACGCCAATCTCGACACCCATATACATGAAGATGCCCAATGCACACAGCCATACATGAGGATAGGCAAATACGGTACTCTTCTCAGCGGGATGCTGGTTGAACTCCTTGCTCTGAGCACCTTCGTCAATCTTCGGCAGCTTCAGGAATACCAGCACTAAGCAGATGAGGAGCGTGAAGATACCTAATCCCATGAAGGGAGCGGGCACCAGCTCGGGAGCCGGAATCTCTCCTGCCAGGATGACGCTGGTAATAAAAATAGGTGCAACGGTCGTAGCTACTGAGTTCAATGCCTGCGACAGCGTCATGCGGAAAGCGCTGCTTTCGGGCTTACCCAGCACCATGACGTAGGGGTTTGCCACGTTCTGCAGCATCACCACACCCATGGCAACCAAGCACATAGAGCTCAGGAAGAAAGCGTAAACGCTGACATTGGCGCCAATAGCCCAGTCAATGCCTAACGAGTTGATAACGAAACCGATACCGGCCACGGCTAAACCAAGAATAAGGGTTGCCTTGTAGCCAATCTTACTCATCAGCAGCGAGAAGGGGATGGCCAGCAGGTATGCTCCGTAGAAAGCGGAGTTGACATACTGTCCTTCCTGTGCACTCAGATTGAAAGCTTTAGAGCAGAAGTCAATCATGGAGTTGTTCATCGTCGTGATGAATCCGATGAGGAAACAGACGATGAAGACAACGATAAGGGCGAATGTGTAATTCGGGGTTTGATTCTGATTACCCATAAATTCTTACCTTATTAATATAATTTGTATTATTCAGCAATACCGAAACGATAGACCGTCTTCTGCTTGTAGCGCTGGCCAGGATTCAGCACGACGCTGGGGAAGTATGGACGGTTGGGGCTGTCAGGGAAGTGCTGTGCTTCAAAGCAGACGGCCGAACGACGTGGGAACGTGCAACCGTTGGCGCCCTTGTAGCCATTCAGGAAGTTACCGGTGTAGAGCTGCAAACCGGGTTCGGTGGTATAAACCTCCATGGTGCGTCCGCTCTTGGGCTCTGTCAACTTGGCGGCAAAGCTCAGTTCACCCTCTTCCTGCTTGTTCAACACGTAGTTGTGGTCGAAACCGTGACCGAACTTAATCTGCTCGTTGTCAGCTTCGATATCCTGACCGAAAGTCTTTGCCTTGCGGAAATCGAAGGGAGTTCCTTCAACCTTCAGGATTTCACCCGTAGGAATAGCCGTTGCGTCGGTGGGCAGATAGAAGTCTGCATTGATTTCGCAAATCTGGTCTTCGATGCCGGGAGTGGGATCGGCAGTACCGCCCAATGCAAAGAAGGCGTGGTGTGTCAGGTTGACAATCGTCTTCTTGTTGGTGGTAGCCAGATACTCAATAACCAGCTCGTTCTGGTCGGTGAAGGTAAACTCTACCGTTACGTCCAGTTCGCCAGTGAAACCTTCCTCACCATAAGATGAGATACGATGCAGAGCCAGCGAGCGTGGACCCATCTGACGAGCATCCCAAACCTTGGCGTTGAAACCTACGCCACCGCCATGCAGGTGGTTAGGACCGTCGTTCAGAGCAAGCTGATAGTCCTTGCCGTTCAGCGTGAACTGACCCTTGCAGATGCGGTTGCCCCAACGGCCAATCAGTGTCGAGAGGTAAGGCTCGTTGCCGCTGGTGAGCTGCTGGATGCTGTTGTGACCCTCAATAACGTTTGCTACTTTGCCATCTTTATCGGGAACCATGATAGCACATATTGCACCACCATAATTAGAGATAGCTACTTCATAACCCTTACGGTTCTTCAAAATGTAAAGATCCGTCTTTTTTCCATTCACCGTGGCCTGGAAATCCTTGCGGTTCAGACCACACAAATTCGCTGTTTCGTTTGTGTTTGCCATATCGTTAATGTTTTAAGTTACTTAATTTACCTTGCAAAGTAACCGAAAAAAAACGAGAATGGCAAATGAATCGACGTAAAAAACGTTTACGAGAGTGTTAAAAACTTTTAAATGCAGTTTTTCAGGAAATCGCCAACGACGTAGCTGGAGCCTCCAACGAAGATAAAATCGTCGGGCTCCGCGCTTTCGAGAGCCGACTTATATGCTTCATTTACAGTAGGATAGCAATTTCCTGCCAGTTTGTGATTGATGGCTAAAATGCGCACAGATTGCTCGTTGAGCGCTCTTGGCGTGTTTGCCTTCGTAAAATAGTAAATTGCATCCTTTGGAAGCAGTTTGAGCACAGAATCGATGTCTTTATCGTTCACCATGCCGAAGACGATGTGCATTTTTTTGCATTTCACCATGGCCAGTTGACGGCTCAGATATTGCCATCCGCCGACGTTATGACCTGTATCGCAAACGACCAGCGGATTATGCTGGATGGTCTGCCATCGTCCCATGAGTCCTGTGTTGTCGCAAACCTTCTTGACACCGTTGAGCAGTTCGTAGCAGTCCTTGGGGAATGTAGCAAGGAAACCAAGATCCTCGAGGACCTTCAGCGCATGTATCACGGTGTTCATGTTTTTCTGCTGGTAAATGCCGCCGAGGTCGCCGTCGAACTCACCAGCATGGTAAGTCACATAATGCATGCCCCCTTCTTCGGTAGGCGCGGCACTAAGCACCTCAGGATTATCCTCGGCAAAAATGATAGGCGCCTGCATCTCCTTGGCCTTGGCCTCGAAGACGGGTCGTGTCTCGGGATGATTCTCACCGATGACGACAGGTACACCTTTTTTAATAATACCGGCTTTTTCCTCGGCAATCTTGGCCAGTGTGTCACCCAAGAACTGTGTGTGGTCGAAACTGATGTTGGTAATGACGGAGACGATAGGATTGACGATGTTGGTGCAGTCCAATCGTCCGCCCAAACCTACTTCTGCCACCACAATATCAACGTTCATATCACGGAAATAGGCAAAAGCCATTGCCGTGGTTACTTCAAAGAACGAGGGATGTAATGGCTCGAAGAACGACCGTTCGCGCTCGACAAAATCAACGACATACTTCTCGGTGATGGGATGTCCATTGACACGGATACGCTCACGGAAATCAACCAGATGTGGTGAGGTGTAAAGACCTACGCGATAGCCACATTCCTGCAGTACAGAGGCGATGGTATGAGACACGCTGCCTTTGCCATTTGTGCCTCCGACGTGGATAACGGCAAACGACTTATGAGGATGATTGAAGTGCTCATCCAATACAAGCGTGTTGTGAAGTCCTTCTTTATAGCCTGATGCGCCCTGTCGCTCGAACATGGGCATCTGGCTATATAGGTATTCGCAGGTCTCTTTGTAGGTCATAAGCGCGGTGTTTGTCGCTGTGGCACAGCGACATGCTTAACTGAAGTAATTCCTGAACTTCTGGAAGATGCTGCGCTTGGTGGCGGCATCACCCTTGAAATTATCACTCTGACGGAACTGCTCGATGGCGCGCTTTTCGTCGCTGGTGAGAGTCTTCGGCACGTAAACGCTGACATTAACCACAAGGTCGCCGTTACCACGTCCATAGCCCTGAACGGCAGGCAGTCCCTTGCCGCGCAGACGCAGTGTCTTGCCGGGCTGCGTGCCTGGTTCCATCTTCACCTTCAGACGGGTTCCTTCGATGGTTGGAATCTCCACATCGCCACCAAGTGCTGCCGTCGGGAAATCGAGCAGCAGATTGTATATCAGGTTGTTGTCGTCGCGGATAAATGTGTCGTTGGGCTCTTCTTCCACCAAAACCTGAATATCACCGTTGATACCATTGCGAATACCGGCATTACCCTTACCGGGGACATTGACAATCATGCCTTCGGCCACACCGGCAGGAATCTTGATTTCAACAACTTCCTCGCCCTTTTCGATACCCGTTCCGTGACAATGCTGACACTTGTTCTTGATGACAGTACCGGCACCGTCGCAAGTAGGACAGACACCCTGCGTCTGCATCATTCCGAAAATACTCTGTGTGGTGTGGGTGATGATACCAGTTCCGTGACACGTCGGACACTTCTCAACGGCAGAGCCGTCCGCAGAGCCGGAACCATGACAATGAGAGCAAGCCACGTCCTTGCGAACCTTGAATTTTTTGGTGACGCCATGAGCAATCTCCTGCAGCGACAGACGAACCTTCAGACGGAGGTCGCTGCCACGATGAACTTGCGGGCCGCGCTTGGCACTTCCGCCAAAGCCGCCGAAACCGGCGTGTCCACCAAAGATATCGCCGAACATCGAGAAGATGTCGTCCATATTCATTGATGCGCCTCCGAAGGGGTCGAAACCGCCACTGCCGGGAGCGTTGAATCCGTACGTGTCGTACTGCTGACGCTTCTGCGGGTCGTGCAACACGTCGTAAGCCTCGGCAGCCTCCTTGAATTTCTCCTCAGCTTCTTTGTTGCCGGGATTGCGGTCGGGGTGATATTTGATGGCAATGGTGCGATATGCCTTCTTTATCTGATCTTCTGTGGCGTTCTTGTCAACGCCAAGCACCTCATAGTAATCTCGTTTCTGTGCCATTTCTTCTTACTTCTTACATCTTACATCAGACATCTTACTGTCCTACTGCCACTTTGGCATGACGGATGACTTTGTCATTCAGTTGGTAACCGGCCTGCAGACAGTCAATCACCTTGCCTTTCTTGTCGTCTCCCATGCCTGGAACCATAGCTACAGCCTCGTGCATGTCGGTATCGAAATCGGCATTGTCAGTGTCTATCTTCTTGACTCCTAAGCTCTCAAGGGCTTTCATCATCTTGTTGTAGATGAGTTCCATGCCTTCGCGCAACACGGCGGGGTCGTCGGTTTTCTCGCCATTGGCCAGTGCACGCTCCATGTCGTCAATAACTGGCAGAATGGCACTGACAGCCTTCTCGCCGCCATTCAGGATGAGCTCTGCCTTCTCCTTCAGCGTGCGCTTGCGGTAGTTGTCAAACTCGGCAGTCTTATAGAGTATCTGTGTCTTCAGCTGCTCTATCTCGGCCTGAGCCTGCTCAAGAGGGTCTTTTTCTTCTTCCTCCTCAGCGGGAGCTTCGGTGTCAGCGGATTCATTGTCAGCGACGGAATCGCTGGCCACTGTATCTTCGTCAGCGACTGAATCGCTGGCCTCATTTTCTTGTTGGTCGAGGGTTTCTTCCTCTTCCATGTTCTTCATTTCTTCTTCGTTCATAGCTTTTTTGTTTTTTCTTCGCTTCCAGCAAATTCCGTGCCATTCTTTACGCATACATCTCAGCTTTCTTCTCCTTGATGCTCTCGTCGTAGATGTAATCGTCGTACGTAGTGAGCTTATCGATAGTGCCTTTCGGTGTCAATTCGATAATGCGGTCGGCCACGGTATTGATGAACTCATGGTCATGCGAGGCAAACAGGATGTTACCCTTGAACGAGATAAGATTATTGTTGAACGCCTGAATCGACTCCAAATCCAAGTGGTTTGTGGGTGTGTCGAGAATCAGACAGTTGGCATTCTTCAGCTGCATACGGGCAATCATACAACGCATCTTCTCACCGCCGGAGAGCACGCAGACCTTCTTCTGGATGTCCTCGTCCTTGAACAACATACGACCCAGGAACGACTTCATCATCACCTCGTTGCCTGTGCCATATTGCGACAGCCAGTCTACGAGGTTCATCTCCGACTGGAAGAAAGCGGTGTTGTCCAAAGGCAGGTAAGCCGTCGTGATGGTGACGCCCCACTTATACGTTCCGGCGTCGGCCTCGCGATTGCCGTTGATAATCTCGAACAGCGCGGTCATCGCCTTCGGATTGTGTGACAGGAAGACAGTCTTCTGACCCTTCTCAATGGTGAACGACACGTTGTCGAACAATACCGTTCCGTCATCATTCAGAGCCTTCAGTCCTTCTACTTCGAGAATCTGAGTGCCAGGCTCGCGCTCCATGGAGAAGATGATGCCCGGATACTTACGTGTTGACGGGGTGATTTCCTCGACGTTCAGTTTCTCCAACATCTTCTTACGCGAGGTGGTCTGCTTCGACTTTGCCACATTGGCAGAGAAACGGCGGATGAATTCCTCCAACTGCTTGCGCTTCTCGTCGGCCTTCATCTTCTGGTTCTGAGCCTGACGCAAAGCCAACTGCGACGATTCGTACCAGAACGAGTAGTTACCCGAGAACAGCGTCACCTTGCCGAAGTCGATGTCTACGGTCTGCGTCGAAACGGCATCGAGGAAGTGACGGTCGTGAGATACCACGAGCACGCACTGCTCCAAGTTCGACAGATATTCCTCCAACCACTGCACGGTGTCCAGGTCGAGGTCGTTGGTGGGCTCGTCCAGCAACAGGTTGTCGGGATGTCCGAACAAGGCCTTGGCCAACATCACGCGAACCTTCTCGTTGTTCGATATCTCCGACATCTGCTTGTAGTGCTGACCTTCAGCCACGCCAAGGTTCTGCAGCAACTGGGCTGCCTCGCTCTCAGCCTCCCAACCGTTCATCTCGGCAAAAGCCATTTCCAAGTCGGCGGCGCGAACACCGTCTTCCTCGGTCATTTCGGCCTTGGCATACAGCGCCTCGCGCTCCTTCATATTTTTCCACAGCGGCTGATGACCCATAAATACCGTGTCCATCACCGTGAATTCATCATATTTGAAGTGGTCCTGCTCCAACACCGACATACGCTCGCCCGGCAGCATCTCGATAGAACCCTTGTTCGGTTCCAGCTCACCGCTGATGGCGCGGAGTAGGGTAGACTTACCGGCGCCGTTAGCACCGATAATGCCGTAAATGTTACCACTTGTAAACTTCAAATTAACATCTTTGTACAGCGTTTTCTTTCCAAACTGAATCGCTAAGTTTGTGACTGTTATCATCTCTTTCTTATACCTTATTTATTATTAGCGGCTGCAAAGGTACAAAAAAAGTGAGGAAAAACCAAATTTTCTTTTCATTTGTTTGGCGAATTCGCGGAAAGTTCGTACCTTTGCAGCCGCTTTTACGAGATAAGAGCACGAAATTCAATTATTTAACAACAAAATTACACATTTAAACAATGGCAACAAAAATCAGATTGCAGCGCGGCGGACGTAAGAGCTATGCTTTCTACCGCATCGTTATCGCTGACGCTCGTGCACCACGTGATGGTCGTTTCACTGAGAAGATTGGTACTTACAACCCAAACACCAATCCTGCCACAGTAGAACTTAATTTCGAGCGTGCACTCTATTGGGTCGAGTGTGGTGCACAGCCAACCGACACTGTTCGTAACATCCTTAGCCGCGAGGGCGTCTATATGATGAAACACCTGAAGGGTGGCGTCAAGAAGGGCGCATTCGACGAGGCTACTGCACAGAAGAAGTTCGAGGCTTGGAAGGCTGACAAGCAGAATGGTCTTAACAAGATTGCCGAGGCTGAGGCCAAGGCTAAGAAGGACGCTGCTGCTGCCCAGCTCAAGGCTGAGAAGGCTCAGAACGAGGAGCAGGCTAAGAAGGTAGCTGAAAAGAAGGCTGCCGAGGCTGCTGCCAAGGCTGAGGAAGAGGCTGCAAAGGCTGCTGAGGCCGCTGCTGCCGAGGCTCCCGCTGAGGAAGCTCCCGCCGCTGAAGCACCCGCTGCTGAGGCTCCCGCCGCAGAGTAATCGGCTTCTCATCTTACAAGAAAAACGTCATCTCCCTGGGCATTACGCTCGGGGAGATGTGTTTTTCAATAAATGTGCAATCTCTTCCAGATATTTGCGGTCGGTTTCGTCGAATGTGGCCAACTCATCACTGTCAATGTCGAGCACAGCAGTCACCTTGCCATCAACGCCAAACACCGGTACGACAATTTCAGAACGCGACGCGCTGCTACAGGCAATATGTCCCGGGAACTGTTCGACGTCGGGAACGATGACAGTTTCTGCCCGTTGCCACGCTGTGCCGCAAACGCCCTTGCCGAAAGCAATGTGCATACATGCAACAGGACCTTGGAAAGGGCCAAGCACCAACTCGCCGTCCGCCACCCGATAGAACCCCGTCCACCAGAATCCCATCGTCTGATGAATGGCCGCAGCCACATTGCTCATAACGGCTATCATGTCCTTCTCGCCCTCAATGAGCGCCGCTATCTGGCTTACCAGTAACTTGTATTGTTCTTCTTTCATGTTGCAAATTTACGCATTATTTCCGAAATACGCCACAGAAATGTGGGAAATTCGCTAAAAAATTTGGAAGTTAGTACTATATTTAGTACCTTTGCCGACTAAATAATTTGAGATATGGATTTTTTGGAGTATAAAGGCTACAAGGGTAGCGTTGAGTATAGCAAAGAGGACAACTGCCTGTTTGGAAAGGTTCAGGGAATGAGCAAGGCGCTGATTCTCTATGAGGGCAATACACTCGAAGAATTACGAAAGGACTTTGAGGATGGCGTTGATAGCTATCTCGATGCCTAATCAACGACTTCATCAACAAAGCCATCAAAAACGAACTCAAGCACGCGGCGGTTTTGTAAGAACCTGCTCTCTCAAGACTAACCGGCTCTATATGGTTTAATTCGTATAGTAGCTGATTAATGAACAAATCAGAAGTGCTCACCGAACTGTCCCCGTGA
Organism: uncultured Prevotellaceae bacterium; assembly: GCA_900318885.1. Classification (GTDB taxonomy): domain Bacteria; phylum Bacteroidota; class Bacteroidia; order Bacteroidales; family Bacteroidaceae; genus Prevotella. Next base: position 8,046 of record ONMN01000031.1, on the reverse strand, counting down.
GCTCAGAAACCGCTCAACATGTTGTTTAAATAAAATATTATAATTGATTTTTATCCTCTTTCTCATCATTTGCTGCAGCTCTATCTCTATATTCTTTTGCTTTTTGTAGGTCTTTTTCGACGCCCTGACCTGTTTCATAAAGGTATGCTACACCCATACATGCATCTACTAGACCCATGTCTGCTGCTTTTTTAATATATACAAACGCCTGAGAATTATCCTTATTCATTAAGTCGTTCCCCATGAAATATTGTCTTCCAAGGTTATAACAACCCCATGGGTCATTTAACTCTGCAGATTTTATCAAATATTTTTTTGCTAAGTTTTTGTCCTTCTTTACGCCCCAAGAACCTGTCCAATAACAATAAAATAATTTATTGGCAGAAAAGCCGCTACCATGTTCTACTGCTAACTTATGCAACTCCACACCTTTATTTTCATCTTTCTCACAGCCTACGCCATCAATGTAAGAATAAGCAAGATGGCTTGCTGCCGTGTAACATCTTAATTTTACAGCCATTTCCCAATTTTCAAAAGCCTTTTTGTCATCTTTAGGAAGATATTCACCATAGTAATATAAATTTCCGATTGAATAATATGCTGCTCCATTCCCTTTTTTAGATGCTCTTTTTAAAAGTTCGATTGCTTTTTGAGGATTTCGAATATCTTTATATAAACTATCTTCTGTCAAACACAATAAAGCCATATCTATCATACAGTCAGTATCTTCTCCTTCAATACCTTTTCTTAACCAGTCAATTCTTTTTGACTTATCAGGCTTAACTGATCCATAGCCACTTGCGTAAATAGACTGTAAATTATAAGCACAATATTTTCTGCCATTGTAAAAAGCACGTTCAAGATAATCAATACCTTTTTCTGCATCTATATCAATTTTATCAGTACCTTCCAAATAGACATCAGCCATAAATGACAAATAATATGGGTTTTCCTTGTTTTCTACTTTTTTTGCAATTCTAATGGCTTTCTCTTTATTTTCATCATATGGACCATCACCATTGAACAATAGAGATGCATATCTGGACAATACGTATGAGTTATTTGTTTTGTCTACTAAATTATCCAGTATTTTTTTCCCTTTTTCTGTTTCTTTTCCAGTATTAAACCAATCAAATATGTAAGCAAATGCTAAATCACTTTTTGCCTCTTCACATCCTTTTTCTGCAGCCTCCTTGAGAAGTTCGAATGATTTATTTTCATCCCAATCAACTCCTTGCCCATTCGCATATGCCTTTGCTAATCTCCAAGTGGCGTATGCATCCCCTCTGTTTGCCGCTTTTTGATAAAGTTCTGCGGCTTCATCGAATTTATTTTCTAAACTAAGTTGATCGGCCTTCTTACTTTCTGATTGGCATGAAAATAATGCTATAGATAAAACTAGTGTTGATAAAAAATAATATTTCATAATCACTAAATTATAGTTCCAATATTCTTTATATGCTGCAAATATACAAATTTAATACGAATCAATATTTATTTTGATGAAATAAATGGAGTGTTTTATGTTTTTTTAAGTGGCTTAATCTTATACTCTTTTAACGAATTGCGGGGACGGTTCCGGTGAGCACTCTGTTTCAGATTCTCCTGATCACTTCTCACACTCCAAGCACCACAGCAGGGTCGATGTTTAGTTGACGGCTCAACTCTCTGCCGATTTTCAGCGAGGGCTCGCTTTTGCCGTTCATGATTTCACTGACACGGGCATTGCTGAGACCAAGCATTTCTGCAAGTTTGGTTTGCGTGATACCCATTTCGTAGAGACGCAGCTTGATAACGTCTATCAGCGTTGGTTTACTGATGGGATAGTGAACATCCTCATATTCTGCTACCATATCAGAAATCATATCCAACTCCAGATAGTTGGGGTCATCAGCCGGAGTTGAGTCGTTAACCACTTTAAGCAGTTCATCAATTCTTTTCATCGCTGCTCTATAGGCAGCTTCGCTCTTAATTTGTGCCATGCCTATTTATAGTTCTTTTGGGGTACAAATATAGCACTAATTTTCGGAATTTCCAAATATTTTTCGGAAAATCTTAAAAGCAATGGTGAGTTTTTATAAAATGCAGCAAGAGTATTTTGCAATACTTTCGGAGTATTTCAAAATACTTTTGGACTATTGACGGATAGTCTTGGAGTATTATCTGATAGTATTTGAGTATTGGTGTGTCTGTGAGCTTTGTCTCTGCTGGTAGGTGTTCGGCGGTCTGCCCGGCAGTTGACGGCGGACAGCAGGGAAGTGTACGGCGGACAGCCCGGAGCAGAGCGGCAGACAGCAGGGAAGGTAGTGAGCAATGGACGGTTGATGTGAGTGTTGAAAATGCCAACCATCGCTCGAAATGAAAAATAAATCATGAATTGTTTTGCATTTCGCTCGCTTATTCGTATCTTTGCAGCGGATTAATAAAATATTTGGATATGTGTATATGGCAAATAATAGTTAATCCTATAAATGTCAATTCTTAAATAGTAGTAGAATATGAGAAAAAACATCTTTATATATTTGCTTTGCATTCTATCCTTTATTATAATCTCTTTTACGTGTGGGTATTATTATGCTATTAAATCAATAGATGGCTCACCATCAATAGACGATACAAATATTATATCTGATTCATTGCCAATTAGATATGTAAAAACGACAGGAAATAAACATTTGCAGAATGCTCCATTAGTATCCAACAAATTTTTAGCAGTTAAAATTGCTTTGGCTGTTTTAGAAGATAAATATGGTTCAGATATCTATGAAGAGATTCCATTTAGAGTCATGGAAACAGATAGTATTTGGGTTGTAGAAACTTCAATACCACAAGATGAGGGAGAAACTATGGATGATGAGGCGAATACACAACAATTACACCTTGTCGTAGGTGGAGTAGGTCATGTGGAAATTGATAAATTTACAGGTACTATTTATCGAGCATATCATACAAAGTAGCATATTTTTTGTTTTTACCCGATTTTTTTGTTACCTTTGCAGCAGGAAATAAAACAAAATAAAAAGAGACATCCTATGGCAAGTGAAGTAAATGATGTAATAGAAGACTATATGGTAGAGCACAAGTCGCCTATTGAACTTCAGAAGGAAGTGGAGGATATATATGGCGCAGATGCGGAGGAGACAATGAGTATTGATGAGGCTCGTGTTGTCTATGATGAAATTTATGATTGGACGTCTGACCACAATATTGTGATGCAGGACTATCTGGTCAAGCAATGTGGAATTACTTACCAATGGAATAAAGACGATCCAAAGCCGATTGTTAAAAATGTGTTGGCAACGTTGAAGACGATGGCTGAGCACTTGGCATATGGGCAGGAGTTGGGGCTTAACGAAGCTGAGCAGATAATCATTGATTCGCTGTATAGTCAGGTTCCTCATAATTATGAGGCCAATTACTTGGTTTGTGCCAATCAATTCTATGGTGAGATTTTGCGTATGATGCCCCCAGATTCTGAGGATAGAACGTTTATTAGTTTTTTCGATTTCTTTAGCAAGTTCATCAAAAAGGCAACGAAGTTGGCTGCCAAGAATGACGTTGATTTCGACACATCCGACTATAGTTTGACGATGGGGTATTTGTTTGAATTGTTGAGGTACGAATATGATGTTGACGTCGAAAATCCTTGGGGAGAATTTTAACCATGACGATTCAGAATAACAACGCTTTCGAAAACGGTGCCGGATTTTCTCCTATCATGCAACATCGTATGAATGCGATGCTGAAAAATGCCGACAGACTATTCTCGATAGGATGGTTGCGCAAACGGTTGTGGAAGGAACTTGGCTGTCGTATCAGTGAGATTCCTGCTACTGAATATGAGAATTATGGCCGTTGGCTTCGGAACCATTTTGAGATTCGGTTCATGTTGGAGTTTTTGTCGGCCTATCAGAAATCTTTGGCAAGCATCAGGCAAATCATAGGAAATGCCTACGACACACTAAATCCACTTGAAGAGTTGATGGAAGAGCGTGAAGAACTCATTAGGAAGTTTGCCTGCATGCCGTTGTCAAAAACTTGGAACTGCGTGAGAGACGATGAAGAGTCGTGGCGTCAATTCGCTCACCGCTTCCCTTTCAGCAATCCGGAAAAGAAGGAGGAAATAGCCTGTTTCTTTGAAATTCTCGATCGCATTTCCATCATCACCGACATCCTTTGCCGTCGAGCAAAAGAGTATGAATTGGAGGTTGACTATAGTTCAATGCCTGATAACAAGATGTTATATGAGCATGAAGGGTCGTTCGACGAAGCGTTGTCAAGAGCCATCGAGAATGTCAGTTCGTATATGACGAGTAAGAGTGCTTGGGCGGTTGTCTATTGTGTATTACGCGACTATTATAATTATCAGAGTCAGGCTGATTTTGAGCGTAGTGTGCCTAGGTTACCTCTGAAGATTGAATTGCCGGGTTGCCCTAAGGGAACGATTTCGAGTACACTTCGTGACAATAAATACATGATATTACGTATCGATAAATGGCCAATCGTTAAAAAATTCACCAAGTTTGCCCTCGAATTGCGAGCCGCCATTCAGGCAGAATTAAACAAATAATCTCCGTTCTACTCTCAGAACGGATTTTTTTTGCCATGAAAAGTCTCAGAAGTCTCAGAATTAGTCTCAGACCCACCTGAGACTATTTTGAGGGAGTCGCGAGTTTCTGCTGCATTCTTTTTAGATGTTAGTCAGCGGTCAAAAACTGAGCACGGCTCCGAGCCACGGGATGAATAATGCCAATCTATATCACCGTGGTAGTGCAAGAGAGGCAAAACTATCGAGTAAAATTTAATTATGAATTCAAATGAGACTAACAAACAACAGGACGTCGAGAACACAAACTTTGACGTGAAACAGATTGAGAATGATATTGAGGAACTGCTGCGAATCAGTGGTATCAGTAGAGACAGTGTGGGGACGCTTGCGTATGAGGCATTGCGTCACCAGTATATGGCCGCGTCAATATTTGTAAAGTGTGGTGAAGCCGAACAGGCTGTTGTCGGTGCGGAGCAGAAGAGACTGCGTAATTTTTTTGGGGTGCGCTGCACTCTAAAGAGCAGAAAAACAAGGAAAAGCAAAAGAACCTCTTCCCCCGGCCCCCTTTCACTAGAAAAAGAAAATAAAGAAAAAGTTCCAGAAAATCTATCTATCGTTGGACGCGAGGGCGATGCCGGTTTTGATGGTGAGGCTGTCGCCCGAACAAGGAAGAAGCGCGGTCGTAAGAGCTTGAAGGAAACGTTGCCATTTCGTAAGAAGGCTTTCATGGAAGAGTGCAAGACGTTTGGCGACAAGTATGACCACGAGATGATTAAAAGCTTCTACAACTACTGGGCGCAGGAAAACCGGTCGGGGAGGAAAATGCTCTTTGAAATGCAAAAGACGTGGAACACGGCCATGCGTCTGAAAAACTGGGAGAACAGAAGCTACCAATATGACAACGAGGCCGCCAAGCTGCGACTGGAGCGTGCGAAGGTTAAGGGGAAAACGACCGGTTCGTCTGCCGAGAATGCTGCCGAGCAAAAGGCCATTGCGGCGGAGCGTGCAGCGGCAGATGCGAAGCGCGAGGCTGAGATGGAAGAGGCGCGCAAGAACAGCATTTCGTTTGAAGAATATGCCAAGACGCATCCCGACTCTCCCTTGGCTAAGATGCGCGGGAAATGACCCTATCGGCTCTCGGTCGTTTGGCCTCGGGCTGAACGGCTGAGAGCTGTAGTAAACCAAATTAAAAAACTTAAATAGTTTTGAAAATTGAAAATAAGTTCGTACCTTTGCAACGTCAAAGTGTGACAAGAGATGGAACAGACTCAAAAGGATATATATATAATAGGTATAGAGTCGTCGTGTGACGATACGTCGGCGGCGGTACTGAAGAATGGTGTGCTGCTGTCGAACGTGACAGCGTCGCAGGCGGTGCACGAGTCGTATGGTGGCGTGGTGCCGGAATTGGCGTCGAGGGCTCACCAGCAGAATGTGGTACCGGTGGTGCACGAAGCTATCAAGCGGGCTGGTATCACGAAGGAACAACTGACAGCAGTGGCTTTTACGCGCGGACCGGGACTGATGGGTTCGTTGCTGGTGGGTGTGAATTTCGCCAAGGGTTTTGCCCGCTCGCTGGGCATTCCCCTGATTGACGTCAACCACCTGCAAGGACACGTGATGGCGCACTTCATCAAGGAGAGCGACGACGACCAGAGCCAGCCGCCATTGCCGTTCCTCTGCCTCTTGGTGTCGGGCGGTAACTCGCAGATTGTCAAAGTGAACGCCTATAACGATATGGAGGTGTTGGGTCAGACCATTGACGACGCAGCCGGAGAGGCCATCGACAAATGTTCGAAGGTGATGGGACTGGGCTATCCCGGTGGTCCAATCATCGACCGACTGGCTCGTCAGGGCAATCCGAAGGCTTATCAGTTTGCTGAGCCGCATATTCCGGGGTTGGACTACAGTTTCTCGGGTCTGAAGACGTCGTTCCTCTATAATCTGCGCAAATGGGTGGAGGATGATCCCGACTTCATCGAACACCACAAAGAAGATATCGCGGCCTCGTTGGAATGGACGATTGTGGACATTCTGATGAAGAAACTGAAACTGGCCGTGAAGCAGACGGGCATCAAGCACGTGGCTGTGGCAGGCGGCGTGAGTGCCAACAACGGACTGCGCAATGCCTTCCACGACTATGCCAAGCGCTACGGATGGACCATCTATATTCCGAAGTTCAGCTATACGACGGATAATGCGGCGATGATTGGTATCGTGGGCCATTATAAGTATTTGGACGGTGAGTTTTGCAGCATTGACGCGCCGGCATTCTCGAAAGTGACATTTAAATAAAATTGAAATATGGATTTTGAAAGCAAGATTATCAGCAGGGAAGTGAGTCAGCTGCTGTGGGAAATGGAAAAAACGGTCGGTACGGCAGAGAGTTGTACTGGCGGACGCATTGCCGAGGCAATCATTGCCATACCTGGTGCGTCGAAGTATTTCAAGGGTGGCATCATTTCGTATGTCGACGAAATTAAAGAGTCGCTGCTTGGCGTAGATTCTCAGGTGCTGATAGAGAAGACGGCCGTTTGCGAAGAAGTGGCTATACAGATGGTGAAAGGCGCCTGCAAGGCACTGAACACAGACTTTGCACTGGCCTCAACAGGTTATGCCGGACCGACTGGTGGTCCGAAAGACATTCCTATCGGAACGATTTGGTTGGCTTGTGGCACTCAAGAGAAGCAGGTGACGATGATGATTCAGGAGGATCACGGACGCGACATCAACCTCGCCATTGCAACCAATAAAGTGATGCAAATGTTTCTGGATTTCCTCAAAACGGAGAACAAAACGGACGGCGAAGGTTAAAAAATATTAATAGTTGGGCAAATATCAATTCTCTATTTTTATATCTCAATTAAAAGTTGTACCTTTGCACCCTGTTTGGAGTAAGTTAGTATTTAGGAACAAGAAAAAGTAGATAGAAATGTCTAAGATTTGTCAGATTACAGGAAAGACGGCACAGCGTGGAAACAACGTGTCGCACTCAAAGCACCGCACAAAGCGCGTCTTTGACGTAAACCTGTTCAGCAAGAAGTTCTACTATGTAGAGGAGGATTGCTGGATTCAGTTGAAGATCAGCGCTGCTGGTCTGCGTATGATTAACAAGGTAGGTCTGGATGCAGCCCTGAAGCAGGCTGTTGCCAATGGATATGTTGATTGGAAAGACATTAAAGTGATAGGAGACTAAACGATATGGCAAGCAAGAAAGCTAAGGGTAATCGCGTTCAGGTGATTCTGGAGTGCACTGAGATGAAGGAGAGTGGACTGCCCGGAACAAGCCGTTACGTAACGGTTAAGAACCGCAAGAATACCCCTGAGAGAATGGAACTCAAGAAGTATAACCCCATCCTGAAGCGCATGACTGTGCACAAGGAGATTAAATAATCTGTTTAAAGCATGGCAAAGAAAACCGTCGCTACCCTCCACGAAGGCTCAAAGGATGGTCGCGCTTACACAAAGGTTATCAAGATGGTAAAGAGCCCCAAGAC
>ONMN01000091.1 GCA_900318885.1 uncultured Prevotellaceae bacterium | reverse complement strand
AGGCAGAACTGGAAGTGACGGATGAGGGAGTGACGCTTAGCTTCTGTCCTTGAGGTCGTGGTCGGTCATGGCGCAGACACACGAATCGCTCCACACGTTAACGGCAGTCTCTACCATGTCGATGATGGTATAGATGGGCAGTATGATTCCCAAGACGGCAATAGGTGCGTTGATGCCCGACATCAGCGATAGGGTGAGGAAATAGCATCCCATGGGAACGCCCGCATTGCCGATGGCCGACACCACCGAGATGAGCAACCATGTCAGCATGGTGGGCCAAGTGAGTTCTATGCCTCCCTGTTGCATCACAAACAATGATGTCACCAATATGAAGGCTGCACAACCGTTCATGTTGATGGTGGTGCAGATAGGCAACACGAAGCGAGCCACCTTTGGCTGTATGCCCAACCGTTTCTCGGCTGTCTCCATCGTGACGGGCAGTGTTGCGGCACTGCTCTTGGTGAAGAGTGCCGTCAGGATGGCAGGTGTCATCTTCGACATCACGCGGATAGGGTTCAGGTGGCGAGTCAACAGGAAGAAGGGCAGCACCACGAAGAACTGCAATAGGTTGCCCCCTAAGACCACAGCCACATATTTCCCCAGTGAATCGGCAATGACACCGGCGCTGAGCTGGGCACTTAGCTGGGCGGCAAATGCCACGATACCTACAGGGAGAATGACTATCAAACCACGGATGAGCGTGAACAACACTTCCTGCACACCCTGCAGAAAGTTTACTACCGTTTTCTTCTGGGGCGTATCGGCAATCTGCGAGAGTGCAATACCGATGGCAGCTGCCAATATCAAAAGCGACAGGACATTGCCTTCGAGGAACGGTTTCACGATGTTGTTGGGAATGACACTCAGCAGATGGTCGGTGTAGGTCAGCTGGCTACCGGCTATAGGCAGTTCGCTGTCTGCTACGGGCAGTTGCATGTTGCCTGGCGCGATAATGACATAGAGTAACAAGCCTACTGCTGCTGCCACAATGGTGGTGAGCAGCGTATAGCTGATGGTGTGGCGGAAGATGCGTCCGGCATCCGGTCCGCTTCCCAGTGTTGCCAGTGTTGTTGTGATAGCCAATACAATGGTTGGTACGGCCAGCAGTTGGAACAGCCGGACATAGACGGTGGCTATGAAATCCATCAAATCATTGATCCTGTCAAGTCCCAACAGTCCTAATATGGCACCCACGACGAGTGCTCCTATCCAAATTACTGTTTTTTTCATATTGCTTTATTTATTCGACTGCAAAGTTATAAAGAAAATCATATTGCGGAAATACCAACACTGTGGTATTTTTCCATCACATGGTTTCATAACTGGAAAGTTATATTCGCATAGAAGTTACGGCCTTTCTGGGGAATGTGGTTCCAGTCAGCATAGGTGGAATAGTGGCGGTCGAACAGATTCTCAACGCCTAAGTGTATGTCTGTTCCGAGTTTGCCTAGCTGGAAGTGTCCCCCGACGTTCAGGTGCCAGACGGCATAGCCCTCTGTGGGCGTCTCACCGTATTCTGTGCCGCAATGACTATTATGGGCGGCCATGCGCACCCCGCCCTCAGCCTCGAGGTTGTGCCATCGGAAACGCAGATTGCCCAAGTATGACCAAGGAGCTATCAGCGGCAGACGAGCTTCAGTGCTTTCCTTGCCATAGCTGTAAGTGAGGTGATTTTCCCATAGCAGCCAGCTGACTGGTTGGCAGTTGGACGTCAGCGCTACATTGACAATCCTGGCGTTCTTCAGGTTCTGATAGATTTTTACACCAGCAGCACCGATGGTCATAGGCGAGAGACGTGTGTCGGGTCTGCCGATGATGTAATCCTGAAAGAAGAATGCGTTGGTCTCAACCTTGAACGACAGGCTGGTGTTCTTCCATTCTACCGAAGTGTTGACCTCGACAGCTTTCTCGTTCTTCAGGTAGGGGTTGCCGATATAGTCGTACTTGTCGAAGGTGTTGTTCAGGAAGTAACCGTAACTCTCCGTAACCGTCGGGGCTCGCGTGCCGTAACCGGTACCAATGGCTAAAGTCCAACCGCTGTGCTTGTAGGCATAGCTGACAGCCAGTCGTCCGATAAAGCTGGAGTTGCCCTTATCCATGCCTGGGAAATAGATGTTCAGCGCCTGGTAGCCTTCGTCGCTGTTGATTTGCTGATGCTGCCATGCGCCTTTGACTGACAGGCGGAGGTGGTGGTGAAGGTCAAGCGTGATGTCGTCCGTCAGCGCCAGCCCCGTATTGAAAGTCCCGACGTCAGGCCAGGTGAGCATATACATGGGCTGTCCGCCTTCGGGATACATGGTCATGTCGGCAAATAGTTTGTTGTAATAGGCATCGTAGTTCAGCTGGAAGTAGTGCTTGCCCTTAGTGCCCTGTAGCAGACTGTAGAGGCCTGCCGTCTGACTCTTGCCAGGCATATCCATGTGAATTAGCACGTTGGGACGCTTCGTGTCATCCATGTTATGGGTGATGTGGTTGTAGTACACCTTAGTTTCCCAGCGATGAAACAACTTGCTCAGATGCTCGCGCCGATAAGCCAGTGAGGCAATGATGCCCTCAGCCTTCTTAACGTCCATTGCCAAAGCCGGATAACCGATATCTTTCGCAATGTCGTAGATGAAGGTGGCCTCTATGATGTGGTCGTCGGCATGCTGCCATCCGATGTTGGCAAAAGCATTGGTTTTCTGAAACTGCGAGAAGTCAACCGTCTTGCCTCCACCTGCCTTATAGTTGCCGGCGTGTCGGTAGAATACACCGAAGTTGGTATAGAAACGATGGGTTGAGAAGGCGGCGTCAGCTCCGTAAACTTGTACGTTTCCATTCGACTCGTAACCTACCGAGGCATTGTATTCGGAAGACTTGGCGTCAAAGCCCACGCGACGCAGTTTCAGGTCTATGCTGCCTCCGATGTTGCCTGTCGCCTGTGGATTGCCGTCCAAGCCTGAGTTCAGACTGATGCGCTGCAGGTTACTGCTCTCCACATAAGATGTCACAGGGTCCATTTTATCGGTACAGGCATAGAATATCTTCATACCGTCAATTGTCGTTGAGACGCGCTCGGTGGCCATGTTATTGACCACGGGCTCCCAGGCATAAGTGCCACGACGCACCATTTCAACTTTCGACAGTTTAGCCAGATGTTCATCGATACTGGCTATACGTCCTTTGCTGACTGCCTTTTTCCCTGAGCCTATTGTTGAAGAAACGACCACCTCGTCGATGGTCGTCTCCTTGTGAACTGTGTCTTGGGAACATAACATTCCGAGAGAAATTAACAATGAAATCATCTGTACCTGATATATAACAGAAATCTGAAAAATCAAATGGAAATAGTCCAATACAGGCCACTCAGTTCCTCACCGCCGGCTACCGTATTGCCCGCAGCATCCTTCACATGGAGATGGATGTCCCAGACGCCTGTCATCGTGAGGTTCAGCTGCCCCTTATAGCTACCGTCCTCCTGTCGGATGAGCGGTTCGTTATTGGGTGAGGTATGGTTGCCCATGTCAGGCATGGTGGGGTAGATGTCAATCGTGAATGTCTCAGATGCAGGGAGATAGGGTAGGGTTCCGTCGTCGCCCTTTTTCGAAATGTAGGCACGCAAGGGATTGACACCAGTCTTCAGATCCTGTGGCTGGGCAAGGGTGAGGTAGTAGGTTACGTCGTTCCATTTAAACGACTTGATCCATACCTGCTCGTTAGGCGTCGGCTCAATCGTAATGGTTCCTCCGGAGAATGTACCTTTGAGGTCCTTGATGCGATAGTTGAACGACAGCGTCCATTCGCCAGCCATCAGCGGAGCCACCCAAGTGTGATAGATGGGAAAGCTCTCTATCTGATCCAGTTTGTTGGCTATGGGGGTGCTGTGTTTCATCATCCCCATGTCCATCAAAGGTGACAGGTCGCTAACTGTAAAGTCTTTCACGTGGCGGCCACTGCCGGTCTTCTCAACCGTAAAGTAGATATCGTTGTAGCCTACCTGCAAAGTAGCTGTCCGTGCATAGACCTTTACAGTATAGTCTCCTGCGCTTTGTCTTGACAATCCTGTCACCTCATTGTATGCTGCAAGAATCTGAGAGATGAGTATTTCATCGTCTTGGGAGCAGCACACATCATTATCGCCCGTGGGGATGTTGATGGGTACGTTCTCGTCGTTTCCGCTTCCACTGCAAGCAGAAAACAACACCCCCAAAAAGAGCACAATTACAAATACTATTCGTTTATCTTTCATGTCCTTGCATAACTTTTGAAAGTTCTTTTACTTCTTATGAGTCTGGCGCCAGTTGTGAACATAGTCGACAACAGCACGCAGACGCTCGCTGGATGTAGAATCAGGTACTGTGCAGTTAGCACCGAGAATCAGATTCTGAGGTCCTTCTGTAAGTACAGTATCGACATGAGCCAATAGCTCTTCAAGTGTTCCGTTGATGAGTACTCCGCGATGATCGAGTCCTCCGAGGATGGGACGCTTGAATACCTCCTGAGCGTGACGAAGCTTCTTTACATCAAACTCCGGAAGGTTGATGATGGTACCAGGATAGTCTGCCCATGCATCAAGATCCTTATACTCGCCTCCGCATATATGCAGGATGTTCAGAGGGGCTACAGAATCAGCAACCTCAGAAATGTATTTGTCCCACTTGCGAAGATACTTCGTCCATACCTCAGAATCCTGACCGAAGAACTCTACATTACCGCCATGTGACGAGACATAGAATCCATCAGCACCACGTTCACGAGCTGCGCGGATGTAGGTGGCTATGCTCTTGGCCAGTTTCTCGAAGGCAGGCTCTGCAGCAGCAGGGTTTTGCTTGATAACCTCGTCCACCTCTTTGCCGGCTGCCTGATGCAGTATGAGCAGTGGTGAATATACCGTTGGTATAATCAAGGCTGAGTCTTTCTGCTGTTTGGCCAACTCTTCTATCACTTTTAGCTGTGGCTCGAAGTAGTCTTCTGTCAGCTCTTGTACCTTGGCAAAGTCCTCGGCAGTCTTAATCTCCCATTTTGGTGGCAGCGTCTCGTACTGCACCTTCAATATGTCGTTGTTGGTGGCTTTAAAGAAAGCAAAGTGCTCCTCTACTGCCTTCGGTCCGAATTTATCGGGGAAATGGTGGAAAAAGGCTGCAGGTATTACGTCTGGTGCTTTTGATTGGTCGAGTATGCGCTCAATGAGGTCTCTCTTGTTGGGCTGCTCGTCGGCTTGCTGTGTAGAACAAGCTGTGAGTGCGAGTGCAGCCAATGCAAAAACAGTTAGATTCTTTTTCATCATTGTATAGTTTTTTAAATTTATGATATGGTTTATTTTTCACTCTTTCTATAGTCCAATGCTGGTTTGCGGTGGTCCTTCGTGCCAATAGTTGTACCGTCAGCAGCTACGTTCTGCCAAGAGTGGCTTTACTTCTTGTGAGTCAGGCGCCAAGTGTGCGCATAATCAATGACGGCACGCAGTTTCTCCCAGTCGGTATCGCCAGGTACGGTGCAGTCGGCACCCAGAATGAAGTTGGGCGATGCATTCTCCAGCACCTTATCGACGGCTTTCTTGGCTTCCTCTACAGAACCTGTAGCGATGACGCCCAGGCGCTCCAAACCACCGAAGATAGGACGGCCAAAGCGCTGCTGCGCCTCCTTCAGATTAAGGGTAGAACCATCGGAGAAGTTCAAGGCATAGAGTGCATCGGCATTCTTGAACGGTGTGCCGTAGTCGCAGATGTGCAGGATGTTGATTTCGCCAATCTCGTTGGCAACCTCAGAAACGTGCTTGTCCCACTTGCGTACTTGGTCCTGCCATATTTTCGGTGACAGTGAGTTGCCGTCGCCGCCCTGACTTGAAACATAGAATCCGTCGGCACCATGCTTGCGGGCTGAGCGCAGGTAGTTCTCGATAGAGAGTGAGAGGTTCTTGATGGCCTTACCGAAAGCCTCGGGATTCTCCTCAGCCAACTTCTTCAGGTCTTTGCCTCGACCCAACGTCTGGTGAGCCAGGGCGAGGGGAGAGTAAACGGTAGGCAGGATGAAAGCCTCTTTGCCGAACTCACGGGCAAGGTCTTCGATAACAGCCACCTGTGGGGCAAAGAAAGCCTCGCTATAGACGGGCACCTTCTCCCAGTCCTTGCCGCTCTTGATGTCTATCTGCGGAACACTGATTTCATAGAACACCTTTACGAAGTCCATGTTGGTGGCACGGTAGAAGTCCTTGTGGTCTTGAACCGCCTTGCGTCCGAGCTTATTCTCGAAATGGAGGAAGAAACCTGCAGGCACGTAAGTGTTAGGACGGCTCTGATCTAGCACCTGCAGGATGCGCTCACGACGATTTTTGGCTACTTGTTGCTGTGCAACGGCTATTTCACTGGTTAAGGTGGCAAGTGCAATGACTGCCAATGTGGTTTTTACAATCTGTTTCATAATCTTGTTTATTCATTTTTAATTATTTAATTCTCAATTCTCAATTATTCATATTCTGGTCCATAAGGGCCGTCGCCCGTTTCTCCGCTATAGCCCCAGTTCTGTTCCAGGCTCGGATTCAGAATCAGTTGTTCCAGAGGCAATGGCAACAGGTAGTTTTTCTTTGATACATTCTGTATCTTGGTTGTTTTGGTACCCAGTGTCTCTGCATCAGAAGGCGTATTAGCCTTGACATATTTCACGAGGATATGCCAACGGATGAGGTCAAACCAGCGTTGTCCCTCGAGTACGAACTCCAGACGGCGCTCTTCGCGCAGACGTTCGCGGAACTCAGCCTGTGAGAGGCCGGAGAGCTCGAGGGCAGAACCGTCGGAAGGGGTGTTCTGAACATTGTCATAAGGACTCCAGTAGGCACGACGGCGCACCTGATTGATGGCATCGTAGGCAGCTGCGGTCGGACCGTTTAGTTCATTCTCTGCCTCAGCCTTGATGAGCAGGATCTCTGCATAGCGGATGATGGCCGTGTTGATCGACTGACCTGCAGAGTTACCTGGAGATGCCGTATTGGCATAGTTCAGCGAATCGATGTACTTGCGGAAGCGGGGGATGGTGAAAACGAAGTCCTCGCCTGTGTTGGGGTTATAGAGTTTCTTGGCCCACGAACCGTCACGACGCTGGTCGCGTGGGTCGGTCTGTTCGTAATACTTGTCGCTGGTAGCCAGTAGCACGGGCTCGGCATTGTCCCAGTTGGTGGCAAAGGTGCAGTGGCCT
>ONMN01000017.1 GCA_900318885.1 uncultured Prevotellaceae bacterium | reverse complement strand
ACGTCTATCGGACTAATAAGGAAATTGTTTGATCTGCGAAATGTTAAATATATAGTTAAATATCAATCAATGTTTGGAATTCAGCATAGAATGCGGTTCCTTTTGTGTACTCATGTCAGATGACAATCCTGTCATAATCCTTTAATTTCTGCATCAACCACGTAAATATCCCCATCCTTGTCTTTCAGCACGTTTCTGGGCACCAAGTCCCAAACTTCATACATGCTATTGGCGAATCGTCCCTCATTGTTCTTCTTCGTAAAACCAATAGCGGCCATGTATGTTTCAATCTCAATGGGTGTTGCTGGCTGAGCATTCTTCACCAGTCTTTGCACAAAAACAGGCATTACCGTGCGACCGTCAAAGCCTGTAAATGCATAAAAGGAATAAGCTGTGTCGTAGAATAAATCGTTGTGCCAAAGTAACTTGTCGAATAGGCGGAGGATGCTTCCACAATTCAGCAAGTTGTTCACCTTGTATATCATGTCATCCTTGACATAGGTGTCGTTCTCATTTCCGCATGGACCAGGAGTGCCCAAATCAAATACCTTGTCGATGGATAGCCATATGCCGTTTTCTTTCGCATATTGCTCTGCCACTCTTTGCTCAATGTCAAGATGGTTTACATCTTTTTCGCCATCTCGAAGTTGCGCTTCATATAGTTCGCAGCGTCCACGGAGTTCATCGGCGACTTGGCGGATTCTTCTATTTTGTGGAGTTTCCTCTCCACTGCCTCTTTGTGAAATTGGTTGAGATAAGTCATACTTCATTTTCTATACTTTGGTGCAAAGATAAGAACAATTTCCCAATCCACCAAATTATTTGCTATTATTTATAAAAACGCTCTCGCTTAATCGGTTTGTTGAACTCTGTTCGAGAAACCTCACGCTCGGCAAAGTGAGCAAGTTCCCTTTGCTCTCGCTTAATCGGTTTGTTCATAATAGTAGGAATAGTCGATACCTTTCATGAAGATTTCGCGGTCGTCAATGCGGTCTGTCATTGCTCCTTGGAGCAACGATTTGATGGCACGGGCATCTGTCGTGCTTTGCTTCATTGCAGATAAATACGCTTTCTTGTCTATCTTACTCCAATCAACACAAAGTTTCAGGCGCGCCTTGAAGATAAGGTCCAGCCAAATGCGTGTTGAGCGCCCATTGCCCTCCATAAAGGGATGGGCTACGTTCATCTCTACATATTTATTGACAATCTCATCGAAAGTGGTCTCTGCCATACCTTCAATCATTCTCAAATTTTGCATCAGATATTCTGCACGACAGAACAAGGTACCATCTTTCCAAATGGTCTTGGTGCGTATCTGACCTGCAAAATCATATAGACCACCAAAAATATATGCATGAATTTGTTGCAGGCACTCAACGGTTCCCGGCTTCATACTGTCGAGCAAGCCGCTCTCGATAAGCGTATAGGCTTTTTTCTTGCTCTGTCCATCTATGGTATTATCGCTATAAACGAACCAGTCGAGAAATGTCATCGCGCGGTTGCTAGGGTAATTCTTAGCCATCGTTTTTACGCTCTCAGCATCAATCACATCGGCAAAACGCTGTTTACCATCTGGAGCCTCGAATTTGAAGTGGTTAGTGACACTAACCAGTTGAATGCCATCCTTAACAAACTTTCCTTTCAGGTACTTCCAATAGTTTCGAGATTTCTTATAATCCTCCTCATCGTTGATGGCGCGTACGATGTCAGTAGCCGAGAACCACCACTTGCTGTGTTCCTCGTCCCAGACTGCACGTACTTCGCGGTCGTTGAAAAAGCGGATTGATTTCTTGCTCATTTCAGTTCCGATTTTGCTGCAAATATAGTCAATTATCTTTGAACCGCCAAACTTTTATTCAGAAAAGTCAGTTGGGACACGAGCCACATAGCGACACAGGGTGTTGTCTTCGTAGGTCTCACGGCTGAGCAGCGAAACGTTGGCAGGAAGCTGGGGAGCACGAGTGCCGTCAGCAACAGTCATAGCGCCTGTTTCGACACGAATCTCGTCCCAGAGACCAGCGGTGATAAACGACTCGAGGGTCTGACGGCCACCCTCAACGATGAGTGACTGGATGACGTGCTGGTAGAGATCGTCCATCAGCTGTGGCAAGGGGCGGTCGTGGGTCAGTACGATACGCTTGGGATTGGGACCGTGCCAATGGCGGACGGTCAACTGTGGATGTTCGCGTGCGTCCGTAGTATGGCCCACGAGGATAGCGTCCTCCTCGGCACGCAACTGGTGGGAGAGCATCTGCGTCTGTTCGTTGCTGATTTGCAAGGCTTTACCGTGGTCGTCGATGAATCCATTGGCGGTCTGTGCCCATTTGAGGATAATGTACGGACGGTGCTCACGATGATAGGTGAAGAAACGGCGATTCAGCCACTGGCATTCCTTCTCGAGCACACCGACAGTGACGTCGATGCCGGCCTCCTGTAACTTCCGGATGCCCCTACCCTGCACCTCGGCAAAGGGATCAATAGTGCCTACGACCACACGACGTACACCCTTCTTAATAATCAGATCGGCGCAGGGCGGTGTCTTGCCGTAATGTGAACAGGGGGCATCCTTTAATAAAGCCTCATCGTCAGGACGCACACTGGCAAAGGCGTTGACCTCCGCATGTCCCTCGCCACAACGTACGTGGTAGCCTTCGCCGATGATTCTGCCATTTGCCACAATTACAGCCCCTACCATGGGATTGGGCCGTGCTCCCTGAATACCGTTTGCAGCCAGTTGAATACAACGCTGCATGTAAAATTCATCGTTCGTCATAGCTGCAAAGGTACGAATAAGTGAGGAAAATACCAAATAAAATAAAATTTATTTGGATATTTGCTTGATTTACACTATCTTTGCCGGCAGAAACAAAAAAAAGGAACATCCCTATGAAAAGAACTATTAACTCCCTGTTCGCGATACTGCTGATGACAGCCGGAATATTTGTATTATCGGGTTGTAGTAAGGACGACGATAATCAAACTGACAATCAGACAAAAGAGGATGCCGTGCTGACAGCCAGTCCACTGATGGCTGCTGCAAAATCGTTTAACGAGCAGCTGTCAGACCTGAACTTCCAGGAACTGGAAGGACTGAAAGAGGTGGTACCCTATACGACAGCAATGACCCGTGCTGACGAGAATAACGAACGCACTGAGTTTGAGAATAAACTGTCGGAACTGCTAACCTTGCTGGAAGGCGAGCAGGCTAAGACACGTGCCGTGACGCTGGGACGTCGATTCTCGTTCCAAGCCTTTAACGATGCCCTTAGCCTGGCATGGGATTTGTCGGTGACATTAGGTGACATGGGCGAAAGCAGCTCTTCGTGGTTTGGTCTGAACACCACCAAGAGGGGTGAGGTAAACTATACTGCCAAGGATGGCAGTCTGTATACGGTGAAGGGTGAAATCATCAAGGAAATGACCATCAAGTGGCGAGGCTTCAATACGCACACTGTGACGACCAAAGCCAGCGAGTTCTATATCTTTAAGAACAATGAACAGGTGGTAAGGATTGAGTCTGGTTCAGAGACCGAGCGTCCTTGGTGGTTGCCGATTATCATTAAAGACTACTTCTATAATGGGCAACTGTACTACCATGACTATGAAATTAACCTGACATATGACAAGAACAGCTCGCACAGACGCACAGTAGACCTGACCTACGGCAAGGTGGGTGAAGAAACTCCGTTGCTGACCATGACCGCCCACCTGGAAGACGATGGCGACCTCCTGAAGTTGCTCACTCACAATGTCAAAGTACACGCTGACTTCACCGTCAAGGCGATGGACAATATGTTGGTCTTTGTCGGCACGACAGACAATGTCAACTATCTGGTAGTCAATGGAGTAAAGGTTGCCAAATGTATGGAAGAAGGTACGACGGAACAGGAATGCAAGGCTATCGTTGCAGACTTCAACAGCAACCTAGAGCTGTCACTGCTGATGGCAGACGTACCAGTTGGTGATCTATATATGGATGCCGTGCAAAATACCCAGAATGGTCTCTACTACCCAACGGTGATGATACACTCCGAAATGTTAGGTAATAAGGACTATTCGGTGATAGCCATTCTGCAGATGCTGGGTGTTGAATTGCCTGAGATTTTTAGAACGGTAGCGCAGATTAGCCAATGACTTATCGCCAATTGTGGCAACGATTGGTCCCTGTTTATGGCGAGGGCGAGGCACAGGCCATTGCGAGACTTATCTATGAGGTGCGCTATGGTTTGACATTAAGTGACCTGCTGATGGGTCGTGATAGTAGCGTGCCACAAGACGAACTGGAGCAAATTGCAATTAGGCTGGAGCGACAGGAGCCTGTGCAGTATATACTGGGACAGGCAGACTTTTGCGGCAGGATGTTTATAGTCAATAAACATGTGCTGATTCCTCGGCCCGAAACAGCAGAACTCTGCCAGTGGATAATAGCAGCGGACGCTGCCCATATTCTCGACATTGGCACAGGTTCTGGTTGTATTGCCATTACGCTGGCAGCTGAGATGCCCGAGGCTGAGGTGACGGCATGGGATATCTCAGAAGAGGCGTTAAAAGTTGCAGAGGAGAATGCCAAACGTACCAATGTTCATGTGAAGTTCGAACAAGTGGATACCCTACATCTTACATCAGACATCTGCCATCAGACATCTGACGTCTTCGACCTCATCGTCAGCAATCCCCCTTATATATGTAATAAGGAACGCGAGACGATGGAAACTAACGTTTTGGAACACGAACCCCATACGGCGCTGTTTGTACCTGACGACGACCCACTACTATTTTATCGTGCCATAGCGCAATACGGACAGACGGCACTGAAAGAGGGCGGTTGGTTGTATTTCGAGATAAATCCCCTTTACGCTGAGGATCTCCGCGCGATATTGAGTAAAATGTCGTACCACGACATCGAAATCAAAGAAGACCAATACGGTAAACAACGAATGATAAGAGCAAAACTATGAAAAGCGAAAAAGAAGCCTACCTGACATTGGCGGCGCTGTGTGCACAAGCCGAGCACTGCCAATGGGAAATGCTGGAGAAGATGCGTCGCTGGGAAGTGCCCGAGGAAGCACAGGCCCGCGTGATGCAACGGCTGGTAAAGGAACGCTATGTCGATGACGAGCGCTATGCACGGGCTTTCGTCAAGGATAAGATCCGGTATAACAAATGGGGCCGTCGTAAGGTGGATCAGGCGCTGTGGCAGAAACATATCGATGAAGATATCCGTAAACGTGTGCTCGACGAGGTAGACGATGAGGAATATCTTGGTGTGTTGCGACCTTTATTAAAACAGAAGCGCAAGTCGACGAAAGCCAATAACGACTACGAATTGAATCAGAAACTGATGCGCTTTGCAATGGGACGCGGCTTTACGTTTGATATCATCCGCCAATGCATTGACGTGGAAGAAGAACCAGAGGAAGATGATTTTTAAATGAACAATGAACTGGTGGACGCGTTTTCTTGATTTTATCTCGCCACGACAATGTGTGGTCTGCGGTGAACGACTATCACCCACAGAACGAAGCCTTTGTTCGGTGTGCGTACTACATCTGCCTCGTACCACCTATCAGTTTACACCTAACGACAACCCCATGGCCCAGTTGTTCTGGCATCTGACGCCCGTGGAACGTGCTGCAGCCTTGTTGTTTTACGAGCCTCATTCGGAGATGGCACGTATTGTTTACGACATGAAATACCACGACCGCCCGGATATCGGTGAGGATATGGGTAGGCTGATGGCCAACGAGATGCAGTTTGCACGCTATTTCGACGGCATCGACGTCCTGCTTCCCGTGCCGTTAAGTCGCAAGCGCTTGCGACAACGCGGTTATAATCAGAGTGAACAACTGGCCATCGGAATTAGCGACATCACCCATCTGCCCATTGTCACTAAAGCCCTGCGTCGCAAACATTTTGTCAAGAGTCAGACGCAACTCAGTCGTCATGAACGTCAGGAGAACGTAGCAGACATCTTTGAGTTATGCGACGATAGTCCGCTGAAAGGTAAACACGTACTACTTGTGGACGATATCTGCACTACAGGAGCCACGCTGATAGCCTGTGTGGATACCCTCAAGGACATCGAAGGCATCCGCCTGAGCGTACTGACTTTGGGCTTTACGAAAACATAGTCGTGTGCAATCGGTTGCACGATTGATAAGTCATTAATTCCCAATTCAGAATTCTCATTTCTCAATTATTTCCTTACCTTTGCAGTACAAAAACTAATAACCCAATGATTATGAAACGTTTATTCATTTCCATCATCACATTTTTAGTAACCCTGCCCATGCTGTCGCAGGGCTGGCCAGAGAAATACGACGGCGTCATGTTGCAAGGCTTCTATTGGGACTCGTATACTGATACCAATTGGGCAAATCTGGAGTCTCAGGCAGACGAAATGTCGCAGTTCTTCGACCTCATCTGGGTGCCCAACTCGGCATACGCCAACGCGTTGACCATGAATATGGGCTATCATCCTGTCTATTGGTTCGACCACAAGAGTGCCTTTGGTACGGAGGCACAGCTGCGCTCGATGATTAACACTTTCAAAGCCAAAGGAACTGGCATCATTGAGGATGTGGTCATCAACCATCGTGCCAGTGTCGACGGCAACTGGCTGAACTTCCCCAAAGAGACTTATAAAGGCGTGGATTATCAGTTGACGGCTGCAGACATCTGCAGAACCGACGAGGCAAAGGACAATGGCTACAATCCCACAGGAGCCAATGATACTGGCGAGAACTGGGGTGGCGCACGCGACTTGGACCATACAGGTACTAATGTTCAGAAAAACGTGAATGCCTATCTTGACTTCCTGCTCAACGATTTGGGTTATGTCGGTTTCCGCTATGACTTCGTAAAGGGATTTGCAGCAAAGTATGTGGGACTGTATAATACGACCGCTAAGCCCAAGTTCTCTGTGGGTGAATGCTGGGATGGCAACAAGACTGTAGTGACCAACTGGATTAACGGCACCAAGCAGGATGGTGTCATTCAGAGTGCTGCCTTCGACTTCCCACTGAAATACTATATCAACGATGCCTTCAGCGGTGGCAAATGGAGCCGATTGAAGGACGGCTGTCTGTCTGACGACGACAACTACAAGCGCTATGCTGTGACGTTTGTTGACAATCACGATACGGGACGTCAGGGCGAATGTCCACTCTACGCCAATGTTGAAGCCGCCAATGCCTTTATTCTTACAATGCCTGGTACACCCTGTGTTTGGCTGAAACACTGGCAAACCTACAAGACCACTATTAAAAAATTGATTCTGACCCGCAAGGCAGCAGGTGTGAACAATGAGAGTAGCATTATCTCCATGCAACCGGAGGCAACAGGCTGCACTGTTATGGTACAGGGTAATAACGGAAAGATGCTTCTGCTGTTAGGCGATGTTACCAGTGCCGGCAATAGTGGCGATTTAAAATTGGCAGTTCAAGGCACAAACTTTAAACTATTGGTCAGCGACAATATTGACCTTTCAGCACTCGACGATATCAAGGAGAATGAGTTTACTGCTCCTGATTGCTGCCAAGTGGCAGAAGGTGAGGTTTGTGCTTTCTTCGAGGCGCCCACCTCGTGGAGTATTGTAAAATGTTGGGCCTGGGATTCGAGTAACAACTATACTGGTGGTACATGGCCTGGCGCTGCATGTACAAAGGTTGGCACGAACAATGGCAAAAACGTGTGGAAGTGGAGCTATAGCGGTTCACTAACAACACAACCTACATTTATTATATTTAACAACAATAATAATGGACAGCAGACTGCCGACCTCGACTTTAAGAATGGAGGCTACTACAATGAAGCTGGCGCCCTGCAAGGTGTCGTTACAGGCATTGAGACCATTACCGAGACAAGGAGCGACAGCAAGCCTGCCCGTATCTTTACGCTCGATGGTCGTGAAGTAAAGAATCCGCAACGCGGAATCTACATCATTAACGGCAAAAAGGTTGTTATTAATTAAAGACGGCACGCACCACAAACCAGCAGTGCAGCAAAAACGTCTGCACATGGCCATAGTGGTGAGCCATCACACGATAACGCTCCAAGAGGGAAGCACGATGATTCTGCGTCGTGGTTCCCTCTTCGGTATAGTTTGCCACGACCATCTGCGTGTTACACAACTTCAAACCCATGCGTTCCGTCTCCTTCATCACACGGATACACCAGTCAACATCGGCAGAAAAACGGTAGCGTGTGTCGTACTGCTGATTCTTGGCAATATCTGTACGGGCGTAAAAGGCCTGATGACATACCAACATACCCTTCCGGAACGAACGCCATGTGAGTTGCTGGGGAGGCTGGTGTTGGCGAGGATGAAGATAATGGCCGTCACTATCCACGATATCGGTATTGCCATAAAGCACGCCCGGGAGATCATCTGACGGCAGTTCATTCAGCTGACAGTGCTGAACAATCTGCTCCAACGTATCGGTCTGCGGGAAGAAATCACCAGCATTCATATAAACAATATAATCACCAGAAGCCTGCGTCAGACCTTTGTTCATGGCGTCATAAATGCCGTGATCGGGTTCAGACAGAATAATCACCTTATGACCATTACCCGAAGCGTCGCTCTTTTCCTTGTAAGCCTCAACCATTTGTATCGTATGGTCTTTAGAAGCGCCATCTACTATTAGATGCTCCACACCCTCGTAGGTCTGACCATACACGCTGTCAAGTGTTCGCTGCAACACCTTTTCGGCATTATAAGTTATCGTAACTACAGTTATTCTAATCATCGTATTGTTTATGAGAATTCATCACCTTATTATATACCTCCTGATAACGTTTAGCTACGCTTTGCTGTGAATAATTATGTGCGACCTTTTTCAAACATTCATGGCTTAAATCGTCATAATCGGCCTCAGCCAAGACATAGTGGAGGCCCTTTGCCAAATCTGCCGCATCACGATAGGTTGCCAAGTAGCCATTCTTGAGATGCTCTATCATCTCCGGAATTCCACCGATACGGAAACCGATACAAGGAACGCCACATGCCATTGCCTCCATGATAGAGTTTGGAAGGTTTTCCGACAACGATGGCAAGACAAAAACATCCACTGCACGATAGACCTGAACAATCCGCTGTTCGTCATTCACATAACCCAAAGGATAGGTCTGGAACGGAAAATGCAAGTCCTCGGCATGTCCTCCAAGCACAACCACTGAAGTATGTTGTTCCATCTCAGGATATTGACGGACTAATTGCTGGCACGCTTCCATCAGGTAAGACATACCCTTGTTCGGATTCGTCACCCTTTGTGACACGAACAATATCAGGCGATCCTCTTCCGGAAGACCCAATTGTTGACGCGCCTTGCGTTTGTCGGAAGGAGCATACAAACGATTGTCAATAGGATTTGGAATCGACAAGATATCCTGTCCTGTCAGCAAGGCACTTTTCTGTGTTTCGCTTGCCAGCCACTGGCTACATGCCACGAATGTTATACGCTTTCCCTCCAGCAGTCGCTGCTTGCGTTGCCAGATTCGTGTAGACAAATCATGCCCAGAGCCACCTCCTGGAAAAAGTCGACAACGACTGCAACCCGTTTCAAAATTCCTGCAATCCAATGTCAAGTGACAAATAGCCGTAGCAGGCCATATATCATGCATTGTCCATACCACAGGTTTGCCGCTCTCCAGAATCTTGCGGACATTGTTCAACGACAGCATTCCTTGATTAATCCAATGAAGATGAATAATGTCGGCCTCCTGGAATTCATGCAATTTCGTAATGTCAGTGCCGCAATTGGCAATATCTATTTCAAATAGGTGTTCACGCCTGAAATGCAAATGCACCCATATGACAAAGCGCTCCCAAAGGAAATTCCATTGCTGGCGCCAAGATTGCGGCAAGGCAGAAACCGTCAACTGGTCTGTTTCCTTGTCACGCACTAGCATCTTTGCCTTTATGCCGTTGTTGTTCAATGCATCCATCAGGCGGTGGGCTGCAACTGCCGCCCCACCCGTTCGTTCGCTCGTATTTACTATCAGTACTCGCATACCTTATTATATATATGCCGACAAAGGTACGAATAAGTGAGGACAATACAAAATAAATTGGCATTTATTTTATTTGTCGAACGAAAGTACTTTCTCGTGAAACGAAAAGGTACGAATAAGTGAGGACAATACAAAAAGAAAAAGAGTAAAAAATACATGTTATCGCGCACATCACTTGATTTAAATCAAGAACAACGCGTTTTTTTGAGAAAAAAGATGGTAAAAACTTGTAGGAATCTAAAAAGTTCGTACTTTTGCATTGTCAAACGAAAGGATGACACTTGACTAAGTGAGGTCAAGTTACTTTAATAGATTGTTTTAGGTTAGTAGTAATATTTATAGTTTTAGGTTTTTAGTTATTGGTAAGAAGAAAGTTTTAAATGTGTTAGGATAACAGTGATCGCTGTGAAGCGCTCATAACTTTCTTTTCTAAGGAAATCGTTTTAATAAAATAATATGCTGCCGCAAGGCAGACCTCCAGTCGAAAGACTGGAATTGTTTCGAATACAAAGGATTTTTAGTTAAACATAGGCTTTTTGAATACCACTGCTCGTTGATGAGTAGTGGTATTTTTTTTGAGTTCAATAAGGGCCACTTATTAGATGATAAGTGACCCTTATTGAAAAATAAATGGCACTTATTTTTCAATAAGTGCCACTGCGTAAGCGGAAATACCTTCTTGCCGTCCGGTAAAGCCCAACTTCTCTGTCGTCGTAGCCTTAATAGAGATGGCGTCGACATCGCAACCAATCACTTGCGCCATTGTCTGTTGCATCTGAGGAATATGTGGATTCATCTTTGGCCGTTCGGCACATATCGTCGCATCAATATTCACCAATCGATAACCCTTGGTAGCTATCAGTTCGATGGTTTTCTTCAGGATTATCTTACTGTCCATACCGTCCGTTTCCGCTGAAGTATCTGGAAAGTGATAGCCAATGTCTCGCATATTGGCAGCTCCCAGAATAGCATCACAGATGGCATGTATCAGTACGTCGGCATCGCTGTGACCTAGCAGGCCCAGTTCATGTTCTAACTTTATTCCGCCCATCCATAGGTCGCGCCCTTTTACCAGTTGGTGGACGTCATAGCCCATTCCTACTCTTATCATGTTTTCGTTATTGCGTTATGTCGTTATTACGTGATTACATAATTCCGTTATTCCGATTTATTTTCTAAATAAGTCCTTGATACCATCCATGTCGAAAGCCAGCGTAAAACGCAGTGTCTGGTCCAGAGGATTGCTACGGGCCGTAGAGATGACATAACCCACATCCAGTGAGAATACATTCATGCGGAAACCACCACCGATTGTAAAATACTTACGGTTACCCTTATTCTCCGACTCATGGTGGTAACCGGCACGCAGCGAGAACTGGTCGTGATAGACATACTCTGCACCCACACTCCATTGAATCTCCTCCAATTCCTCCTTGAAGCCGCCCGGTGCATCGCTAAAGCTCTTAATCATACCACTGAATGAGCTGACATCGCTATATTCAGAGATGACACGCTCCTCGTACTCCTCCTTCGTTTCGCCATCATTCTGCTTGGGAACTGTAGGAACCATCAGCTTATTTGCATCGGCAGCAATGGTGAAACGGTTGTATTCATCAACAGGAATCATCAGCGAAGCACCTAATCTGAGATTGGCAGGCAGGAACTGCGAACGGTCGTCACCAAAATAGGTAATCTTCGAACCCATGTTCTGAAGTACCAAACCTAAGCCCAATTGGCATTCACGCTGTCCTATATTGATATAATTGTTGTAATAAGCATGAATATCGGCAGCAAAGGCAGAAGCCGGCGAAGCATCTTCCGTGTAGTCAAAACGCAGGTCACTATAAATCCAGCGCAGAGCCACACCCAGCGAGAATTTCTCAGTCAACATCAGGGCGGCACCGACGTCAAGCGACATCTCATAGGGTTTCACCGTCATGGCGTTATCTTCGAGCGAGGTCATCACTTCACCCAGCGAGAAATAACGCAGTGAACCACTGATTGACGCATTGTCACCGATACGATAGTAGCCTGCCACATAAGCCAAGTCGATGTCATTCACCAACTGTCGCAGCCACGGGGTGTAGTTCAGTGCAATACCCGCACGGCTGATACAGAACGGATACTTAGCAAGGTTCCAGTACTGTGAGTTTACATCAGGATCAGTCGCCGCACCGACATCACCCATACCTGCCGAACGGGCATCGGGAGCGATGGTCTGCGAAATGACAGCATGTTCAACGGGGTTGAACTGGCTCTTGGTATCCTGTGCACGGGCAATCAGTCCCAAGAACAGACCAGCTGTCAATAACATTATCTTTTTTGTTGTCTTCATATTCCCTTATTTATGAGTTATAATGATAAGTTTCTTAGCTTTCGAAGCATAGTTGCTGCCGTCGCTGGCTATACGCAACCGATAGAGATAGACACCCGTTTGCAGACGACGTCCGCCATCCACCGTCAGATCCCAGTCTACAGTATAGCTGTTATCCGCCGGAATGCCATTCTCTGCATACGACCACAGATGACGCCCGGAGATATCGAACACGTCCAGAATAATATCCATATCACTACCCGTCCGGTCATGCAGAATACGGAACGATGTCGTTGTAGTGGCAGGATTCTTCGTTGCCTCCACGTCGAAGAACAACGGTTCCAGACCTTTTACGACCTTGAATGTCAATTCTGCCGTCGACGAGTTGTTTAGTATGTCCCAAGCGCGGAACAGCAGTTTATGTTCTCCGTACGACAATTCGGGAATGCTATAGCCTACCGTTCCCGTAGTATAGCTGCCAAAGTCGTACTTAAAATAGTCGTTCAACGAATAAGTCTTCGTCATGTCTCCGTCAATAATCAGCTCCAAGTCATGACCGATGCCACTACCTGCTGCATTGATGCCATCCTCATCGTTCAGCTGAGCCACGAAGTAAGGCGTCGGATTGACGCTACCTCCATTTACAAACGACTCGCTGTTCAGATAGCAATAGATGTTAGGTCCTGCTCCATCGTGCGGAAGCGGTCCCGAACCGCTCATCTTCACCTGACCGCAAATACCGCTGGCCTCCATAGCCTTATCGTTGCTGACGGCATAAAGGTTGATGAGTCCGTTTGCATCGGAATAGCTGATATCCTTAGGAACAGCAAAGGTCAGCGAGAAACGTCCGTCCTTCACCTCATTGTTACCATTGAAGAGCACGTTCTGACGGTCGTAGAACACAAAAGGATATTCAGCCTCCGTTGGGTCGTTCAACTTACAAGCCACCCGTTCAAGCGCATCTCGCACAATTGTCGTCACCGTGCCATTGAATCCTGTAGCGGGCTGTCCGTCCTTTTCCAGGACATGTCCGCTGATAGTTGCTGTCGAGCCTGCATTCAGTATCTGTGTCTGACTCATCGTTAAAGGCACATGGTTGATGGAATCAATCCGGATACCCATCGTCGGTGCCGCCAGTCTCATGGCAGGATCACCCAATAACGTATATTGCAGCTTGTTCTGCGTGCGGTCAGTGGAGTAAACAGGCTTTCCATTCACGTATCCGGTGATGATACCCGTCTCTATCAGTTCGTTCTTTGCCCGTCGTACAGCTTCACCGATAGGAAGCAACTGTGCGTTGTCGTCCTGACTTAGCACATGACGGGTAAATGCCAGGTTCATCAGTCGGTTCTGAGTCTGATATACCGTACGTGTCGTACCATAAAACGCCACAGCACCGCCTTTCTTGTTAAAGAATGCCGTCTCTCCGATGTTCTCCTCCTGTCCGTCAAAAGGCATGATATCGCAAGAAGCCGTCAACCACAAAGGCAGTCGCGCCGATACATTCTCGAAATCGGCCAAACGCAGCACATACTCGTGCGAGATGGCGTCGGCACGTCCGTGTCCGGCATAATTCATCATCAGCGCCCCCTGCTGCATCTGCTGCTTGATGAGTCGTGTCACGTCAGGATAACTGTTTCCCGTCGATGAACTGACACGGGTGTAGGCATCCCACATAACACGCTTAATCTGATAAGTCGGATAGAGTTGTTCAACCATCCGCGCGACGCTGTCGGCATCCTGCATGTGGGCATTGTCATTACCATCGTCACCCATAAAACAAAGCAGGTTTTGCCACGCACCGGCATTATCGTTGTTGACGTAGCTTTCTATCTTATCTACCACGCCAGCGGCATCGTCAGCCGTTCGTGCGGAGATACGTCCTACAGCCACGTCAGCCTTTGCCACCAGCATATTGCCTCCTTCGCCATCGTCCATCAGACAGAAATAGTCGTCCGTCACATAGCAATCGGTGGCACTCGACGAGTTCTCACTCTCATAACAGAGCAGGAAATCGTCAGGTGAATAGCCGTTCCACTCCGAACTGACCATGCGGTTGTCCCAGGCACCATCACCCATCAGCAACAGATAGCGCGGCATGTCGGCATCCGTTCCGGCACGGTCGTAAAGCATCTTCAGATAACGGCGATAGGCATTGGCATCCGGCGTACCGCTGGAGAATTCGTTGAACAATTCGTCAGCAGGGACGACAGATACCCTCAGTCCGTCCCTCTGCTCATGCATTGTCTTCAGACGTTCTGCCTGTGCCTTGAGTTTTTGCGTCGTGGGAATAATGATCACCATATCGGCAAATGCATCGGCATGGTGGTCCTGATTCGTGATGTTATAGACATATTCCGGAACGGGAAATGTAGCAGACAAATCGGGAGCCGCAGCGGGTTCATTGGCATGCAGCGAGATATAGTCCAATCGTACCGTTGCGCTACCAGAGAGATTCTTGATTGTCACCTTATTAGATGTCTGCAGATTATGAACTGCCTTCATACTCATCGTCTGACGCATCTTTTCATAACTGCCGTGTGCCATGATGTTGACGGAATCCAGAGGGACATCATTCAAACTGATGGACACCTTTGCGGCATCGTCCGCCGTCACCACCGTTGTCATCTGTCCTTCCGCGCCTATTCCTTTTGCCGCAACAGTGAAGGTATGGCTTCCGCCTGCTCCTATCGCCGTCGCATCATACAAGTTACGGCCTCCATGATACCAGGCGAAGTCATCAACCTCATACAAGGAATTATAGTCGTCTGCCAAGGGATAATACTTTTCCTTGAATTCCGCTTCACTCATCGTCAGCGCAGTACTATCATTTTCCGTCAGGAAGTAATAGCCGTAGTTCGAATACGGATTACGGATGCGTTTGTTGTTGGCATCCCAAGTGACTGGTCCGATGGCGTAGAACAGTTTTCGACCTCCTAGCTCACACGTCGGAACTTCCGTCAAATCATCGGTCTCTGCCAGATAGGTAGCTGTCAGCGTCTCGGGCTGCATTCCACCACCATAACCATAGATTTTGACCTTATTGATATCCGAGAAGCCAGCCTTTCTAATCAAGTCACTGGTTACTTGATAGATACCCGTCGACGGCACACCGATTTTTGCCCATTTGCCCGTTGCCAACACGGAATGGTCAGCATAGCGCTGCGTCGCAGCCCTTCTAGCTCTGCCCTCTAACTTCTTACCTCTGACATCCAGCATAAAACTGACCAATTTCTGGTATCGGCCGTCTCGGAAAACCAGCGGAATAAACGAGAGCGTCAGTTCTCCCTGTTTCCTGTCCACGCTAATGACCTGCGACACCTCCGGCAAGGCGGGGAGCGACTTCGACATAATCTTTTCACAGCGGTCGATGTCAGCCTCACTCATCGGAATAAATTCCGGATAGACGATAGAGACGGTATAAACGGAGTCGGCATAGTCCGGTCCCAGCGGCATATGATGGGTGAATACCGGCAACAACGAATCAATCCTGACCTGTTCAGCAGTCAGGTTGAAAAACCGTTGCTGTGCTTTGGCCGTCAGGCTCATCAGCAACAGTCCTATACCTATTACATATATATAGCGTCTCACTTACAATTGAATTCCAATATTTTTCTTTCTTCCAACCACCCTTCCAGATGGTCGTTGATATGAACGGGACCAACGCCCACAGGAGTTCCTGTATATAGCAGATCACCGGTTTTCAGCGTAAAGAACTGCGAGATATAAGCTATCAGCTC
Source organism: uncultured Prevotellaceae bacterium (assembly GCA_900318885.1). Lineage (GTDB taxonomy): Bacteria > Bacteroidota > Bacteroidia > Bacteroidales > Bacteroidaceae > Prevotella. The sequence goes on along the minus strand of ONMN01000017.1, from coordinate 62,379 downwards.
ATCAATCTTATAGAGCATATCGCTCGCACAGCCTTCCTGCACCGTCGTCCCATTGATGTCGAGATGGAAGTGCAACGCCTGCACATCCAGGAATTTTTCTTTCGGCACCCACTCGCCAATCACCGCCGAACCGTCGAAACCTTTACAGATTTCCCAGGGATGACCCTCTTTGCGGGCCTCACGCTGCCAGTCACGTGCCGTGAAGTCAATACCCACGGTGACAGCGTCATAATAACGGTGGGCGAAGCGCTCGGGAATGCTCTTGCCCAGCCTGCAGATGCGTACTACCAGCTCTGTTTCATAATCCACCTGCTCGCTCCAGTCGGGGATGAAGAACGGCTTATGGTCCTTCAGCAACGCGGAGTCTGCTTTGGTGAAAATAACAGGCCTCTCTGGTTTATATAACGCGCCATCCAGCTCTTTATTGTGCTGGATATAATTCATTCCTACAGCAAATATCTTCATATTTCTCTGATTTTTGGTGCAAAGATACAAAAATATTGTGTATCTTTGCAGCGAAAATGAAGAAAATAACGTTTATCATCCTCCTGTTTGTAGCAGTACTGACCGTTTCTGCACAGCCACAGGGCGACCCACGAAGCATCTCTTTGATGGGTATTCCCATCGAAGGGCCTATCGACTCGCTGCGACAGGCGCTGGCGGAAGCCCAGTTTGCCGAATGGGGACAGTCCGACGATGGCGAGGACTATTATTTCCGCGGCAATTTCTACGGTTTCCGCTCGAAACTGATGGTCAGCGTGGCTCCGGAAACGAAATTCGCCACGTCGGCCTACGTCACCATCGGTCCGTATAGCACGCAGAAAATGTTAGACAAGAACCTGCAGTATTTCCTTTATAAATTAGAAAAGGAGCACGGAAAATTCACGCAGCGCGACGACAGTTGGTTCTACATCGATGATTTCGGTAGTATCAAACTCTCCATTATCGACAACGAAAATGGTTCCCACGACATCCGCGTGCTGTATCTCGGCTCCACCCCTTATTATAAGGATGCTCTCTCCATGGGACTACGTGGCGATGTTCAGGAGGTCGTGACGGAGAATGCCGTCGCTGAAGACCAGTTCATGCACTTCCACGGAAATGGTCAGATAGAAAACCTCGACCTTATCGACCGCGAATATAACCGTTACGGTTATCTGCTTCGGGCACGTATGAAGGAACAAGAGGGTTTCAGCTCGATTACCTATGCTTATGACGACAGCTACCGCCTCGTTAAACGTACGCTGACCAACGAAGAGGCTGGCATCAGCTATGTCAACGACTATACATACAACGACCAGGACGAGGTGTTGACGCAGAATCAGAAAGTATTCGACAAAAACGGCGAGTGCATCATGACCATCAATATGCGCAACAACTACATCACCCGCGACGATAACGGCAACTGGACCAGCAACTCGCTCAGCCTGACCTATTGGGAAAAGGGTTCGAAGACGCAAAATACCACCGTGCTACAACGGCGGACACTTGCTTATTGGGAGTAACGTAATGTCGTAATAACGTAATAACGAAAAAATGGCACAGGGACAGATACAAGAACAGCGGCTCACGCAGCAACAGAAACTGACGCAGAGCATTACGCAGCAACAGTTGTTGCAGGCGCAGCTGACTGAGCTGCCCATTACCCAACTGCTGGAACGTATCAAGACCGAGATGGACGACAACCCTGCGTTGGAACTATCCCCAGAAGAAAATCTAGATAATCTAGACCCTCTAGAAAATCTAGACACCCCAAAAAACGAGACCGACGACTACGAACAGGAGGAGCGCCAGTCTGCCTTGGATGCCGCCTTGGAATCTATCGGTCGCGACGACGAGGACCTGCCGGTCTATCAAGGCGGCCAGTCCAATCAGGAGGATCGCGAGGAAATGGTCTATGGCCAGACGGAGTCGTTTATGGATCAGCTGAATGAACAGATGAACATGGCCAACATCACTGAACGCCAGCGCGACATCATGGAATATCTCATTGGTTCGCTGGACGACGACGGACTGCTGCGCAAGTCGCTGGACAACATCAGCGACGAACTGGCCATCTATCACCATCTCGACGCTTCGACGCACGAAATAGAACAAGTACTGCTGTTGTTACAAGAGTTCGATCCTGCCGGCATCGGAGCACGTTCGCTGCAGGAATGTCTTTTGCTGCAGATTCAACGGCGCGACCCGTCCCGTCTGAGAGACCTCATGGAGAAAACCATCAGCGAATACTTTGAACTCTTCACCAAGAAACACTGGCAACGACTGCAACAGGTACTGAAACTGAGTGACTTGCAGGCAGAGACGCTCATTGCCGAACTACGCAAACTGAATCCGAAACCAGGTTCTTCCATCAGCGAGACCGTCGGACGTTCCCTGCAACAGATTACCCCAGACTTCATCATCGATACCCACGATGACGGCACGGTGACCTTCTCACTGAATGCTGCAGAAGTGCCGGAACTATGCGTCTCGCCGTCGTTCACCGACACGCTGCGCGACTATCAGGACAACAAAGAACACCTCAGCCGCCAGATGACGGAGGCTTTGGTGTATACGAAGAAGAAGGTCGAAGCCGCCCAAGGTTTCATCGATGCCATCCAGGTGCGTCGCCACACGCTGACCGTTACCATGCGGGCCATCATCCAGTGGCAGCACCGTTTCTTCGAGGATGGCGACGAGGCCTCGTTGCGCCCGATGATACTGAAAGACATAGCCGAACGTACGGGACTGGACATCAGTACCATCTCACGCGTCAGCAATTCGAAATACGCCCAGACGCGCTGGGGCACATTCCCCTTGCGCCACTTCTTCAGCGACGCTTATACAACGGCCGATGGCGAAGAACTCTCGACACGTGAAATCAAGGCCGCCCTCCAGGAACTCATCGAAGCGGAAGACAAGCGCAAGCCCCTGAGCGACGAGACACTCAAAGACCTGTTGGCCGAGAAAGGCTATCCCATAGCCCGCCGTACGGTATCGAAATATCGCGAACAACTGGGCATCCCAGTAGCAAGACTAAGAAAATGAAACGAGAAAAGGAAATTATCTTGGTTGCTCGCATCATGAGCATGGTGTTCACGCCATTCTACCTGCCCATCGTAGGACTGGTGGTACTCTTCGTGTTCAGCTATCTCAGCATGTTCTCCTGGCCCTACAAGCTACAGGTACTGCTGCTGACCTATCTGTTCACCATCCTCCTCCCTACCCTGCTCATCCACCTCTACCGCCGCTATCAGGGGTGGAGCCTCATCGAACTGGGCCACCGCGAACGACGCATGGTGCCGTACGTCATCTCCATCATTTGCTATTTCACCTGCATCTATGTCATGGAGCGTCTCCACATGCCTCATTTCATGGGGTCTATCGTGGTAGCTGCCTTGACATTGCAGATTGTCTGTGCACTCATCAACGTCTGGTGGAAGATTTCCACCCACACGGCAGCCATCGGAGGCGTGGGCGGAGCACTCTTTGCCTTTGCCTACTACTTGGGATTCAATCCTGTGTGGTGGCTTTGTCTGGTATTCATCGTAGGCGGAATTGTCGGCACCAGCCGTATGATTCTGCGACAACATACGCTGGCTCAGGTGGTCGTCGGATTCTGGACGGGTTTCTTCAGCGCCGCCATCGCGATACTTTTCCTTTAAACATCGGAATCACGGAATCACGAAATAACGAAATAACGAAAAAAAATATGACCCCACTAGTAAGCATTATCATGGGCAGCACCTCTGACCTGCCCGTTATGGAGAAAGCCTGTAAGCAACTCAACGACTTACAGATTCCGTTTGAAGTCAACGCACTCTCGGCACATCGCACGCCCGAAGCTGTAGAGGAGTTTGCCCGTGGCGCAAAAGGACGCGGACTGAAAGTCATCATCGCTGCTGCTGGTATGGCCGCAGCACTGCCTGGTGTCATTGCAGCTTCGACGACGCTTCCTGTCATCGGTGTACCTATCAAGGGAATGCTCGACGGACTAGATGCCATGCTCTCGATTATCCAGATGCCTCCGGGCATTCCTGTTGCGACCGTTGGCGTGAATGCCGCGCAGAATGCCGCCATTCTCGCTGTCGAAATGCTGGCACTGACCGATGATGCCATTGCCCAGCGACTAGCCGACTACAAGAGCGGTCTCAAGGCCAAGATTGAAAAGGCAAACAAGGACTTAGCAGAAGTGAAGTATGAGTACAAGACGAATTAGCACGGTTTGTCACGTAGGTAATATCGCCATCGGTGGCAATAACCCCATCCGTATCCAGTCGATGGCAACTACGGACACGAACGACACTGAGGCCAGCGTGGCTCAAGCCAAACGCATCATTGATGCTGGTGGTGAACTGGTCCGTTTCACTACTCAAGGCACTCGCGAGGCGGAGAACATGAAGAATATCTCTGCCCGACTGAAGGCTGACGGCTACAACACACCATTGGTGGCCGACGTTCATTTCACGGCACATACCGCTGACGTTGCGGCACTGTACTGCGAGAAAGTGCGCATCAATCCCGGCAACTACGTCGACCCAGGCCGTACTTTCAAACACCTGGAATACACCGACGAGGAATATGCCGAGGAACTGAAGAAGATTGAGGCCAAGCTCGTGCCTTTTATCAATATCTGTAAGGAGCATCACACCGCCGTGCGTATCGGTGTGAATCACGGTTCGCTCTCCGACCGCATCATGTCGCGCTACGGCGATACACCCGAGGGAATCGTCGAGAGTTGTATGGAGTTCCTGCGTATCTTCCGCCGCGAACACTTCGATGACATCGTGATCAGCATCAAGGCCTCGAACACCGTCGTGATGGTCACCACCGTGCGTCTGTTGGTGAAGACGATGGATGCTGAGGACATGCACTACCCCTTGCATCTCGGCGTTACCGAAGCCGGTGAAGGCGAGGACGGACGCATCAAGAGTGCGGTGGGTATTGGCGCCTTGCTTACCGAAGGAATTGGCGATACCATCCGCGTGTCGCTCAGCGAGGAACCCGAATGCGAAATTCCCGTTGCCCGTAAATTGGTGGAGCTCATTCCCGAATGCACCCGCCTCCGCGCCGAAGCCGAAGCCAGCATCAAGGATGACACCATCACGCTTGACCTGTCGAGTGCTTCGCAGTTTTGCTGCGAAGACTGGGAAACCCTCCAGCTCACAGCCGCGATGGCCGTAGGAGCCCTCCTCATCGATCACCGCGCCACAAAACTGGTCATCCGTGCCGACCAGCCCTCTGACCAAGGTGTCCAGAGTGGTTCGCGGTTCACCCGCGAACAGCTCGTCACCCTTGCTGACGCCATTCTCCAGGCAGCGCGCATAAAGTTCACCAAGACAGAATACATCTCCTGCCCGGGCTGTGGCCGCACGCTTTACAACCTGCAGGAAACCATCGCCCGCATAAAAGCCGCTACCAGCCACTTGGTTGGTCTAAAGATTGGCATCATGGGCTGTATTGTCAATGGTCCCGGTGAAATGGCGGATGCTGACTATGGTTACGTCGGAGCAGGCCGTGGTAAGATATCGCTCTACCGCGGAAAGGAGTGCGTCGAGAAGAATATTCCCGAGGAAGAAGCCGTCGAACGCCTGCTACAGCTCATTGAGGCCGAAGTAAGAAAATAGTCTTGGAGTAATTCAAATTACTTTTGGAATAAATAAAAATACTCTTGGAGAAATTATCATTACTCCAAGAGTATTTTTTATATGCTCTTTTTATAGCAGCGGTGCTTGCGGTGGATGCGCGATTCCAGATACTGCCACTGCGAGCGAACGCCGTCGTTGGTTTCCATCTGCTGCATAGCCTCAGCATACTCGAAGCCATAGCGTTGGAACCATTGTATCAGGTCGTCGAAAATCAACGAATTGGCGCCTTTCTGGCGATAGTCAGGCAATACGCCGATGAGCAACAAATCGACAACGCTCGTCTTGTGCCATTTCAGTGTGCGTAGCAGGTGCCACCAGCCGAAGGGAAACAGTCGTCCGTCACGTGTTTTACGCAGTGCCGACGTAAACGACGGGAGCGTAATACCGAAACCCACCATCTTATGGTCAGGCGTGTTCCAATCCTCAATGGCTGTAATCAGATTCAAGTCAGCTATCTTGATGTATTCGTCCACCAACTGGTTAATCTGGCGGTCCGACAGCTGCGAATAGCCGTAAAGGTCTTTATAGGTCTCGTTGATGATATCAAAAATCTCACGCCCCTTATTCCCGTCTATCAACTCCTTGCGGGTGAACTTCTTCACCTGCAGGTTATAGCGTTTCGACACCATTTCGGCTATCTTATGGAATTTGTCAGGCACCCGCTCAGGCACCTTCACCTTGTATTCCATATAGTCGTTGTCCTTCTCGAAACCGCCCATTTCTTCGATATGCTGCTGGTAGTAGGCGTAGTTGTAGTTGACGTACATCGTAGCGTCCTCTTCAAAGCCTTCTATCATCAATCCCTCGCGGTCCATATCCGTAAAACCCAAAGGTCCGACCATTTCCGTCATGCCACGCTCACGGCCCCACTGCGCTACCGTATCCATCAGCGCTTTCGACACTTCACGGTCGTCCACGAAATCGAGCCAGCCAAAGCGCACCTGCTTTCGTTCCCAGCGTTCGTTGGCACGGCGATTGATGATAGCAGCCACGCGACCTACCGCCTTGCCATCCTTGTAGGCTATGAAATAGTCAGCCTCACAACACTCAAAGGCAGCATTCTTGTCGTGGCTCAGCGTGTTTATCTCGTCAGAATATAAAAACGGCACCGCCCATGGACAATCGCGGTACATATCGTAGCGCAACTGCACGAATTGCTTCAGTCCCTTGCGGTCTTCGACCTTTTTTATCTCAATCATGCTGCAAAAGTACAAAAAAAGTGGCAACTAAACAAATAGTTGCCACTTTTTTTATTGTATAGTGTGTCGTCATGCCATGACGACATACATCACTTACTTCACTACGACCTTCTTTCCATTGTGGATGAAGATACCCTTAGAAGGCTTGTCAACACGAACACCCTGGATAGTGTACCAAGCACCGTCAGCAGCGCGCTCAACGTCACCCTTCACAGTCTCAATAGCTGTTACAGCATTCTCGTCATACCAGCGTGGGTCACCGGCTTCCGTATCCTTAACATAACCCTGGGTGAAGTCACCATTCTCGGCATCCTTGAACTGTACCAGAACATTAATCGTGTTCTTGATATTATCCTCAGAACTACCAATCTGCTGCTCCTCACTGATAGCGCCGTCGAAGTTGAAGACATTGCTGTCAACCTCCCAGTTCACATCCTTACCTGCCTGACCGGCGTTCAAGCCCTTCAGGAACTGGTTAGACTTACCGCAGTTAACAATGATGTTGTTGGTTACAATGAACTGCTGGTACTCCTGACTGTTCTTGCGCAGGGTGTTGACAGTCTTACCGTTGGTAATGTTGTACAGCGTACTATTGGAAATCTTGAACATCTGAGTAGCTGTCTCATCCAGTTCGCGAACGTCCTTACTACCCTGTGAGCTGAAGAAACCACCGTTCTGACCATTGGTAGGATTAGCCCAGATGGTAGAGTTCAAAACTTGCAGTTCCTTTGTATTACCGCCACCATTGAAATCGAAGATAGTCTTCTTGGCAGTACCGTCGACACCGATGACACAGTCAAACACACCAACTATATCCATCAAGTACTGGGTCTTGTTGGCATAAACCAACTGCTGCTTCAGGTTGTTGATATCAACACCCATAAACACTACACGACCATCGATAAAAGCACCCTTTTCATTAGTCTTAAGTGTTGGTTCCTTGCTCATCAGCACAAACGGGCCATCCAGCTTAGAAGCATCAACCTTAGCTCTCTTTGTCGTAGTACTAAGTCCAGCCAACACGAAAGTATTAGGAGCTTCAATGGAATTCTCGATGGTATAATCGCCAGTTTCTAATAAGATGGTAATCTGACCAACCTTGTCAATACCCTTCTCATAGATGTACTTTGCAAGAGCAGAAGAAATCTCAGCACCATCAGTCAACGTCAAATTGACATTCTCAACCTCAGCAAATGCAGGATCGAAATAAGTCAACCAGCGTGGATCGCCCGTTTCATACTTCTGCTGCTTAGAGCCAATACCAAGTGTAAAGTCGCCCTTGTCAGCATCAACAAACTTCGGATCAGTTATCAGACCTTCGTCACCATTGTAACCGGTCTCACTGAAGAATACGCCTTCGTACTCCGGATCGCTATAGTTCAACTCACCCCACAAATAGGTATTCTTTTCATCAGTCGTCAACTGCTTCTTATTATTGGTCATGTTACCATAAATCTTCTTGTTAGAAGTGTTGACAAAGATGTTCGAATTGAACTCATACAGATACTTCTGACCCTTCAGCGTGTTGGTATTGAAGAACTGCTTGTTCTTTGCGATGTTATAGAATGTATTGTTAGCGCAAAGGAACTTACCTGTCTCCTCCTCGAAGCCAGTAGTCTGCCAAGGACGCTTACCAGACATAGCTATGAAATTAGAGCCACTTGCTCCCTTGTTCCAGAAGGTAGAGTTGGTAATATTCAGATTGATAGCCATCGAAGCAGCCAGATTCAGCACAACATTATCCTGAGTGTCATACTGGAATACGCTGTTGTTGATGATGAAGTTCTTATAGGTATAAGACTTGCCATTGTCAAAGAACAAAGCCTTGGTAAGGCCCTCAACCAAAACGCCCTCAATCAAGATTGAATCTTCGATGATGTACTGACCACTTGTTACAGGTGCCATCACCGGTTCCTTATTCATCTGAATCATAGGCTGGGTAAGACCCGAAGCATCGATGGTAGAATTCTCACCAATCAGTTTGATAGCACCACTAACTTCGATAGTATTGGTGATGGTATAAGCTGTATTGAAGAACAATTTAATAGTCAGATTGCCCACCTCAGTGCCTGGCTCTTCAGCCGCTGACGCTGCTATAGCTTTTGCTACTTCATCGCTGATGTTACAAGATTCGGTCAGTTCAACCGTCAAATCCTTTAACACATTGTATACAGCACTGACGAACACATCACCAGCAGGCATCACGAACTGATCTTTGCCCGTCATCTCAATACTATTGCCTTCGGCATCCTTCACCACATAGTTGACCAAACTGTAACCCTTCTCAGGAGCACACGACAATGTTACCGTTTCACCCTCGACAGCTGCCGGAATATCAGCGGTTATAGTGCCATGCTGGTTTTCTGCTTTCGGATCAGCATACACGCCATAAGCAGTCTTGAAGTCAACAACCTTAGGATTAGTGGCAATAATCGAGATCTTCTTGATGACCATATTCTTCAGCACCTTGAATACGAAGTAGTCCTTCGCACCATTTACGAAGTAGATGGTATCACCAGAAGCGATCTGGGTAATGCCAGAAACGGCAGAACGATCAGATTTTCCTACAACAGCAACAGCCTGAGGTTCTGCACCCTTACCGGGAACCCACAGCAGCTTATCGCCGGCTGCATTCGTAGCATCAAAGTCAATGACAATCTTGTCGCCTGACTCCAGATTATTGATGGCCATCTCACGGTCGGCCGGACAGAACAGACCGCCATCCTTCACATTATTATTAATGCGGTCGCTGCGACGCCATACGTGGCATTCCTCAGGCAGGTTGGTACCAGTATAGTTCTGATAACCTCTATAGTCCTGACGCTTGCTGTCAGTCTTGGAAATAGACTCCCATCCACAGAACACGCCACCATTTTTGGTACTTCCGTTCAAGTTTTCTGGATTTTCTCCAGCCTCAGCAGCTGCTGCGAAATCATAAACAACGTCATTTTGCTTCTTAGCAGGCTTAATCCATCGTGGGTCACCTACCTTCTTGGCATACTGTGCAGAAGTTCTAAGAATTGTAAAGTCGCCATTTGCAGCGTCAGCAAACGCTACAACGCCTGGAACGTTGTCCTGTACAGGTTCTGCCTCGTCTCCAGTGGCTTCATCAGCGCTCGTATCAACACCGTCGAAGTTGAAGGAGTTGCACTTGATAATCCAAGTCGGATTGGCACCACTCGAACCACCGTTCATACCCTTGATGGTCTGACCACTCTTGCCACAGTTCACAAAGATGTTGTTCTGTACATCATAAGTCATCCACTTCTGGTTGCTCTGACGGTGAGAGAAGAAGTTCTTGGCCTTAGCCAAGTTGTACATGGTATTACCTGTGAGCTTGAAGGTCTGAACAGCTTTAGCATTCCACTCTGTAGTCTTCTGACCACCCTGTGAGCTATACAGAGACTTCGTTGTAGCTGTAGAAGCATAGATGGTGGAGTTCGTTACAGTGAAGTTAACGGCTGTACTACCCTTCGTATAGTCAAATGCAGTAACATCAGCAGCAAGTTCGATAACACTGTTGTCCAACGAGAAGTCACCATAGTAATACTTACCGTTACTGTAGAACAAAGCCTTCTTCAGCCCCTTAACAGTCACGCCGCTAATAGTAATGTCAGCTTTGGTCCACTCGGTGTCATCAGATGCCTTAGCAGTCCACTGAATCATGTTGCTTGCCAATGCAGAAGCGTCAATCGTGGCACCGTTACCATTGATGACAACGTCAGCTGTAGCAACAATCGGCTTAGAAATAGTATAATTTGCATCTGCGGCCAGATTAACCGTGACGGCCTTTGCTGCACAAAGCTCCGTAGCAGTTGCCAGCGCTTCGGAGATATCAGCGCCATCGGCAGGATCAATGGTAACATCTGCAGGAGCAGGAGCGGGAGTTCCTACCGTAAAGCTGATGGGCTGGAACTGAATGGCGCCTTTATAAATACCGATGGCACCAATCATCTCAGAACATACCAGTCCACTTGCAAGATCTGTTACAGCAAACTGATTGTAACCGACAACCTCGTCATCGCCCTTCTTTATCTTAAAGTCACTTCCACTGACACCTGCTACAGTGACATTCGTAAGCTTCACGATCTTGTTTATGTTCTCTGCCTTCACGTCTGCCAATGTAACCTCATCAAATACAGGCACAACAGCAGCATCGTCTGTCGTTGTCAGTTCTGCATTGGGAACGGCCTCGAACAGGTCGTTATAGACAGAAACACTACCATTCCAACCAGCAGCAATCTTCTTACCTACGGCAAGATTAGCTGTCAATGTTGATTTGCTGTCATAAATAAGGCTCGAACCTGTCTCATCCTTAATATAGCAATAGGTTGCGTTACCTTTCTTAATCAAAGCCTGTATCGTTGCTGTACCGTTGAAGGTGAATGCTGAACCGTTTTCAAGAGCGGTCAGTTCTGCGATATTAGCAACAGGTTCCATGGTAGTATAAGCATACTTAAAGCCATAGAAGCCCAACTTGGAACCACTACAGTAAATCTTATATGACTTACCAGCAGAAACGTTAAAGGTAAAGGTTCCATAATATTTGGCATCCTTTGTGATTCCATTGTAATCAGTAAGGGCTGTTCCATCCTCTTCGATATAGAAAGCCTTGTCAGCATTAAGAACAACGGCAACATCAATGCTTCCAGCGTAAGTAGGCTTGATGGTGTACCATGTACCACCAGCTTTATTGCCATTTACGCCATTACCCTCTGTAAAGGCTGTAAAGCCCTCTACATGGCTATCAGCTTTGGCAGCTTTGAAATCTGCTCCGCCAGCCTCGCCATAAGTAATCGTGGCAACGATTTCGTTACCTTCTTTCACTTCGACAGTTTGTCCCGATGTGAACGTATCGCCTTCTGACAATGCATACGTCACCGCCACATTTGCTCGCCTCGAAATGTTATTCAACATTTGCGTTGCCGCAAAAGCCGCAATCGAGAGCAAAGCTACCATCATTAGAGTTAGTTTTTTTCTCATAATTGTTTTTTTAAAATGTTAGTAATTGTTTGAATTAGTAAAATTATATATTTCTTGTAGTTCTGCTTGCAAAGTTAAGTATTTTATTTGAAATAACCAAATAATTCCCCAAAAACCTTTAGGTCATGAAGTCTGGAGTGACAGAAAGGTGCATATTTATGCTTGTGACAGGATGACGGAACCAGATTTCTGCAGCGTGCAGCATCAGGCGTTGGCCTTTTTCGCAAGTACCATAGAGCTCGTCACCAACAATAGGGCGGCCCAAACCGTCAGGGTGGGCACAATGGATGCGCAACTGATGGGTGCGGCCGGTCTGAGGCCACAAGGCTACAAGACTGTCCGATAGGAATTCATAATCAGTAACCGCCCGTTTACCGTGCTCGGGATCAACAAGCTGCCGCGGGCGGTTCATCGGGTCTGGGCGCAGGGGCAGGCTGATGGTGCCGCGTTTATCTAGAATATCTAGATTTTCTAGAGACTCTAGATTATCTAGAGCATCTAGAGGTTCTAGGACTGCCAGATATTTTTTCTTTACCTGATGTTTCACGAACTGCTCCTGTAAGTTGCGATAGACCTCCAATGTTTTTGCCACGATGAGCAAACCGCTAGTCCCCATGTCCAAGCGGTGGGCAATCATACTACCGGGATAGCGCTGCTGCATAATGGTTTCCACGCTATATTCCTCCACACGACCTGGCGTAGAGAGCAGTCCGCTGGGTTTATTGACCACCAGCAACCATTCATCCTCATAGACAACGGGCAACTCCTGACGTTCGAAGCTCAGCAACGCAGGGTCGGGATCTACGTCGAGCCCTTGCAGCATCCACGTCAGGACGGGTTTGCACTTTCCCCGGCAGGCAGGATAATAATTCAGATGGTGGCGAAGTTCCGTCTTCGTCGTTTCGCCCCACCAGAATTCCGCCATACATAGCGGCTTCAAGCCCTGCTTATAGGCATATTGCAGCAACTTCGGCGCACAACAGTCACCAGTTCCTCCCGGAGGCAGCGGATACTTACGCAGCAGTTTCGGACGGTTGTAGTATTCCTGCCAAACATCAACGAGGTCCTTCACTTCCCCACGGCCATTCAACAGCCGGTACTGGTGGAAAAGCCATGTCTGCAGTTCCTGCGAGAGTTGCTTTGAACTAGCGTCACCAGAATCTCTAGAACATCTAGACTCTCTAGAGTCTCTAGAAATTCTAGAAATCTCCCTTTCCTGCGTTTTGAAATACCCGTCAGGCTGTTGCGCATCATAGACGGGCGGCACAAAATACGCCCAGTCGTTCCGTCCTGCCAACAGCCCGCTATATGCCGCAAGAAAGCCTAGCCGCCCTGTCGGCATCTCCACCACCAACACTCCGAACATCTTTCCTTTGTCTGCATCCTCCCGAATCTCCTCGTGACCGGCAATATACGCCTGCACCGCCTTGGCAGCCAATTGGCACAAGGGGTGCGGTTCATATGCAAACGGATAGGTAAACCGCTCTGGCGGCGCTATCCTACTCTCTAACGGATGCACATATTCCATATTCCAAAAGAAGGCTGTCCGAAATGACAGCCTTCATTTTTATAGGAGAATTCTCTTACTTCGCCCTTACAGGACGTATCTGCAGACCACCGAAGCGCTCGTATTGCTGACTGGGATCATTATACCCTCCATTGCTAATCACCATACAGGTAGCATCGCTGGAAATGGATGGATGCTTGGTACTAGTCCAATAATATCCATAAGCACCCGAGAACTGCAGGTTATTGGTCCATACACCCGCAGCTGGAATAAAGATAGACTTACCATTTTTCTTACTGGTATAACGGTAGCCCGAAACGTCATCGACCGTTTCCCATGTGGCATAGCAATTCCGAATCAGTTCATCACACTCATCTTCAGTAGGCATACGCCAGCCATCACCCCACTTCGTCTGTGCAGCATCGTGCTCAGTAGATAGTGTACCCTCGGTAATGTTCAGCTTATAATCATCTAACAAGTAACGTTCCTGTGGCTCCGTAGAACCCCATGAATAATAGTAGCCATACTGACCAGCTTTGCCCTTTTCTTTGCCCTTTTCGTCAATCTCTGTCTGTTTAGCGCCAACGTTCCAGGTGGCCCACTTGACAGACAGGCCCAAATCTACACCATCGGCAGGAACAATCAGTCCGTCTTCGGTCGTCTTAGCTACATCCATGCTATGATCTTCTACAACAGGTTCTTCAGGCTCAGTAGTAGTACCATCACCATAGACAGGACGGATATGCATACCAAGGAAAGTCTGTTCCATTGCAGATTCAGATAATGATGTTCCTGGTTGCAGTTTCACAAAGATACCATATCCCCAAGGATCGTTGGACAACTGCGAAGACCAATAGTAGGACTCGTTGGTATTAGTGCTATAGACAGCATTTCCATTGGCGTCAACACCCGAACGATATCCTGAATGAGGAATAAAGATGCTCTTGTCAGCATACTGGCCCTTACCACGAACGATATAGCCGTCTAGGCCTTGAACGCCCTGATAGTTAGAGGTATGCTCCCACGTACACTTCGTCAACAGCTCCCTCATCTGGGCTTCAGTAGGTGTATGCCATAAACTATCGGTCTCTGTGGACAAATTTTGGCGTACAATATCATATTCCCAATTCTTTTTATCTGTCAAGTCGGCTGGAGGTGTCACATACCTATCGCCATATGCCTGATACTGAGAAATATGCACACCCGTATTGTCGCCCCAGCCAAAGAAGCCACCACGTTCGGTTTCATCCTTGGCGCCAAGGTTAAAGGTACCCCACTGCACGCTACAGCCCAAATCAACCATACCGGGCGCAACATACGATATCTTCTCAGGAGTAGTGAACTCTCCGCTCTTGGTGTCAGCATCGGTATCTACATACTTCACCGAAACCGTGAATTTATAATCAGACAGCTCTTCCAAATCGCCAATACCTATAGTGAAAGTCTGACCAGTGAGAGAATTCAAGACAACATTACCTTCCTTCTTTTTGCTATCAGATGTATCGGATTTCTTACTATAGTTAATTTCGTAGAAGACATACTCGGTGGCATTACCCAATAGTGTCATTTGGATACTGGCTGTCTTTGCCGTTATATTGAGAGCTTCGACAGCCGAAATCTTCAGTTCCTTGGCAGGCGTCTCGAATGTACCCTGACTAGAAACATCGTCAGCATTGTTATAGCGTGCCACCAACTGGAATGAATAATTCTTACCTGCTTGCAAGCCTCTCAGTTCTTCATCGATGGTGGTAGCATAGGATGTCTGGGTCATCTTAAAGTTACCTGTAATCTGCTGATCCAGATTGCTGCCTTCACCATAATTTAATTCATAGCTGATGTCGCCTGTCACATTACCTATAAAAGTAAGTGTGGCAGTAGCCGTTGTAGCACTATAAGCTTGGATATTTGCAGTAACTCTTAGCGAACGAGCGATGGTCTCAAAGCTCTTAATATCAGATGCAGCATCCTTGTCACCGGAATGAGCCACCACACGATAGTAATATTTCGTACCCTCTTTCAGACCACCCAATTTATCCGTCACCTTCTGGCCATCAGTCGAGGTCAGCGTCGTCTTACCATCCTTCTTGGACGGATTAGTCAAAGCGGCATCCGTACCATATTCTATCGTATAACTTACTTCTGACAGTACATTACTGGTCAGCGTGAAAGCAATCGTAGCTTCATCGAAGGAAACATTAGAAGAAGCCAGCTCGGCTACTGACAAAGCCTGGGAAGCCGTCTCGAAATTACCAGAGGCCGTTTTTTTGGAAGATTCAGCAAAATATGCGGTAACACGATAATAATAGGTCTTTCCGGGCTCCAAGCTTTCAAGAAAGACTTCTGCGTGCTGTTCCTCATTCGCCTTTGTCAGCTCGAAATTACTCGACGTTTTCTTCGTTGACTCTGCATCTTCAGGCAAGTTCTTATCGGTACTGTAAACGACGTCATAGTAAACGACAGAAGCGATATTACCTGTCAAAGCCAAATCAAGCGTAGCAGTAGTAGTGGTTTTGTTGGAAACGGATACCTCAAGCGCTAACTCCTTGGCACGAGTGGTAAAGGAAGCCACCACTGTCTCCAAATTCATGGCAGGAGTCGTCACATCAGCAAAAACCTGATAATAATAGGTTGTTCCCTCTTCCAGGCCAGTCAAAGTAATATTCAAAGCCTTGTTGACAACGATGTCAGCCGTGCCCTTAACCGTTTTGGCATCAGACATATCAGCCTTGGTAGCATACCTGATACCATAGCTGCCTATCTCTATCTCACCGTCAGAAGTCACTGTGACGGGAATTGTTGCAGTTGTAAAGTCAGCCTGCGCGGCACCTGCCGATATCTCAGCAGTAACAAGAGGCTTACCCCAGACAGGACGGATCAACAGCTTGTCGGTCATTTCCACACGCTTTAATTCATGTCCGGAATCATTCACTTGTAAACCCCATGCCATACCGTCGCCATAGACAGAATCAGACCAATAGCTGGCTATAGGAAGAATGATGAATACATTTTCCTGGCCTTTCTTGGCTACCTTATAACCAATAACCTGGCCCGACTCGTCTTTATACTCACTCCAATCACAATTATCAATCAGTTCTTGGAATTCCTCCTTGGTTGGCAAACGCCACTCACGGTTTTCATACAATGCCCATTTGGTCTTCATGGCATTTTCTGCTTCATCCCATTTCAAGGGAGTACCCGGGCCGTCAACCGATGTGGTATCCACATTCATAGAAGCCCATTTGATGCCTGATTTCAGACCCAAGTCCACGTAAGGCTCTTGGTCAAAGGCAATCTCCTGTACCTCGGATACAGCGAATTCCTTCACTGTTCCGTCAGTCAGTTTCACCTTTACCACCAAACTCTGGGCGGAAAGTGTCAATACTGACAATAACAACAAAAATGAGGTTAATAACTTCTTCATAACTTCTTATAGATTTTAAATGATTGTTGACCAACGCGGATGATGTACACGCCCTGAGGAAGTGCATTTAAATGAAAGGTCACCTGACGGTCACCACGCTCAATGTCAGCAGAAACCGTCTTGCCATCAACGCCATACAGACCCGCAGACATACTATCGCTTACGCCATTGACGACAACAGTCTGGGCATTGACAAACTGCAGACCCAAGGTATTTTTACTCGAGCCATTAGTGATTTCCTTGATACCCGTAACAGGCTTTTCGCCTTCTTTCAGACCGATATGGTCAATCTTCTGAAACTCAATCGTTACAGGCTGATCCACCGTCGAAACCGTTGCCGTCAAACTGCCTTCTGCCTGATTAAAGGATAGTATCGGTTTATCGGTAACCCAGCAACTGAATACGGGTTCTGTCTTATCGCCCTTCTCATAGATTAACAGTTCATAATCAGCCAACGCCGACAAAGGCAATGACAATAAACCGATTAGCAGTAAAAATAACTTAAAGTGACTTTTCATATTTCAAGATTTTTTAGAATAGTTACTCACGTATGCAATCTAATCCAATATGCAGCACATTATCATCTACACTATTGGAAATGACAGAAAAGGATTTACGAATCTTTCCTGGAATATATTCGGACAGATCCATGGTAACAGTGATACGTGCATCGCCTTTCGGAGCGACTGCAGAATCAGAGATTTCCAAAGTGGTACAATCACACTCAGGCAACAAAGACGATATATATAAGGTGTCTGTACCCACATTATCAATTTTCATGACCACAGACTTCTGTAAATGTTCTGCATCGAAAACACCCATATCAATACTCTCCGGGGCAGAGATACGGGCATAAGGACCGGGAGCAATAGAATCTACCGCAACAGCATCGGAAGCCGACTGTGATTGGGTTCCGGCACCACAGCTCATAAAAATAGCTACAAGCGTCAAAGACGCAAAAAAAACACTTCTCTTCATGACATTTTATTCTTTATGGTAAACACCTACACCCTCAGCATGTGTGTCACGAAGGGTGAGATACCACTGACCATCCTTCTGAATAGGATTCAGGAACATATTCGTCGTTCCTTCACCTGTTTCCAAGTTACCTGATTCAACAACCTTGACGGCAATACGTAACACGTTGTCACGGTCACTAAACAACTGAAGTTCCTTCTGTTCACAGCCAAACTTAGAGAACAGCTTTATCTGCTCAATCATCATCTGAAGCTGGTCACCAGAAAGTGGAAGAACAGAGTCGTTACGTATAATATGAAGCATGCCTGCAGCACCTTCGGCATCGCCACTGTTAAAGCGGTCGACATAATCCTTTGCCAACTCACGAATGGCAGTAGAGTCCTGTTGTTCGAAGTGGAAGGCAGGAAGTCCCTGTGGCTCTTCAGCCTCATTGGATTTCTTACCGTTACACGCCACAAGGGCAACTACAAACAGGCTTGCTAAAAAATAATAAAATACTTTCATGGAAATAAAATTTAAAAAAGGGGAGGGACAACTCCCTCCCCTTCTACAGTTTATCTTGCAAACAGATTATTTGCGAGGTGCATTTGCCAGAGTTCTCTTAACATGCAGAGTGATGTTATCGTACATTGTACCCCAATAGTACTGTACCTTTACAGGAATGTAGATGTTGAAGTCCTGAACGTTAGAAGAGTTGTTGGTGTACTCGATGTACTTACCAGCAGCATCCTCTCTCAGAATGAGCTGCAGGTGTTCGGTAACCTGATTCAGAGGCTCAACCACACCATTCAGGTCGGTCTTCACGTTAGGATTCTTACTGAGGTTCTGATTAACAACCACATTAGTAACATCAGCAATCAGCTTGCTCTCATCAACAGGAGCATAGTACTGCTCGTAGTCAGGAGTCAGCTTGAAGCGTACGTCACGCCAGTCCTTGTAAAGTACTACAAGATCCTTGAGGTAAACCTTCTGCTTCTCAACACCATCCTTAGCGTGAGCATCCTCAATCTCAGGATTGTTGGTTTCGTCAATGTCAACAGGACGCAGGAAGCGAACACTGAAGGTATTGTTCTCCAGAATCAGAGGACACTGGGTGTCAGTAGAGTAAACTACCGGATCAATCAAATCAGTACCCTTCGTCTTATTGTCAGCGTGGTGAATCTTAGTTACAGCATAGAGAGCAACCTTAACATCAAGCACGTCAGAATCACCAATCTTACTATGAGACTTGTAGTTCAGCAGAGCCTTGGCATAATCACCGGGATCGTTAGCTGAACGTGGGTCACCCCAGTTAAGAGCAATCTTCATATTACGCAGAGTGCCAATAGTTCTATTATCCCAATTGTCGATGGTAGCAATTAAATGATAGTTCTCATTAATATCAAGAGAACCCTTCAAGCGTGCATACAGATTCTTCTTGGTAAGATCCTTTCTAGCATCATTATCAGTCAAGACATTCTTCAATATGAAGATCTTAGCCTCACCATTGTCAAGATAGCCCTTGAACTCCTTATTATTGTTCTCATCTGCGAAGAAGAAGTCTGCCTCGTAGTTGTCAGCAACGAATGGAGGATTAGGAACAGTCTGGTTAACGATCTTATTATCCTTGTCATAGACATTATAGGTAATCCAATCAACAGGTTTAGTAGATCCACCGTCCAAAGTACGGAAGTTACCATAGAATACATCAGAGAAACGATCATCGAAATCCTTTGGCTTCCAACCATTCTCAGTCAGATCAGCCTTGTTACCATCGTTCTCCTCAGGAGTAATCGTGTTAACGTGAATCTCATCAGTACCCTGATTAAACTTACCAGACTCATACCAGTACTTCTGAATAATCTTTTCTTTAAGGTGAGCATCACCCTTAACAGTGTACTTGGTGAGTCCCAGTTCACCAGAAGTGAAGATAACATAGATATCAGGATTCAAGCTGACATTGCCATCAATAGCATACAAACGTACGGCACGAACGACCTGCGTTTCACCAGCGACAGCGAACTCGCGAATCTTATCACCATCAACATTCCAAGTGAAGATAGAAGAGGTGTGACCACCGACAGTGAGCTCAGAGTAACTAATAGTACCGAACTTATCGTCACCCACCGCAGCTGTATGAGGAGTATCAACCTGCTTGAAGCTATAAGTACCATCAGCATTCTTAGTAACAGTATACTGCTGGGCATCGGTAGCAGAGCCGAAGGTAGCAGCAGGTGATCCAGGAGTAACCTCAACACGATAAGTATTATCGAATGTCTGACGGTCGAAGATCTGGCTCAGGCCCTTAGCAGAGTAGAGGTCTTCCTCAGTCTGACGCCAATTGGTCTTGATGAGATCCTGGTTCTGTCCACCAGCATTCCAACATTCATTGTAGCGAACAACCGCATGATTCTTGTCAGAAGTATAGTTAACAATAACGGTAGGACGAGCAGGAGGATTAACATCCTTAGTAATGCGGATAGGCAGGTAAGCATAGTCAATCACCTTATTCTCGGCCTTGTAAATCAACTTCACGCGAACAACGGGAACACGGTTAACGACAACCTCAGTAGCCTTGGCAGGATCGTAAGGACGGCCATTCAGACCACCGGCCTCAGGATCCTGAGGATGCAGATACCAGTGACCATTCTCACCCTTATAAAGAGCAGCGTGTGCAGACTCGTCGGTCTTGTTAACACCCAGCTTAACAGAAGTCAGTTCGAAAGCGTATTCGAAGTTACGATTGAAGTCATCATCGTCGAATACATCGTGAGCGTCATTGACATTGGTATAGTGAGTCTCAACCAAAGCGTTCAGGTCGATATCCTCCTGATAGTTCACGAGATCCCAACCTTCACCAAGACCAGCACCATCCTTACGAGGAGTTGCCAAGATGTAAGCCTTACACTCGTCAATAGACTGGAAGAGGTGTACGCCACGATAGAGATCGCCGAAATAATAGGGACTACCCTTATACAGAGGCAGGTCACATCTACCGCAGTGGTGGTTCAACATACCAGTCTGAGAGAGCTGATAAGGAGCCTGCTTAAGATTGTAAGGAACGTGAGCGATCTTCAGGTTCTTCACAGTCTCCTCAACGATAGCTGCGTAGTCAGAAGTAACAACGCAAGTCTCATCCTTGTCATTCTTATAAGTAACCTGAGTAGCGAACATAGTTACACCGGGCTTTGCAGCGAATGTGTACTTACCATCGGTAGTAACAGTGCTAACCTTGCCATTTACATTCAGAGGAACATTCAAAATACCATCAGCAACCTTCCAGTCGTGATTTTCACCAGTATTGTTGCCACGGAACGAAACGGTAGCATTACCAAGACCCGCACGAGTGAAGGGAGTGTTATCAGAGAGAATGCTAACAGTAGTATTGTTATCAAACCAAGCAATAGAAGGATTGATGTGATACTCGGCATTTGCCTTCAGCGTGACGGTAATAGTACCAGCGCCATAGGGATAACGCTCGTGAGGTAAACCGTCAGGTGCAAGCCAAGTAGTTCCATCATGAGGCAGATAGACAATAGGTTCCTCTGGAGAGAGAGGACGCTTTGTACCGATAACCTCAGTACGCTTATCAGCATCGTCAATATAAGTGGTCAAAGGCAGAGTGATGTTATACCACTTCATGGTCAGAGTTCTAACGGTGGTAGCCTCAATACCCCAATAGTAAGTCTTGGGCAGGAACACCAGGCTCTCCAAATCAGCAGCAGTAGGAATAACGACTTCGCCGTAACCCTCTACACCTGACAGAATAACACTCTTAGCTGTCTGGACAGCAATAACCTTCGGAGCGCCATTAGCAGTCTCAACTCTCCAACGGATATTAGTAGACTCCTTGAAAGTACCATCACCATTGTAGATGTCGAAGCAACCAGTGGTCTGATTGGGAACGTAATACATACCATCAGTACCGTTGAAGCCATTCTGACCGTCAACACCATTAATACCATCAGCACCATTAGCGCCATTAGTACCTACAGCCCTGAAGTCAGTCTTCACACTGTTCTTGTACCAGAAACCGTCCTCACCAATAGTCCAAACATCAGCGGGAGTAGCATCCTCACCACCCTTGATGGTCTTTGTGGTACCATCGCTCAGGGTAAGAATAACGTCCTTGCCGCTCTGCTGAACACCAGTGATAACGATACCCTGATCCTTCAGACTCTGAAGAGACTCGATAGCAGTAGCATTCGATGCAATCGACTTCTTCAGGCCCTCGATGTCGTCATCGTAGTCCTTACAGGAAACGAACACACTCGTAACAGTGAATAAACCAGCTACGAGCAACGAACTAAAAAACTTTGTTTTGTTCATACGTTTGTTTAATTAATTAATAAAAATGATATAAATATTTCTCTATTCTCTCATACGATTAGCCGATGCTTTTCAGCATAGACACACGTTTTTGGGTGCAAATATAGGCATTAATTCGCGAATCCGCAAGAATTTTTATACTTTTTTTTCATTTTTGGGCAAAAAAACTGCTTTTTATCAGTCTCAGAGCATAAATTCAAGGTATTTTCCCGCATTTTTTTGTTTTTTTAAGAACAATTGCGAATTTTACTTATTTGTTTATACACCTTATTTATATATATAGGGGCTTAATGGTTAGCGTTGCATTCATTGCATTTAGGTTGACCAGGCCCTCGTTAGTTTTAAATGGAAGGGCGGACTGAACAATCCGCCCTTCACTGTACCCAGACCCGGGCTCGAACCGGGATGGGTTTCCCCACTGGTGTTTGAGACCAGCGCGTCTACCGATTCCGCCATCTGGGCTTAAGCGGGTGCAAAGATAAGTAAAAAAAACGAATTACATGCATGAAATACGAAAATTTTATAAAAAAGCATGTTTTTTTTGCTGAAGTAAGATATTTTCCGTACCTTAGCAGTCAGAAACAAACACTTATTCTAATATATATGATGGAACAAAGCAACAACAACTATTGCGTTATCCTGGCAGGAGGCATGGGACGACGTCTGTGGCCGTGCAGTCGCGAACACAAGCCCAAGCAGTTTCTGGACTTCTTTGGCGTGGGCCGCACCCAACTGCAGCAAACCTTTGACCGTTTCGTCCGCATCCTACCTAAAGAGAACATACTCGTTTGCACAAACCGCGAACATGCGCCTCTGGTGAGAGAACAGCTGCCGGACCTGCATGAGGAAAACCTACTGGTGGAACCCGTGAATCGCGGAACAGCGCCGAGCGTAGCATGGGCTGACATCGTCGCGACATCAATGCCAACGTGGTGATTACACCCTCAGACCAGTTTGTGCTGAACGAAGAAGCCTTCTACGATAACATCAAGGAAGCTTTGCTATTTGTATCCTTGCATAACAATCTGCTGACGCTGGGTGTCCAGCCCACCCGCCCTGAGCCAGGCTATGGCTATATCCAGCAGGGAGAACTAATTATGCCGGAGATTGTGAAGGTGGCAAAGATCAGCCACGTAAAGTCGTTCGTCGAGAAACCAGAGCGCGACTTCGCCCAGATGTTCATGGATTCGGGCGAGTTCCTGTGGAACACGGGAGTCATCCTGGCCAACGCCCGCTATCTGAACATCTGTTTCCGCAGGTTGTTCCCTGATGTGCTGAAACGCTTCGATGGTGAACTGGAACATTACACCATCGAACAGGAGATGGCATTCGTCAACGAACACTACCCCGCCTACCCCAACCTGTCGATAGACAAGGGCGTGTTGGAGAAGTGCGAAGATGTCTGCGTGATGAAATGCGGTTTCGGATGGGCAGACCTCGGCACATGGCACTCTATCTACGAATGTAAACAACGCGGAGATGGTGACAACGTGGTGGTAGACTCGCAAGTGATGATAGAGGACTCTCACAACAACGTCATCAAACTGCCCAAAGGAAGACTTGGAGTCATCAACGGACTGGACGGCTATATCGTAGCAGAATCAGATAACGTGCTGCTGATATGCAAAAAGGGTGATTCATCGGCACTGGTTAGGAAATATGTCAACGAAGTACAGATTAAATTCGGAGACGAGTTTATTTAGGGTTAACGGTTAATGGTTATTGGTTAACGGTTATTGGTTATGATTGTTGGGGTTGATGCAAAACGGATAGTGCGCAACGGAACTGGACTGGGCAGTTACGGGCGGACGCTGGTGAACGACCTGTTACGGTGTGGCGACAGCACGCTGGACCTACGGCTCTATGCACCCGACGAAGGGAATGAGGAACTGAGGGGGCAAATCATAGAAGGCGCCCAGTTTTGCTACCCGGCAGGAAAACCCGGCGCCATACGGAAGGCGTGGTGGCGGACGAAGGGTATCGTGAAGGATCTGAAGCGTGACGGTGTCAGCGTATATCACGGCCTTTCCGGTGAACTGCCTATCGGTTTGCGCAAAACTGGTATCCACGGAGTAGTCACTATCCACGATCTCATTTTTTTGCGCCATCCCGAATACTACAACTGGATAGATACGAAAATCTACGAATGGAAATTCCGCCAGACATTACGCGAGGCAGAACATATCATTGCCATCAGCGAACGCACCAAGCAAGACATCATCGAACTGGGCGGAGCAGAATATGCTGACCGCATCAGTGTCATCTACCAAAGTTTTGCACCAAGGTTTTCCTCCGTGGTAACAGCAGAAAGGAAAGCCAAGGTAAGAAAACGCTACGGATTACCAGCCCGTTATGTATTGAACGTAGGAACTATCGAGCGACGGAAGAACCTGCTGCTGGCAACAGAAGCATTGGACCTGTTGCCAAAGGACATACACTTAGTGGCGGTAGGTAGGCAGACGCCTTATGTCCAGGAATTACCGAAGGATGAGCGTATCCACCTGTTGAGTGGTGTGCCGGATGAAGACCTGGCGGCTATCTATGCTTTGGGCGAGGCCTTCGTCTATCCATCGCGCTACGAGGGATTCGGCATCCCCATCATTGAAGCCATTGCTGCTGGACTGCCCGTAGTAGCCTGTACAGGATCGTGTCTGGAGGAAGCTGGTGGTCCGAATTGTCGCTATGTGGGGCCGGACGATGTTACTGGTATGGCTGAAGCATTAAAGATGTCGCTTCGCGGTGCCCGCGACAGAGAGGAACGGATAGCCAAGAGCCGCGAATATATCAAGCGGTTTGAGGGACGTGACGTAGCGGGGCAGGTTGCGGAGGTATACAAGGTTGTCGCGGGAGAACCGCGACACACTCTATAGCGACAGCGACACACGCTATAGCTTGAGACGGAACTGAAAGAGGAGGTCCGTCTGGGAGGAAGCATCAATTTGCTGATAGCCACTGGAGATAAAGGCACGGTCAAAATAGTTGGTCGTGCCGATTTTTGCTGAAAACGACCAGCGTCCAAGGTCTGCTCGTGCCATCAGGGAATAGCGGATGCCATGTCCATAGAATGCTGGGAAGGAGAAATCGTAAGGTACAGAGGGTTCATACTGATAAAGACGGCTATCGTAGTCGTCGGTATGGAACCAGCCTGCAAAGCCATTCAGTCGTAAGGTGCGATAGCGGAAGACAACCTGCTGGCTAACCATGATGCCACGGGAGGTCTGTTGTTCGCGACAGGCCAGCATGGCGCCATCGAGCTGGGTCTTGAAATTGAGGGAAGGTTGCGACACCGTTGCAACAGAGGCTGAAGAAGAAGGATAGGCAAAGGAAATACGGGCACGATGCTCATAGCGATTGTTGAGGTAGGAATGGGTATCGTTGTCACGTTGCCTGACATGGAAACGATAGTGAGCTTCCAACACCCCTATATTAAATAATGTACGCGCGCGAAGAAAAGCATCGAAAGCATCACTCGGAGCACCAACCTGATAACGGAGGAAAGGGAAATGGGCGTAATCGATATAACCTTGGAACGACAACGAACGCGAAGGCGACCAAGTGGCACCTAAATAAAGCCCATGCTCATTCTGCGCGGAAGAGCCCTCACCGAAACTGCGTGCATGAAGGGCTGTGTAGCGCTTGTCGTAATAACGGTGAAGCAACATGAGGCTGAGTTGATCTGTAGCACGGAAACTCGCTGTATGAATAGCCGCTAAAGCTCCGTCACCATTGAGTGCCGTTTCGCCAATGAAGGAAAAACGGGAAGAGGTCAGGCCATAGTCGAGGGAAGCATTAAAGAAAGATGTGCCGGAAGGAGCGTAGGAGCGGTAGTTTAGCTTCGAGGATGTCGAAACATACGGGACAAGAGAACGGTCGAAATGCGTATAGACAGCGTTGAAAGAGAGAGTGGGCTTGTATGTTTTGTGAGGAGAGTTTGGATGGTAAGTAACGCGGAAACCCAAATCGGTCTCATGACTGTTATGCTTCTTTTCCATCTCAGTTTCCGTACGGTGATAACCATCAGTCAAAAGCGTACGAATGGTGCCGTCATTGTTAAGCGTGGCATCTATGGGACGATAAGAGGCAAAGGCTGTTACGCTCCATGCGGGTGCAAGACGGATTTGGGCAGCCGCACCCTGCAGATAACTCCCTACTGAGCGCGAAGAATGAGCCGTCAAAGTCTGGGTGCTACGTCCCAAAGACTGCAGAGTGGCCTGTTTGCCGAGATAAAATCCCGTATTCATAACCAATCCCATGCCGAATTGCACACGATACATGCCAAGATTCAAAGCTTCTATACAACCTATCTTACGGAGCTGGAAATAATAGGAATAATGGTCGTAGCCCCAGCGGTTACGTCCAGAGAAGAAGGGTTCGCCTGCATCTTGTGCTGCCGTCAGACCAAATTTCAGCTGGTCGTGGGAAGAGAACTGCAGTCGCAAATCGTGGCGCTGCTGGTAACCCAGATAACCATTGATATCGCCCTTACGTTTATAAAGCGGTTGGCGTAATGACCCTTCAAACGTGAAATGTCCGTCGTGAAGCAAATGTGACAAGACGGACTTAGCGCTTCGGGTTGGGCTAAGCGTATCGCCAATGACGACGAAATAGTTCAGCAACAGACGGGTATCGCGATCCAAGCTCTCTATCATCTGCAGTTCACCAAGCGAGCGCAGAGGACGGTAACGGTCGATATAGGCCACGAGTTCTTCTATCTGCTCGGCAGAAAGGAAAGGCAACTGTTCGAGTTGAGACTTCGAAGACTGATTGAGGTTCAAAGGATTCTCCGCAAAAGAAGAAAGGAGTTCGAAGGTCGCCTCGCTGTATCCTTCGTCAGCATCGTCGGCAGAGAGCCAGGAGCGGAAGGCTTCCTGCCAGTCGTTAGAAGGCTGCGGCGATGCCGCAGCATACGTTACAGAAGATTGCGAAAACATCGCAACAGACGGTACAAGGAGAAACAGAATAGACAGGAGGATACGCATGGCGTTACAATTGTCCAGCCTCAACCATGAGAACGACACGTTCCGTCAAACGATCGATACCCTCAGGGTCATATTCTTTCTTCAACGAAGCGCCAAAAGCCCAGGCAAAGGCCTGATAGAAACCTGCACGGACAGGCCCAAGGAAGGCTTGAATCAGCTCATAACTCGAAGAATGGCTCTCGCGATAGATAAGTTTGATCAGCAGTTTCCCTTGCGAATAGGTCAGTTTCTTCATACGGGGCTTATATTCCTTCATGATGCTCTTTTCGACGCGTTTCATGTGTTCCGCCTTTGCTTTCTTATCAGGCAGCGTTTCCAGATATTCTGCCGTTTCCATCATGATCATATTAGCCTCTTTGGCAATGGGAAGCACCAACTTGACATTCTTCACCAGACGCATGTAAGCGCCTTCCTGTTTTTTGTTCTCAAAGGTAACAGGCGGAAAGACATAGACATTGTTCATCTCCATATACTGAATGCTGTCACCGCCTTCATAGACCTTGCCAACTTTCACGGTAGGAACGAAAGTGGGACTGTCCATATCGACCTTCTCCGCTTTGGTTTTCTGTGCCATCACAGCAACAGACACCAACAACAATCCTATCAGCAAGATCTTTCGCATATACTATTCAGAATAGATGAGTTGCACCAGCGTTTGTCCTACAGCCTGCAGGGTATTACGATCGATGTGCTGCATATCGTCAGAGACGGTGTGCCACGTAGGACCGAAGGAACTCTGCTCACAGTCAGGATAGTGATTGATGATGTCGATACAGGGAATACCCGCCTTTTCATTCACAGGCACATGATCATCAGTGACGCCACCGCTATCCTTATAAGGGAAGATGCTGCCGTAACCAGCAGTATTAGCAGCCTGCCAGACGCGCTCAACAATATTGCGGGCATAACGCATAGAGTAATATTCACGATAGAACTTGGCACCCTGACCACCCACCATATCAAGCAGGATGGCGTATTGGTAGGTTTTGGATTTTGCCTCATCGCTAGCGGCCCAATACTGAGCGCCAAGAGCCCAGGAGTCGCCATTGACGTCTTCTTCCCATTGGGGAATCCCCCAGTCTTCCGCGTCGAAACAAATAAAATCAACTGCCAGACGGACAGAATCGTTTTGCTGTAGCATACGAGCCAATTCCAGCATGACAGCGACACCCGAGGCGCCATCGTTAGCTGCCATCACGGGCTTGTGCCAATTCGCTTCGTCAGGGTCGTTGTCAGCCCAGGGGCGGCTATCCCAGTGGGCGCAGATGAAGATGCGGGGAGCAGGCTGCGGCGATGCCGCAGCATACGGTGAAGTAGCGATGATGTTGGTACTCTTGAGGATTGTACCGTCGTAGCCTTTCAGATCAGCCTTCTGGAGGGTTACCTGATAGCCATACTGCTCAAACTTCTGCTGAATCCATTGGGCGCATTGTTCGTGGGCGGTACTATTCATGGTGCGAGGTCCGAAAGCGCACTGTGCAGCACAAAACTCATATGCCGAGTCTACATTAAAGGTCAGGGCCACCGCAGACTGGGTGGTCTGGCTCTTCTTGGTCGTGCCACAAGCTGCTAACAGGCTCACAGTCAATAATATATAGATGATTCTTTTCATACTATTCCCTTACACTCTGTACTTGAGTCATAACACGCAGGAAGTTGCCTCCCCAAATCTTTTCGATGTCCTGTTCGCTATAGCCACGAGCCAGCAGTAAACGGGTAAAGTTCAGCAATTCCGATGAGTTCGCCATTCCACGCACACCACCATCGCCATCGAAATCAGTACCGATACCTACGTGATCGATCCCCATCACCTCGATGGCATGTGCCAAATGGCGCAGGGCATCAAGGACAGTAGCCTCGCCATCCTTCACGAGAAAACCATTATACATGGTAATCTGCATCACCCCACCCTTTGCAGCTAAAGCGCGCATCTGGTCATCAGTCAGATTGCGCGGATGGTCGCAAAGCGCACGACAACTGCTATGACTGCACACAATAGGCTGACTGCTCAGCTCCAACGCATCATAAAAGCTCTTCTCGCCAGCATGACTGAGGTCAACGAGAATGCCTAGACGGTTCATCTCGCGAACCACCTGCTGACCAAAGGAACTGATGCCGTTATGCGTGTGGTTACCACGAGCGGAATCGCAGATATCGTTGTCGCCATTATGGCATAGCGTCATATAGACAATGCCACGCTGGGCAAAATGCTGCAGACGATCCAAATGACCGTCGAGCGCCAGACCGTTCTCAATACCCAGCATGATACTTTTGCGTCCCTGCTGCTTATTGGAATAAAGGTCGGCAGGCGTACGAGCAATACTTAGGTACTGCTTGTTTTGTTCGACGATAGTCTCTATCTTACCAAAGATAAGGTCAGCATATTCCGTTGGACCATTGACGTAGAAATCGACCTTCGACGAGAACGTCTCATCCTGCCGTGGTTGAGGAAGATAGCACACCATGATGGTCGCATCCTGATGGCCCTCCGACATCTTATGGAGGTCGACGAGGATACGTGGGTCGCGACTGCCGAAATCGACACCCTGAGGGAAGAACATCGGCGTATCGCAATGAGTATCGAGCGTGAGGACACGCTGATGGAGGTCGCAGGTACGACGATAGTCAGCAGCCTGCTGGACGAACCAGGTGAAGATGGGGGCACCATCTTCCGCAGACATACATTCCGGATGCCACTGGACACCGATGATGCTTTTATACTCACGACTCTCTATCGCCTCGATGATACCATCAGCAGAACGGGCAGTCACGCGGAAACGCTCACCAGAATCAGAAACGGCCTGATGATGGAAGGAGTTGACGAATAACTTCTCCTTATTATATATATTAAATAAGGTGGAGTCTGGTTCGACGGTAACGCTATGAGTTGGTTCCGAACGGTCGGCATCTTGCGAATGGCGAATCTGCGCAACGTCGCTGATATCTTGCTGAACCTTACCACCAAGGGCCATTGCCAACGTCTGGATACCTCGACAGATGCCCAGCATAGGAATCTGGCGATTATAGGCCAGTTGGGCAATCAGCAATTCAGGCAGGTCACGTTCCGCATTGATGCCACCCAAACGTGGAGAAGGCTCCTCGCCAGCATAGAGCGGATTAAAATCAGCACCACCCGTCAGTAAAAGACCATCGATATGCTCAAGCGTATTGATGAGCACATCAGTATCGGCAATAGGCGGAATGATGACAGGCACACCGCCAGCACGCCAAATAGACTTGTAGTAGCCCTCGTTGAGCTTACAAGCCAATTCACCATAGTTACCCGTCAAACCAATCACGGGTTTCCTCTTGGCTTCCGGAAAAGAACCATAGGCTGTCGTCAGATACGACTGCCAGTCAAAGCGATTGTCCATCGGTTGTTATTCGTCTAAGTTAACAGGAATATCACGCTTAATACTCTGTTCCAGAGAGATCAGCGTCTCAGTAGCCACCACGCCAGGAATATCCTGCAAGCGACCATTCAGCAGATGCATAAGCTGCTCATTGTCACGTGCATAGAGTTTCACCATCATGGTGTACGGGCCTGTCGTGAAGTGACACTCTACCACCTCAGGAATGTGCTGGAGGCGTTCGACGACTGTCTTATACATAGAACCACGCTCCAACGTGATACCCACATAGGTACAGGTAGAGTAACCCAGACTCTTGGGATTGATGTCAAAACCACTTCCCATGATGACTTCACCCTCAATGAGGTGCTGAACACGCTGGTGAATGGCAGCTCGCGACACGTTACACTCTGCGGCTACATCCTTGAACGGGATGCGCGCATTCTTCGACAGGATACTGAGTATCTTTTTGTCAAGATTGTCAATCTTATCCATTTCTTTTTCGTTGTTAGTTTACAAATTGTAAGCAAAAGTACGCATTTTTGTTGAAACTAGCAACATTTTGCTACTAAAATATGTAAAAATCGTGCATTTTGTCTACTTATCGCTTCCGAATGAGCGTCAAGCCATCCCTTAAAGGCAGAATGACACGCTCGACACGCTGGTCGCGAAGCACATAGTCATTGAAGGTCTCAATACCCTGCGTCTGTGCGTCACGATCGTAGGCAGCATCAACCACATGACCATCCCACAACGTGTTGTCAGCCAGGATAAAACCACCAGGACGCAACACGGAAAGCGCCATTTCGTAGGTCTCGCGATAGGTACGCTTATCACCATCAATAAAAGCCATATCGAACGTCACGCCTAAACGTGGAGCCTCCGTCACAGCATCGCCAATGATAAAACGGATTTTGTCAGCAACAGGAGAATTCTCAATCCAAGGACGCGTAAAATCCTCCTGTTCATCGTTGATTTCAAAAGTATAGACTAAGCCTCCTTCCTCCAGCCCTTCCGCCATACAAATGGCCGAATAGCCGCTGAAAGTGCCTACTTCGAGGATGTTTTTAGGGCGAATCATCGTCACCAGCATCTTCAGCAAGCGCCCCTGCAGATGACCAGAAGCCATCCGCCCATGCAGCATGTGGATATTCGTAGCACGCCAAAGCCGATAGAGGTAATCGGGCTCTGGGTCGATGTGCTGAAGGATATAGTCGTCGAGGGTCATACCAGCAAAGCCTCAATGGCCAGACGGTAGGAGTCGAGACCAAAGCCACAGATGACACCCTTGCAAGCAGCAGA
Organism: uncultured Prevotellaceae bacterium; assembly: GCA_900318885.1. Taxonomy (GTDB): domain Bacteria; phylum Bacteroidota; class Bacteroidia; order Bacteroidales; family Bacteroidaceae; genus Prevotella. The sequence goes on along the minus strand of ONMN01000017.1, from coordinate 30,722 downwards.
GATAAACGAATGGTGGCGGAATTCCTCGCGCTGATGGACGTTGGAAATGTGCACTTCAATGACAGGACACTTCAACGAACGGATGCAGTCGTGGAGCGCCACAGAGGTGTGGGTATAGGCACCGGCGTTGAGCACGATTCCGTCGAAAGAAAAACCTACCTCCTGCATTTTGTTGATCAATTCGCCCTCAACGTTGCTCTGATAGTAAGCTATCTCGACGTCAGGATACTTAGCCTGCAACTGAGGCAGATACTGCTCGAACGACGAAGAACCATAGATGCCTGGTTCGCGAACACCCAACAGGTTCAAATTAGGACCATTAATGATTTGAATTTTCATATTTCAAAACTTTTTTGTACCTTTGTGGCGGCAAAGATACGAATTTAAATGGAAACTGACAAGAAAAGCAAGGCAAATAATGTTGTAAAGGCCTACAAAAGGTACCTGAAACTGCAACGAGGGTATTCTGCAAATACCCTTGATGCCTATTTGCGCGACTTGGAGAAGCTACTGAATTACCTGGAAGAGGAAAAGAAACGGGTTCAGGACGTGCAACTTTCAGACCTACAGCATTTTGCCGCATCTTTGCACGACGTTGGCATCCATCCTCGTTCACAATGCCGAATCCTGAGCGGAGTACGCGCTTTCTTCCGTTTCCTCCAATTGGACGGCTATCGTGACGACGATCCCACAGAATTGCTGGAGTCACCCGTCTTAGGCGATCATCTGCCTGAAGTCCTGTCAACCAGCGAAATCGACCTGTTAGAACAATCTATCGACCTGTCAAAGTGGGAAGGCCAGCGCAATCGCGCCATCATCGAAGTACTGTTCAGTTGTGGTTTGCGTGTCAGCGAACTGGTAAACCTAAAACTCAGCAACCTTTATTTGGAAGAACAATACATTCGCGTCTTTGGCAAGGGTTCCAAGGAACGTCTGGTGCCTATCTCGCCCAAAGCCATCAAGGAACTGAACTACTGGTTTATGGACCGTAACCTCATGAAAATCAAGGCCGGAGAGGAAGATTACGTATTTCTCAATCGTCGAGGAGCACACCTTACGCGTACCATGATACTTATTATGATTAAGCAACAGGCTGTTGAGGCAGGCATCACCAAGACCATTTCGCCCCACACGCTTCGACACTCCTTTGCCACAGCACTCCTGGAAGGCGGAGCCGACCTGCGCGTCATTCAGGCCATGCTGGGTCACGAATCGATAGGAACGACGGAAATCTACACTCATATCGACATGAGTACCCTGCGCCAACAGATACTGGAACACCATCCTCGCAACATGAAAACGCCACAAGAAGAAAAATAAATGAAGAAATATTTCCGTAGTCCGTTTTTTCTTTGTACCTTCGCAGCATGAAAATAGAAGAACTATACCAGCTATACCAGCAACATCCGTGTATCACGACGGATTCGCGCAACTGTCCGGAGGGAAGCATCTTTCTGGCCTTGAAGGGTGAGTCGTTTAATGGCAACCAGTTTGCAGTTTCAGCCCTCGAGAAAGGCTGTAGCTACGCCATCATCGATGAGCCAACGGTTCTAGAAAATCTAGAACATCTAGATCATCTAGAGACTCTAGAGACTTTAAAGCAACGCCTCATCCTCGTCGACGACTGCCTGCAAACCTATAAGGACCTGGCTCGCGAGCATCGTCGCCAGTTCGACATTCCTGTGATTGGCATTACTGGTACCAATGGCAAGACAACTACCAAAGAACTGATTCGTGCTGTGTTGGCTGAGTGTTACAACGTCATGGCGACGGAGGGCAATTTTAATAACGACGTTGGCGTGCCCAAGACGCTGTTCCGCCTCAACGACAGCCACGATATTGCCGTTGTCGAGATGGGTGCCTCGCATCCTGGCGACATCAAGACACTGGTAGAGACTGCTGAGCCCAACTGTGGATTGATTACCAACGTGGGACGTGCCCATCTGCAGGGCTTTGGTTCGTTCGAGGGCGTTTGCAAGACGAAGGGCGAGCTCTACGATTTCCTGCTGGCACACGATAGTCCGCTCTTTGTCAATCGCGACAACGAGCACCTGATGAAGATGGTGAAGGAAAGAGGTGAGAAGACGACTCAGCCTGACATCTATTATTATGGTCAGAGCGACGCTGAGGATATCCTCATTCGTGGCGAGGTCGTCTCGTGCGCGCCGTTCTTGAAATTCCGTTGGCGCGAGCAGGATGCTGATGCTGGTTATGTGGGCGAATGGTTTACCGTCCAGACGCACCTCATTGGCGCCTACAATCTGGATAACATGCTGGCAGCCATCACGATAGGCTACGTCAACAACATCCCCTTCGAGCAGATTAATCACGCCCTCGAGAGCTATGTGCCTACCAACAACCGCTCGCAATTGACGGAAACGGAGAAGAATCACCTCATCGTTGACGCCTATAACGCCAACCCTACTTCGATGAAGGCCGCATTAGACAATTTCCGACTGATGGAGGTATCGCCCAAGATGGCCATTCTGGGTATGATGGGTGAACTGGGTGACGTCTCGCAAGAGGAGCACCAGAAGATTATCGCCCTGCTTGAAGAAGCCCATTTTGACGAGGTCTGGCTCGTGGGCGCCGAGTTCCAAAAGGCACAGAGCCGCTTCCGCACCTTCGCCAATGTCGACGAAGTGAAGCAGGCTATCGCCCAAGAGCAGCCCGCTGGTCGTTATATCCTCATCAAGGGCTCGAACAGCACTCATCTCTACGAGCTGCCTACCCTTCTTTAAAAGTCGGTTGCGACCGACCGCTCGCAATAATTCGGCCTCCCGCCCGAATTGATGCGGGCGGGGGGCCGTATTCATTCGGGCGGCCGCCCGAATCCGTTTACATAGGCACTCCGTCCCTGTTACATCGGCACTAAATCCCTGTTTGCACGGCACTTTCCCCCTTTCTACTACTAAGTGTAAATGTAGCAGGGCTTCTTTCCCCGATTTCTCCCTTTGATTGTCTCAGTCAGCCCATAGTTCCTGAAGAACGCTGAGGCTCTTGAGTTCAGGAAATTGGGGAATGTGGAGACTGTAGTAACGAAGCAGGACGTCGACAATGCGGTTACGATCCGTGCGGTTCAAGCGGTAGAGGTGCATCGTGGGGAAGTCCATTCGCATGAGGGTGTGAATGCGACGCGCGTCGTCTGGTTGTAGGAAATCGCGGTGAGTGGGAATCAGCAAAGAAAACGTTGCTGCACGCAGGTCGAACACACAACCATCCACGTAGTCGTCGAGATTGGGGTAAAAACCCAGGAAACGGCTCATGCGCATAAGAAAAGTAAGGTGGAAGTTAGCGAAATTCTTCTCTGCAATATCGAGCCATTGCATGGAATCGCAGATATAAGCGAAGAGGTGTTCGTTTTTCTGTTCTGAGCGCAGGGCATGATAAAGGAACTCGGCAACGAACAGCGACAAAGCCAGCTTCTCTGGTGAAAAGGGAATAGTGGCATAGGCCGACAACAATCGGGCGTCCTTCATCTTCTGCAATTGCAGGCGCTGACGCAGGTCTATTTCCACTTCGAGCAACGTCATCGGTTGGAAATATTGCTTCTTCAGTCGCGACCTAGGCGACCCGCCTCTCTCGTAAACAAATCGACGATGAGACGCGTCTCTCCATACTTCAAAGAATGGAGCACAATGGCTTCCGTTTTCACTAACATCGCCCCAAAATTACACAAAAATACGCAAATAACGCATTTTTTCCTAAGAAAATTTGTTCATTCAAGAAAAAAGCAGTACCTTTGCAGCCGCATTTTGAGAATGCGCCTGCGAAAACAGGCTGCACCTCAGCATAAGAGCAAGCTCTTCTGCATTCGGTTTGCACTGTTTTTGTCACCCGCTTTTGAGCGACGGGGTCCCTTCGTCTATCGGTTAGGACGAGAGATTTTCATTCTCTAAAGAGGAGTTCGACTCTCCTAGGGACTACAAAATATTAAATCTGTCATCTGCACAGCCAAGTGCTACTCGTGAGGGGAATGGTGGCAGAGGGTGTAAAAACCCGCCCAGGGCAGCCCACAGAGGCGCAAGACCCACAAGCTTTAAGTTAAACAATTAAAAAACAAAAATTAAAATGGCAAATCACAAATCATCCCTGAAGAGAATTCGTCAGGACAAGAAGAAGGCAGAGCACAATCACTACTATGCCAAGACTATGCGTAACGCTGTTCGCAAGCTGCGCGCTATGACCAACAAGGAAGAGGCAGCCGCCCTGTACCCCAAAGTACAGAAGATGCTGGATAAGCTGGCTAAGACCAACATCATCCACAAGAACAAGGCCGCTAACCTGAAGTCAAGTCTTGCTCTGCACATCAGCAAGCTGGGATAAAGGAAAATAACCCAAGCATAGAGGCCGCACTTCGCAAAAAGAAGCGCGGTCTTTTATTTTTTATAAAAAATAAACACTTTTCTTTCGTTTAAGTCCCAAAAATTTAGTACCTTTGCAACCTAAATAATCAATAAGGCTACATTATTAAAATGACAGAAGAACAACTGAATCAAGAACAAAACTATTCCGCGAGCAATATTCAGGTGCTCGAGGGACTGGAAGCTGTGCGTAAACGCCCAGCAATGTATATCGGAGACATCAGCGAAAAGGGTCTCCACCACCTCGTAAACGAAACCGTCGACAACTCTATCGACGAGGCAATGGCAGGCTACTGCACGCACATCGAGGTAACCATCAATGAAGACGGTTCTATTACCGTACAGGACAATGGACGTGGTATCCCCGTCGATGAACACGAGAAGATGCACAAGTCGGCCCTCGAGGTCGTTATGACCGTGCTGCACGCTGGTGGTAAGTTCGATAAGGGCTCTTACAAGGTTTCTGGTGGTCTGCACGGTGTAGGTGTGAGCTGTGTGAACGCCCTTTCGACGCACATGATGTCGCAGGTGTTCCGCAACGGACACATCTACCAGCAGGAGTACGAGAAGGGTAAGCCCCTCTACGATGTCAAGATTGTTGGTGATACCGATCAGACAGGTACACGTCAGCAGTTCTGGCCTGATCCAACGATTTTCACTACGACGGAGTATAAGTACGACATTATTGCCCGTCGTATGCGCGAGTTGGCTTATCTGAATGCAGGTATCACCATCACGCTGACCGATTTGCGCCCTGATGAGGAAGGCAATCTGAAGCAGCCTGAGGTGTTCCATGCCAAGGAGGGTCTGAAGGAATTCGTGCGTTATGTGGATCGTCATCGTACCTCTATCATCGGCGAGCCTATCTGTCTGAAGACCGAAAAAGACGGTGTGCCCATCGAGGTCGCTCTACTCTACAATAGCGACTACAGCGAGAACATTCACTCATACGTGAACAATATCAATACTATCGAGGGGGGTACCCACCTGACTGGTTTCCGCATTGCTTTGGCTCGTACGCTGAAGAAGTATGCCGACGAGGACGACCAGTTGCGCAAGCAGATAGAGAAGGCTAAGATTGAGGTGGCACAGGATGACTTCCGCGAGGGTCTGACTGCTATTATCTCCGTGAAAGTGGCCGAGCCTCAGTTCGAGGGTCAGACCAAGACCAAGCTGGGTAATAGCGAGGTCAATGGAGCTGTGCAGAAGGCCGTAGGCGAGGCCATGACTAACTTCCTGGAGGAGAACCCCAAGGAGGCACACACCATCTGCGAGAAGGTGATTCTGGCTGCTACAGCACGTATCGCTGCCCGCAAGGCCCGTGAGAGTGTACAGCGCAAGAACCCGATGACGGGTGGTGGTCTGCCTGGTAAACTGGCTGACTGCTCAGAGAAAGACCCCAAGGTTTGCGAGATTTTCCTCGTCGAGGGTGACTCCGCTGGTGGTTCTGCCAAGCAGGGCCGTGACCGTCACTTCCAGGCTATCCTCCCCTTGCGTGGTAAGATTCTGAACGTCGAGAAGGTTCAGTGGCACCGTGTCTTCGAGGCTGAGTCAGTGATGAACATCATCCAGTCTATTGGCGTCCGCTTCGGTGTGGATGGCGAAGATTCAAAAGAGGCCAATATCGACAAGCTGCGTTACGACAAGATTATCATCATGACCGATGCCGACGTCGATGGTTCTCACATCGACACGCTCATCATGACACTCTTCTATCGCTTCATGCCGAAGGTCATTCAGGAGGGTCACCTCTATATCGCTACCCCACCTCTTTATAAATGCACCTTCAAGAAGTTCTCTGAGTACTGCTACACCGAGCAGCAGCGTCAGGCCTTCATCGACAAGTATGTCGCTGGTGACGAGAATGCTACAGCCCTGCACACACAGCGCTACAAAGGTCTTGGTGAGATGAACCCAGAACAGCTTTGGGAGACCACCATGAATCCTGAGAACCGCCTTTTGAAGCAGGTAACTATCGAGAATGCCGCTGAGGCTGACGAGATCTTCTCAATGTTGATGGGTGACGACGTAGAACCTCGTCGCCAGTTCATCGAGAAGAACGCCACCTACGCAAACATCGACGCATAATATCCATTCCTGTATAATAAATAAGGAGAGCCTTTGTCCGAGGTTCTCCTTATTTTAAAAGAAAAGCAATGAAGGAAAGAGTGAAATTTCTGATAAGAACATATCTTTGGACGGTGCTCGTATTCATCGTTGCAAAGCTTGCATTTATGTTCTTTTGTCACGAAGGAAACGAATTATCAGGTATCGATATATGGCAAGTCATCAGTCACGGCATCACTCTCGACCTGTCAACAGCACTCTACATCGTCAGTCTGCCATTCCTCTTAATGATGGCAACTCTTTGGATATCAGGCAGATGGGTTATCCACACGCTTCGTGTCTATTTCCTGGTAATATCCTTTGCCTTCGCACTTGCCTTCGTAGCAGATTCGAGCCTCTACCCCTTCTGGGGATTCAAGCTCGACGCCTCGTGCCTGCAATACCTCGAAACGCCTACTGAGGCTATGGCAAGCGTGACCACAGGCTATATCATCTGGCGCTTCATCGTCCTTCTCATAGCAACCATCATCATCCTGATAGGCTATTTGGATGCAGTCCGCAAACTTCGGACGGTCTGCGAGAAGAGCGTGGGTAAAAAGTCCGCTATCTACGGAACGATCGTCGGAATACTGATGATTCCCTTGATTGTCATAGGCATCCGCGGAGGACTCGACGAGTCAACGACAAATGTCGGACAGGTATATTTCTCGCAGAACCAGTTTCTGAACCATTCGGCCGTCAACCCCGTGTTCAATTTCTTTGCCTCGTTCGAGAAGACTGCCACCAATGATGTTACTTATCACTTTATGGATGATTCGGAGAGCCAACGTATCGTCAGCGAATTGTATAACACCCAAAGCATAGACTGCGATACGCTATTGACGACACAGACTCCCAACATCATCCTTATCTTGTTGGAGAGTTGTGGAGGTCAGTTTACGGAAATCAGCGGACGGACGGATGTCACACCCAACCTGAATCGTCTGGCTCACGAGGGCATCTATTTCTCGAACTGCTACGCCAATTCGTGGCGTACGGATCGCGGCACCGTCTGTACGTGGAGCGGATACCCCTCTTTCCCAACGATGTCGGTGATGAAAATGCCCGTTAAATCAAACACGGTACCGAATATAGCCCGTACGTTGCAACAGGAGCGAGGTTACGAAACCCATTATATCTATGGTGGCGACATCAACTTCACCAATATGCGCAGTTATCTCGTTGCCGGAGGTTTCCAGAAACTGACTTGGAAGAAAGATTATACAGTAGAAGAACAAAACACAGCCAAATGGGGCGTTCGTGATGACATTACTTTTGAGACACTCCGCCAGCTGACAACTACGATGCGCCAGCCCTTCCTGATAGGCTATTCCACGCTTAGCAGTCATGTACCCTGGGATGTTCCCATCCAGCATTTCGACGATGAGGTACTCAATGCATTCTATTACCTCGACCAATGTGTCGGTAACTTCATAGAAGGACTCCGTAAGACAGATTTGTGGGATCATACACTGGTTGTCATGCTGCCAGATCACGGCATTGTCTACAATGGGCTTAACGAGTCCAATCCGTTGCTGAACCACATCCCCATGATATGGGTAGGAGGGGCTGTCAAGGAAGCCAGACAGATAGACTTGGTATGCAATCAGACCGATTTGGCTGCGACCCTTTTAGGGCAGCTGGGTCTGAACCACGACGACTACACTTTCAGCCGTGATGTGCTGAGTGCCACGTATTTACACCCCTTTGCCATCCACACTTATGACGACGGCTACACCATAATTGACTCCACCAGTTTTGTCAACTACGATTTTATCAGCGACAGGGAGGTAACTTCCTATGGCGCGAATAAAGATTTGCTAATGCAGCGTGCTAAAGCTATCCTGCAGGCCGCTACCAAAGACTTGAAAGAACGATGAAGAAACTCATGAGTAAGACATCTTCTCCCCTGTTGGCAGTATTGTGGAACCTGCTGCTTGTCTACGTCGTCTATCAGATAGCGCGACTGGAATACTATTTGGAGAATACGGACTATCTTACTTATAGTTTCAAAGCCTGGCGTGGCGGGCTACTTTTCGACACCTCAGCCATCATCTACACCAATGCCCTGTATATCTTGCTGATGCTGTTGCCTTTCAAGCAAAGTGATTATCAACGGTGTTGCAAATGGCTATACCTTATTATTAATGGTGTCGCATTGGCTATCAATCTTGCCGATTCCGTCTATTTCCAATATACAATGCGTCGTACGACAACAACGGTATTCAGCGAGTTTTCCAACGAAGGGAATCTGGGCAGTATCATCGGAACGGAGTTCATTCATCATTGGTATCTCATGCTACTGTTTATGGGTGTCATGTGGCTCCTCTGGCGGCTTTACGCAACGCCAAAGAAACACCACGCCCTCAATCTGGCCAGTCTGATTCTCATTGTGCCGCTCTGTGTTGCCGGTATTCGAGGTGGTTTTACTACTGCCGTGCGTCCCATCACCATCTCCAATGCCAACCAATACACCCAGCGACCTACCGATGCTGCACTGGTGCTGAACACGCCTTTCTCCCTCATCCGAACCATTGGCAAAAACGTGTTCACAGTACCAGCCTATTTTGAGAACGAGGCAGATATGGAGGCTGTCTATAGCCCAGTGCACCATCCTATTAGTCCTAGATTATCTAGAGATTCTAGAATATCTAGTGATTCTAGTTTTACTAGAAAAAACATCGTCGTCCTAATTGTCGAAAGTTTTGGCCGTGAATACATCGGCGCACTCAACAAAGACCTTGAAGGCGGAAAATACAAGGGCTACACCCCATACGTGGATTCACTCATCAGCAAAAGCACCACTTTCAGATACAGTTTCTGCAATGGCCGTAAGAGCATCGACGGTATGCCCAGCATTCTCTCCAGCATTCCGATGTTTGTGGAACCCTTCATCCTGACTCCTGCCTCGATGAACGACTACACAGGACTTGCAGGACTTTTGGCCAAAGAGGGCTATGAGACTGCTTTCTTCCACGGGGCGCAGAATGGCTCGATGGGCTTTGAGGCCTTTGCTAGAAAGACAGGCTTTCAGAAATACTTTGGACGCACGGAATACGAGGCTGCTCACGGTACTGACGATTATGACGGCACCTGGGCTATATGGGACGAGCCATTCCTGCAGTACTATGCCAACGAGATGTCAAAGATGCATGAGCCCTTCATGACTGCCGTCTTCACTGCCAGCAGTCATCACCCCTTTGTTGTTCCAGAGCAATACCAGAAAATATATCCAGAAGAGGGTCTTGAAATCCATAAATGCATCCGATATACCGATATGGCTATTGGCAGGTTCTTCGAAACAGCCTCACGTCAGCCTTGGTTTAACAATACCATTTTTGTACTCACCAGCGACCACACCAACATGAGCGACCACGCAGAATACCAGTCAGACTTGGGTGGATTCTGTTCACCTATTATTATATTCGACCCTTCGCAGCCCGAAGGCAAGACGGAAGATAAGATTGCCCAGCAAATCGACATCCTACCCACCATTCTCGGTATGCTTGGATACTCCAAAACCTATCTCGCTTTTGGCATCGACGTGCTGAACACCCCAGCAGAAGACACCTGGGCCGTGAATTATCTCAATGGCATCTATCAATATGTGAAATATGGCTATGTGCTTCAGTTCGACGGACAGCAAACGAAAGCCGTTTACAGGCTCGATGACCGTCTGATGAAGAACAACCTAAAAGGGAAAACAGATGTCGAGACGAAGATGGAGCGCGAACTGAAAGCCATCATCCAGCAATACATGGAACGCATGAAGCACAACCGCTTGCAGCCTACTTTGCAATAACCTTACCATCTACCACCTCAAAGCGTCGGTTAAACTCCTCACGGGTTCGCGACCAGCGTTTGTGACTCCATAGCCAGAACTCCGGCACCTGACGAATACTTGCTTCAAGATGCTGATAGTAGATATCGGTAAGCTGATAATCAGGCATTTGAGAGGGATTATCTGCCATCAACTTAAAAGTGGCCTGATAATATCCACGACGGATACGCTTCACATCGGTGTAGTAGACGGCATGTCCGAATTTCTTGGCAATACGCTCAGTGCCAGTGAGCACAGGGGTGTCGTGATGAAGGAAATCAACCCAGTGATGTATATTGGTCCAAAGGGGTTTCTGGTCACTAATGTAACCGATAATGATAGGCTGGCCTGCCTGACGAAACTCTACGATACGACGCAGCGTGTCCTGCATGGAGATGCAAAGCGCACCCATACGCTGGCGGATATAAAGATAGAGGCGGTCAAAAGCCTTGTTTTCGATAGGATGATATATCTGTCCACAGCGAGCTTTTGGAGTAATCCAAAGCGGCACCGACGATATCCACTCCCAATTGCAGAAGTGACCCAGATAGAGTGCTATGGAGCGGCCTTCCTCAATCACACGATCAATCTCATCCATGTTGGTGAATACCATCCGGCGCTTCATCTCCTCACGGCTAATGGTCATCAGTTTGACACTTTCTACCAGATTGTCACAAAACCAGCGATAAAACCGCCGCTCGATAGCCAAGAGCTCGTCGCTGCTCTTCTCTGGAAACGACGAGGCGAGATTACTCCTCACCACACGTACACGATACCTAACGACATAATAGAGCAGCAGGTAGAGCATGTCGGATATAAGGTAATGCACTCGCATTGGTAATAGCGAGAACAGATAGAAGACGGTGAAGAGTATTCGATACATTGACGTTTTCTTTTGCGCTTGTGGTCGTTTACGTCTGCAAAGTTAGAAAATTTATGCTTATTCAGCAAATAATTATCCTGTTTTTTGCCAATTTGCTGGAAAAATCGTAATTTTGCAGCATAATGGACAGACGCAAAATCAATTATACGCTGCACAGCGGCAAGAACAACAAATTGAAGTTCTTTGTCAAAGCCTACCTGAGGCAGTGCATACCCACGCTGATCACGCAGAAGTCGCTGAAACGAGCGTTGGCAAGACTCGACAGTTACGCCGACCGCGACCAGTTGCTGCAACGTGCCAACTACTATTGCAAACTGTCGAAAGATACACCCATTGACTGGGATGCTTTCAATCGGGAGGCTGTCAGCATCGGAAACCAGCCGATGATTCACCCTAAGGTTTACTACTTCGACGCGATGGAAACGGCTCGCTATTTCGACCAGCGTATGCGCTGGATAGTAAAGCCAGGCGATGTTGCTGACTTGCAACCCGTTCCCACCATTGTGAAAAGCCGACCCATAGGCGACGACAATCATTGTTCGGTGTTACTGAAACTCAACAAAGTTCGTCACTTTCTGTTTGTCGACGACCAAAAGCCTTGGCGCGACAAGAAAAACATTGCTATATTCCGCGGTGACGTGGGTAATCCGAAAGACGGCAACGTGAAGCCTAATCGCAAACTGTTTATGGAGCGTTGGTTCGGCTCTCCTATGATTGATGCCGCTTCTACCGACCGTATCGAAGAACATCCGGAATGGCAACGGGAAAAGATTACCATCGGCGAACATCTGGACTATAAGTTTATTATGTCGTTAGAGGGTAACGATGTGGCCTCAAACCTCAAATGGGTGATGTCGTCGAACAGTATTGCCGTCACTCCCCGCTTAACGTGTGAGACTTGGTTTATGGAGGGGACACTCATTCCCAACTACCACTATATAGAGGTTAAAGACGATTTCTCAGACTTAGAGGAGCGACTAAACTATTATATAGCGCATCCCGATGAGGCTGAGAGCATCATCCGGCACGCCCACGAATTCGTTGCACAATTTAAGGATCAGAAGCGCGAGAAACTCATCTCTCTCCTCGTCTTGAAGAAATATTTCGATATCACTAACCGTTCGCTATGATATTTGCCAGAGACAAAAGCCAGATGTGTAACAACCTGTTGCAGTATGCCCATGTTTATGCGTGGGGCAGGGAACACGGGCGCAAAGTCATCTCTATGCGTTTCAGTTACAAATATCAGTACTTCCATATCTGCCACACCAACCTAACTAGCTTTGGGTGGTATTTGACAGCGAAGTATCTTGCTGCATTGAAACTATTGCCCACAGCAAATTTCAAACATCGCGAATGCAACCGTAAGAAACTGGAACAGAAAATGCTGCGCCATAGAAACATCGTGGTGAGTGGTTGGTTCGTGCGCTATTATGACCTCTTCCTGAAATACCGCAAGGAAATCTGCGAACTCTTTACATTGGACGAGCAATATACCGAACCCGTCAAGGCGAAGATGCAGCAGGCCGAAGAGTCTTCAGCCGTCAGCCATCAGCCATCAGCCATCCGCCTCGGCGTTCATATCCGACGGGGAGATTATGCAGAGTGGCGCGATGGACAATTTTTCTTCGACGATGAAACGTATGCACGCCATATCAATCGTTTTGCCGAGTTGAATCCAGGGAAAACGATTCATGTCTATTTGTCTACCAACGACAACGCCGTGACTGAGGAGCGTTTCCAACAGCTCTGTCCCAATGCCAGCATCCACAACCTGAAAGGCAATGCTCCCGAAGATTTGTTTATGCTCTCTGAGTGTGACTATCTGATAGGTCCGCCCAGCACATTCTCGCTGGTTGCCCAGATGTACCGCGATATTCCTCTTTATCGTATGGACACGGCCGATGAACAGCAGATGACGATGGAAAGTTTCCGACTATTTGAATACTGGTTCCAAAATATGGTATAGAACATAAAAAACAAGAATATATGATTATCAGCAAAACACCCTTCCGCATGTCGTTCTTTGGAGGAGGCACCGATATGCCTGCTTTCTTCAACGAACATGGGGGCGCCGTCATTTCTACCACATTCGACAAATACTGCTACGTGAATGTCAGACACCTGCCGCCCTTTATGCCCTATTACTCAGAACTGGTGTACAGCAGGATAGAAAGAGTGAATCATATCGACGAGATCGAGCATCCTGCCATTCGTGAAGCTATGCGAATGCTCGACATTCACGAGATACGACTGACTTACGAAGGTGACCTCCCTGCACGCACAGGATTGGGCACGAGCAGTACCTTTGCTGTAGGAATGCTACACGCTTTTTATGCACTAAAAGGAAAGTATGCCGACAAGCGTAAACTGGCAGAGGATGCCATTATCCTAGAACGTGAACGCTGCAAGGAATCAGGAGGATGGCAGGACCAGATTGCAGCAGCGTATGGAGGCTTGAACAGAATCGACTTCGGAGATAATAGCTTTAAGGTGTCGCCCATCATCATACACCCGGATCGAAAGAAACTGCTAAACGACAATCTTATGCTGTTTTTTACTGGTATCTCGCGGTTCTCTTCGGAGATACAGAAAGATACCATGAGTCTGCAGCACGACAAGACCAGACAGTTGAAGGAACTGCTGAGCCTGGTGAATGATGCACAAACCATACTGGAAGACAAGCACTCTGATATGAATGATTTCGGACGGCTGCTTGATCACACTTGGAAACTAAAACGGGACACTGGCAGCAAGATAAGCAATAACGAAATAGACGATCTCTACCAGCGAGGGCTTAAAGCGGGAGCTTTGGGTGGAAAACTGCTGGGAGCAGGAGGTGGAGGATTCCTATTGTTCTATGTAGAGAAAGACAAGCAGCAACATGTCATCAACGAGTTGGACGAACTGATGCACGTTCCTTTTGAACTGGAAAATGAGGGGTCGACCATCATACACTATAATCCGATAGTTTATATTCCAAGGAAAGAAATAAAAATCTGAACCGCAAATGAGTTATATTGTAACAGGTGGAGCTGGTTTCGTAGGCTCCAATATGGTAAAGAAACTGAACGAAAACGGTATCAACGACGTCATCATCGTAGACAATTACGATGAGACGAAGATGCAGAATCTGCTGGGCCTCCAATTCACTGACTATATTGATTATAGCGATGGACTGGACGCTGTTTATAATGCTTTGGAACGCATTGATCATGCCGAAGGCGTCTTCCATATTGGAGCTAATGCCGATGTGTTAGAGAGTAACCCCAAGGTAATGATGACTATGAACTATGAGTTCTCGAAGATGTATTACAACTATGCTGCCAAAAGAAACATTCCTTTTGTCTATGCGTCATCATCGGCCGTCTATGGCAACAAGGAAAAACAAGATGGAGGACTTGACCACCTGATGCCTCATAATATCTATGCTTGGTCGAAATGGCTTTTCGACAAATATGTGGATGCCAACATCAATCAGGCAGAAGACAGGAAGGTGATTGGCTTCCGTTTCTTCAATGTCTTTGGATGGGGCGAATTCCATAAGGGCAAGAATGCCAATATCGTGTACCGCTTCTATCGGATGATGAGAGAAAACGGGTTCATCGATCTCTTTAAGGATCATATTCAGCGCGATCACGTATATGTTGATGATGTGGCAGAAGTCATGTACAGAGCAATGATCACCGATAACTTCCAGAATGGAATATACAACCTTGGCGGCAATCATCCGATCTCCCATCGTCGTGTGGCAGAGATTGTGATAGAAACCATCATGGAAGAAGGACTGATTGAGGAGAAGGATCCTGCAGAATATATCAAACTCATAGATATACCTGCTGAGTTGAGGGACAAATTTCAATTCTATACTTTTGCGGAAGGACAGATGGAATCCGTCTCAGTCATTACCAAAGGTAACGAAGAGAAGATGAAAGAATACGTTAGGATGCTGATTCGTTATAACAAATAAAACAACTATGTCACAAATCCGTAAGATACGCTATCGCCTGTTTGCATGGCAGCATCATTCACAGTTAAAGCCTGCACAGGAACCTATTGATGTTGTTATTCCACTTGTCGCAAAAGACTTGAAGATATTTCCTCTTTGTCTGGAGGGAATCCGTCATTGCGTGCCACACCCCATTAAAAATATCTATATTGTTGCACCTCCTCAGGATGAAGTAAAAAAGTTCTGCGAAGACAACGGACTTGTTTTTGTGGATGAAAGTTCTGTCTTTGGATTCAACCCAAAGGATCTGAAACTCCATATCCTGTGGTCTGACGGTACCGTCAAAGACCGTAGCGGCTGGTTCTTCCAGCAGTTGCTGAAACTAAGCGGAAATGTGGGAACGTGCCGGTATTATCTATGTATTGATGCCGATCATGTGCTTATCCGTCCTCATGTCTTCCTGACAGAGGACAGGAAGACCGTCTTCTATATGACTTATGAGTATCATCAGCCCATCATTGATCACCTCCATCGGTTGCTACCCGACTTGAAACTGGATAACCTGTCGTATGTCGACCATAAAATGTTGTTCGATAAAGAACAATTAAAGAAACTCCATGAGGCAATTAGTCATTATTCGGGAAAGCCTTGGCTGGAAACGGCCATAGAGAGTTACGACAGGACATTGTCGACACCCTCGGCCTTCTCCGAATTTGAGATATATGGTAATTTCGTACAGGATAAGGTACAGCGGCCCTGGCTACAAAAACGACTGCCGTACAGCAAGATTGCCGACTACGAAACGCTACAACGCAAATGGAGCCGTTCACGCTGGTCACTGACTTTCCCGGATTATATCAACAAGAAATAGCATTATCTGACATCCATCGCCAAGCGGAAACCGACTTCCATCCGTCGGCGGCGTTCATCGTACATAAAACGATTCGTAACACGACTATATCGTGGTGAACAGTCATAAGCACCGCCACGGATGACGTGGAAAAATCGGGAGGGCTTTCCGTCTGGCGTCTTGCGATACCAGTCGGCACAAAACTCCCAGACATTGCCCGACATGTCGTAGAGTCCCAATTCATTGGGTCTGAGTTGTTTAACAGGCTTGTGATGGTCGTCAAAGTCTTTGTCTGTCGTGAAAGCCACATCAGCAGGGTCATTGCTACCGGCATAAAGATACCCCTTTGACTTTCGGCCGCCCTTGGCTGCATATTCCCATTCTGCCTCTGTGGGCAGGCGGAACTTGTATCTCGTCGTCATCCGGTTGAGTCTGGCAATAAACTCCTGACACATGTCGTAGGTCACATATTCCACCGGCATCTGGGCGCCCTTTTGCTTGGAACGGTTCTTGGGCATCACCGACTCCCACAGTTCCTGAGTCACTTCTGTTTCACCGATATAGTAGTCGCGTAGTGTTACCTGATGACGGATCTCGTCTGCATCAGCCAATGTATCGTTGGACAGAGCACCCATCGTAAATGTACCCCCCTGAACATACCGCATCTTGAACTGTACACCCTTTACCTTAAAAGTCTTGGATACAGGAACCTTCTGTTGGGCCATTATACCTATAGGTAAACATAACAACACGATGGATGCAAGGGCTTTCTTGACAGGTATATCAGGCGCGTTGACAGGTCCAACTGCCCACCAAAGCACGCGAAGCCAGCAGAAGAAATAGGTATAAACATCTAACCAGAAAGTACGGTGAATGAAGTTATGCAACCAAGCCGGACACAGCACATCGGTAGGTAGGAAACAGAAATTGAACACCAGTGACCAGAACAAGGTCCAGTCCAACCATGTCCGCTTAGGCTGCAACCAGAAAGCCATCGCATAGAACGGGAAAGTAATGATGTAGGTGTGCGTCTCAGGGCAATCACTGAAAAGAATCATAAAGCCGCTAAGGACGGCCAATGCCTGCACCCGGAAGCGGAAGTCGCCCCACCGCTTGTATCGCCAGAAGAAGAGTACACCCAATATGCAGAATACGACTATCTGAACCAGTCGATAGTTAGGTAGCAGGAAAGGTTTGAGTCCCCTTGCGAAGAGGATGCCGGTAAAGTCTGAGTCGCTATGGTGCGATGCTATCATATCGAACATCTGCTGATAGAGCACAAAAACATTGTCGAAATTCGTGTTGATAGCCGGTAATAGCAGGAAGAAAGCGCCGCATAGGACGGCATAGCCCAGATTACGCCAAAACTTCGGATAACAGAGCAATATACCCAGTTCGGCAGCACCATAAACCTTTGTCGTAGCCGAGAGCATAATCAGGAAAACGGCCCAAAAGCCCTTGCCCCGCTCTAAGAGGATGAAGGCGAAGATATAGATGTAGGCTACAATGATGTTATGCTGATAGCAGAATACCGTCTGCAATATGACAGAAAGCAGGAATAGGAATATCCAATGCTTATATTTGTCCAACTGCTGAGGCAACGACTTGATGGCCAGCGCAAAGAGACTATAGTTTCCAACATTCCATACATATGGTCCTAACCACCAGGGCAGATAGAAGATTGGAGCGAAGATGACGCTGAACACAGGCGAATAGAGGAAATAGATGGCATGAGCCTGGGCATATTCCATATTATAGGGGCTCAGTCCTTCCCAGAACATACGGGTGGAATCCTGATAGTCAAAGTAATTGGTATTACGCCCGCGGAACACCTCTAAACTGGTGGCTAACAAGACTATAGCCATTCCAAGCCAAAAGACACACGTGGGATTCGAGAAAAACCACTTTACTCCTTTGATAACCTTCTTCACCTTACTCTTTAACCTTTGTCGTTCCACGTTCAATGTTCAATGTTCAACGTTTCTCCTATCAGATAGGACGGTCGCCGCTTGACCTCGTCGAAGATGCTACCGACATAGACAGCCACGATACCCATCACCATAATCATAATGCCGGCAATGAACCACATAGAGACAAACAACGTGGCCCAACCGCTGACTTCGGTGTCGAGAACAACCGTTTTGATGACCAGGGCAATGGCACCTATGATAGCAGCCAGCGTCACCATCGTGCCGAAATAGACGATAAGCCTCAACGATTTCGTAGAGAAACTGACGGCTGTACTCACTGCCAACTCGATGCGTTTCCTGGTAGAGTATGACGATTTCTTACCATCTGTCCTGACGGCATGTTCAACATCGACCTTTGCCGTCTTGAAGCCCACCCACTGTGTCATCAGGGGATAGTAGCGGTGATAGTCGCCCATCTTGGCCATAGCATCAATGACCTTACGGCTGAAAATGGCAAACTCTGCCACCGATTCGTCCTGACGGGTATCGGTCAGGAAGCCCATCAGTCGGTTAAACACATGCGACCCCTGCGTCATAAAGAAGCTATCGGGGCGATTGCGGCGTGTGGCAAACACAATGTCATAGCCTTCCTTGATCTTCAGGTACAGGTCACGTATCTGTGCCGGTGGGTTTTGCAGGTCACAGTCCAAGGTCACCACATAATTGCCAGTGGATGTATCGTAGCCGGCATTCAGTGCCCCCTGCTGCCCGAAGTTCCTGCTCAGGAAGACACCCTTCACGTGGGAATCTTCGGCACATATCTCACGGATGATGTCACGACTGTTGTCGGGACTGGCGTCCTCAACCAGGATAATCTCGTAACTATCGGTCAATTGCACCACCGTTTCTGTGATTTGACGCACCAATTCACGAAGCAAAGTGGGAGCGCCATAGCAAGGACTGACTACTGAAAGTTCCATATCTTCACGTTTATTGTTTAATGTTTATTGTACTATAGTCCTTTGTCACCATCTCATAGCACAGCTTCAGCCAAATAATGGTAACTGGCAAGGCCTTCAGGGCATAGGGCTGCACGAACTCCTTACGCAGATAGGCCGGAAAGAGGTCGCTGGGCGACATACTGGAAAGTATAAAGACAAATACCAGTAGAAACACATCCCATCCCGTGCGCTGCCATGGAGCCGCTGTGTACCAGATGACGATGCCGATAAAGGGGGTGATATATCCGCTGGATTCGCTGCCCGTAGAGAACAGGATGATGAACATCATCACCGAGGCAAGGATGGTCTGACGGAAAGCCACATGCTTATATTGCGAGATGCGAAGGTAAGGGATTCCGAACAATATCATACCGGGAATAATGAGCCACAGATTGTTGAATTCCCAACCCGTCACACGATGAACCATTCCTAATAGCGATATGTTCTGCATGATAGATCCGGCGTTCAACGTATTCTTCTCAGCCAGACTGACATACCAGTTATAGTATTGCTCTACAATGTAGTCCCAGCCGTGGAAAAACGGCATAGGCGCCACGAACATCACCACCGCCCAAAACACCAGTCCGCCGATGAGTTTCCCTTTGTGTTTCGAGAAGAAGAAAAAAGCCAGCCCCACAATACTATACAGCTTTACAAACGTTCCCAACATGATAAAGAACGCTGCCCAGAAGTCCTTTTCCTTTTCTATCAGATAGTAAGCCAGCAAGATGGTTGCGGCAATGGCAATATTGAACTGCTGCATAAACAGAGCCGTCAACATCTCGTGGGCACAGAACCAGAGAATAAATATCTGTTGGTACTTCGTAAATTGCGATTTACGGATGGCCCAATAGAGAAAGACCGTCAGCGCAATGCCCCATAACAACAGCCCTAACCATTTCGGTCCGATGCCGAAGGGAGCAAAGAGCAATGAAAACAGCGGTCCATAGTGATGGGTATCGGCATATTCAGAGGGATTGGGCAGATACAGGTTCCACCCTCTGACTGCATTCCAGAACGAGCCGCGATAAATCAAGTAATTGTTGGCGCGATTCATCTTCGCCAGCCACATGATGATAGGCAGCAGCATCCACAATCCGAACAGCGTACGGTAGTCGTGGAAGAACGGCTTGGCGAAAAACGCTTGCAGCTTCCTCATACGCGTTATCGGTTAGCACCTTCCAACACCAATCGGGCTACGGTGGAGGCATCACGATCTGTCAACTCGTAATACAAAGGCAGGCGCACCAGCGTGTCAGCATAACGGTCGCAGTTTGCCAACTGTCTGCCATCGTGCTTGTCCTCATAATATTTGCTGGAATGCAGGGGAAGATAATGGAAGGTGGCCTGCACACCATTGTTTTTCAGATAGTTCATCAGCGATGTCCGTGCTTGAAGCGAAGGACAGAGCAGATAGTACATGTGGTAATTGTTGCTGGCATAGTCAGGCAGTTCAGGCAACGAGAATCCTGCCGGCAGATGACCGCGCAGGGCCTTGTCATAGATTTCCCAAATGCGGCGACGCTGACCTTGTATGTCGTCCAGTTGCTCTAACTGTGCCCATAAAAAGGCCGCATTCAACTCAGAGGGCAGGAACGACGACCCCATATCACACCATCCGTATTTGTTGACCATTCCACGATAGAACTCGGCTCGGTTGGTGCCTTTCTCCCAAAGGATCTCCGAACGGCGTATGAAACGCTCGTCGTTTACAACCAGCATTCCACCCTCGCCGCAGTTGATGTTCTTCGTCTCGTGGAAAGAGAAGGCGCCCAGATGACCTATGCCTCCTAGGGGGCGACCTTTATAAAAAGAGTCGATGCTATGGGCTGCATCTTCCACCACCAGCAGATGGTGCTGCTCGGCCAGTGCCATGATGGCGTCCATATCACAAGCCACACCGGCGTAGTGAACCACGACAATGACACGCGTCTTCTCGTTAATCAGCGGCTCTATCTGCTCGACGGTGATGTTAGGATTATCGGCACCGCTGTCTGCAAAGACCACCTTGGCTCCTTCACGCAGGAAAGCGATGGCCGACGAGACAAAGGTATAGGATGGCACTATCACCTCGTCGCCAGGCTTCAGTTCACACAACATGGCGCACATCTCCAAGGCGTCAGTGCCCGACGTGGTAAGCAGACACTTGCGGAAACCATAGCGTTTCTCGAAGAAACCGTGACACAGTTTTGTGTACTGCCCGTTACCCGACATGGTCGTCGAGTGACATACCTCGTGAATATAGCTCAACTCTCGTCCTGAGCAATATGGTTTGTTAAATGGAATCATGTTCAGCCCCATAAATTTATCGTTTCAATGTGCAAAAGTACAAAAAAAAAAGCATTTACCACCGATAATTTATAATTATTTATTAATTTTGTACCCAAAAGCACAAAACAATATGATAAAACGTGAGACTTTCAATGAGTTAATCCGCTTTGTAATCGTAGGCACGATCTCCACGGCCCTCCACTACGGCATCTACTGGGTGCTGCAACACTGGATGAATGTCAACATAGCTTACACCATAGGCTACGCGCTCAGCTTTTTGTGCAACTATTACCTCTCGGCCTACTTCACGTTCCACGCCAAGACATCGGTACGCAAAGGCATCGGCTTCGGTGGAGCCCATGCTGTCAACTATTGTTTGCACATCGTACTGCTCAACTTCTTCCTGTGGCTGGGACTCAGCCCCGAAGTGGCCCCCTTTGCCGTATATGCCATCGCCGTACCCACCAACTTCGTGATGGTGCGGTTCGTGTTTAAAGACCGGGAAAACAGAGCGAATGAAACTGATGCCTTATCCGAGTAAATCCTAGTATAACCCAGTGGGAATCAATTCCTTGGCACGCTCAAAATCCTCTACCGTATCTAGTTCAATAGAGAACAGGTCGGTGGTGTCCACCACACGGAAATGATGTCCCTGGGGAATGAGTCGCTCGAAGGCGCGCTCATAGAAAATGTCGATGAGTCCCTCGCGTTCTATCATCTGCTCCAACTCACGGAACAATGCCGTCGAATAGTCGGCGGCAATACGCTCGATACCCACCGACTCGCCGATGGCATCGGCAATGCTGCACGTCTTGCTGAGTTCCACGACACGCCCGGTCTCGTCGGTAATGATCTTGATCTCTTCCTCACCACACTCATGGCGGTTCAGCGCCAGCGCCGTCCCCTGCTCGTTCACCATCCGCCGCACGGCCTCAGGATCACACAGGATATCGCTATCCATCAACAGGAAGTCCTTACCATCGGTAAAAGGACGCGTCATCCAAAGCGAGAAAATGTTGTTATTGTGCTCGTAGTCGGCATTATGGATGAAATGGATGTTCAACTGCGGATAATGCTCCGTCAGAAAACCACGCAACATCTCTCCACGATAGCCCGTCACCACCACCAACTCGTTGATGCCGGCAGCAATCATCGCATCGACAGTACGAGCCAGCAACGTGCGCTCGCCTACCTTCAACAGACACTTCGGACAGGCATCGGTCAGCGGACGCAGGCGCTTTGCCATTCCCGCTGCAAGAATTACTCCTATCATACGAATGCAGCCTGGATTTTAGCAGCAATCTCCTTGAACTCCTCCTCGCTCAGCTTCAGCTTCTCACGGCGGAAGTCGGCATCGGCCTCACTCTGCATCGGGATGAGGTGAATATGTGCGTGGGCCACTTCCAGTCCCAACACCACCTGAGCGACCTTCTTACAGGGGAATGCCTTCTTGATGGCCACGGCCACGCGCTTGGCAAACTGCTGATAACGAGCGAGTTCGGCGTCGTCCATATCGAAGAAATAGTCCACCTCACGACGGGGAATGACCAGCGTATGGCCCTTCACCAACGGATTGATATCGAGGAAAGCATAGAACTCCTCGTTCTCTGCACACTTATAGCTGGGAATCTCACCGGCAGCAATCTTTGCGAAAATATCCATAACTATGAATTGTGAATTATGAATTGTCAATTGTGAATTATGCAATACTGATGTTCTCAATGCGCAGCTTGATGGTGCCACGGGGAATGGTTATCTCCACCTCGTCACCGACCTTCTTGCCAAGCAGTCCCTGCGCTATCGGCGTCTTGATACTGATCTTGCCGGCACGCAGGTCGGCCTCGTTCTCGCTGACAATGGTGTAGCTCATCTTCGCATTATTCGTCAGATTCGTCATCTCCACCTTCGTCAGAATCTGCACCGAATCAGTGCTCAGACGCGACGTATCCACGATCTTAGCTTCCGAAATCGTTGCCTTCAGCTTGTTGATCTTATCCTCCAGATGGGCCTGAGCCTCCTTGGCGGCATCATACTCGCTGTTCTCACTCAAATCGCCCTTCTCACGGGCCTCAGCAATGGCTGCCGAAGCCTTCGGACGTTCCACCGCTTCCAGGCGGTGCAGTTCGGCTATGAGCTTGTCATAGCCCTCTTGTGACATGTATGCCATAATGTATCTATTTTAATTTATTTTGTTGTTTCAGTCTTCAGACGTAAAAAAGAAAGAATCCCGACTCTTCGTTCTGTCGGAATCCTAAGTTCTTATCATGTCTTCTTTCGTTTGCAAAGATAGCAATTAATTCCCAACCGACCAAATTTTCGGCAAAAAACTTTAAAAAAAAGTTGATTTAAGTCAAGAAACAGTCTCCCGTACCTCATATTTTTGGGGTTTCACGTTTCAGGTTTCACGTAAATTCGTAAATTTGCAGCGTGTTTTTCATAGTATTAGATTTAAGGTTAACAAAAGGTTCGGGACTCAGCGGAGTCCCTTTTTTAGTCCGAAGCATATGAATCAAAAGATACTGATTACAGGAGCCAGTGGTTTCATCGGCTCATTCATAGTGGAAGAGGCCCTACGCAGGGGCTTCGAAGTGTGGGCCGCAGTACGCAAGAGCAGCTCACGCCAGTTCCTTACCGACAAGCGTATCAATTTCATTGAACTCGACTTCTCGTCCGAGACGCAGCTCACCGAACAACTCACCGGGCTGCAGTTCGACTACATCGTGCATGCCGCAGGTGTCACCAAATGTCTCGACAAAGCCGACTTCCACCGCATCAATACCGAGGGCACCCAGCATCTCGTTCACGTCCTGATGGCCCTCCAGATGCGCATCGAACGTTTCGTCTATATCAGCAGTCTCAGCATCATGGGTGCCATCCGCGAGGAGCAGCCCTACACCGAGATTCGCGAGAGCGACACGCCACAGCCCAACACCGCCTACGGCCAGAGCAAGCTCGACGCCGAGCGATGGCTGGAAGACAACAACAACCACCTCATTGCCAACGGCCAACAGCCGCTGCCCTACGTCATCCTCCGTCCCACGGGGGTTTACGGTCCGCGCGAACGCGACTACTTCATGATGGCGAAGAGCATCAAGGCCCACACCGACTTCGCCGTAGGCTTCAAACAGCAGGACATCACCTTCATCTATGTCACCGACGTCGTGCAGGCCGTATTCCTCGCATTGGAGAAAGGCGTCACAGGGCGCCGCTACTTCCTTTCCGACGGCGAGGTCTACCAGTCGTCCACCTTCAGCGACCTCATTCGCAAGGAACTCGGCAACCCCTGGTGGATACGCATCACCGCCCCACTCTGGCTCTTGCGTGTCATCACCTTCGTCGGCGAACGCGTCGCACGCCGCACCGGCAAGGTCACGGCACTCAACGACGACAAATACAACATCATGCGACAGCGCAACTGGCGGTGCGACATCGAACCCGCACGTCAGGAACTGGGCTTCAGTCCACAGGTGCAACTCCCCGAAGGCGTCCGTCGCAGCATTCAATGGTATAAGGAAAACAAATGGCTATAAAGGATTTCTTCACACATGACGACCGCTTCGACCGGTTCCGTCACCATCCCCTCGCCTTCGAATTGGTGGGGCTCGCCTACGCCTTCTTCACACTCATCCTGATTGCCTTCAACCTGTCTGAATACGCGGATTTCAAGTCCATGATGGCACTGCGTCTCTATTACATCGAGGCGACGGTGGCCGCATTCATCATCTACTTCGTGCGCCCCACCCGCTTCGTGTTGCTGCTGCGCGTCATCGTTCAGATGGTATTCCTCTCGTGGTGGTATCCCGACACCTACGAGCTCAACCGCATCCTCCCCAACCTCGACCACGTCTTCGCCGCATGCGAACAGGCCGTCTTCTCCTGCCAGCCCTCGCTGCTCTTCTCCGAGTACGTCCCCTGGGGATGGTTCTCCGAACTCATGTGCCTCGGCTACGTCAGCTACTTCCCGCTCATGACGCTCCTGCTGCTCTACTATTTCTTCCGCCGCTACGACGAGCTCCCCATGGCGGCATTCGTCATGCTCGCGTCCTTCTTCGCCTACTACCTCATATTCATATTCCTCCCCGTCACCGGACCGCAGTTCTACTACCTCGCAGTAGGCACCGACAACATCGCACAAGGCATATTCCCCAACATCGGCGACTGGTTCCTCACCCACAGCGAACGCATGGCGGCACCGGGGTGGAGCGATGGCTTCTTCTACCACCTGCTCGACATCACCCACGATGCCGGCGAACGGCCTACGGCGGCATTCCCCAGCAGCCATGTCGGCATCACCACCGTCGTCCTGCTCCTCGCACGCCGCACCCGCTGCCGCTGGCTCACCCTCGTCATCCTGCCGTTCTACGTCCTCATGTGCCTCTCCACGGTGTACATCTATGCCCATTATGCCATCGATGCCATCGCCGGACTCCTCACGGGCGTACTATTCTATTATATAGCCCTGCGCGCCCATTGGTTCATCGCATTCCACAACAATAAGTTTATTTAACAGTAAAAAACACCGTTTTTCATCGTTTTTTTCGTACCTTCGCGGCAAATTCCAATATTGAAAAAGAATAATGATGAAAACAAAAGGATTGATTTTAGGTCTGGGCGTACTGCTCTTGACCTCGTGTTCAGGAAAGTTAGGACAACTGACAAGTGACAATTTCAAGGTGACTCCAAACCCCTTGGAGGCAGAGGCCGGACAGGTCACGGCGACCGTCAACGGCACATTCCCAGAGAAGTATATGAACAAGAAGGCCGTCGTGACGGTCGTCCCCGAACTGCGCTTCACGCAGAATGGCGCACAGCAGGCCGTCAAGGGCCAGCCCGCCACATTCCAGGGTGAGAAGGTGCTCGGCAACGACCAGACCATCTCCTACCTCCTCGGCGGCCACTACACGATGAAGACCACCTTCCCCTATCAGGACGCCATGCAGAAGAGCGAGCTCTACCTCACCTTCGATGCCAAGATCGGCAAGAAGCAGGTTCAGGTGCCTGCCATCAAGGTCGCCGACGGTGTCATCGCCACCAGCGAGCTGTGGCACCAGACGCTGCAGCAGGCTGCCGGCAGCACCGCGCAGGATGCCTACCAGCGCATCGTAGCCCAGAAGCAGGAGGCCAACATCAAGTTCCTCATCCAGCAGGCCGAGCTGCGTAAGAGCGAGCTGAAGAGCGGCTCCGTACAGGAGTTCGTCGCCATGCTCAAGCGCATCAGCAGCGAGCGCGAGACCCTCAACCTCCAGAATGTCGAGGTGTCGGCATACGCTTCGCCCGACGGCGGTTTCGCCCTCAACGAGAAACTCGCCAACAAGCGTCAGCAGAATGCCGAGGGCTATGTCAAGCAGCAGATGAAGCAGGCCAAGCTCACCGACAATGTCGAGGCCAACTACACCGCCCAGGACTGGGAGGGCTTCCAGCAGCTCGTCGCCGCTTCCAACATCCAGGACAAGGATGTCATCCTCCGCGTCCTCTCCATGTATAAGGATCCCGAGGAGCGCGAACAGCAGATCAAGAACATGAGTGCCGGTTTCCGCGAGCTCGCCGACGGCATCCTCCCCGAACTGCGCCGTGCACGCCTCACCATCAACTACGAGACCATCGGCCGTGACGACCAGCAGATCCAGGAGCAGTTCAAGAGCGACGCCTCACAGCTCAGCGTCGAGGAGATGCTCTATGCCGCCACGCTCACCGACGATGCCGCCGAGAAGAAGGCCATCTTCCAGCAGACCGTCAGTCAGTATGCGCAGGACGTCCGCGCCTACAACAACCTCGCCACACTGGCTTGGCAGCAGGGCGACTTCGCCGAGGCACGCCAGTGGCTCGACAAGGCGCAGGCCGTCAACCCCAACTGTCCTGAGGTCTTTGCAAACCTCGGCATGCTCGCACTCCAGCAGGGTGACCTCCAGGCTGCCGAAAACTATATCAGCAAGGCTGCCGGCGCCTACAACCTCGCCGAGGCTCTGGGTAACCTCCACCTCGCACAGGGCAACTACTCGCTGGCCGCTCAGGACCTCAAGAATGTCGTGTCCAACAGTGCCGGTCTCGCCCAGCTCCTCAACAAGGACTATGCTTCGGCTGCTCAGACACTGCGTGCCGTGAAACCCGCCGACGCACTCACCGACTACCTCCAGGCCATCGTCTGCGCCCGTCAGGGTAACGAGGGCATGGCAGGCTTCTTCCTGCGTCAGGCCGCCGACAAGGATGGCAAGTTCGCCACCTACTCCGCCAACGACCTCGAACTCCGCAACGTCGACAAATAATTCGTGAGATTCGTGCGATTCGTGTTCGTAAAAAAATCCGTTTTATCCGTGAGATCCGTGTTCGTTACAAGAACCTTCGTGTTCTTCTTCGTCGGTTTGTTGCTGTCGTCCTGCGGGGTCGACAGCAACAAGTTCCGGCTGACCGGCCGACTGCGTAACGTCAATCAGGCCGAATTCCTCATCTACAGCCCCGACGGAGCCATCAGCGGCATCGACACCATCCCCGTGCGCGACGGACGGTTCACCTACGAAACCGAGCTGCGCCATCCCGCCACCTTCGTCGTCGTCTTCCCCAACTTCTCCGAACAGCCCGTCTTTGCCGAACCCGGCGAAGAGGTCGACATCAAGGGTAACGCCTCACACATGAAGGAGATGATCATCAAGGGCACCGACGACAACGACGAGATGACGGAGCTGCGCATGCAACTCAACGAACTCATGCCGCCCGACGTCCCCAAGGCCGTAGGCACATTCATCGACAAACACCCCCGCTCGCGCGTCAGCCGCTATCTCCTCCAGCGCTACTTCCTCGCCGAACCGCAGGCTAACCTCGAACAGGCCTACGTCCTCGCCGCCCTCCTCCAGAAGGAGAACCCCGACGACGAACAGCTCGCCACGTGGAAACGCCAGCTCGACGGCCTGCGCCATAGTCAGGTCAACGGCCGCCTCACCGATTTCTCCGAGCGCGACGTCAAAGGGCGCAGCGTGTCCCTCGCCGACCTCAAGGCGAAGGTCAACGTCATCACCGTCTGGGCATCGTGGAGCTATACCAGCACCGACATCCAGCGTCGCCTGCAGCGTCTGAAGAAGAACAATGGCGCCAACCTCTCCGTCGTCAGCATCTGTCTCGATGCCGACATCAAGAAGTGCCGCCAGAGTGTCGAGCGCGACTCGCTGCCGTGGAAGACCGTCTGCGACGGCCGTATGTGGCAGTCGCCACTGCTCTCGCGCCTGGGCATCTGCGATGTCCCCGGCAATATCATCCTCAATGCCAGCGGTGTCGTCCAGGCCCGCAACCTCGCTCCCCAACAGTTCGAAGATAAAATCACCCAGCTGCTGAGATAATCCGTTCAATCCGTTAAATCCGTGGTCTTAAATAATTCGTAAGATTCGTGCGATTCGTGTTCGTAAAATAAAAATCGTGGTTCTATGATGAAGTCCGTGTTTAAGTGGTTCCTCCGCGTCGTCCTGGCGCTCGTCATTCTGGTGGTCATCCTGCTCGTCACAGGATTCTGCCTCGTCAATTCCAACTCCGTCCAAAACGAGCTCGTCCGTCGTGCCAAGACCATGCTGCAGGACAAGCTCCAGACGCGCGTCGACATCGACAGCGTCAGCATCAACCTCGTCACCCTCAATGCCGAACTCTACGGGCTCTATGTCGAGGACCGCCAGCAGCGACCCCTCCTCCGTGCCAACCTCCTCAAGGTCAAGGCCGACCTCATGCCGCTCATCATCGACGGCGTCGTACGCATCGAGGAGGCACGCCTCAAGGGCATCCATGCCGAGATCCACCACATCCGCCACGACTCCATCGACTCCGTGCCGAACTACAAGTTCATCCTCGACGCCTTCAAGCGCGACCACAACCCCGACCAGAAGGCCGTGCGCAAGGAGCTGAAGAAGAAGAAGCAGAAGATAGCCCTCTCCATGTCGCGCCTCACCGCAGAGGATATCGACGTGCAGTTCAACCAATACCGCTTCTCCCTCGGTGCCCTCGCCTTCAAGGAAGGCAAGAACAACAAGCTCGGTGTCAACATCGAGCGCGTCGCCGCACACTGGGACCGCACCAACAAGAAAGGGTGGCAGGTCAGCCATGCCGCTACCATCGCCAACATTGCCCTGCGTAGCGAGCGCGAGGGCGAAGTGCTCGCCGACATCCGCGGCGTCCATTTCCGCAACGACAACCACCACCCGCGCAAGAATGCCGGCAAGCCCAAGCGCGGCTTCTTCGATGCCGAGCATGTCAACGCCTATGCCGACATGAAGCTCAACGTCGATTATACCAAGCCCGACTCCATCTTCGGCCGCCTCGCCGAGTGTACCGTGCGCGACACCATCATGGGTGTCGACGTCCGCGACCTACATACCAACTTCTACTTGAACAAGGAAGGCCTCCACCTGCGCGACTTCTTCGTCCAGCAGATCAACACCACGCTGCGCTTCGACAAGGGCCTCATCCAGCTGCCCAGCAAGAAGCAGGGCCGACCCTTCACCTTCCGCACGTCGTTCATCCACGGCCGCGCCATCCTCAAGGACATCTCGCGACCCTTCGCCCCCGTGCTGAAGGACTTCACCGAACCCCTCCTCCTCAGCCTTCGCTTCAGTGGCGACTCCGCCACGCTGCGCTTCGACAATGTCCGCGTCAATACTGCCGACAAGCAGCTGCAGGTCGCAGCCCGCGGCACCATCAGCGGTCTGAAGAACAAGACCCAGCTGCGCGTCCATTTCGATGTCGAGAACATGGAAGCCAAGGGTGGCAGCAAGGAACGCATCATCAAGCAGTTCCCTGTCAAGCGCCTGATGATGAAACAGCTCCACGCCCTCGGCACCATCCACTATGCCGGTTCCTTCAATGTGCTCTATAAGAAGGAGGAGTTCCAGGGTCGCCTGACCACCGCCGCCGGCGCACTCAATTTCTATTTCGCCCTCGACGAGAATAACAAATACCTCTCGGGCCAGGCCTCCACCGACTCCTTGGAGATTGGTCGCGTCATGGATATGAAGGACATCGGCCCCGTCGCCGCCTCCGCCACGTTCAAGATTGACATCTCGAAGCCCCGTACCGCCATCATGCGTAAGCGCCTCGGCGGCAAGCTGCCCATCGGCGAAGTCCACGCGCATGTGTCGCGCGCATCCTATAAATTTGTTCGCACGCGCGACCTCACCGTCAATATCGTCAGCAATGGAGCCGTCGCCGAAGGCAACCTCGACGCCCCCGGCAAGTGGATGGACCTCAGCTGCACCTTCTCGTTCACCAATACCAACGAGATGCAGAAGACGAAGATCAAGCCCAAGATGAAGCTCCACCTCTTCGGCAAGAGCGACCTCACCGACGAGGAGAAAGCCCAGCTGAAGGCTGAGAAGGAAGCCCGCAAGGCGCAGAAGCGTGCCGACAAGGAAGCCCGCAAGGCCCAGAAGCGTGAGGACCGTGCCGCCCTTGATGCCGAAAAACAGCTGCGCAAAGCAGAGAAGCAACAGCAGAAAGCCGCCGAAAAAGCCGCCAAGGCCGAGGCCAAAGCCGCCAAAGACGCCGCCAAGGCTGCCGAAAAACAGGCCAAAGCCGAAGCCAAAGCCCAGCGCAAAGC
>ONMN01000003.1 GCA_900318885.1 uncultured Prevotellaceae bacterium | reverse complement strand
CCTTCCCACCCACAAGCGTATCTACACCGTTAACCGCTCTACCTTCGTTAACAAGAAGGCTCGTGAGCAGTTCCAGCTGTCAGACTACAAGCGTCTGATTGACATCTATAGCTCTACCGCTAAGACTGTTGACGCGCTGATGAAGCTCGAGCTCCCCAGCGGTGTTGAGGTTGAGATCAAGGTGTAGTAAATCCTTCTTCAAATCCATAATAGCGACGTAACCAGCAATGGTTGCGTCGTTTTTATGTAAATTATATTTGGCTTTTCTCTCATTTATTCGTAACTTTGCAGGCATGAAGCAAGTAAGACCTAAAAAGAACCTCGGTCAGCACTTTCTCGTTGACCTAAACATTGCCAAGCGCATAGCTGATACGGTAGACGAGCCGTATGACGACCTGCCTGTGTTGGAGGTTGGTCCAGGCATGGGCGTGATGACGCAGTATCTGGTGACCAAGCCACGACAGCTGAAGGTGGTGGAGATTGACCGCGAGAGCGTAGCGTATCTGAAGGGGACGCTGTTTAAGGACAAGGGGCAGGACACCATCATCGAGGGCGACTTTTTGCGGATGGACCTCCGTGAACTCTTTGACGGGGGACAGTTTGTGTTGACTGGCAACTATCCTTACGACATCTCGTCGCAGATATTCTTCAAGATGATTGACAATCGCGACCTCATTCCCTGCTGCACAGGCATGATCCAGCACGAGGTGGCCCTGCGCATCGCCTCACAGCCCGGCACGAAGGCCTACGGCATCCTGTCGGTGCTTATCCAGGCGTGGTATGACGTAGAATACCTGTTCATGGTGGACGAGACAGTGTTCAATCCCCCTCCCAAGGTCAAGAGTGCCGTCATCCGTATGACGCGTAACAACGTCGAAAGTCTGGGCTGTGACGAACAGCTGTTCAAGCGTGTCGTGAAGACGGTGTTCAACCAGCGTCGCAAGATGCTGCGCGTCAGCCTGAAGCAGATGCTGTCCGATCAGCAAATGCCTTTTATTGCCGATTCTCCCTTTGCCATGCTGCGTCCTGAACAGTTGACAATCGCTCAGTTTGTGGAGCTGACAAACCTCGTGGAGAAGGCTCTTTCCGCCGCTGAATCCTAAGGCTGATTTTTCGGTGTGTTCGGACACAAAACGATTGTGTTCGCACACAATCGGTTGATTTGCATCAAGAAGAATGCGTTTTTTGCCAAAAACCGTTCGCAATCCATTGTTGTTTGCGAAATAGTCCGTACCTTTGCACTGTCTTCAAGAGATAATTAGTTGTTTTAGGAAAAAGATTTTGGTTTTTAGGTAAAAGTTTCGACAATAGCGATTGGTTCGAATAAGGTAAAAAAAGAAAGATTGAATTTAGGATAACGCGACGTCGTGAGACGCACTTTTTCATAGAATTAGGTTTTTAGTTATTGATAGTTAGGAAACTTCCCGCAAGTGAGAACTTGTGGGTTGTTTTTTTATTGTCGTGGGCAATGGCTTATCCCAGCGTTGTTTGCAGACTGTGGCTTATCCCAGTGTAATTTTCTCTGCCTCTACAGGCTCGTGCAGGAACAGCTGGGCCTGTTCCTTGAATTTCTCCGGATTCTCCGTCGTCATGTATCGCACCTTACCGCTTCGTGTGCAGCGCTGTTCTATCTCCGGATGGCGCTCAAGGTAATCTTGCAGTGAGTTGGCCACGTATTCGCCCTGAGCGATGATGCGAATGCCGCGAGGCATGTATTTGTGGATTTTGGGTAGCAGGAGCGGGTAGTGTGTGCAGCCCAGAATGACGGTGTCGATGTCAGGATCTTGGCGCAACAGCTGGTCGATGCGCTTCTTGACGAAATAGTCGGCGCCTGGCGAGTCAGCCTCGTTATATTCCACCAGCGGTACCCAGAACGGACATGCCACACCCGTCACCTCGATGTCAGGAAACAGCTTGTGGATTTCCAGATTGTACGACTCGCTCTTGATGGTTCCCTCGGTGGCAAAGATACCCACGTGGCGTGTATGTGTCAGCGAACCGATGATTTCTGCTGTAGGACGTATCACGCCCAGTACACGACGGCTGGGGTCCAGCTTCGGCAGGTCTTTCTGCTGTATGGAGCGCAGGGCCTTGGCCGACGCCGTGTTACAGCCCAGGATAATCAGCTGGCAACCCTCCTCAAACATCCTAACGACGGCCTGGCGCGTGAATTCATACACCACGTCGAACGATCGCGTGCCGTAGGGCGTACGAGCATTGTCGCCCAGATATAGGTAGTCGTACTGGGGCAACAGCTGACGTATGCTATGAAGGATGGTCAGTCCGCCGTATCCGCTGTCGAAAACGCCGATGGGTCCTTTTTTCATTCGTTCAGCATATCTTTTACAGCCTGTGTAATGTCCTCGCCCAAGGCAGGGTTCAGCCAAGGAGTGGCGTTGGCGTCGGTATTCAGGATAAAGGCATATCCGCGCTGCATGCCGATGGTCTTCACCGCCATATCTATCATCATCAATATCACGTCCTTCTGTGTCTTTTCAGTGTCCTTCAACATCTGCAGGCCCTCTTTCTTGAACGCGATGTTCTTGTCCAGCATCTCCTGCAACTCGCTCTGGCGCTTCTGCAAGATTGTTTGGGGGAAATTCTTCTGACCATCCAGAAATTCCTCGTACTTCTTGTTGAAGTCGTCCTCCACGCGTTTCATCTCTGCCTCATACTGCTGGCGCATCGTGGCCATATTCTGTTGCATCTCAGCGTATTCCGGCATCGACAGCAGTACCGAGTCAATGCTCAGGTATCCGAACTTCTCTGACTTATGGTCAGAGTGTGGCGTTGCAATCAGTCCCGTAGTCTCCGTTTGCGCATAGCCGCTCAGCCCCATCAGGACCATCACAGCCATAAGTATTACTTTCTTCATACGTTTCGTTATTTTATTGTTGTTAAATGTTTACTATTCTGTTTCTTCCATCTCCGCATCCAGACGGTTGCTCCACAAGTATTTCTTCGTCTCGTCAGCGGCCACCTTGCTCAATAGCAGCAGGGCCACGAGGTTCGGAATGGCCATCAGCGCGTTCATCGTGTCGGCAACGTTCCAGATGATGTTGAGATTGACGACGCTGCCCACATAGACGGCGGCAATGTAGAGGATGCGGTAGGTATATTGGGTCTTCTTGCCCTGTAGATAATTCATGGCACTCGCGCCATAGTAGCACCACCCCAGAATGGTACTGAAGGCGAAGGTCAGGATGCCGAAGCTCAGCAGGGGTCCGCCGATGTAGGGAATCTTCGTGAAGGCCACCCTCGTCAGTGCTGCACCGTCGTCATAGCTGATGTCAGGGTAGGCGAGGACGCTCGATACCAATACCAGTCCCGTCATGGCGCAGATGACCACTGTATCCCAGAAGGTGCCAGTGCTCGACACCAGCGCTTGGCGCACAGGGTTGCGCGTCCTGGCAGTAGCAGCAATGATAGGTGCCGAACCCAGTCCGCTCTCATTGGAAAAGAGTCCGCGGGCAATACCATAGCGCATCGCCATCATCACCGTCGTCCCCACGAAACCGCCTCCGGCTGCTTCGGGTTCGAAGGCCGACGCCACGATGAGTTTTACGGCCGGCCAGACATAGCTGCTATTGATGATGAGGATGATGATACAACCTACGACATAGAATACGGCCATGAAGGGAACCAGGAACCCACACACACGAGCGATGGATTTCACACCGCCGATGACGACCGTTGCCGTCAGTGCGCACGCCACCGCACCCACGATACTGTCAGGAATGCCCCATGTCTCGTTAGCCAGCAGCGCCATCGAATTGGCCTGCACCGTAGAACCGATGCCAAACGACGCCAAGACGGTGAAGGTGGCAAAGAGCACGCCCAGCCACTTCATGTTCAGGCCGCGCTCCAGAGCGTACATCGGACCACCATACGTGTGGCCGTCCTTTGCCTTTACGCGGTATTTCACCGCCAGCAAGCCCTCCGCATATTTCGTCGCAATGCCGAAGATTCCCGTCAGCCAGCACCACAATACCGCACCAGGTCCGCCCAGCGTCACCGCCGTCGCCACCCCCACGATATTGCCTGTGCCGATAGTTGCCGCCAGTGCTGTTGCCAACGCGCCAAACTGGCTCACGTCGCCCTTTGCGTCGGGGTCTTTCTTCACCGACAACCGTATGGCCGTCAGCAATTTACGCTGGGGTATGCGCAGTCGGAAGGTCAGAAACACATGCGTCCCTAACAGCAGCACAATCATCGGCCATCCCCATAGGAATTGACTCACCTGCGCAAAAAAGCTATCAATCACTTCCATTCGTCTGCAAAAGTACAAATAAAAAACGAGCCCACCAAACGATGTGAAAGAAATACGCATTATTCTTTTGTGTTTTCCATTTTTTTTCGTAATTTCGCAGCGTTAACTTGAAACGAACGTAAAATTGTTGAATCATAAAATAGGTGAAACTATGAAGAAAATGTTGTTGATCATGATGGCGCTGGTGGGCGGAATGACCGCAGGGGCACAGGAAGTCGGAGAAATCTCAGACAGCGTAAAGGCAGGACTGCATTCCGATAATGTAAAGGATGCTGTCAATACGGTGAAGGGAGCCTTCGAAGAGAAAGTCATCGAAGCTGCCAAGTTGGTAGGCACGTGGACCTACGTGGAGCCTGTCGTGATGCCGCTCAACAACAAGCTGCTCTCGAAAGCTGCCGGCTGGCTGGCTGACGACGAGCTCGAGAAAGTCTTGAGTGCCTATGTGGAAAAAGCGAATGTGACACCCGAAAACACCAGCATCACCTTCCGCAAGAACGGTACCTTCAGCCGTTCGACAGCCGGAAGGAAGCAGCAGGGCGTCTGGATGGTCCACGGCGACCATTTGATACTGGGCATCGACAATGTCCAGATAGCCGAACTGACTACCCATTTGGAGGGCGACTCGCTGAAAATGGTCGTCGAGGTATCACGAGTGATGGGTCTGCTACAGAAGGCCGGTGCCTTGTCTGACAGCAAGACCCACAACGCACTCATCAAGGTCGCTAAGCGGGTGAAGGGCGTAGGCGGAGGCTTCCTCATGACCAGAAAGAAATCCACTGACCGCAAGGCCTCCAGCCGTAAGTAAGTTATCTATTGACCGCCGTTAATATCCCAGCCGTTGTAGTCGTCATCAATGAACTTACTTTGCACAGTGCTGTCTACTAGCAAATAGGTCTTATCTTTTAGCATTACCACGCTCATGGCGGGTTTTTCGTATGTTTTCTTCATTGCGGTGTCCTCCTATTTGTTAATATACTTTTTACCTTGGTGGATATACATGCCCTTCTGAGGCTTGCCGTTGAGCTGGCGACCATTCATGTCGTAATAGCGCTCTGTGCCGTCGGCATCGATGGTGCGGATCTGCTGGATGTCAGTCGTATTACCATCATCTAATACCATGCTAAGGGCAGGAGCATTGTTTGAATCTGTAGCCTGAAAGTAAGCACGGTAGGCGCCTACGTATGCTTTCGGAGTAGTGGCATTGGGTACCTTGTGCCACTTGCCGTCGCTCTGTAGCAGGTAAGTAGGTTTCTGCGCATCGTAGAGCTCAGCGTTGGGAATCTCCACTGTAGTACCCTTGAACATGTAGCCACCGATGGCTGTCGGGTCTGTAGTTGGCGGGGCGGCAATCTCTGTAGATGTGCTGGTACTGAAGTCTATCTCCAGGTCTTCCTTCGCTACGATGAAATAAGGTGTGTAGGCAGTCAACTGCTTGGTGGTTACCTCGCTGAAGGTGACGGTGCTATTCTCAATCGTTGAGGGCGCATACACCTTGACATTCTCATTGTTCAGCGTTACAGGGTAGGGCAGATACGTCGTGAAACCCTGAGCAGAATAGCCTTCTTCTGTCTCCGCAACATAGTTGATGTCACGTTCATATCTTACGCCACCGGTAGCAGTGACAGGAACCTTTGGACTGAAGTCAAAATCGTCCTCCAGGAAAATGTAATGAGCGGTAGCGGCAGTATTACCGTCGTTCATGATAAACACGTTATGCTCATCGTCTGCAGCGGTATTACCATTAGGCAGATAGACGATGGTGTTATCATCGAGTCCGTAGAACGGATTGTCGGGGTCATTGCGGTCCACATTTACATTGATAACATTCTTATCATTATCGATGAACTTGTCAACGTTCCTCATATCCACATAACGAAGGCTGCTGGTATCGTCAAATATGGCTTTGTCTAATTTATAACGCTTGCCTTTGGGGAACGTGATACTGGTCAGTCCATCGCAAGATGCGAAACAGTTGTCCATAATCCAAACATCATTGTTTGTGAGCTCCGATATAGGTATCTCATAGTCGCCTGTCTTGCCTGGAGCACAGGCAATCAGATAGCTGTCATAGTTTCCAACATTGTGTATCAGCACGTTATCCACACTTTTGTAATTGGTATTCCCTTCTGCCACTGTTATCGTCGTCAGTTTAGGGCAGTAGGCCAGGAAGTTGCCGTCATGATCCTTAAAGCCCGTACCGATATGGAAACTGGTAAGTTCGTCGCAATCGACGAAGGCATCCTCTCCAACAAATGTCACAGCATTAGGCAGACTCACGCTGGTCAGACCGTCGCAGTTCTCAAAGGCACTGGCACCGATGGTAGTGATGTTACTGCCAATAGTAACGGAAGTCATCGTCTGATTGTCCTTGAAGACTTCTGGAAGAATGGCCGTAACAGGCTTCTCGTTGTAGGTATCGGGAATGGTAACCGACGCAGCATTGCCCTTATATTTCACGATTTCATAGCTTGCGTCACCAGCCAGACAATAGACCATACCATCGTCAGCCGTCTTATATACACAGTTGTTAATATACATGTCTTTCAGCGTGACAGGCACAGGATAGTCTACGTAGTTTTCGGTGAAATAATACCAGTTGTCCCTACCCAGTACGCTCTTGGTTTTGTCCCGGTTCATGTCTGATTCTGTTGAATACTTTACATTGCCTGATAGGGTTGGGGCGTATCCAGCATTATATGTTCCTATTATGTCTGCATTTATACCCGTCCAATAAGCGCAGTTTGTAATGGAACTTGTCACGTTTTGGACGGTTTTTCCAACTATGGAGCCTCTATATGGAGTTGCTTCACCAGTATAACTAATTACATTTCTTGCAAAACAGCGATTGACATTGACTGCGCCAGCACCACCAACGATGCCACCAACACACGAATTCGCCACTGCATCAAAATTCTGGAGGAAGTTGGAAGCCGAGCAGTCGGTGATGGTTACATTGTTATTGACATTGCCGACAATGCCACCTGTCCAACCTTTACACTTCACCTGTCCAAGGAACATGCAGCGCTCAATGGTTGCACTCTGGGCACAGCCTACAATACCGCCACCACTGCTACTGGTAGCCTTAACGGTATAATCATTACCACCTGAGGCATTGCTGGTCACCAGCACGTCGGTGATATGACTGTCACTATTGACACATCCTACTACAGAGCCTACATAGTCGCCACCTGCCACTATAGGATTCAGCAAGTGCATATTGTAGATAGTGGCATTGGTGGCAAGGCCGAACAATCCCTGATAATTAGATGAAGAATGATCGACATTGAGATTCTTGATGACGTGGCCACCACCGTTGAATACGCCGTTGTAAGGATGTTCCTCCGTTCCGATAGGCGTCCAATCCGCTCCTGACAGGTCGATGTCTGTGGTCAGCGTCACCATCGTGTTAGTACTGTTCTTATAATTTTCGCCTGCGTTCACTGCATTGCGGAAGGCCACCAGATCCTGCAACGATGTAATCTCCTGCGGGTCGTTGTTGACTTCGTAAATACGCTTAAAGGCGTCGGCCCAGCCCACTTTGTTATCATATTTATATGAATTATAGTTGCTGGAAGCACCTACGGGCACATAGAGTATTCTCTTTTGGGCATCTTCAGCCATGCTTTCCGTCGTGCCCTCGTAGGAGAACACGTCAGCGCGCGACCACGTTGGGGCCGTAGTACTCTTACATACGATATTCTTCAAATTAGGCAAGCCGACGAAGGCGCCACGCCCCACGCTGGTAAGCGATGCAGGCAACTCGATGCTTGTGACACCGCTACAACCAATGAATGCAAAATCCTCAATGGCGGTGATACCTTCTTCGACGACAATCTTCGTGATGCCGGTGCAGAAGCGGAAAGCAAACCTGCCAATGACGTTCTGGTCACCCTCGGTGCTTGTCATTCTCGGTATGGTCAACACACCCTCCTCATAATGAGGAATACAGGCATGATAGCCGTTGCCTATCGTGTAGGTCGACCCCGACTGGTTGACGGGAATCGTCAACTGTTTATTTCGTTTATTTCCCACTGTGACTTCGTAAGCCACTGCCTGCAATGTGGCAAGGAGGAGTATCTGTATTGCTAATATTAATCGTTTCATAGTTGTCATCGTTATTGTGGATTGTATGGTGCATATCTGTCATCGGCATCCCCATAGTTCAAAAGGGTGCGTATGAACTTGATGTCGGGAGCGGCACCAAAAAAGGTAAACATAAAGTTTGCACATGCTTTTACGTGGTCCTTGGTGTCACTGTTATCCAGATAGAGCGTAACCTTTCCCTTGAAGGCATCTCTGGCACTGACAAAATTATCGTAGGGGACCACCGTGTCTTTTGTAGAGTGGAACAGACATATAGGTTTCTGAGGTGTCCAGTTTTTCGTCAGGTTGTTGCTCTCCAAGGCAGCAATCAGGTCGTGCATCTCCTCGTAGTCGGGTAGGGTCGTGTTGTTTGCCAGCGCAGTCATGTAATCCCAACCACGTTGAGTAAGGGCATATTGCAGATTACACCTGCCATCCGATGTGAGGAGGTTTTTGTATTTGTCTTGCTTATACAGTTTCTTCAGGTAATCTTTCACATCGTCGGTAGTCTTCTCCAAATTTTCATATTGCTTGTTGGCGATGATATCGAGGATGCCCGTGTCAATGAACGTTTGTGTGAAGAAGTCTGTGGCTTTATACTTCATCATCAGCGGGTTGGTGTCGAGCATGCCCTTGATAATCAGCGCAATGGCAACGGGCATGGTCAATTCGCCAGCGTTATGGCCAGCATTAGTATCAGCTCTCATAAAATACTTCAACGTGGCAACAGGGTCGTAGGGACCGTCGCAGCAGATGGAGCCTGCAAGCGGCATCTCGTTGGTCAGGTTGTTTTGCTCAATGAAGCGGTGAACGGCCATTGCCACAGAGCCGCCCTGCGAGGCGCCGATAGGTATGTACTTGCCATAGCGGAAAGGTTCGGCTGACTGCGCATGCGTCGCCGATTTACCATCATCCTTATTTGTAAATCTGCCTTTTCTGAACAGCGTCATGCCGTAGCGTACGCCATCCACCACCTGACGGGCGGTAAGTTCCTGATAGAGGTAGGGGTGCGGGCGGTCCTTGGTGGCGCCATAGCCCTCGTAGTCGGGCATGATGAGCAGATTGTAATATGACGGGTCTTCTTTACTCTTCTTGATAAGTCCTTTACCCCATGACGCATAGTATTGCATCATGTTGACATCAGATTGGAAGGACCCGCTCTTCGAGTACAGGCTCGGACACTCCTTGTTGCTGGTGATGGTGCAGTGACAACCTATGATTACGTTGTTGAAACGATAGTTTTTGTCCCATTCCGAATCCGTGAAATAGGGAAATGCCGCCAGCGACGAGAGGACAATCCTGTTGCCATGCTTGTCGATGGAAGGATAGTTGAAGGTGTAGAGGTAATAAGCCACACCATAGTAATAGTCGCTATATTCCATTTGGTCGGAGGCCAAGGCGCGACGCTGTACTTTGGCACGATGGGCGACCTTGGCGGCCTCCATCGCTTCCTCGGGGTTGCCTCCAAGTTCATCGACGGGAATGTCTATGTTGTCAACAATGACCATCACGGTGTCCAGCCGTCCCGTCTTGGGGTTCGTCACGAGCGAGTCGCGTAGCACCTGAGTGCGCAACACGCCACTCGTCACCACGGCATCGTCAACATTCACGGGCTTGTGCAAATCGTCTGTCGCCACGTTCTGTGCACTGACAACGAGCAACACGAATAGTCCCATTACTATAGTAATAACTCTTTTCATCTTGTGTTTAAAGTTTTGTTTTTATTGTCCGTATATTTGTCGCTTTCGCTTGCAAAAATACAAATAAAAAATGAAATAACAAGCAAAACGACGAAAAAACAGCAAAGAAACCGCCCCTTCCGTGTTGCTCTTGGTGGAAAGGTTGAAGGAATCGCGGGCAAGTGGTTGATGGATTGAAGGTTAGGAAAATGGGACGGGTGCGGCTGATGAAGGGATGAAAAAGAAAAAGCTCCTACTCGGTGTGAGTGGGAGCTTTTAGAATATGAAGGGATGATAAATTACTTCAGACCGAGCTTTGACTTGACTTCAGCAGTGACGTCGGTGGAGAGGGTAGTGCTGATGTAAGGAACACCACCGGCAATGTCCATGATATAGACGTAACCGCCAGCCTGGCCTACAGCCTTGATGGCCTCGATGACCTTAGAGGTGATGGCATTCATCTTCTCAGACTGCTCCTTGGCGAGAGCCTGCTGGTTGTCCTGATAGCTCTGCTGGATTTTCTGATACATCTCCTGCAGTTCTGTCTCGCGGCGCTGCTTGATGTTTGCGGGCAGGGTAGCCTGCTCTTTCTCGTAAGCCTCGCTCTTCTTCTGGAGTTCCTCCTGCATTGACTTCAGGTCGGCCTCATACTGCTTGGTGAGGGCCTCGATGTCGGCACGAGCCTTGGTGAACTCGGGCATAGCCTGAATGACTTCCTGTGCGTTGACGTGACCGAACTTCTGTGCGTTGGCGGTGGTGAAACCGCAGATTGCGCAAATAGCGCAGATGATAAACTTTTTCATTGTTGTCTTGTTTTTTTTGTTTTTATTATTTTCGTTATTTCGTTATTTCGTTATTTCGTTATTTCGGGATTCCGGAATTTCGGGATTTCGGAATTAATTAGAATAACCTAATTTTGAAAGCACCTCGTTGGAGATGTCAATCTTTGGTGAACCGTAGATGATGCCCTGGTCGCTGGCGCGATCGAGGATGAGCTGATAGCCGCGCAGGTCGGCAATATCCTTGATAGTGTTGTAGATTTCCTCCTGGATGGGCGTCATGAGTGCCGTACGCTTCTTGAAGAGTTCGCCTTGGGGACCGAAGTACTTCTTCTTCAGCTCTGCGGCTTCCTGCTCTTTGGCTACGATGGCATCCTGACGGGCTTTCTTCTGCTCTTGTGAGAGGAATACGACCTCGTTCTGATAGTTTTTATACAGTGTCTGTGCTTCGACCTGCAGAGCTTCGACCTCAGCCTGCCACTTCTTCGATACTTGGTTGAGCTGTTCGTTGGCGCGCTCGTAGGCAGGGATGTTCTTAAAGATATATTCCATGTCGACGAGGGCGAATTTCTGGGCTTGCAGGGACAGGGTCGCTGCAAACACCAAACCGGCTATCAATAGTAATCTTTTCATTGTTTTCTTTTTTTTTCGTTATTACGTTATTTCGGCATATCGTTATGACGTTATTGCGTTCTGATGGTTTAAACCGCTTAGAACTCCTGTCCGAGGATGAAGTGGAACTGGCTGCCGCCCTTGGCAGAGTTGCCGTAGGCGCGGTCGAAACCGTAAGCCCAGTCGATACCCATCAGACCAACCATCGGCAGGAAGATGCGCACACCGAGACCTGCCGAGCGCTTGATGTCGAAGGGGTTGAAGTTGCTCGTCTGTGACCAAGCATTACCGCCCTCGAGGAATCCGAGTCCGTAGATGGTGGTGTTGCCGAGCAAGAGGGGATAGCGCAATTCGAGGGTGAAGCGGTCGTAGGCATAGCCTGAGGCGCCGTAGGGCGTCAGTGAACCATTCTCGTAACCGCGCAGTCCGATGGTTTCCTCTGCATAGCTGGTAGAATAGCCGCTCATGCCGTCACCACCCATGTAGTATGTCTCGAAGGGCGACTTCTTGTCTTTGTTATAGGAACCGAGGATTCCGAATTCTGCACGTGTCATGAGCACTAAACACTTCTGTCCACCTGTGAGGGCGGTATAGGTGCGGCTCTTGAACTTCCACTTGTGATACTCAATCCAGCGGTATTTCTCCTGCAGCTCAGCCTGATAGCGGTCGGCACTGGTGTTGTAGGTCTCAGCCGTTGCCAAGTTAGCATAGTCCTTGCCGTCGAAGAGCGACCAGGGTGGCGTAAGCGTGACGGAAGCGATGAACTCTGAACCGCGACGTGGGAAGAGCTGGTTGTCGGTAGATGTACGCGCCAGCGTGATGCCGAGGTTGATGTTGTTACAGTTACCGTTGGAGATGAGGAAGTAGTTCCAGTCCTGCAGCATGTAACGCGTGTACGACAGCTGTGTGGAGAGCTGGAAGTAGTCATCAGGCCAGCGCAGACGCTTACCCCATCCGAGACTGATACCGATGAGTTTGATGAACTTGTCGTCGTCGTAGAACGCGGTATAGTCATAAGCACTCGTATTCAAAGAGCCAACACCACCCATGTAGTTGTAGTAGTTGTTCATCCAGGCTGAGTTACGATAGGTGCTCGAGATGTCTGTCTGCTTCGAATAGAAGGCGCTGACGCTGAACGAGTTAGGACGCTTGCCACCAAACCATCCCGTGGAGTAGCCCGTAGAGAAGGAGTAGTAGTAGCTACCGTTGGACTGTGCCGAGAGCGACACCTGTTCGCCGTCACCGATAGGCAGGAAGCCACGATGCATCTTGTTTTTGCCAAAGAGGTTGCGCATGGAGAAGTTGGTGAGCTTGATACCCACACGTCCGATGACACCTGTCTGTCCCCAACCCAGCGAGAACTCCAGCTGGTCGTTG
This sequence comes from uncultured Prevotellaceae bacterium, assembly GCA_900318885.1. GTDB lineage: Bacteria > Bacteroidota > Bacteroidia > Bacteroidales > Bacteroidaceae > Prevotella. The sequence continues at coordinate 163,293 of ONMN01000003.1, read as the reverse complement.
GACTTCTGTTCCAGTTCCCAGTTGATGTCGACGGTGCCGTCATCGTAGTTCGGCTTGATATCGGGGTTGACCTTTTCAGGGTCGAAGAAACCCATAGAGGCGATTTCACGTGCAGAACGCTGGATGGCATCCTTCGAGAAGAGGTCGCCAGGCTTGGTACGCAACTCACGACGTACGACCTCCTCGTAGAGACGGTCGTTACCGTAGATGCGCACGTGGCTGATGTGTGCCTGCGTACCTTCCTGGATGCGCATCTCGAGGTCGATGGAGTCGCCTACGATGTTGACTTCCGTGGGTTCGAGGTTGTAGAACAGGTAACCATTGTTCCAATAGTAGTTACCTACGGCGTCCTCGTCCTCAGAAAGGCGTTTCTTCATCTGTTTCTGATTGTAGACGTCGCCTTTCTTCATGCCCAGCGAACGGTCAAGATAGTCGCTGGTGACGACGGTGTTACCCACCCACGTGATGTTACGCAGGTAGTAGCGCTGGCCTTCGTCAACCTTGACGAAGACGTTGACGTGGTTCTCGTCGACGGTCCACACGGAGTCTTCCAGAATAGTTGCGTCACGATAGCCCAGTTCGTTGTATTTGTCGATGAGTGCCTGCTTGGCCTCCTCATAACGTTCGGGGGTGTACTTCTTGGCCTTGAAGAAGTTGCGGAACTTGCCGGCCTCGTTGATTTTACCAAAGGCACTCTTCTTGAACAGGTTACCCTTGATTTTCTTGTCGGAGAGCTGGTCGTTGCCTTCGAAAATGATCTGGCGGACCTTCATCTTCGCTTTCTTGTCGACGTTGATGTCGAGAATGACCTCATTCTTGCTGGTGACGTCGTCGCGCTGGACAATCTCGATTTCGGCATTGTTATAGCCCTTGTCGTCGAAGTATTTCTTGGCCAGAATCTTCGCACGGTCAATCATGTTGGGCGTAATCTGTGAACCACGCATGATGCCCAGTTTCGAATCCATGTCCTCACGCTCGGACTTCTTCAGACCGTTGTAGTTGATGGCGCTGACGCGCGGACGGGTGGCCAGATGGATGCAGAGGTACACCTTGTTGCCCACGAGGGAGTCGGCCGTGATGGCGACTTTCGAGAATAGTCCGTTTCTCCAGTAGCGCTTGATGGCCTCGGTGATTTCTGTGCCAGGCACCTCTATGGTCTGTCCGACGGAGAGTCCTGACAGTCCCAGCAGTACGTAGTCCTCGTATCCCTCGACGCCCTTGACGGTGAGTCCGCCAATCTCGCACTGGCGTGGTGTGCCGGCATACGAGATGTCAGGGTTGACGATGACGTCCTGTGCCATTAAAGTGGAGAGTGAAGAGTGAAGAGTGAAGAATGCCACAAGCAGCAGCAATCGATTCGTCTTCAGACTTTTCTTCACCTTATTATATATTATGTAATTCATTCTATAGTTATTTCAAAGCGGTAGCAAATTCTTCACTCTTCATTCTTCACTTTTCACTTCTTCTTCCTCCACTTGTGCTTCTGTTTTGCCGAAACGGCGCTGACGGCTCTGATAGCTCTCGATAGCCTTGTGCAGGCATGCCTCGTCGAAGTCGGGCCAATAGGTATCGCAGAAGTACAGCTCGGAATAGGCTATCTGCCACAGCATATAGTTGGAGATGCGCAGTTCGCCACCCGTGCGGATGAGCAGTTCGGGGTCGGGCATGAAATTCGTCCACAGACGCTCGTTGATGGTCTGCTCTGTGATGTCTTCCGGCTTCAGCTGGCCATTCTTCACTTCCTCTGCTATCATGCGTGTGGCACGAGTCAGCTCGAGTTTCGACGAATAACTCAGCGCCACGACCATCGTCATCTTGTCGTTCTTGGCCGTGTGCTCCTCGGTCTCGTGCAACTTACGGCGTACATTGTCAGGGATGCGCGACAGGTCGCCGATAACGCGGAAACGAACGTTATTCTTCATGAATATTTCGTCCTCCAGCGAGGTGAGCACCAGACCCATGAGAGCTGCAACCTCGTCGGACGGACGGTTCCAGTTCTCCGTCGAGAAGGTATAAAGGGTGAGGAACTTCACGCCCAGGCGCGTACACTCTGAGGTGATGGTACGTACTGCGTCAACACCGGCTTTGTGGCCGAAGCTGCGATCTTGTCCACGCTCGGTGGCCCAGCGTCCGTTGCCGTCCATAATGATGGCAATGTGCTGTGGTATGTTGTTAGTCTCTATCATTGTGACACGTTTTACATTTTGCCCATAAATCATACGTGACTGACACGCGGAGCTGACTGTAGCAGTCTGTGTTTTTAAACAGTCCGCCACTCGTGATGCCATAGGGGTCCTTCACCCCGTCAAGCATGTCGCTGGTGGTGAAGTGGATGGTCCATTCCACACCCAAATTCAGGCGGTCAGCCATTTTATATTTTACGCCACCTCCCAGTGGCAGGTTGAATGCGACTTCGGTCTTGTCGGCCTTGTCGGCTTTGGCGATGGTGGCACCCATACCTATATATATATAAGGTGTAAGGCGCTTGGCACCGCGATACTCCTGTCCTGTTCCGTATGGCCAGAAGTTGTATTCATATCTCAGTCCGACGTCGACCAAATTGGACTTGAAGGAATAGTCCTTTATCGAGTCGGGATAGTAGGTCTTCTCGTTGCTCGACGAGCCTTTCAACTTGCCGTAGCTTATGTTCAGGGCCAGCGCCTGACGAGGGTCGATGCGATATTTCGCCAGCAGAGAGCCCATGGGCTGCATGTCGCGGAAGAGATTGCTGTTGAAATCGCCCAGATAGGTTACAGCTCCGATGCCACCACCTACTTCCAAGCGGTATTCCGGCTCCATCTGAGCCTGTACGCTGACAGTCATCATCAGCAGAAGTATCCAGCAACCTATCGCCCTCTTCATCTCTTACCTCTACTCATACTTCCATAGTAGTGTATTCAGCAGACCGCGCCATACTTCGCCAGTAGTCTGACCCTGAAGCCACAGATACCAACCGTCGCTCACCATATTCACACTTGGATGTTCGGCTGACAGTTCCTTCATGGCAGGCATGGTGAACACCAAACTCTTCTTCCACGTGATGCCGTAGTCGCGGCTTTCGTAGATGCAGTTATAGGGTGAGGCCGTATTGCCACCCAAGCCCTTGCCACCAATGGCGATAATACAGTCGTTATATTCGGCCACCTGTAGATGCTCCAGACGGGGCAGTGCATAGCGCTCGTCGCGCATCTGACCCATGTATGTCCAGCGGCCCTTAGGTGCATAGGGATCGTTGTCGACGATTTTGCGCCACACCATAGCAACGGGCTCCTGCGGATAGTTCTCGACGGAACGGTTGCCAACAAGTACCACATAGTCTGTATTCTCGGCCACCTCGTCATAGAGGAACGATACCAGCGAGAGGTCTTGTGTAGGCAATAGCGCGCTGCTTTCGTCGAGCAGGTCTTCTTCCCATGTGGAACCGTCCTTCTGGCGCACCATCAGCTTGTTGTCGTTGGAGAGAGCATAGATTTCCTTGCTGCTTTCGCCCAAAATCTGCTTGATGCCTTCCATGGGCACGTCGGGCAACTGTTTTGTGGGGTAGCTGGCGGCAGACTCTTCTTCCCAGTAGAATGTCGGTTTCTCACTGTGGACATTGACGTGAACGGTATATTTGGACGTGCCGGTGCCGTCGCTGGACAATACCCAGATGATGCGTGGCTGTGTGAAGTCAATGCTGTCGGCGGACGAGTAGTATATCAGTGAATCTGCATCTTCTATGCTTTGTATCAGGGCCAGTCCGTTGTTCTTTGTCGTCAGATATACGGGTACATGATTGACGTCCGTGCCGACGGGCAAGGAATCAGTGTTGTAAATCTCGTGGGTCACCTGGTCGATGTGGAATGCATAGTTGGAGCCCGTGATGGTCGTTGCCACAACAGTATCCCTGCCGTCGCTGGTGGTGCTCGCCACATTACGGTTCAGCGTCCCCAGCGAAAAACTGGTGATGGCCGCGTCGGCGTAATAGGTCACGTCGTTGCTGCTGCCTGTCAGACACGAAGTCGTCAGACAGATTACGGACAACAGTATAATTAGAGTCTTTATTTGTCTCATGAGTCTGTTTGAATTCAAATTTGGGTGCAAATTTACGCACATTTTGGCAAATATGAGCATTTTTCGCGCATTTATTAAGTAAAATATATTATAATAAAGCATATTTTAGGTTTTCATAACAAAAGAGCGTGGTATGAATCACTCACTCCACGCTCCTTTTCAACGGATGTCGGTATGAATTAGTGTTATCACACTCAGTATGGTAAGCACCAATACAATGGCCAACATTACCGTTGTTTGAAAATCTAATAACATAATCTAATCTTTACCTTAAAATCTTATAAACTACTAACCTAATGAATAAACGTATGCAATCTTCTCGATTGCCGCTGCAAAGGTACGGAGTTTCGTTGAGGCTTGCAATAAAATAAGGGCGATTCCCGATGAAATCGCCCTTTATTTTGATGTAAGTCAAAAAACGTCTTAAAGCTTAGGACCTGCAGCGACAAGTGCCTTACCAGCCTCGTTACCCTCGTACTTCTTGAAGTTCTTGATGAAGCGGCCAGCCAAATCCTCAGCCTTCTTGTTCCACTCAGCTGCATCAGCGTAAGTGTCGCGAGGATCGAGAATGTTGGTGTCTACGCCCTCGAGCTCTGTGGGAACCTCGAAGTCGAAGTAAGGAATCTTCTTCGTGGGAGCCTTCAGGATAGCACCACCGAGGATAGCGTCGATGATACCACGAGTGTCGCGGATAGAGATACGCTTGCCAGTACCGTTCCAACCAGTGTTGACGAGGTAAGCCTTAGCACCGCTCTTCTCCATCTTCTTCACCAGCTCCTCAGCATACTTTGTGGGGTGCAGCTCGAGGAATGCCTGGCCGAAGCAAGCAGAGAAAGTAGGAGTAGGCTCTGTGATACCACGCTCTGTACCAGCCAGTTTAGCGGTGAAACCAGAGAGGAAGTAGTACTTGGTCTGCTCAGGAGTCAGGATAGATACTGGGGGCAGTACGCCGAATGCGTCAGCACTCAGGAAGATAACGTTCTTAGCGTCAGGACCTGCACTCTTCTTGTTCACCTTCTGGGCAATCTTCTCAATGTGGTTGATAGGATAGCTTACGCGGGTGTTCTCAGTTACGCTCTTGTCAGCGAAATCAATCTTACCAGCGCCATCAACGGTCACGTTCTCGAGCAGAGCGTCGCGACGGATAGCGTTGTAGATGTCAGGCTCGCTCTCCTTGTCGAGGTTGATAACCTTAGCGTAGCAACCGCCTTCGAAATTGAATACACCCTCGTCGTCCCATCCGTGCTCGTCGTCACCAATCAGCAAACGCTTAGGATCGGTTGACAGTGTAGTCTTACCTGTACCAGAGAGACCGAAGAAGATAGCGGTGTTCTTACCCTCCATATCGGTGTTAGCAGAGCAGTGCATAGAAGCGATACCCTGCAGGGGCAGATAATAGTTCATCATTGAGAACATACCCTTCTTCATCTCACCACCGTACCAGGTGTTGATGATGCACTGCTCACGAGAAGTAGTGTTGAAGGCAACGCAGGTCTCTGAGTTCAGACCCAGCTCCTTGTAGTTCTCAACCTTAGCCTTAGAAGCATTGTAGATCACGAAGTTAGGCTCGAAGTTCTCCAGTTCCTCAGCGGTGGGCTGGATGAACATGTTCTTTACGAAATGAGCCTGCCAAGCAACCTCCACGATGAAACGAACGCGCAGACGGGTAGCCTCGTTGGCACCGCAGAAAGCGTCCATCACATAAAGATTCTTGTTGCAGAGCTCCTTGATGGCGATGTCCTTAACGGTCTTCCAAACCTCCTCGCTCATGGGGTGGTTGTCGTTCTTGTATTCCTCAGAAGTCCACCATACCTTGTCCTGGCTCTGTGCATCCTTCACGATGTACTTGTCCTTAGGTGAACGGCCGGTGTAGATACCAGTCATAACGTTAACAGCGTTGAGCTCGGTGTTTACGCCCTTGTCGAAACCCTCGAGGCCAGCCTTTGTCTCCTCTTCGAAGAGGTACTCATACGATGGATTGTGAGCAATCACGGTAGAACCGGTGATGCCATACTGAGTCAAATCTAACTTTGCCATAATTGTTACTAATCTATTTTAAATTGTGAATATTATCCTTGTTATTATTAAATCGCGGTGTCAAAACTGCGATTAAGCGAGGGCAATGATGCTCGCATCAATTGCCGAGCGTAAGCAGTTTCGCAGTGCAATTCTGGAATTGCGCTGCAAAGTTACAAAGAATTTGAGAATTACGCACGCATAATTAAGATTTATTTGCACGCACACAATTGTTTTTAGGTTAAAGAATTTAAAAATCCGAACTTCACTTGCGATTTTGCCACATCGACTTGCCAAAAATCCAAAACATATTCGTACCTTTGTCCCCAAAACTTAAAGCAGTAATATGATGGAAGTCATTGATTTTAGCAAAAGCAACTCGATTATCAACCAGTATATGTCGGAGTTGCGTGACAAGAACACGCAGAAAAACCGTCTGCTGTTCCGTCACAACATCAAACGTATTGGCGAGATGATGGCCTACGAGCTGTCGAAGACGCTGGAGTATAAACCCAAGACCGTTACGACCCCTTTGGGCACCATCGACATCCCCCTGCCTAAGGATGATATGGTCATTGCCACCGTGTTGCGTGCCGGACTGCCGTTCCACGAAGGGTTCCTCAACGTGTTCGATAAGGCTGACAACGGTTTCGTTTCGGCTTTCCGTATGTATATCAACCGCGAACATACCGAGGTGGGTATTCACACGGAGTATATCGCCACGCAGAGCGTCAAAAACAAGACGCTAGTCATTGTCGACCCCATGCTGGCCACTGGTGGCAGTCTTGCTGCAGCTATCGAGTCGCTATTGCAGACGGGCAAACCCAAGAAGATTCACCTTTGCTGCGTCATTGCTGCTCCAGAGGGTATCGAGGTGGTGAAGGAGGCATTGCCTGAGGGTTCCACCATCTGGTGTGCTGCTGTCGATCAGGGTATGAACGAGCACAAATATATTGTTCCAGGCTTCGGCGACTGTGGCGACCTTTGCTACGGTGAGAAACTGCAGAGTTTCCGCAAGATAGCCGAGAAACACGGCAAATAATTACAAAACAAAATCCCCGCCGGCTGGCGGGGATTATTGTTATTTCACTTCCCATGTGTCGTTGGTCTCGAGGAGTTCAGTGAAGTTATGGTACTTCTTCTGGCCACTGACCTCTGCCAACTGGGCATGTACGGCATCGTTGTACGTAGGAGCATCTACGTCGCGGATGACACCGAGGGCGATGGGGAACCCGTCTCCGTTACCCATCAGCGCAAGCTTCAGCTGCAGGGTGTTGTCCTCGCAATGTGCGTCGTGTACCAGTACGTCGTCCAGCGTATAGCCGTCCTTGCCAATCTCGACAACCTTCAGGCCAAAGCCCTGCTGCACCAGTCCATATTCATTGTTCTCGCCGAATACGAGCTTCTCGCCGTGCTTCACGTAGATGGCGTTCTTCTTGCGGCCCTCGTTGTTATACACGGCCTCATGACAGCCGTCGTTGAAGATGACACAGTTCTGCAGCACCTCCGTCACTGAGGCGCCCTTGTGCTGGTAGGCGGCCTTCAGTACTTCTACGGTACCTTTGGCGTCGGTTGCCACGCAACGGGCAAAGAAATGTCCGCGAGCACCGAAGCACAGCTCGGCAGGGCGGAACGGATCCTCTACCGTGCCGTAAGGGCTTGACTTGCTGACGAATCCACGGGGTGAGGTGGGGGAGTACTGGCCCTTCGTCAGACCGTAGATGCGGTTGTTCAGTAGAATCATATTCAGGTCGATGTTCCTGCGGTTGGCATGAATGAAGTGGTTACCACCGATAGCCAGTCCGTCACCGTCACCGCTGACCTGCCATACGGTCAGGTTGGGGTTTGCCACCTTCGCACCAGTAGCAATGGCGGCTGCACGGCCGTGGATGGTGTTCATGCCATAGGTAGCCATATAGTGGGGCAGACGGCTCGAACAGCCAATACCTGAAATCACTGCGATATCTTTGGGTGCCACACCAATCTCTGCCATTGCCTTATGGAGCGAGGCCAGGAAGAAGTGGTCGCCACATCCCGGACACCAACGCGGTTGTCCTTTCTTATAATCTTGTGCTGTATATTCCATAATTTTCAATTCTCAATTATCAATTATCAATTTTTCAAGATGTCCTCGAATGCGTTGACTAACTCTTCTACCACGAACGGTTGACCCTTGACCTGATTGAACTGGTAGGGTACGAAACCGTCGACCTTCATGCGCAGGTAGGCAGCCAGCTGACCCATGTTCTGTTCGGCCACCACCACCTTCTTGTACTTTGATAATACGGCGGCGGCATTCTTGGGCAACGGGTTCAGATACTTGAACTGAGCCTGAGCCACCTTCTTGCCCTTGGCACGGAGCTCGTCCATAGCTGAGTGCAGATGACCGTAGGTAGAACCAAAACCAACGACGAGCAGTTCGGCATCGTCCACGTCACCCTCTACCTCAAGGTCGGGCACCTGGATATTGTCAATCTTCTGCTGGCGCAGACGCGTCATCAGGTCGTGGTTCTCAGGATTGGTGGAGATAGCACCCGTCACAGAGTCCTTCTCCAGTCCGCCGAGGATATGCTCGAAACCCTCACGACCAGGCACTGCCCAGTAGCGGGTACCGTTCTCGGCACGCATATAGGGTGCCCACTTGCCCTTCAGTTCCTCAGGAACATAGGGAGGATTGATGGCGTCCAGCTTGTTGATGTCAGGCAGGCGGAAAGCACCGGAACCATTGGCGACATAGGCATCCGTCAACAGAATGACGGGCGTCATGTGCTCCAAGGCCATCTTTGCTGCCTGATAGACGGCGTCGAAACAGTCGGTAGGACTCAGAGCGGCCATCACGGGCATCGGACTCTCACCGTTACGGCCGAACAGTGCCTGCAGCAGGTCGGTCTGTTCCGACTTCGTGGGCAGACCTGTGGCAGGACCACCGCGCTGTACGTCGATGACCACCAGTGGCAACTCCATGATGACAGCGAGGTTCATAGCCTCACTCTTCAGACAGATACCAGGACCGGATGTAGAGGTAGCTGCCAGGGCGCCTGCAAACGAAGCTCCTAATGCTGACGAACAACCTGCAATCTCATCCTCACACTGTACGGTGATGACACCACACGACTTATGCTTTGACAACTCGTGCAGGATGTCGGTAGCAGGAGTGATGGGGTAACTGCCCAGATAGAGACGCAGGCCTGCCTTCTCGGCGGCGGCAATCAGACCGTAGGCCGTTGCCTTGTTACCTGTGATGTCCATATAACGTCCGGGCACCTTCTCTTTCGATTCGATGCGATAGACGTTCACTGCACTCGAGTGCGTGTTGTGACCATAATCGTAACCGGCCTGCACCACCTTGATGTTGTTCTCGGCAATAGCGGGCTTCTTGGCGAATTTCTCACGCAGGAAGTTGTTCACCAGTTCCAGGTCGCGGTCGAACAGCCAGCACACCAGACCCAGCGCAAACATGTTGCGACACTTCAGCATCGCCTTGTTGTCCATACCGGTGTCGGCCAGACAGTCCTTTACCATCGTTGTCAGCGGGCACTGGATGACGCGGTCGGGGTCGATGCCCATCTCGCCCAGATAGTCCTCGCTCTTAAACTGCGCCTTCTCCAAGTCCTTCGGACCGAAGGAGTCGGTGTCGATGATAATCGTAGCCTGGGGCTTCGAATACTTCAGCTGTGTCTTCAGCGCAGCAGCATTCATTGCTACCAACACGTCACACTTGTCGCCAGGGGTGTACACCTTGCCGGCGCCGATGTGTACCTGGAAACCGCTCACACCCGTCAGCGAACCTTGTGGGGCGCGGATGTCGGCGGGATAATCGGGGAATGTGGAAATGCCGTTACCAACGGTGGCACTAACCGTAGAGAAGATGTTTCCGGCCAACTGCATACCGTCGCCGGAGTCACCAGAAAAGCGGACAACCACTTGGTCCAGCTCTTTTACTTCTAATTCAGCCATAATAATATATAAATAGGTATATTTTGCAAAATCGGTTGCAAGGCTGCGATTAAGCGAGTGCCATGATGCTTGCATCAATGGCCGAGCGTGAGCAGTCTCGCGCGCTAACAGCGTGCAAAGGTAGTATAAATTTGCGTAATAGCCAAACAAAACGCAATAAAAATGCATTCAAAACCCCAAAAATTGCCTAAAACTGTATTTTTATACAATAGATTCTGTCTGAATTATACAATAAGCTCGGTCTGAAGGGTAGTAAAACAGTTTTTCGTTATACCCCCAAGTAACTAAGATATTGTGAGATGAATTCGCCTATTCTTGTCCAGTTGTTGTCCGCTTGTTGTCCGGTTGATGTCCGGTATATTAGCGAATAACAAACGAAGAAGAATAGAACAACAAATGAATAACAATCGGACAAAAATAGGGACGGTGTGAGTGCCGTCCCTATTGATTTTTTGACCTTTGTGTTAGTATTCGAAGGATGAGCCGCCGAGGAATTCACGGAGGAGTGAGGTTGGCGGAATCTGGTCCTCGGGGATGGGATGGATATAAGCCAGGAACTTACGTAGGCGGTAGGCCTCGGCATATTCGGGGCAGTTTTCGGGGACCTGCTCAAGCAGTGGTTCTGCCTGGCGCTTGATGACGGCAAGCTCGAAGAGCATGGCTGAGTTGAACATGGCGTCGGCATTCTCCTGGAAGGGGAATATCCATTTGTTTTCACCGGCACGTACGGAGGGCCATCGGCGGATGGTCTCGCGGGCGTTGACACCGCGGTATTTGTTGTCGCGGATGATGCGGCGTAGCAGTCGGTTGTCGGTTGTGGGAATGTAGTTGTGGGAGTCGAGCAGGATGGTGGTCAGCGCGGAAGCATAGACACGAAAAATTTGTTCGTCAGGAATCTGCGCTGTCAGCTCGGGGTTAAGGGCGTGGATGCCTTCTACGACGAGCACCTCCTTGCCCTTTAACTGTAGTTTTTTGCCACTCCATTCGCTCTTGCCTTGCTGGAAGTTATAGCGCGGCAATTCTATCTCCTCGCCGCGTAACAGGGCGTTCATCTGCTCGTTGAGCAGCGGTATGTTCAAGGCGTGCAAATGTTCGAAATCGTAGTCGCCAGAGGCGTCGCGCGGCGTCTGGTCGCGGTCGAGGAAATAGTCGTCCAGCGAGATGCCGATGGGTATGATGCCGTTGACGGCCAGTTGTACGCTGAGACGTTTGCATGTCGTGGTCTTGCCACTGGACGACGGTCCGGCAATGAGCACCATCTTGATGCTTTTGTTCTTGGCTATCTCGTCGGCAATCTGTGCAATTTTCTTCTCCTGCAGGGCTTCCGACACCTGAATGAGGTGTGACGAGCGGCCCTTGTCGATGACTTCGTTCAGGTCGCCGACATTCCGCAGGTTCATGATGTCCTGCCACTGGTGGTGTTCCTTGAAGATGCCGAACATCTTGTCCTGTCGGATGAAGGCTCCGAGCTTGGAAGGTTCGTTGCTGTCGGGGATGCGCAGCAGCAGGCCGTCGAAATAGTATTCCAGTCCGAAGAGGTAGATCTGCGACGTGTTGGTGAGCAGCGAGCCGTAGTAATAGTCCTGATAGCCGTCGATGTCGTAATAGGTGGTGTAGAGGCGTCCGGTGCTCTTTAGCAGCTTGACCTTCGACAACGATTCCGACTTGGTGAACATCTCGATGGCCTCCTCGGTGGTGCACTCGAAACGGTGGATGGGAATGGCGGCGTCGATGATGTCCTGCATCTTTTGGCGCAGGGCGTTGGCGTCGTCGGGCGTCACGGGACGGCTCAGATGGAGGTCGACATAATAGCCGTTGCTGATGGGGATATCGATGCGGACTTTACAGGGTTTCCCGTCCGGTTCGTCGAACAGTTCGTGGGCCGCCTTGCAAAGAATGAAAAACAAGGTGCGCGTGTATGCTCGCAGTCCGGTGGGCGACGTGATGTCGAGGAATTCCACCTCCCTTTGGCGGTAGACGCGGTAGTGCATGCCTTCCACCTTGTTGTTTACACGTGCGGAGATGGGTCCGTACGTCATTTTGAGACCAGACAGCCTGTAGGCTTCTTCGAGTTGTGACCCCATCGGCACCTCGATGGCGGTGTCGTTATTTCGGACATGAATCTTAACAGTTTTTTCCATATTTACAGTCTTTGTTTTCATTAATGGTGCAAAAATAGAAAAAAAATCCGAAACATTGAGGGTTTTTAATAAATATTTTGTATTTTTGTACCCGAAATTAAAATAATACTTATGTCAATCTGGGTAATATTCACACTTTTGGGCTCTCTCGCTCTGCTGATGTTCGGTATGAAGACCATGAGTGAGGCGCTGCAAAAAATGGCGGGTCCGCAGTTGCGACACGTCCTGGGAGCCATGACCACCAACCGCTTTACGGGTATGTTGACGGGAACGTTGGTGACGGCTTCGGTACAATCCTCAACAGCTACGACGGTGATGACCGTCTCGTTTGTAAACGCCGGACTGCTGACGCTGGCACAGGCTATCTCGGTGATTATGGGTGCGAATATCGGTACGACGCTGACGGCATGGATTATGTCGGCAGGTATGTCGTTCGACGTGAGCAACCTGTCGTTTCCGGCATTCTTTGTGGGTATCATTCTGATTTACCAGAAAAAATACCGCTACATCGGAGATTTCCTGTTTGGTCTGGCATTCCTGATATTTGCCCTGGCTATTCTGCGTAAGACGGGACAAGACATGAACCTAGGCGAGAACCAGGCACTGCTGGATTTCTTTGCCTCGTTCGACCCGAATTCGTTCTTGACGACGCTGTTGTTTCTGTTGTTGGGCGGCATCCTGACATTCTGTGTGCAGTCGTCAGCGGCAGTGATGGCCATCACGATGATTCTGTGTTCCAGCGGTGCGCTGCCCATCTATCAGGGTATTGCGTTGGTGATGGGTGAGAATATCGGTACGACGGTGACGTCGAACTTGGCGGCAATGTCGGCCAATACGCAGGCACGACGGGCGGCTTTGGCCCACATGTTCTTCAACGTGTTCGGCGTTATCTGGATTCTGTTTGTATTCCGTCCTTTCATCGACATGGTCTGCGGATGGGTCGGCTACGACGTGATGATGACGAAGGAGGTCGTTGGTGCTAAGGCTTTCCTGGCCAATGCTGCAAAGCTGAGCTTCGTGCTCGCTGCATTCCATACGTCGTTCAACGTGGTGAACACCTTTATTCTGATATGGTTTATCCCGCAGATAGAGAAATTCGTGTGCTGGGTCATCAAGCCCAAGAAGGTGGACGAGGAGGAAGATTTCCGTCTGCACTTCATTACTGCCGGATTCATGAAGACCCCGGAACTTTCGGTGCTCGAGGCCCAGAAGGAAATACAATCGTTCTCCGAGCGTATGCAGCGTATGTTCGGCATGGTGAGGGAACTGCTGACGCTGTCGTCGAGTTCAAACAGCAAGAAAGACAATCAGGCTGGCGACTTCAACAAGCTGTACACGCGTATCGAAAAGTATGAAGGTATTTCGGACAATATGGAACTGGAGATTGCCAACTACCTGAATAGCGTCAGTGATGCCCACCTCTCGGACGACACGAAGGGTAAGATTCGTGCTATGTTGCGTGAGGTCAGCGAATTGGAGTCTATCGGCGACGCCTGCTTCAATATGGCCCGTACCATCTCGCGTAAGTATAACGGTAAGGAAGACCACTTCATTGAGAAACAGTACGACCACCTGCACCAGATGATGGAATTGACGGACCAGTCGCTGTCGCAGATGAACCGTCTGATGCAGGGTCGCAAGGAATCGTTCGACGTGAACCGTACGTTCAATATCGAGAACGAAATCAACAACTACCGCAACCAGTTGAAGACGCAGAATATCACGGATGTGAACAACCGCGAATATACGTATGCCGTAGGTACGATCTACATGGATCTCATCAATGAGTGCGAGAAGTTGGGCGACTACGTGGTGAACGTCGTTGAGGCCCGTATGGGCTTGCGTCAGAAGGACGTCTGAGAAAAAATATGCCGAAAGCGAAAAATATAAGGCTAAAAAGCGTGATGTTTCAAAAAAAATTGTTTAAATTTGCAGGCAAATAACAAACAAAGATGATCAATATGCGTAGAAAACTGTTTTTAACCGCCATGATGTTGACCTGTGTGTTGACAATGATGGCACAGATTACGAATTCTGCCCTAAGCGGAAAAGTAATCATGGAGGATACCAAGGAAGAGGTTATCGGCGCTACTGTACAAGCCGTTCACGACCCCTCTGGTACCAAGTATGCAGCTATCACCAACATTGATGGCCGTTTTAACATCCAAGGTATGCGTAATGGTGGTCCGTACACCGTCACAGTCACCTATATCGGTTTCAATCCGAAGGTCTTCAAGGACATCTACCTCCAGCTGGGTGAAACCTACAGCCTCAATGTATGGTTGTCGGAGAACTCAACAGAGCTGGCTGAGGTCGTTGTTAGCGGTAAGGCTTCGAAGTTTGCCGGTGAGAAGACCGGTGCTACCACCAACATCAACAACCGTACTATTCAGGAGTTGCCTACCATCAGCCGCAGCATCGGTGATATTGCCAAGCTGTCTCCGTATTATGGTGGCTCGAATAGTTTTGGTGGTATGAGTGGTCGCTCAGCTAACTTCACGCTGGACGGTGCCAACCTGAATAACAACTTCGGTCTGAATTCCAACCTGCCGGGCGGTGGCAACCCCGTGTCAATGGACGCCATTGACGAAGTGCAGGTTGTGGTGACTCCTTTTGACGTCCGTCAGTCGAACTTCATCGGTGGTGGTATCAATGCCGTCACGAAGTCGGGTACGAATACGTTCAAGGGTACGGCCTATTATTACTACAGCAACGAAGATATGCACGGTAACCGCGTAGATGGCGTGCAGAACTCAGAGCCCAATCCCGACGAGGAGAAGACATGGGGCTTCACGTTAGGCGGCCCGATTATCAAGGACAAGTTGTTCTTCTTTGCCAACGTTGAGCGTACGGAGACGGAGAATATTCCCACTTACTGGCATCCCGATGCTACTGGTGATGGTGCAAACCAGAAGACCTATACTTCACGTACTACGGTGAGCGACATGGAGATGATTTCGAAGTTCGTCATGGATAAGTACGGCTATGACACTGGTTCTGCCACCGACTATCCTGGTGGTATCACGAACAACAAGTATCTGGCTCGTATCGACTGGAACATCACTCAGAATCATCACTTGGCAGTACGCTTCAACCATACCAACAATACGAAGTATAGTCCCCCCTCTGCTACCTCGCGTGGTGTTGGCGGATTGAGCCAGTCTTGTGTGGGTATCAGTTCGATGGCTTTTGCCAATTCGTTCTACAAGCAAGAGAACAAGGTGACGACTTTCTCGTTCGACCTGAACAGCCGTTTTGGCGAGAGGGCTTCGAATCAGTTGTTGGTGACCTATTCGGATATGGACGACCCGCGTGGCAGCAGTTCGTCGATGTTCCCCATGATTGATATCATGAAGGACGGTGACCCCTACATGACACTGGGTTACGAGCTCTTTACTTATAATAACCGCGTACGTAACGAGATTTTGACCGTTAACGACAACTTCACCTACTATCTGGGCAGTCACAAGTTGATGGCAGGTCTGAGTTTCGAGCACCAGATGGCCCTCAATAATTACATGAAGCAGGGCTCGGGTTATTATCGTTATGCCAGTATGCAGGACTTCATGGACGGTGCCGCTCCTATTGGCGCTGCCTTGGCTTACGGCTACGACGGCGATATGGAGCCTTCATCAAAGGTTCGCTTCAACCAGATTGGTCTCTACCTGCAGGATGACTGGAACGTGACAGACAGATTCAAATTGAACTATGGTATCCGTTTCGATAACATCACGTTCAATGAGGATGACCTGAAGTTCAACAAGGCACTTTACGACCTCGACTTCGGTGGTCGTCATCTGGATGTCGGTTCATGGCCAAAGGCTAATATTCAGATTTCACCACGTTTAGGTTTTACGTTTGATGTCTTCGGCGACAAGATACTGAAGGTTCGTGGTGGTACAGGACTCTTTGCAGGACGTTTACCACTGGTGTTCTTCACCAACATGCCCGCCAACTCCGGTATGTTCCAGAATCTGGTTATTGTCAAGGCCGGTGACTCACGTCTGGCTAATCTGACTGGCGGTGTTACCGCTGACAGAAACCAACTGCGCGAGTTGCTGAATGCTCCTTATAGCATGGATCCCAACGGTATTATTCCGTCGGAAGTTGCTGGTGTGGACAGAGATTTCAAGATGCCGCAGATTTGGAAGTCGTCGCTGGCCATTGACTATCAGCTGCCTGTCAACTTCCCCTTGACAGTGACTGGTGAGTTCACCTATTCCAAGAACATCAATGCCGTCCATTTGGACAACTGGAACCAGAAGAATCCTGATGAAACATGGGCAAGGCTGCCCGGTGCTGACAACCGCTATCTCTATCCTGCCAATAAAGCAGACTGGAACTATTATACCCAGTATAGTAATGTATGTGTGCTGACTAACAACCATAAGGGTTACGGATGGACAGCCAGCTTGCAGTTGAATGCCGAGCCTATCAAGGACCTCTACATTTCTGCTGCCTATACACATACTGTCAACAAGGAAGTAACGGGTATGCCTGGTTCTAATGCCGGTTCTGCATGGTCGTACATGCACACAGTCAACGGTCCTAACGTGTTTGATGTCAAGAATTCATCGTTCGTAACACCTGACCGTATCATTGCCAACATCAGCTACAAGTATGGCAAGGAGCACTTCTCGCTGTTCTATAGCGGCTATTCGCCAGCAGGATATAGCTATACCTACTCTAACGATATCAACGGCGACGGTCTGGCTTACGACCTGATGTATATCCCTCGTGATGATTCGGAAATCAAATTCGCTTCTGAGACTGACCGCCTTGCTTTCTGGCAGTTCGTCGAGCAGGATGACTACCTGAAGAACCATCGTGGTGAGTATGCCGATGCATATGGCGCTCGTGCTCCTTGGGTACATACTTTCGACTTCAAGTATGCTCACGACTTTGACGTGAAGATTGGCAGTACCAAGCACAAGCTGCAACTCATTGCAAACATCGAGAACATTGGTAACCTTCTGAACTCGAAATGGGGTGTTGCCAAGCAGATTCCTGGCACGAGCAACTATCAGTTCAAGTTGTTGAGCGTGGCCAATGCTGCTGATGTAAAGAAGGGCGCAGAGCCTATCTTCCGCATGAATACCGACCTGACGTCGACATGGGACTATAACCATAGTTATGGTCAGTGCTGGCGCCTGCAGCTTGGTGTGAAGTACTACTTCAACTAAACTAGGGTAGAGTGTTTATTAATTATAATAAGGTGGCATTTCTCCAGAAGAAGTGCCACCTTAATAGTAAAAAAAACATAATAAACTGAGATTCTTACCCGTGATTGAGGAATATTTCTTAACTTTGCATCCGATTTTTCCACTTTTAAACCAAGGTAAAATGAAATTGAAGAAATTGTTGATGGCTGCGCTGATGTTGTTCGGCACGACAGCAATGGTGGCACAGGAGATGATGCCGCCGATTCCCGTTGACCCCGATGTTCGTATGGGTAAACTGGACAATGGACTGACTTATTACATTCGTTACAACAACTGGCCTGAGAACCGTGCAGAGTTCTACATTGCACAGCGTGTGGGTTCCATTCAGGAGAACGACGACCAGCGTGGTCTGGCTCATTTCCTGGAACACATGGCCTTCAATGGTTCAAAGCACTTCAAAGGCAATGAGCTGTTGCGCTGGTGTGAGAGTGTGGGTATCAAGTTTGGTACCGACCTGAACGCCTATACCAGTATTGACCAGACAGTATATAATATAAGTAATGTACCCACGACGCGCGAGGGCATCATCGACTCATGTATGCTCATCCTTTATGACTGGGCTGACGGCCTGACGTTGGAACAGGAGGAGATTGAGAAGGAGCGTGGTGTAATTCATGAGGAATGGCGTCTGCGCACCAGTGCCCAGATGCGTATGCTGGAGCGCGACCTGCCGAAGCTCTATCCTGGTTCGAAGTACGGTTATCGTATGCCTATCGGACTGATGGAGATTATCGACAATTTCGAGCGCCCCTTCCTGCAGGCTTACTATGAGAAGTGGTATCGTCCAGACAACCAGGGTATCATCATCGTTGGTGATGTGGATGTCGACAAGATTGAGCAGAAGATCAAGACGCTGTTCGGTCCCATCAAGTTGCCCAAGAATCGTGCACTAGTGACTGCCGAACCCGTTCCCGACAACAACGAACCTATTGTCGTTATTGATAAGGACAAGGAGCAGCGAATCAATATGGTATCGGTGATGATGAAGCACGAGACTTTCCCCGACTCGCTGAAGAGCTCTATGGCTTATCTGTTGGCCGACTATATGAAGGACGCTGCCATTACCATGCTGAACGACCGACTGAGGGAGTATGCCGAGAAGCCGGAAAGCCCGTTCCTGCAGGCTAATGTAGGAGACGGAACCTATCTGCTGTCACGTACGGTAGATGCTTTCGGAGTGGATGTTGTTCCTAAGGATGGCCAGATGGAGGCTGCCCTCACAGCTGCTCTCACTGAAGCCCGTCGTGCTGCTGAGTTTGGTTTCACTGCCACTGAATACAACCGTTTTAAGGCTAACTACGAGAGCAATCTCGACAAGCAGTACTCCAACAAGGACAAGCGCTATAATAGCCAGTTTGTCAACCAGTATGTGCAGAACTTCCTGGACAACGAGCCTATCCCCAGTATTGATTTCACGCACCAGACCATGAAGCAATTGTTGCCCATGTTGCCGCTGGAGGGTGTCAATATGGTAATGAAGGAGCTCTTCTCGGAAAACGACACCAATCTGGTGGTATTGAACTTCAACAATGAGAAGGACGGTGCCGTATATCCTACTGAGGATGGCCTGAAGAAGGCTATTGCCACAGCCCGTACTGCTCAAATTGAGGCTTACGTGGACAATGTGAAGGATGAGCCCCTGATGACAGAACTTCCCCAGAAGGGTTCTATCGTGAAGGAAACGAAGAACGACCTCTTTGGATATACTGAACTGACACTGTCGAACGGTGCGACTGTCGTGCTGAAGCAGACTGACCTGAAGAAGGACCAGGTGCTGTTGCGCGGCGAAGGATTTGGTGGCTCTGCACTTTATGGCGAGAAGGACTATGCCAATATCAAGATGTTCGGCGATGTTGTTGAGGCCAGTGGTTTGGGCAATTTCTCGCACACCGAGCTGGAGAAGGCTATGGCTGGTAAGATTGCCAGTGCATCACTCTCTATGGATGACAACCGCCAGTATGTCAATGGTAGCTCTACGCCGAAGGACGTCGAAGCTATGTTGCAGCTGGTATATCTCTATTTCACCAATATTGCCAAGGATCAGAAATCGTATGACAACCTGATGCAGACTGTTGAGGTAGCCTTGAAGAACCGTCTGTTGCAGCCTGAGGCTGTGTTCAGTGATTCATTGATTGCCACGTTGACCTGCAACAATCCACGTTTCAAGAGCCTTGACGTTGCTGACCTTCCCAACGTGAACTACGACCGTATTCTTGAAATTGCCAAGGAGCGCACAGCCAATGCTGCAGCTTTCACCTTTACCATCATTGGTAACTATGACGAGGCTGCCATCCGTCCGCTCATCGAGCAGTATCTGGCTGCGCTGCCTGCCAAGGGTGACGTGGTGAAGAGCAAGGATGTATCGACGGACTTCAAGGGCGTTGTCGTCAACAACTTCAAGCATAGGGCAGAGACGCCAAAGGCTATTGCTGTTATGGTTTGGCATTCAAAGAATATTCCTTATACTTTGGAGAATGCCGTCAAGGCTGATATGGTTGGACAGATTCTGAGTATGGAGTATTTGAAGAAGATCCGTGAGGATGCAAGTGCTGCTTATACCGTAGTGGCACAGTCTGGTCTCAGCCGTAATGACTTCGGATCTGAGGCACAGGTGCTTGCCTACTGTCCCATGAAACCTGAGAAGGCCGACACTGCCGTTCTGATTCTTCGCGATGAGGTCGAGGCAATGACCAAGACCTGCGATGCCGACAAGTTGGTGAAGGTGAAGGAGTATATGCTGAAGAATCACGGCGATCAGCTGAAACAGAACAACTATTGGCTGGGTCGCATCAATACTTGGCGTAAGTACGGACTGGACTTCCATACTGATTACGAGAAGCTGGTCAATGCCCAGACAGTGGAAAGCCTCGCAGCCTTTGTCAAGGAATTGTTGAAGGCAGGCAACCGTGCAGAAATCATCATGATGCCTGCGGAATAAAGGTAAAAAAGTAAAAAGGTAAAAGAGTAAACTGAATGAGTTATTTGTTTTCATCAGAATCTGTGTCTGAGGGCCATCCCGATAAAGTGGCCGACCAGATTTCTGACGCGATACTAGACCAGTTTCTGGCTTACGACCCATATGCCCGCGTGGCATGTGAGTCGTTTGTCACCACTGGTCAGGTAGTCATCATGGGTGAGGTGCGCAGCGAGGTGTATATCGACCTCCAGACCATTGCCCGTAACACGATAAAGAAAATTGGGTATACGAAGGCCGAATATCAGTTCGACGGTAACTCCTGTGGTATTCTGACTGCTATCCACGAACAGAGCGAAGACATCAATCGCGGTGTGGATAATGGCGATGAGGAAGAGCAGGGTGCTGGAGACCAGGGTATGATGTTCGGTTATGCCACCAACGAAACGGAGAGCCTGATGCCAGTCTCGCTCGATTTGGCACATCTCATTATGAGTACTTTGGCCGAAATCCGCAAGGAAGGCAAAGTGATGACCTATTTGCGTCCGGACGCAAAGAGTCAGGTGACCGTGCAGTATAGTGACGCTGGTATCCCCGAGCGTATAGACACTATCGTGGTATCTACCCAGCATGATGAGTTTGCCGCTGACGATGCGATGTTACAGACCATCCATGATGACGTGATAAATATCCTCATTCCGCGTGTCAAGGCCAAGATTCATTCGGAAAAAGTGTTAGCTTTGTTCGGCAACGATATCAAATATTATGTCAATCCAACGGGTAAATTCGTCATTGGCGGCCCTCATGGTGATACAGGACTGACGGGTCGCAAGATCATTGTCGATACATATGGCGGCAAGGGAGCCCATGGTGGCGGCGCCTTCTCGGGTAAGGACTCCTCGAAGGTTGACCGTTCGGCAGCCTATGCAGCCCGCCACATTGCCAAGAATATGGTAGCTGCCGGTGTTGCCGACGAGATGCTGGTACAGGTGAGCTATGCCATTGGTGTGGCCAAACCCATGAATATCTATGTGAACACTTATGGCCGTTCGCACGTACAGATGTCGGATGGTGAGATTGCACAGAAGATAGAACAGCTTTTCGACCTTCGTCCTAAATCCATCGAGCGTACGTTGAAACTGCGTCAGCCGATGTATCTGGAGACTGCAGCCTATGGCCACATGGGTCGTAAGTGTGAGGTTGTGAAGAAAACATTCACCAGCCGTTATCACGAGACCAAGACCATCGATGTGGAGCTGTTTACATGGGAAAAACTGGATAGGGTAGACGATATCAAACGAGCATTTGGATTATGAACGACTCTGTCGTCCAGCATCATATTGTCCTAACGCCAGGCATGGTCATCAGTTGGCTGCCGCGTAATGCAACGCCCGCACAGCAGGATTCTGCTGTGCAGTCGCGTTTTAAGGCCTCTGAGATTCGGTGGAGCACACGCCCCGACACGCTCCATTTGCCAGGGCACGACAAAGGGCATAACATGCTTGATGTACAGTTGCCACAATACTATCGTGAGGGATTCTTCTCGAAGGATTCCATGTTTCATCCGGAACTGCCGGGAGGTCGCTATGGTGTGACGGGTATGTCTATACCCTATAACATCCATAATGATGATATCATTACATCCCTATTGTTGGTGCTATTCGTGATGGCTGTCATAGCCTTCTCCAATACGCGTCAGTTTATTATTCGCCAGACGAAGAATTTCTTTAGTACCCATCGGGAGGGTCTGACGGAGATTACTGAGACGGCCGTGGAGATTCGGTTTCAGACGTTCCTCGGCTTCTTAAACTGTCTGTTAATAGCACTATTATTCTATTTTTATGCTCTCAATACAATCAGCGATACTTACATCCTCTCCTCGCAATACACCCTGATAGCCATTTTACTGGCCATTTCTTCTGCTTATTTCCTGTCTAAGATACTGCTATATTCCTTGGTTAATAGAGTGTTTTTCGATGGTAAAAAGAACCGACAATGGTTGAAGTCGTTCCTATACATCTATTCGATGGAAGGTATGTTGTTCTTTCCAGTCTTTATATTATGGGCTTATTTTGGCTTGTCCATTCAAAGTGCGGCAATTTATGTCGTAATTGTATTGATAATCGTTAAAATTCTAGTACTTTTTAAGTGTTTCCTCATCTTTTTTCGTCAAAGTGTCGTTAAATTGCAGATTATTTTGTACTTTTGCACCCTCGAAATCATCCCTTTGCTCCTTTTCTGGGTAGCGATGGTGTATACGACAAATAGTTTGAAAATAAATTTTTAAGACAAAATGATAAAGAAGATTTTGGTCTCACAGCCCAAACCGTCAAGTGAAAAGTCACCGTATTTTGATATCGCTGAAAAATTTGACGTGGAGCTTGTGTTCCGTCCTTTCATTAAGGTGGAGGGTATTTCTGCCAAGGAATTCCGTACGCAGAAAGTCAGTATTCTTGAACATACAGCCATTGTCTTTACCTCGCGTCATGCAATCGATCATTTCTTCACGCTGGCCAAGGAGATGCGTCTGGCCATTCCTGAGGATATGAAGTACTTCTGTGTTACCGAGACTATTTCGTTGTATATCCAGAAATATGTACAGTATCGCAAACGTAAGGTATTCTTTGGCACGACGGGCAAAATTGACGACCTTATTCCCACGATGGCCAAGCACAAGAATGAGAAGTATCTTGTTCCCATGAGCGATGTTCACAATGACACGATTGCCCAGATGCTTGATGCCAAGAAGCTGAACCATACTGAGTGTGTGATGTATCGCACTGTCAGCAACGATTTCACTCCTGAGGAGGTCAAGACATTCGATTACGATATGCTGATCTTCTTCAGTCCTGCTGGTATTGAGGCACTGACTAAGAATTTCCCCAATTTCAAGCAGGGAGACATCGCCATTGCTACTTTCGGACCTGCCACTGCAAAAGCAGCGCGCGAGGCTGGTCTGCGTCTCGACCTTGAGGCACCTACCGAGAAGTATCCTTCAATGACTGGTGCCCTGCAGCATTATCTGCTCGAAACCCAAGATTAAGCAATAAGACGTTCATGACATCGATTGCTCCTAGTTTCCAGAAGCGGGAGCGCATGGTCAGTCGGAAACTGATAGATACGCTCTTTGGCGCCTGTCCAGCAAAGCAGGGTCTGGAGTCACGAGGGAGCCAGTCGATGGCTGCTTATCCGCTGAGAGCGGTCTATATAAAAAAGGTTCGCGCGCGAGACGATGCCCCGGTCCAAGTACTTGTTAGTGTTCCTAAGAAACACTTCAAGCATGCGGTAGACCGTAATCGCATCAAGCGTCAGGTTCGTGAAGCCTTCCGTCAGCACAAACAGTTGTTGTATGAGGCATTGGCTGAGCAAGAACAATTGCTGTTGGCTTTTATCTGGTTATCGGACGAGCATTATCCTTCACAGCATGTCGAGTCGCGTGTGGTAAGTCTGATGCAACGAGTGGCAGAGAAGTTATGAAAGCCCTGTGGTATTACATATCGCGTCCATTGGTATGGTTGTTGGTATTGCCCATTCGGTTCTATCAAATCTGCATATCGCCATTGCTCGGCCCCTCGTGTCGCTTTACGCCCACCTGCTCAGAGTATGCCCGTCAGGCCATCATGAAGCATGGACCCTTTAAGGGACTCTATCTGGCCATTTGGCGTATCTTGCGGTGTAATCCTTGGGGCGGCAGCGGGTATGACCCAGTGCCCTAGTCTAGTTTAATCTAGACCATCTAGATTATATAGAATATCTAGAATAATAACGAAAAAAGATAATATATGAAGAATTTTGTAGAAGAACTCCGCTGGCGCGGAATGCTGGCACAGATGATGCCAGGTACGGAAGAGTTACTCCAGAAGGAGATGGTGACAGCCTATCTGGGTACTGACCCCACGGCCGACTCATTGCACATCGGTCACCTTTGTGGTATTATGATGTTGCGCCACTTGCAGCGTTGTGGTCACAAGCCCATCATCCTCGTAGGTGGTGCTACGGGTATGATTGGCGACCCCAGTGGTAAGTCGCAGGAGCGTAATCTGCTGAACGAAGAAACCCTGCGTCACAACCAGGAGTGTATCAAGCAGCAGGTGTCTAAGTTCCTTGACTTCGAGTCGAAGGACGAGAATGCTGCAGAGATGGTCAACAACTACGATTGGATGAAGGACTTCACCTTCCTGGACTTCGCCCGTGAGGTGGGTAAGCACATCACTGTCAACTATATGATGGCGAAAGATAGTGTGCAGCAGCGTCTCAATGGTACAGCCCGCGACGGCCTGTCGTTCACGGAGTTTACCTATCAGTTGCTGCAGGGTTACGACTTCCTGTACCTCTACCAGCATAAGAACTGTAAGCTCCAGTTAGGCGGTAACGACCAGTGGGGTAATATCACCACGGGTACTGAGCTCATCCGTCGTACGCTGGGTTACGAGAATGAGGCCTTTGCTCTGACATGTCCGCTGATTACTAAGAGCGATGGTAAGAAGTTTGGTAAGACCGAGTCTGGAAACATCTGGCTCGACCCCAAGCGCACCACACCGTATAAGTTCTATCAGTTCTGGCTGAATGTCAGCGATGACGATGCCGAAAAGTATATCAAGATATTCACCTCTTTGGAAAAGGATGTTATCGATGCTCTCGTTGAAGAACATAAGCAGGATCCTGGTCGTCGCGTGCTGCAGAAGCGTCTGGCTGAGGAGGTTACCGTCATGGTACACTCACGTGAGGCCCTCGACGCTGCTATTGAGGCCAGCAGCCTGCTGTTTGGCAAGGCAACCAAGGAGGGACTGGAGAAACTTGACGAGCAGACATTCCTCGATGTCTTCGACGGCGTGCCTCAGTTCGAGATCTCCAAAGACCAGCTGGGTCAGCCTGCCATCGAGCTCTTTACCACCGTCGCTCCCGTCTTCCCCTCGAAGGGCGAGATGCGTAAGATGGTGCAGGGTGGTGGTGTCTCGCTGAACAAGGAGAAGCTCACCGACCAGAATCGTCCTGTTACCTCCGACGACCTCATCGACGGCAAGTATCTTCTGGCCCAGAAGGGCAAGAAAAACTACTATCTGTTGATAGTAAAATAATAAAAGGTGAAGAAATATTTGGTGGAATGCCAAATATTTCTTACCTTTGCACCCGCTTATAGCACGGATGTCCAATGGTGTAATGGTAGCACAACAGGTTTTGGTTCTGTTTGTGGTGGTTCGAATCCGCCTTGGACAACAAACAAACGACAACTACTAAAACATTACAATTATGACAAATTTATTTTCATTAGAAGGTAAAGTGGCGCTGGTGACTGGTGCTGCCTACGGTATTGGTTTCGCCATGGCTGAGGCACTGGCCAAGGCTGGCGCGGAGATCGCTTTCAACTGTCGCGGACAGGAACACATGGATAAGGCACTGGCTGACTATGAGGCTAAGGGCATCAAGGCTCACGGCTATATCTGTGACGTAACCAACGAGGCCGACGTACAGAAGATGGTTGCTGACATCCGCAAGGAACTGGGTCATATCGATATCCTCGTCAACAATGCCGGTATCATCAAGCGCATCCCCATGCACGAGATGACACGCGAGGAGTTCCAGCAGGTCATCGACATTGACCTTGTGGGGCCGTTCATCATGACTAAAGCCGTCATACCTGAGATGATAGAGCGTCGTGAAGGTAAGATTATCAATATCTGCTCGATGATGTCTGAGTTGGGCCGTGAGACCGTTTCGGCTTACGCTGCCGCCAAGGGTGGTCTGAAGATGCTGACCCGCAACATCTGCTCAGAGTATGGTGAGTATAACATCCAGTGCAATGCCATTGGCCCAGGTTACATCGCTACGCCACAGACGGCTCCTCTTCGCGAACGTCAAGCCGATGGTAGTCGTCATCCGTTCGACTCGTTCATCTGCGCTAAGACGCCTGCCGGACGTTGGCTCGATCCAGAGGAGCTGGGTGGCCCTGCTGTGTTCTTGGCTTCACATGCCTCGGATGCTGTCAATGGTCACGTGTTGTATGTAGATGGTGGTATTTTGGCTTACATCGGCAAGCAGCCTAAGTAATCCAAACAGTAAAGATAAAAAAAGAGGCTCCGTCAGATGATGGAGTCTCTTGATTTTTTATTTACAAGATTACTTGTTAACAGCCTCAGCGAACTCAGCACCAGCCTTGAACTTAGCAACCTTCTTAGCAGCGATCTTAATCTTCTGCTTGGTAGCGGGGTTGATACCTTCACGAGCGGGCTTCTTGCTGATAGCGAATGTGCCGAAACCTACGAGCTGAACTTTGTCACCTGCTACGAGAGCACCCTTGATAGCTTCTACTGTGGCCTCGAGAGCCTTCTTTGCGTCAACCTTGGTCAGACCAGCACCTGCTGCAATCTTGTCAATTAATTCTGTCTTGTTCATAATTTTGTAGTTTTAAAAGTTAAATTAATAATAAAAAAGTTGAATTCTGACGCAAATATAGGATAAAGAATTCATAAAACAAACAAAAAATCAAAAAAAATGAGTTTTTTCATGAAAAAAAGTGTGTATTGCCCCATTTTTGTGCAAAAAAACGGATATTTTTTGTAATTTTGCGCCCAAAATAAAAAAATAGTGTCATTACGACTCTAAGTGGTTAACAAACAGCATAGAAGCAAGATGAATAACATACCCACTATGACCAAGAACCTGCTTATCGTCAATTTTCTGGCGTTTGCAGCGACATGGGTTTTGGAGTTGCGCGGTATTGACCTGACGCAACTGCTAGGCCTTCATTTTTTTCTGGCCAGTGACTTCCAGATCTATCAGTTCTTTACTTACATGTTCCTGCATGGTGGTTTTACCCACATTTTCTTTAACATGTTTGCATTGTGGATGTTCGGCTCGGTCATTGAAAGAGTGTGGGGACCGAAGAAATTCATTTTTTATTACATTGTGTGCGGAATAGGAGCCGGCATAACCCAAGAGTTGGTGCAGTATGCCACCTACACGATAGAGGGTATTTCAGCCTATCAATATGTGAATGCCGGTGGTGTTCAGATGACTACTGACGCCTATATCAATCTTTGGACGACAATAGGTGCTTCGGGTGCGGTGTATGGTATCCTGCTGGCCTTCGGTATGATTTTCCCCAACGAACGCTTGTTCATTATTCCTTTCCCATTCCCCATCAAGGCCAAGTGGCTTATCGTGGGTTATATTGCCATCGAACTGTTCTCGGCTATGACCGGTCCTGGCGATGGCGTAGCTCATATGGCTCATCTGGGTGGTATGTTGTTCGGATTCCTGCTGATACGTTACTGGCAGAAGCATCCGGATTCCAGTCAAAGCTTCGGCCGCAGTCGTGGACAGGAGTTTTTCGAGAATATGAAACGCCGCTACGATCAACGTCAGCAACAAAGCAGTCATATAAAGGCTGAGCAAACCGACCCGCGTCGTGAGAGTGACGAAGAGTATAACGCCCGCAAGCGTAAGAATCAGGAAGAGGTGGATGCCATTCTCGATAAGATTCGTAAGAGCGGTTACGATAGCCTGACGAAGGAGGAGAAGAAGAAATTGTTTGACCAAAGTCGTGAGTCGTGATTAAACAGCTGAAAGCTTTTACTGTCCGTTTGATAGCTGGGGCGAATGTTGCTACTGTGTTGGTCATGCTGTTGGTGGGTTATAGCGACCGCCTGAATCCGGCTGACCATCCGTTACTCTCGACGTTGGGTATGACACTGCCCGTATTCCTGCTTATCAATCTGGTCTTTCTCTTCTTCTGGGTCGTTTTCAAGTGGCGTATGGTGTGGATTTCCGTCCTTGGCCTCGTGCTCGCGTATGTACCTATTAGTATCTACATGCCGTTGAACAGTTCACAGGATATTCCCGAAGGGGCGTTGAAGATTATTTCCTATAACGTTTGTGCTTATGGGGGTAACTTTAAATATGACGACGGTTTCGAAAAAGTACGCGATTATCTGGTAGAGGAAAAACCAGACATTGTCTGCATACAGGAGGATATCGATACTTGGCGCCGCTATGTCTTCCTCCATTATGAGAAGACCTTTGCCTACAATGACACGATGGTCATTGCCAATAACCCGCAGAGTTACAATGCATTAGGCATTCATTCCAAATATCCCATCATACACCGTGAACGCATTGCTTATCCGTCGAAGGCCAATGGCAGCGTGGCTTGGTGGCTGAAGGTAGGAAACGACACGCTGATTGTTGTCAACAACCATTTTGAGAGTTGCCATTTGAACAAAGACGACCGTGCGCAGTATCTCCAGATGATCAAGGGAAAGATGCCCCGGGATTCGGTGCGCGAGGAATCGAAACTGTTGCTTGTCAAACTCGCTGAGGCCAATGCGAAGCGTTCTGGACAGATCAGGACTGTGCGCCAATATGCCTTGGACCATGGTCAGTATCCGGTGATAGTCTGTGGCGACTTCAACGATAGCCCAATTTCCTATTCTCGCCATGCCATGGCTGAGGTGTTGACAGACTGTTATGCGACGACGGGAAAAGGTATCGGTTTGTCATATAATCAGAAAGCTTTTTCGTTTCGCATTGACCACTTTTTTTGTAATGATAAGCTTCAACCGTATCGTTGCGAAATTGATGGAAAAATGGACGCAAGTGACCATAATCCGCTCATTTGTTGGGTTAAAATAGCCCCAAAGCATTAAAAAATGTATGAAAATTGCCGAATAATTTCGGTAAGTCAAGAAAAAAGCGTATATTTGCAGGCTAAAAAAGCAAAAATATAAATTATAATAATAAATTAACAACAATGCAAAACAAAGGAATTGTAAAATTTATCGCAATCGTTCTGATTCTCGTTTGCTGCTTCTACCTTTCCTTCTCGTTTGTGACTCGCTACCACGAAAACAAGGCAGCAGCCATGGGCGAAGAGGCTGGTCAGGAGTACCTCGACTCAATCATGAACGAGAAGGTGTACTGCGGAATTTATTCTTTCAAGCAGTGCCGTGAGATGGAGATTGGCCTGGGTCTTGACCTGAAGGGCGGTATGAACGTGATTCTTGAGGTATCAGTACCCGACGTTGTCGATGTGCTGGCTGACCACAAGCAGGACGCTGCCTACAAGAAGTCAATGGAGCAGGCAAAGAAGGAAGAGGAGACCAGTCAGGATGACTTTATCTCCCTGTTTATCAAGTATTGGAAGCAGAATTCTAACGGACGCCCCTTGGCAGCTATCTTTGCTACCCAGCAGATGAAGGGGAAGGTGAGCACCAGTTCTACCGATTCTGAGGTGGAGAGTGCTCTGCGCGCTGAGGTACAGTCTGCCGTTGACAACTCGTTCAACGTCGTCCGTAACCGTATCGATAAGTTCGGTGTCGTTCAGCCTAACATCCAGAAACTCGAGGGCCAGTCAGGCCGTATCATGGTCGAGATGCCTGGTATCAAGGAGCCTGAGCGTGTTCGTAAGTTGCTGCAGGGAAGTGCTAACCTGGAGTTCTGGGAGACCTACAACTCACAGGAGATTTATCCCCTGCTGGCTCAGCTGAACCAGAAGTATGCTGCCCTCGGTGGCGACGCTTCTGCTGCTGTTGACACTACTGCTACTGAGGCTGCTGCCGATACAACTGCTGTTGCTGAGGCTGCTGCTGACACTACGAAGGCTGCTGCTGCCGACCTGGCTGCCAAGCTGGCCAAGAAGGATGCTTCCTCAGGGTCTGGCTATCGTTGGTTACGCCAACGCTCGCGACACTGCTGATGTCAACAAGGTTATCTATTCTCAGATTGCCGCTACCGTGCTGCCTGCCGAGTGCAAGCTGCGTTGGGGTGCAAAGGCTGAGGACTTCGGCGGTGAGAACACCAAGGGCGACGTCTTCGCTCTGTATGCTCTGAAGATTACCGAGCCTAACGGCCGTGCTCCGCTGGAGGGTGACGTGATTACTTCTTCTAAGGACGACTTCGACCAGATGGGTCATCCCTCTGTGTCTATGCAGATGAACTCTGACGGTGCTCGTCGTTGGAGCCAGATTACCAAGCAGAACATCGGTCGTGGCGTAGCTATCGTCCTCGACGACGCTGTTTACTCTGCTCCCCGTA
Source organism: uncultured Prevotellaceae bacterium (assembly GCA_900318885.1). Classification (GTDB taxonomy): domain Bacteria; phylum Bacteroidota; class Bacteroidia; order Bacteroidales; family Bacteroidaceae; genus Prevotella. Next base: position 132,958 of record ONMN01000003.1, on the reverse strand, counting down.
TCCTGACTCAGATTGACGGTGGTAACTCTCAGATTACTGGTAACTTCACCATCGAGGATACCAAGGACTTGGCAAATACGCTGAACTCTGGTAAGATGCCGGCTCCTACCCGCATCGTACAGGAAGAGGTCGTTGGTCCCTCTCTGGGTGCTCAGTCTATCAAGCAGGGTGTCATCTCGTTCATCGTTGCTTTCGTGCTGCTGATGATCTACATGATCATGCTGTACGGCTTCATTCCTGGTATCATGGCTGATATCGCTCTGCTGTTCAACCTGTTCTTCACACTCGGTATTCTTACCTCGTTCCAGGCTGCGTTGACCATGCCTGGTATCGCCGGTATCGTGCTGACGCTGGGTACTGCTGTGGATGCCAATGTGCTTATCTACGAGCGTATCAAGGAAGAGCTGCGTCGCGGCTTGGGCATGAAGGAGGCTGTGACGAAGGGTTACTCTAACGCATTCAGCGCTATCTTCGACTCTAACGTGACCTCTCTGATCACTGGTTTCATCCTGTTGTTCTTCGGTACAGGTCCCGTCAAGGGCTTCGCTACCACTTGGATCATCGGTATCTTCTGCTCGTTCTTCACCGCTGTGTTCCTGACCCGTCTGGTTTATGAGAACCGTCTGAAGAAGGACAAGTGGCTCAATCTCACCTTCGTGACTGGTTACTCAAAGAACCTGATGCAGAACGCCAAGTACAACTTCATGGGTATGTACAAGAAGTCGTTCCTCATCTGGGGTGTTGCAGCTATCATCTTCATCGGTTCGTTCTTCGTTCGTGGTCTGAGCCAGAGCATTGACTTCACCGGTGGTCGTAACTATGTGGTGACACTCGACAAGGAGACTCACGTTGAGGATGTCCGTGCTGCTTTGGCAGGCGCCTTCATCAACAGCGTTGGCGAGAATGCCGGCAAGGAGGCTAACACCTCTGTTATCGCTCTGGGTACCGATGGCAAGACCATCCGTGTATCTACCAACTGGGATATCGAGTCGAACAATCCTGATGTTGACGACCAGGCAGAGACCATTCTGTACAACGCTTTGAAGCAGGGTGGCTTCGTTAGCCAGGCTAAGGTTGAGGACTTCAAGAATCCTGATGTCCGCGAGGGTGGTTCTATCATCAGCTCGGCAAAGGTAGGTCCTGCTGTGGCTAAGGACATCACTTACGGCGCTATCGTCAGCGTCATCATCGCTCTGATTGCTATCTTCCTCTACATCCTGATCCGTTTCCGCAATGTGGCATTCTCTACGGGTGCTACCATCGCACTGGCTCTCGATGCACTGGTGGTTATCGGCTTCTATAGCGTTCTGTGGGGTATCGTACCCATGTCACTGGAAATTGACCAGGTGTTCATCGGTGCTATCCTGACGGTGATCGGTTACTCCATCAACGATAAGGTGGTGGTATTCGACCGTATCCGTGAGAACTTCCAGCTCTATGGCAAGCGCGACCGTCAGCAGCTGTTCAACGATTCGCTGAACCAGACGCTGGCTCGTACCATCAACACCTCTGTTACGACGTTGATCGTGTTGCTGTGTATCTTCATCCTCGGTGGTGACTCTATCCGCAGCTTCTCGTTCGCAATGATTCTGGGTGTTATCATCGGTACCCTGTCGTCGCTGTTCATTGCTGCTCCTACAGCCTTCCTTGTGATGGGTCGCACCATCCGTGAGGACGACGTAGATGTAACAAAGGCATAAGGCTTACACCTTATTATATATATAAATCAGCCCGCTCACATCCGAGCGGGCTGATTTATTTTTCTAGAACCTCTAGAACCTCTAGAATATCTTGACAATCTAGATTATCTTGAATATCTAGTTAAAATAATACAGGAATGCTGCAATGCCTTCCAGGGCAGGCTTGCGCTGACCTTCAATCTCGATGGAGAACTTGATTTCCGCCTTGCAGATGCCGCGCAGGTTCTGGATATTGTGCAGCTTCGTCACCAGGCGCACGCGGCTGCCAGTAATCACGGGCTGACCGAAACGCATATCGTTCATACCATAGTTCACCAGCATCTTGATGTTGTTCACCTCGATAATCTGGTCCCATAAGTAAGGCAGCAACGACAGCGTCAGATAGCCGTGGGCAATAGTCGACTTATACGGACTTTCCTCCTTGGCACGCTCCACGTCAACATGAATCCACTGGTGGTCCAACGTAGCATCGGCAAACAGGTTGATGCGGTCCTGATCGACCTGCAACCACTCACTCTTTCCTAACTCTTCGCCCAGGTGGGCAGCAAACTCGTCGTACGAGTTAATCACTAATTTTCCCATAATTTTTGCTTTTTAAGATATTTTCTGCTGCAAAGGTAATCATTTTTCGTGGAAAATGATTACCTTTGCACACGAAAAAGCATGCCCTGATAGTTAAATGGATATAACAAGGTCCTCCTAAGACTTAGTTCCGCGTTCGATTCGCGGTCGGGGTACAACCTAAAAAAAGAATGCTTACAGACTTAGGACTTGATGCCTGGATTACTATCGTAACACTTGTTGCGTTGATGGCTACGCTGTTATTTACGCGGCTCAGGTCTGACGTGGCCTTTCTGGGTGCCGTCGGCATATTGTTTTTGACGGGTGTGCTAGACTCCACCCAAGCTTTTTCAGGTTTCATCAATCCTTCGCTCATCGTCGTGGGTATCATGTTCGTCATAGCCACAGGACTATCCTACACGGGTGTGCTTCAGTGGATTACGAAACATGTGCTTGGACGGCCGAAGGGCGAGACTGCGGCTCTGCTGCGCCTGATGCTGCCTGTAGGAATGCTGAGTGCATTTGTGAACAATACCTCTGTTGTTGCACTCTTTGTGGACGTTGTCAAGTTCTGGTCCAAGAAAATAGGCGTCAACCCCTCCAAGCTGCTCATACCCATGAGCTATGCCAGCGTCATGGGCGGTTCTTTGATTGCCATCGCCACGCCGACGACGTTGTTGCTCGTCGGCATGTATGAACAACAAACTGGGGAGCCCCTGGGTATCCTTACCTCTTTCCTCCCCGCATTGTTGTGTTTTGTGGCTACCACGCTGGCACTCATCATCTTCCGCCGACTGTTGCCCGATATTACCAGTTCGGAATTGGTTTTTGACCGTACCAGCGACTATACAGTCGAAATGCTTGTCACTTCGAATAATCCCCATATCGGCAAGACCATCGGAGAACTGGGACTGAACCATGTGCAAGCCGGCAGTCTCGTGGAACTCATTCATTTCGACAACTACCGGCAAATGTCGCCAGTGAGTGACGACGAGCCCCTAATGGGCGGCGACAGGCTGATCTTTTCGGGACAGATTGACGATTTGCTTGAATTGGCTAAGGAGATGGGGTTTGTCTCTTCCGATCATCCCGTATTCAGCGTCAGTGGAAAAAGGGGTAAGCGGCAACTCAATACGGCCTACGTCTGTTTTGGCAGCAACCTGATAGGAAAACGCTTGAGTGATACCACTTTCGAGCATGATAGCAACATGACGCTGGTAGCCGTGTCGCGTAAGGGTGAGCGCATCAACGAACCACCTCGTGAGGTGGTTCTGCATGCCGGCGACTCGCTGCTTTTTGCCAGCACGCCTCGCATTAAGGTCAATACCGATGCTATGAAGTCGATGGTGCATTTCTTCGACTCTACCGAAATACCTGTGCAAGGCTTGAAACCATTGATTTCGGCGGCCATTATGATTGGTATGGTGGTATTGACCACTACAGGCGTTATGTCGCTGCTGCAGAGCGCTTTCCTCGCCGCTAGCGCCATGTTGGTGTTCCGCTGCTGCACGCCAACGCAGGCCATGAACTCCATCAATTGGGAAATCATCATCACCCTGGCAGGCGGTATCGCCATCAGTACGGCCATCCAGAAGACCGGCATTGCCGATTATGTGGCGACGGGCGTATTCAGTCTTTGCGGCAACAATCCTCTCCTGGTATTGATTGCCCTTTGTGTGATGGCAGCGATAGTCACTGAGTTCGTGTCCAATTCGTCAGCCATCGTATTGATGTTCCCCATCGTCTATGCAACCACTGTAGATTTAGGGTGTCTGCTACTTCCGTATGCCATCGCCCTTTTGCTGTCGGTCAATTCAGCCTTCCTGACACCCGTCAGTTCACCGCTCAATCTGCTGGTCTATGGTCCGGGAGGTTATCGTGCAACGGACTACCTGCGCATCGGCCTTCCACTGAAACTGGTTTATCTGACGACCGCTATCGTCGCCATCTGCCTCATCTATGATATTTGACCACGGCACTCTTCCCCTTCAAGCCGGCACTAAAATTCAATACTCCGAAAGAAATTTTGAATAGTCCAAGAGTATTTTCGATTACTCCGAGATTATTGGAACCGACTTTAGTTGCCAGTGCATTAATGGTGGCAATTGCGAGCATTAAAGGTAACAATTGCGAGCATTAATAGTAGCAATTGCAAGCATTAAAACATGAATTCCCTCGGCAGGGAATATTTTTTCTCTGGGCAGGGCGCAAAATTTTCCTAGGCAGGGCGCAAAAAAGAGCCAAGAGTAACCCCGATTTGTCGGAATGTCAATAAATAGAAGACTTCCACTGGGGTGGGTGTTGCCGAAACAGTAACCCCAACACCCAACCCATGACCCAACCTGACACTCCACCCAAAAGGTTTTGAAATATCGTCGCGAAATCTGTTAAAGCGTGCATAATGGGGTGAGTCTTGGGTGGGGTGTTAGGTGGAGTGTCGGGTGGAGTGTTATGGTAACACTAACCCCTCCGCTTTCCCTTTATTTAAAGGAAATCCGAGCGATTGGGTGGAGTCGTCGTTCCCAGTAAGCAAACTACCAACGAGCAGTAAGCAAACTGACAACGAGCAGTAAGTAAACCGCGCGTCCTTGGGAAGTAAACCGCCAATCGTTGGGAAGCGGGCAAACGTCAACACCTTACGGGCTAACCGTCACTCTCCTCCCTGCTGTATGGCCGACAGCAGGGAAGTGTCAAGCCGACAGCAGGGAGCAGAGCGCCGCTCAGCCCGTAAGGTGACGAGTCAATGTCAAATTGCTCGTCAATAACCCTTGGTTATTTGTGAATAAGTGCCACTTATTTCTGAATAAGAGCCATTTATTTTCCGAGAAGTGGCACTTGTTGACGGATAAACGGTCACTTTTCAGAAAAGTACAGTGTGTCACCCTTGTGTCAGCGTGTGTCATCCTTTGAAACGCTGCACGTCCTTTATTTACTGGGGTTGTGTCAGCGTGTCACCCTTTTTTTTAAAAATGTAATATAAGAACTGCCTTTTTCTGCGACGCGTCAGAGAAATATTTGCAATGCAACGCCACACTCTGACCACGGTCAGAGAACGCCTTCCAGTTTTTTCTCCATCGCGTCGCAGTATATTTTCCGTCTCTTTGCTATTTTTTCGTTTTTCGCGTTGTATTTCGGAATTATCCAGAGAGGTAAGGACAAAAGAAAAAAAAAGAAAAAGTTGCGGAAAAGTTGCGATTATTAAGAAAAATGTACTATCTTTGCACACAAGTATCGGCTAATCGTCGTAAACGACGCAAGCTAAGGCTGATTCTCTGAGTGCAGGGTGCCGGTATGATTTTAGTGGAATAATTATAGCGTTAGTGCTATATTCGGTGGTGTCCTAGAACCTTGCAACTTCAATAGACAACTACGAAACGAATAAGTACCAACGTCTGCGCGATAGCGTGGACTGGACTTATCTTCGTAGTGGGTTTTGCAAGGACCTTAGGACATCGATAAGCGCCAATCTGCGCTTTTTCGTGTCCTTAGGTTCTACGTTGAGAACCCATTATCATCCGAGATAGTCCTTTCGCATAAAACTAATAATGTAAAACTATCGTGTAGAATGGCAAACCTAAACGAACGTGCAGAATTGCACAAGACTATCTGGCAGATTGCTAATGATTTGCGTGGCAGTGTGGATGGCTGGGATTTCAAGAACTATGTGCTTGGATTCCTGTTCTATCGTTTTATTTCTGAGGATTTGACAGCTTATCTTAATAAATTGCAAGCTGAAGCTGGTGAAGAAGACTTTGATTATGCTAACATATCTGACGAAATCGTAGATAAAGACATATATGCTCGTAACCATGTCATTAGCGAGAAGGGCTACTTTATCTATCCATCTGAGCTGTTCAAGAATGTAGCAGCAAGAGCAGAGAATGATAATAACTTGAACGAAACGCTGGCCCGCATTTTCAAAAATATTGAGGGTAGCGCTATGGGTACAGACAGCGAGTCTGATATGAAGGGTTTGTTCAGCGATATTGATGTGAATAGTCCCAAGTTAGGTGCTACTGTCAGCAAACGCAATGAATTGCTGACAAAGCTCATGCAGAAGATTGGCGCAATGAATCTTGGTGGCGAATTTCAAGAAAACAGTATTGATGCCTTTGGTGATGCTTACGAGTTCCTGATGACCATGTATGCCAGCAATGCAGGTAAAAGTGGTGGTGAGTTTTTTACGCCTCAGGAAGTTGCAGAACTCTTGGCTCGCATTGCTTGCACCAGTAAAGGCAGAATCAACAGAGTATATGACCCTGCTTGTGGTTCTGGTTCGTTATTGTTGAAGTTTGCCAAAGTACTTGGGCCTGAGAAAGCAAAAATGGTGTCGTTCTTTGGCCAGGAAATTAACATCACGACTTACAACCTGTGTCGTATCAACATGTTCTTGCATCATGTACCATTCGATAAGTTCGACATTCAGTTGGGGGATACGCTTACAGATCCAAAGCATTTGGTAGATCAGCCTTTTGATGCCATCGTCAGCAATCCTCCATATTCCACCCATTGGGCTGGAGATAGCAATCCCTTGCTGATAAATGATGATCGCTATAGCCCTGCTGGCGTGTTGGCTCCGAAGACAAAAGCCGACCTTGCGTTTACGATGCATATGCTTCATCACTTGGCTACAACGGGTATTGCAGCAATAGTAGAATTCCCTGGTGTGCTCTATCGTGGAGGTGCAGAGCAGAAGATTCGCCAATACTTGATTGAGAACAATTTCGTTGATTGTGTCATCCAGTTGCCTGCAAACCTTTTCTTTGGCGTAAGTATTGCCACTTGCATCATCGTACTGAAGAAAAGCAAGGCTGATAATAACGTCCTCTTCGTTGATGCAAGTACAGAATGCATCAAAGATGGTAATAAGAATAAACTCACAGAAGAGAACATTGACACCATATTTAATACGTATGTGGGCAGAGTCGATGTAGACTACAAATCGAAGTTAGTAAACAACAAGGATATACTTGCCAATGAATGTAATCTTAGTGTAACCTCCTATGTTGAGCAAAAAGATATTCGCGAGAAGATTAATATTAGAGAGGTAAATGATACACTTGATAGTCTCATCACAGAAGGCAATGAACTGAATGAGAAGATTGCTGCCATCATTAAAAAATTGGAGGATTGAGTATGGTGGAGTGGAAGCGAATGTGGGAAGTCACCACCTGGGATAAGAAATTCTCTGGTGTAGATAAACTGATGCAACCTACAGTCTTAAAGTATCATTACTATTTGGCGAACGAATTGGCAGAATTGGAACGTCCAAATGGTGATATAAGAATTCTTTATACCACAGACAAAGAAGCGTTTGTTGACTCTGATGATGTAGAAGGGAATATTTCAGAGGGTGAGGTGGTTACAATACCCTGGGGTGGAAATGTCAATATACAATATTATAAAGGTAGATTTGTGACAGCGGATAATCGTATTGCGACTTCAAACAATGTTGATTATTTGTGCAACAAATATCTCTATTATTGGATGCTTTCTCAAAAAGAAGAGATAGGGATGTTTTATCGTGGAGCAGGAATTAAACATCCGTCAATGCTTTCAGTTCTTACGATGTTGGTCCCCATTCCTAGCATTTCTGAGCAACAGCGAATAGTTGACATCCTCGATACATTCACTTCTTCCATCGAGAATCTGAAAGAGCAAATCGCTCTGCGTCGCAAACAATATGAGTATTATCGTGATCAACTACTTGACATTGAAGGAAAAGATGGTGTGGAGTGGAAATCTATAGATGAAATAAAGAGATCTCTAAAAACCGGATTAAATCCACGTCAGAATTTCAAGCTAAATACTTCTACCGCAGAGTTTCCGTATATTACAGGCAAAGACATATACAATAATCAGATAAACATATCAGATAATACTGACAAGATTGATGCAGCAGCCATTTCAATAATAAATAAAAGAGCATGCCTTGAAAAGGGGTTGTTGCTATTTGCAAGTACTGGTTGTGGAACTGTAGGAAGAATGGCCATTATAAAAGACTATAATCATGATTGGGCTATTAGTGAAACTTTGTATGCCATAAAGTTTATAAGTGACATTTTGCCTGATTATGTAATGCAATGCCTTTATGCGAATTACATTAAGAAACAATATGAGCCTAAGATATCAAGAGGCTCTGTACCTCATCTAAAAGTTGCTGATTTACTTAAGGTTAACATTCCTATCCCTTCAATCATCGAACAACAACGTATTGTCTCTATCCTCGACACCTTCGAGGCGAGCATTGCGAACTTGGAGGCGCAGTTAGCACAACGCGAGAAACAATATGAATATTATAGAAACAAACTATTAACATTTGAATAAACTATGGCATACTACGATCTAATTTCAGAGAACGACGAAAGCACTGTTGTTGCTGAGTTTGAACAAGGATTTTTCGCTGCAGAAGTACCCTATATGAGTGAGCGCAATCTAGAAGACCAGTTTGTGGAACAGTTGCGAATGCAGGAATATGAGTATCTGCGTATTACTACAGAAGAGGAACTTATCAGTAACCTACGCAAGCAATTGGAACTTTTAAACGGTGTATGTTTTAACGATAGTGAGTGGAAACGTTTCTTTACAACTTGTATAGCAAAACCCAATAGCGGCATCGTGGAGAAAACGCGAGTGACACAAGAAGACCCTCGTTTCAATTTTACTTTTGACAATGGGGATATGAAGAACATCATGCTGCTCGATAAACAGCACATACATCAGAACCAGTTGCAGGTGATGCGCCAATATACGCCAACAGGCGGAAAGGCAGCGAATCGCTATGATGTAACCATATTGGTGAATGGCCTTCCTTTGGTACATGTAGAACTGAAGAAACCAGGCGTTGATATTCGTGAGGCCTTCAACCAGATAAAACGCTACAATCGTGAGTCGATGTGGGCTGATAGTGGCTTGTTCGAGTATGTACAGATTTACGTTATCAGCAATGGCACTTATACGAAATACTACAGCAATACCACACGTGACCTTCATTTGAAGGAAGAAGACGAGCGTGCTAAGAAAGGACAGGTTGTAAGCAATTCATTCGAGTTTACTTCATGGTGGACGGATGCCCGCAACAAGCGTATCACTATGCTGGAAGACTTTACTAAGACTTTCTTTGCCAAACATACAATCCTGAGCATATTGACGCGCTTCTGTGTCTTCACCGTAGATAATCAGTTGTTAGCGATGCGTCCCTATCAGATTGCAGCGACAGAGAACATTTTGAAGCGCATCAACGTTGCATATAATAATAAACTGTTTGGTAGTATCGAAGCTGGAGGATATATCTGGCATACGACAGGTTCTGGTAAAACATTGACTTCGTTTAAAACGTCATTGTTGGCCAGCAAACTGCCCTATATAGATAAGGTGTTATTTGTGGTGGACCGTAAGGATTTGGACTATCAGACCATGCGAGAGTATGATAACTTCCAAAAGGATGCAGCCAATAGCAACACTAATGTGACCATATTGGAACGACAATTGAATGATCCGACCTGTCATATTATCATTACTACCATTCAGAAGCTTTCCATATTGGTAAAGAGAAACAAGGATATGGACGTGTACAACCAGCATGTGGTTATGATATTCGATGAGTGTCATCGCAGTCAGTTCGGCGAGATGCATACTGCCATTACGAAGAAGTTCAAGAAATACTATATATTTGGCTTTACAGGAACGCCCATCTTCTCTGATAACGCCAATACAACAGGAAAGGCCAATTTGATGACAACCAAACAGGTGTTTGGCGAGCGACTGCATACCTATACTATCATCAATGCCATCAGCGACCAAAACGTGTTGCCTTTCCATTTGGAGTATGTGCGAACGATGCGTGAAAAGGAAGGTATAGAGGATGAAGCCGTAGAAGATATCGACAGAGAGCGAATCATGCATGATCCAAGATATATCAGCAACATCGTCACGTATATCATCAAGAACTTCGCGAAGAAGACCAAGCGCAACAGCACCTATCAGGTGAAAGACCAGCGACTGCATGGCTTCAACTCTATCTTTGCAACAGCGAGTATTGATGCTGCCAAACTCTATTATAGTGAGTTTAAACGGCAGATGGCAGATTTGCCTGAGGCAGATAGGCTGAAAGTGGCAATGATATATAGCTATGGGGCTAATGAAGAAGATCCACTGGATGGTGAACTGATAGATGAGAACCCAGAGGACACCTCTACACTTTCCCAGACTGACAAGGATGCCTTGCAGGAGTGTATCGATGATTATAATCGTGAGTTCGGTTGCAAGTTCGACCTCTCTGCGAATGGTTTTCAGAGTTTCTATAAAGATGTGAGTAAGCGAATGAAGAATCGCGAACTCGACTTGCTGATTGTCGTAAATATGTTCCTGACAGGTTTCGATGCTAAGACGTTGAATACACTTTGGGTGGATAAGAATCTGAGGATGCATGGACTGTTGCAGGCTTATAGTCGAACGAATCGAATACTGAATAGTGTGAAGAATTGTGGTAACATCGTATGTTTCCGTAATTTGGAGCAGGCCACCAATGATGCCCTTGGATTGTTTGGTAATCCTGAGGCTAATGGCGTGGTTCTGTTAAAGACCTTTGATGAATACTATTACGAGGGTTATGAGGACGCAAACGGCAAGCATCAACCAGGCTACAAGGAAATAGTTGAAACCTTACGTGATGAATATCCGCTTCCCGTTGGAACAGATGTCATGACTGAAGAAGCCAAGAAGGACTTTATCAAGAAGTATTCTTATATTCTGAAGTTGTACAACATTCTCAGCACCTTCGATGAGTTCGAAGGTAAAGAGCTGTTGGGTGAACAAGAACGCCAGCACTATGCAAGTGCCTATCTCGAATTGTATCACCAATTCAGAGATAAGGAAAAGGTTGATCCAGAAAATGTCAACGAGGATATAGCATTCGAAATAGAGCTCATTAAACATGATGATATCAGTATTGATCGTATCCTTCAGATGGTTCAGACATACGCTGATGACCACATGAATGACATGACGGTTATAGCCAAGATTAGAGATTTCGTTGATGCCAGTCCGAATCTACGTAATAAAAGAGAATTGATAGAGCAATTTATCAAAGGTATAACGTCTGGTAGCGATGTAGGAGAATCATGGGCAGATTATATCAAGCAGCAGAAAGAGGAAGAACTGAACAAAATTATCGAAGAAGAGAAGCTAAAGCCCATAGAAACTCGAAACTTTATGGCAATGGCTTTCCGTAATGGTTTCGTTTCAATGTCAGGAACTTCTTTTGCTCAGATTCTTCCTGCTGTTGCACTTTTCACTAATAACAGTAAGCGCAGAGAAGAAATGCGTCAGCGCGTGTTTGAAAAGCTCTGTGCCTATCTCGAGAAATACAAAGACATGAGTAATCATGCTGATGAAGACTTTGATGAGAGTGTGTCAGAATAAAATAATACTAACCCTATAAACAATAGACATATGAGAGAACTAAATCCACACATCGATTTGCAGCATACGCTTGCACAACAAATCTTCAATGCCTTACAAGGTGATGTAACAGAAGACATTCGTCAGAAATGTGAAGGGAATGCTAATGATATTTATTTCCGTAGTGCTAGAGAAGGTAACAGTCTGAAAGTCAATGAGACACTTCTCCCTCAATTCTATAACCTATGCAGAGAGGTTAAAGAAAAACTGGAGTTTGTCGGCGATATTGATTTCTATATCACTGGCAATAGCGAAGTGAATGCTTGCGCGTTTTATTCTCCAGATGAACAGCGTCCACATATCATTGAGGTTAACTCTGCATTATTCGAACTGATGAATGAAGAAGAGTTGAAATATATCATTGGGCATGAAATTGGACATTTGATAAATGGAGATTCTATTATTAAGAGATTGTTCTTTTTCATTTATTCAGACGATGAGGCTATTGAGGAATGTCCAGAATTCCTTAAGAAGAGAGTAGCTTTCTTTGACCAACTTGCAGAATTGAGTGCAGATTTCCATGGATATATGGCGAACGACAATCTAGCTGCTTGTGTGACGGCTGTATATAAGATGGCTTCAGGACTGGATCTTGAAAAGATGAACGTCAGTATGGAAACCATGATAGCTGAAAACAATCAGAGACTAGAATACTTCCTGAAAAATGGAGGTATTAATGATGGAACCCATCCTGTCAATCTGATAAGAGTTCGAGCATTGGAGCTGTTTGCTACTGCGAAGACCCAAGCAGCTTTCAATCGTGGAATGGGCGAACTAGTTCATGAATTGCAAAAGATAGAATATGACGTATTAGATGATGCGATTGCTGATTATATTGCTGCAGCTGGTTTATTCATTTCTCAGATGGACGGAAAGCGTGACAAGATAGAAGAAGACTTCATTATAAAAGAGTTGGCCGCATACAGTCTATTCCCATACAAGGATTTAAAACGAGTTGAGAAAGGCGATGTAATTAGTATTCTCAACAATGCGATAAAGAACATTCTTGAAATGGCTCCTGACTTGAAGAGTGAACTTCTGAATTACTTCGTAAATATGGCTTTCGCAGATGGAATCCTTGACGAAAAAGAATTGGCGCTCATCTATGACTTTGGTGATAAGCTAGGTTATGCTGAAGGCGAAATTGCTGAATTCCTGGGTGTCAAGGTAAGAAAAGAATTCAAACCTTGCGTTGCTGCGCTGAAATGAATGATTATTTATTCTGGCCTTTTCTGATTATTCAAAGGCGCAGAAGGTTTTCGGACTTTCTGCGTCTTTGTTAATAATGTCATAGGGACTTAGTGGCAGGTTATTTATGCTTGCCAATCCAGTTTCTTAGCAGTACAGCTATGATCAATACTGCCGCTATGATAAATTGAGGTATATAACTTTCCAGGTCGTTGCAGTGTAACTTTTTCGGATTTTGCATACTATTTCAAAGAAAAGTAGTAACCTTGAGCTGCGCTCGAAGGTACTACGCTCGAAAAAGCTCAAATTTATTTGGCTTTTTGCTCGCTTAATCGTACCTTTGCAAACGGAATATGGCTGGAAGATGCCGGATGTATGAGGTCTGATGGCTGATGTGAAATATAATTTGAAATATGAATATGGCAGAAGAAAAGAATATAAAACACGATAATCTCGTACCTATACAAGACGAGATTGTGCTTTACCAGTCGGAAGATGGTAATATAAAAGTAGACGTGTTGTTTCAAGACGAAACGGTTTGGTTGACTATTGACCAGATGTGTCTACTCTTTGGAAAATCGCGTTCTACAATTAATGAACACATACTTAATATATACCAAGAAGGAGAGCTGACCGAAGAGAAGAGCATAAGAAAAATCGGAATTTCCGATTTTTCTACCAAACCAACGAATTTCTATAACCTTGATGTAATCATCTCAGTAGGTTATCGTGTGAAGTCACGACAAGGTACAATGTTTCGTATTTGGGCCACACAGCGATTGCGTGACTACATTATCCGAGGCTATGCCTTAAATGAAGAACGCTTTAAGAAAGGCAATACCATGAACTATTTCCGCGAACTGATAGAAAAGATTCGCGAGATACGATTGGAGGAAAAAGTGTTCTATCAGCAAATCAAGGATATCTATAAGACGAGCATCGACTATGACCCATCGGACGAAATGACTATCTTGTTTTTCAAAGAAGTGCAGAACAAGTTGCTGTGGGCAGTGAGCGAGAAGACTGCAGCAGAACTGGTTTATTATCGTGCTAATGCCTCGCTTCCGATGATGGGACTGACCTCCACAAGTACATTAGAAAAAGTGAGGAAGCAGGATATTCTTGTCGGAAAGAATTATCTGAATGAAGATGAACTGAAAGCATTGAAACTGATTGTTGAACAATATCTGGCTTATGCAGAGGCGCAGGCGTTGGCTCATCGTCCGATGTATATGCGGGATTGGAAGGAACGATTGGATGTAATCCTGAAGCTGAATGAACGTAATGTGTTGGAAGGACCTGGGAATATTTCTCATGAGTTAGCCAAGCAGAAAGCTGAATCGGAATACACGAAATACAAAGAAATCGAGAAAGAGCAGATTCATCTGGAAAGTATCAAAGAACTGGATAAGGATATCAAACAATTAAAAGGAAAGTAAGTGGATGCCAGAGGGACAGGTGGCTGGCAGGTTATTTGTGCTTGTGAATCCAGTTTCTTAGCAGTACCGCTATGATTAATACTGCCGCTATGATAAATAGAGGTATATAACTTTCCAGGTCGTTGGTTATGAACTGGTTGAATCCCTGAACGATTCCTTTTCCAAGTGTTTTAAAGAATTCCATTTCGATGCAGGATTGCGGGGTTACTGTGCGTCGTAGGGTTGGAAGACGAGGCGTTTGCGGAAGGGGTTGATAATCATTACGCCATGCATCAGCAACGGGGCGCCTATGTGGGAATCGCCTTGTACGGTGATGCAATGCACGTCGCGGAGTTCGAAATTGCCCCATTTCAGTCGGTCAAGGTTCAGCAGCGTTATTGTGTCTTCGCGCTCGACACCGAAATGTCCGACGACGTGACTGCCGTATTTCGTACCCTCAATCTGCTCCGCAACCAGCGGGTTTGTCGCCGCCATCCGTCCGAGGCTCTCAGCATTGATGGCATAGAGCATCGGACTACCTGTGTCGAACAGCACGCGTTCTTCCGAACCTTCGAAGGGGCTCACTGTGACGTAGGGCACGTGCCATTTCAGCTTGTATTTCAGCACTTCGCCCTCGGCCTTCTTGTAGAGCGACTTGCGGTCGGTGAGTGTCATGGTCTGCTCGCGGGTGTCAATTCTTGCGGCAATGCCTTTGTGGAATAGGGCGAAGCCAATGATGCCGTCCTCGCCTTTGCGCACAATAGGTCGCTTCATCTGCTGTACCTTAAAGCCCGTGATGGTCAGCCCGCCCAGCGTGAACGGTGGCAACTCCACTGTTTTCACCTGCTGGCTCTGTCCTGTGGCGTCCTCCGACTTGATGAATCCCAGCGTCCTCAGGCCTTCTATGCTGACGTCGTCGTAGATGACGCCCTGGCTCGCTCCAGTGTCGAGCTTGAAGCGATATTCCCGCCCGCCAATATCTACGCGAACGAATAGCTGGTCGCGCTCAATTTCGATGGGCACCGTCACCGTGAACTTCTTCTGCGACAGCGTGAAGTCGGTGTCGTAGCGTTTTATCTGTCCAAACGCTACGCAACAGCAGGCTACCGCCATCAGCATCAATATCGTCAGTCGTCTCTTCATATTAAATTGAGCCCACTTTTTGGGGTGGGCTCAATATGCATGATTGTTAGTCTTAATCCGTTAAATCTGTGGCCTGTATGATTACAGGTTCGGATTGATCTTGCTCCACTCAGCGATGGGAGGAACGATGTTCAGCGTAACCAGCTCGTCGCGCATCTTGCACAGGTGCTCGTAGCTCTGGTCGAGCTTAGCGTTCTCCTCGGCAGTACCCTGAGGAACCTCGAACTTAGCACCCTCGGCAGTCATGGTGGTCTTCATAGCCATCATGATGTGGTCGTACTTGTCGGTCTTTACGTAGGTTCCAACGGGGAAGCGGAAAGGCTCACCACCCATAGCGGCACGAATCATCTCGACAGAGAGATACGAGGGGCTCTGGAATGAGCTGCGTCCGCGAAGCTCGATGATCTTGGCACCACCCTTGGTGACGTCGACCTTCATCTGCTCCCACTCCTCAGCGGGGAACTCAGCAGTACCAATGATGTCAGTCAGTTTGCGACCGGCAATCTCTACGTGGCTTCCGAATACAGCCATCTGCTCACCGTGGCCACCATAGGTAGCGCAACCAGTGATTTGGTTCTGCATCACACCGAACTTCTTAGCCAGTGCGCTCTGCAGACGGGTAGTGTCGAGACCTGCGAGGGTCGTCACCTGACCTGGCTTCAAACCAGAGTACAGCAGCGTTACCAGACCAGTGAGGTCAGCGGGGTTGAAGATAATCACTACGTGCTTTACGTCAGGGCAGAATTTCTTGATGTTCTGGCCCAGCTCCTCAGCAATCTTACAGTTGCCGGCGAGCAGATCCTCACGGGTCATACCAGCCTTACGGGGAGCACCACCAGAAGAAATGATGTACTTTGCGTTGCGGAAAGCCTCCTCAGCGTCGGTGGTAGCCACGATATTCACATCGTCAAAACCACTCTGGCGCATCTCCTCAGCTACACCCTCGGGAGAGAACACGTCGTACAGACAGATTTCGCTTGTCAGACCCATCATCAGGGCGGTCTGAGCCATGTTTGAACCAATCATACCGGCTGCGCCGACGATGGTCAGTTTGTCGTTAGTTAAAAATGCCATAATCTTTTTCTTTGTATAATATTAGTTTCGTTTTGCAAAGTTACAAATTATTTTGTAATCTGCAAATGACTTGCCGTATTTTAAATATTATTTAAGATGATTCTCCTATCTTTGCAAAGTCGATGTGGCAATTAGTGACAAAAAAAGCATTTTTCTTTTGCAGTTTCATATTATTATTGTAATTTTGCACCCGAAAATAAAAATACGTTTCATAAACCAAAGATTAATAGAGATGTTTAAGAAAATTCTGATTGGTGTGGCATTGGTTGCTCTGGCCATTACGATGGGACGAACCGTGCCCGATAAGAAAGCCCACAAGGAGGCTATGATGGAGGCTGTGAGGGCTTATGTGGACGATGAGGCTATCGAGCATGGCTTGGGTGACAACATACTGACGGACCTGGGTAAGGGTATCGTCAACAAAACCATCGAAGTGGCGCTGAACTCGAAGTTGGAAGTGGACAACTACTTCCTGTTCAATACGACACACGTCGAGCTGGGTGACGAGTCGAAGACACTCTCGCTGGGTATTTTCGGTCATGTGTTTACGTTCGATAAGGAGATGTTGCGTGACGCTTTGGAGGAAGCTGCCAAGGAAAAGGTGCAACTCAAGGAAGAGCGCAAGGCTGCCAAACTCGCTGAAAAGGAAGCCCGTAAACTGGAAAAACAGTTGAAGAAGGAACAGCGTAAGCGCGAGAAGGAAGCCCGTAAGGCCGCCAAGCGTGCTGAAAAGGAGGCCAAGAAGCGTGAGAAGGAAGCCCGGAAGCGCGCTAAGGAACTGGAAAAGCAGAATAAGAAATAAAGAAAGAGTGACCCACTTAAGTGAGTCACTCTCTTTTTTGCTTTGTGTGTCGACACTTGGACTCGAACCAAGGACCCCCACCATGTCAAGGTGATACTCTAACCAGCTGAGCTATGCCGACCTTTCTGTTGTGCGCCTGACAGGACTCGAACCTGCACATCGTGAGATACTAGATCCTAAGTCTAGCGCGTCTACCAATTCCGCCACAGGCGCGGAATCGACGAAGTCAATTCCCTTTTTAGGGGGCTGAAGTCGATTTGCGGGTGCAAAGGTATAAAAAAAATCTGAATCACCAAAATTTTTGAGCAGCGAAAACACAAAAAAGTACATTTTTGTGTTGAGTCGTGAGAAAATTCGACTATAGGTCAAATTATTCGCTTAAAACTTTTCGTGCAGCTTCAATAATGAGG
Source organism: uncultured Prevotellaceae bacterium (assembly GCA_900318885.1). Taxonomy (GTDB): domain Bacteria; phylum Bacteroidota; class Bacteroidia; order Bacteroidales; family Bacteroidaceae; genus Prevotella. The sequence continues at coordinate 115,200 of ONMN01000003.1, read as the reverse complement.
TCAATTCCCTGTGCTGTGGCTTCGTCTGTAAGTGCTACCTTGACGTCAGGATCGATACCGAATTCTGTCTGTTGCTTCTTTGAGTCATACATGGGGCAGGCCGAATAGCGCACACTCCACCCGTTGGGCAGGCTATTACTCATGGGCATTCCGCTACCTCCGCCAGTATGGTCGCCCACCAGTTTTACGTTAGGCAATGTGTGCATCATCACGGCAAAGTCGTTGGCAGCGCTGAAGACGGAGCGGTTGGTGAGTACGCAGACGGGCTTGTGCCACCGGATATTGCTCGACGGCTCCAGATAGCGTGCTTCCAGCGACGAGAAGTCGTTGTGGCCTTTGCCCGTCTTGTGTTGCATGTAGCTCACGAGTGTCTTCTCCTGTACGAAACGTCCTGCCAGTTTTTCTGCCGTTGTCAGGTCGCCTCCGCCGTTGTTGCGGATGTCGATGATAAGTCCGCGACAGAGTGCCAGATATGTCAGGCAGTCGTCGAGATTACCTTCGCCAATGCCTTGCAAGAACGAATCGTAACGGATGTAGCCGATATTGTCGTCGAGTACGCGATATTTCATTCCTGCGGCAATCTTGTAGTCTGTTCCCAGGTAGCGGCGTTCAAGCGTATCGCTGAAGTTCTGGGGATAGGCCTCGTGCCACGCCCAATAGCGTCCGTAGTCCGCAGAACTGCCGAGGTTGACGTGTCCGTCACGTAATTCGGCCAGCATGTCGGTAAGTACCTCGAAGAGTTGGTCTGACGTCATGTGATCGCTCACGCGTACCTTATATTTATTATATACGGCATTCCAGTCAAGTCCGTATTCGTGCTGCTTATAGTCAAAGAAACAGTAGTGCTCGTCGATAATCTGCCACAGAGCTTCGAAGTTGCCAGTGGGCGTATCGCTTCGCTCGTCAGTGTCGACGCAGGAAACGAATAGGGGGAGTAGAGTAACTAGATATACTAGATATTTTTTCATAGGGCATGGGAAATGATGGAGAAACGCTTGGTGATGCCAATGAGGAATCGGTGGGTGTAGACATGCTGTTTGAGATTGTTGACCTTGGCTTGTTGCATGTTGCCAAGATAACCTATGCGCAGGGTGAACTTCGAGCTGATGGATGCGTCGATGGTCAGCATGTGTCGCCACTCAGGAGCCGAGATGAACGTCGTAGGAACGATGTTGTGGTCGTAGTTGCCTAACGAGAAAATCTCATAGTACGACTGTCCGTAGTTGGGTGAGAACATGATACCGCAAAGAGGCAGTGCCAGTTCGTAGCGAGCCGTCATCGGGCGGTTGAACAGTTGGAATCGGTAGGCAGCCACACCCGTTGGCATCACGTTGAGGTGAAGGCGGGCTTGAGCGGGATTGTTGCCGTTTGACGTGTTGTAGATGACTCCTGCTGAGGCATTCACGAGTCCGCCAGCCTGTAGTGTCAGCCGATGGTCCAATAGTTGCCAGTTGTAGAGCTTGCCCCAATAGAAGTTGTAGGCAGCCTCCAATTCCTGTTTCGACTTGGGACGGTCCTTAACGGACGACAAGTTTGCCTCGTGTTCTATCAGTGTCGACCAACGTCTCTCTGGGCGTTTGCGCTCGATGGTGGTGAGAAACGACACACCAAACCCCTTGAAATGTTCCTGCGACAGGTAGGTGTCGAGAATGTTCGTGATTCCTACGCCCACCATGGTACTACGGGTGATGACTTTTGTGGAGTCGGCAGGTTGCGCCCAAAGCGTAACCCATGGTAGGAGCAATGCTATGAGCAGGAGTTTACGCGTCTTCATCATCGGGGAATAAGCTAAGTTGTCCTGTCAGTTCGTCGAGAACCTGTTGCTGGCTTTTGCCGGCATCGGGGTCGAGGTCTTCTTCCTCTTCCGAGGAGGCGAACTCCTCGGCACTTGGAGGTTCAGGGAAACGGGTTGGCTCCAGCTCTTCGACGGAGGCTATCTGCCAGGTAGTCAGTCGTTTACCTTTTGCTTTGAAGCCCTTGATAGTGATAAACTGCTCGACGTCGATTTCCTCTGATCCTCGGAAAGCGTCGTTGCCGCCGTATGTCACTTGCAGACGCGGATAGAACGTATCCGTTAACAGTATCTGTTGGGAATTCTCGTTCTCGCCAATATAATTTTGTTTGCGCTTCGAAGCCTCCATGAGGAAACGCTTGATATACGGATAGCCCTGATTGTCAGCATCATAGAGTACGCAACTCCAGATCTTCTCTGGCTCGTATTTCTCTATCAGCTGGATGTTGTCCTCAAAGTGTACGTTGGGGTCGAAGCCAGACAGGTAGTAGTCGCCGTTCTTCAAAATGACCAGGATGCTGTCGCCGTCGAAGAACTCACCCAGCAGTCGTCCGTGTTCGTCGTAGTTCAAACGGTTGACGTCTGGATCGTACCACACCTTGCGACCACCTAGGGTAGAGTGTCCGTGACTCTTCAGACCGATGCGGTGTATCTGGTATTTCGTCAGCAGGTTACCCTTCGCAGCACGTCCCTTGATGAGTACTTCCGAGAAGTCCTTGTCAAAGAAAATGCGCTTCAGTTTGGGTGCTGGGTCGAGGGTGACCTTGATAATCTCTGCCTCGCCATTGGGATTAGCGGTAAAATAAACGACACGCGATCCGTCTGTGCCTGCTGTGATGTCGTACTCGCGATCGCGAGTGACGCTTGAGACGTTAAAGCGCTTGATATAGTAGAAACCCTTACGTCCATCACGATAAACGGCATTGTAGATGGTGCGTTGGTCGTTCTTCTTGAAGACACTGATCCACATGACGTTCTTGCCGACGAACAGCTTGTCAGCAACTTTGACAACCTTGAACTTACCGTCCTTGTAGAAAATGATGATGTCGTCAATGTCAGAGCAGTTGCAAACAAACTCATCTTTCTTCAAGCCTGTGCCGATGAAGCCGTCCTGACGATTGATGTACAGCTTTTGGTTGGCCTCGACGACCTTCGTAGCCTCGATGGTGTCGAAGTTGCGGATTTCTGTCAGTCGCGGATGGTCCTTGCCGTATTTGTCCTTCAGGAACTGGAACCACTGGGCCGTCACCTCCACGAGGTTTGCCAAGTCACGGTCTATCTCCTCTATCTCAGCCTTGATACGGGCCATCAGTTCGTCAGCCTTGTCCTTGTTGAACTTCAGGATGCGCTGCATCTTGATTTCCAGCAGTTTCAGAATGTCGTCCTTCGTAACCTCGCGAACCATCTGCGGATAGTATGGCGTCAAGCGCTCGTCGATGTGTTCACAGACGGCATCGATGGTGGGCGCCTGCTCAAATTTCTTGTCCTTATAGATGCGTTCCTCGATGAAGATTTTCTCCAACGAGTAGAAGTGCAGTTGTTCCAGCAGTTCGCCCTTGCGAATCTCCAATTCCTGACGAATTAGGTCCTTGGTGCGGTCTGTCGAGTGGCGCAGCACATCGGAGATGGTTAGGAACTGCGGTTTGTTATCCTCAATGACGCAACAGTTGGGCGAGATATTGATTTCGCAGTCAGAGAAGGCGTAGAGGGCGTCCAATGTCTTGTCGCTCGATACACCTGGAGCCAACTGGACTTGTATTTCGACTTTTGCAGCAGTCAGGTCCTCCACGTGGCGAGCCTTGATTTTGCCCTTGTCGATGGCCTTCAGAATGGAGTCGATGAGTGTTTCGGTTGTCTTCGAGTAGGGAATCTCGCGAATGACCAGCGTCTTCGGGTCGAGTTTCTCAATCTTGGCTCGTACCTTGATGACGCCACCGCGCTGTCCGTCGTTGTATTTCGAGACATCAATTGAGCCGCCCGTTGGGAAGTCCGGATACAAGTGGAACTCCTCGTCATGTAAGTACGCAATGGCAGCGTCGCATATTTCTACGAAGTTATGGGGTAGAATCTTTGAACTCAGACCTACGGCAATGCCCTCGGCACCCTGCGCCAACAGCAACGGATATTTCACGGGCAGTGTGATAGGTTCCTTGTTGCGTCCGTCGTACGACATCTGCCACTCAGTGGTTTTGGGGTTGAAGACGGTGTCCAACGCAAACTTCGACAAACGGGCCTCGATATATCGGGGAGCTGCTGCTCTATTGCCCGTCAGGATGTTACCCCAGTTACCCTGTGTGTCGATGAGCAGGTCCTTCTGTCCCATCTGCACCAAGGCGTCACCGATGGAAGCATCGCCGTGGGGATGAAACTGCATGGTGTGACCTACGATGTTCGCCACTTTGTTATAGCGTCCGTCGTCCATGCGTTTCATCGAGTGCAGGATACGGCGCTGCACGGGTTTCAGTCCGTCCTCAATATGTGGAACGGCACGCTCCAGAATAACGTAAGAGGCATAGTCCAGGAACCAGTTCTGGTACATGCCGCTCAAGTGGTGCACGGCAGCAGCGTCAAAACGGTTTACCGGTTTGTAGTCTGAATGCGACTCTGAGGCGTCTGAGGAGCCTAATTCCTCGACACTTTGCCCTGTCATTTCGTCCTTTATTTCGTCGTCCATTAGGTAATTATATTAAATAATGTTGCAAAGATACGACTTTTTCATCAAAAAGCAGTACCTTTGCAGCCATAATTTCGAAATTATTAAGTTTTTATGGCACAAGAAGATGTATTTAAGAAGATCGTGAGCCACTGTAAGGAGTATGGCTTTGTGTTCCCCTCAAGTGAGATTTACGATGGTTTAGGTGCCGTTTATGACTACGGTCAGAACGGTGTTGAGTTGAAGAATAACATTAAGCAGTATTGGTGGAAGGCCATGACGATGCTTCACGAGAATATCGTAGGTATCGACTCGGCTATCTTCATGCACCCCACCATATGGAAGGCATCTGGACACGTGGATGCTTTCAACGATCCCTTGATTGACAACCGCGACTCGAAGAAGCGCTATCGTGCTGATGTACTGATTGAGGACCAGATTGCCAAGTACGACGAGAAGATCCAGAAGGAAGTGGAGAAGGCTCGCAAGCGCTTTGGCGACAGTTTCGACGAGGCTAAATATTTGGAGACTTCGGAGCGTGTGAAGGAGACGAAGGAGAAGCGCGACGCTCTCCATGCCCGTTATGCTGCTGCCATGCAGGGTCCGGATCTCGACGAGCTGAAGCAGATCATCCTCGACGAGGAAATCGTATGTCCTATCAGCGGAACCCGCAACTGGACGGACGTGCGTCAGTTCAACCTGATGTTCTCTACTGAGATGGGTGCCAGTGCCGATGCTTCGATGAAGATCTACCTGCGTCCTGAGACTGCTCAGGGTATCTTCGTGAACTACCTGAACGTGCAGAAGACCGGTCGTATGAAGATTCCTTTCGGTATCGCACAGATTGGTAAGGCTTTCCGTAACGAGATTGTGGCTCGTCAGTTCATCTTCCGTATGAGGGAGTTCGAGCAGATGGAGATGCAGTTCTTCGTACAGCCTGGCACAGAGCTGGAGTGGTTCCCGAAGTGGAAGGAGACGCGTATGAAGTGGCACCAGGCTTTGGGCTTCGGCGCTGAGAACTATCGTTTCCACGACCACGACAAGCTGGCCCACTATGCCAATGCCGCTACCGATATCGAATTTAAAATGCCGTTTGGCTTCAAGGAGGTGGAGGGTATCCACAGCCGCACGAACTTCGACCTGAGCCAGCATGAGAAGTACTCCGGCAAGAGCATCAAATACTTCGATCCTCAGACCAACGAGAGCTATACGCCGTATGTCATCGAGACATCCATTGGTGTTGACCGTATGTTCCTGAGCATCATGTGCCACGCCTTCGAGGAGGAGAAGCTGGAAAACGGCGAGACCCGCGTGGTCCTGAAGTTGCCCGCAGCCCTGGCTCCTGTCAAGTGTGCCGTGATGCCGCTGGTGAAGAAGGACGGTCTGCCTGAGAAGGCCCGTGAGATCATCGACCAGCTGAAGTTCCACTTTAACTGCCAGTATGACGAGAAGGACAGCATCGGTAAGCGTTATCGTCGTCAGGATGCCATCGGCACGCCGTACTGCGTCACCGTTGACCACGACACGCTGAACGATGGTTGCGTCACTCTGCGTTTCCGCGACACGATGGAGCAGGAGCGCGTGGCTATCAGCGAGCTCAATGGTATCATCGAGGATAAGGTGAGCATTGCAAGTCTTTTGAAGAAACTGCAGTAAGAAAAAAAATGAAGATCAAGCACTATCTACTGATTGGTATCTCACTGCTCGGCTTTGTGTCGTGCAGTGAGACCGATGAAACCGATCTGGAGTTTGATAACTGGCAGAACAGAAACGAGACCTACTTCCAGCAGCACTATGAGCAATACCTGCAGGAGTACAAGAGTAAGGGTGAGGCTTCTGATATGCTTGTCATCCCCTGTTGGTCGATGCCTGGTGATATGAAACTCGAGGACATAGCACCTACCAATTGTATCTTGGCATATAAGGTACTTAAAAATGAGGAAGCGTGGACAGATAATACCCCACAGTATACCGATTCTGTCGCTGTTCATTATAGTGGAAGTCTGATTCCAACGCAACACTATCCAGAAGGCTATCAGTTCGATCGTAGCTATATGTCTACGGACAGTTTCGACCCAGAAGTGGACGTTCCTGCCAGGTTCAAGGTGAATGGGAGTATTCTTGCCGGATTCTCGACGGCCTTGCAGCATATGCACCGAGGAGAGGGCTGGATAGTGATTGTTCCTTATCAGTTGGGCTATGGTACTACGCAGTCGTCATCATCTGTAATACCTGCATACAGTACGCTGATATTTGAGATATACCTTCAGGATTTCTGGATGACAGAATTGGGTGACCGATATTGAAGTGAGAAATCAAATGATAAGTAAAGAGCTAAGAGTTTTTCTTAGCTCTTTCTTTTTCCATATCGGCTCGTGACTTCGATTTCGTTACCAGCCAGACACCGCCAAATACCAATACGACTGCCAGTGCATGGGTGGGTTTCAGGATACCAATGCCCATCAGCAATGAGGCTGCTACTGAGACGATAGGCTGTACATAATTATATACCGAGACCACCGTTGGACGGAGTGTACGTTGGCCTATCATAGTCAGAATATAGCCGAAGAACGTCCCTATGCAAACCACATAGGCTACTTCCCACCACGATGTTGCAGGTATGACTTTTCCCCATACCACCTCCTTCACGTGCCCAAAGGTAAAGGGGAGCAGCATTAGCGTGGCCCACGAAAACATGTACTTATTGATGGTAAACACGTTATATCGTCGGATAAGCGGGTTAAATAGTGATAGGTACAAGGCAAACGAGAATTGGGCAAATAGGCATAGCAGGTCGCCACGGATATCGCCCACCTTGCCATCAGCATGGGCTGCGGAGGTCAGAATCAGTATCAAAGCACCACTGCACCCCATCAATACACCCAGTGCTTTCTTGCTAGTGATAGGCTCCTTTAGGATGAGTGCTGCCAGAATCATGGCGAAGATTGGCATGGATGTGGTGACGATAGAGGCATTGATGGGTGACGTGATGCTCAGTCCAATCGTATAGCAACACTGGTTGCACACCAATCCGAAGACGGCAGCTCCGATAAACATCAGTTTGTCCTTCGTGGGAACATATTCCTTCTTCGCAAAGATAGAGGCTATCCAGAACAGCAGACAGGCTCCAACAACGCGAAAGGTAACCATTGTGATGCCGTCGAAGCCATGTGTCATAGCGTCCTTTCCGATAGGGGCCATCAGTCCCCAACCGGCACAGGCTCCGAACATACTCAAGTGCGCAATGAGTGCTTTGTTTTCTTTCATGGGTGCAAAATTAGTGTTTTTTTTTGTCATTTCAAAAAAAAACACTATATTTGCACAAAACTTACGACTATGAAGTACGCGACATGTATCAAACAGATAGAAATTGATGCTCTTTGGAGCGGTAAGAAGCATATCCTGTGGACGCTCGACCCACATGTGAATATCCTCAGTGGAATCAATGGCGTGGGCAAGAGTACTATATTAAATAAGGTATTCAAGAGCATCTGTACCAATGGTGATTTGGTGAACCATCTCCTAAAGGGTGTACACATCACTGCTGAACCTGCAGATGCTACCCATGTGCGTTTCGACATTATCCGTTCGCTGGACTCACCGATGCTCGATAACGAGACGCTGAATTTGGTGGACACACGCATACGCTCTGCCCTTGACTTCCAGCTCTATCATCTGCAGCGTAAGTATCTGGACTATCAAGTGAATATCGGTAACCGCATCATTACCGAGTTACAGCAGGGTAATACCGATGCTGCTCAGCACTTGTCGCAGTCGAAGACTCGTTTCCAGGATATGGTCGACGACTTGTTTGAAGAGACGGGTAAGAAGATCGTGAGGACGGAAAACGAGATACGTTTCTCGCAGATTGGTGAGACGTTGGTGCCTTATCAGTTGTCAAGCGGAGAGAAGCAGATGCTAGCTATCTTGCTGACGGTACTCGTCGAGGACCAACAACCCTATGTGCTCTTTATGGATGAGCCGGAAGTAAGCTTGCACATAGAATGGCAGAAGCGGCTCATTGAACTGATTGTGGAACTGAATCCTAACGTGCAGATTATCCTGACGACCCACTCGCCAGCTGTCATTATGAATGGCTGGATGGATAATGTGACGGAAGTGAGTGATATTACGCTCTAGTAGATTTGGAAGTTCTAGGATATCTCGTATGCCCAGTAAACTAAGAGACAACCTCAATAGCCGCTACTTCGAGGCTGCCAATCAGTTGAAGTCGAAGCAGGCACGACGTAGGATAGTAGCCTATGTCGAAAGCTACGATGATATTTTCTTCTGGCGTACTGTATTGACGCGCTTTGAAAATGAACATCGTTACTTCGAGGTGATGTTGCCGTCGCATAGGAAACTGGAACGCGGCAAGAAGGCTGCGCTGATGGCTGGACTGGGTGAGGCGATGATAGCTTGTGTCGATGCCGACTTCGACTACTTGTTGCAAGGTGCTACTTTGCAGTCACGAAAAGTACTAGAAAATCCCTATGTGTTCCATACTTATGCCTATGCCATTGAGAGCCTGCAGTGTTATGCTCCTTCACTTCATGATGTTTGCGTGGCTGTGACGCTGAACGACCGCCGGTATTTCGATTTCGAGGATTACATGCGTCAGTATTCTGAAATTCTTTTCCCTTTGTTCGTATGGTCGGTATGGGCATATCGGGTAGGGAAGCACAACCAATTCTCGCTTTCTGATTTTAATCGTATAGCCGATCCTGGTGGCTTTAATGTGCAGAATCCCCAGCCATCCCTCGACAATTTACGCCATAAGGTTAGTGTAAAGATACGTCAGTTGCAGGCGGAGTTTCCTGATAATAAGGCAGAATACCTGAAGACGAGGGAAAGTATAAAGTCTTTAGGTGTGACTCCCCAAACTACCTATCTTTATATTCAAGGGCATCATTTATTTGACAATGTCGTTGTCCCTATATTAAATAAGGTGTGCAACCGACTGCGTCAGGAACGTCAGGATGAGATATCGCGTACGGCACGTCATTTTACTCAACGGCAGAACGAGATGTCGTGCTACGAACATTCGGTATTGGACATCAGACAAACGCTGAAAAAGAATATGGGATATATCCTTTCAGAACAATTCCGTCGTATTCAGCGGGATTTGGAACAATATCTCACGAAAGTACGTACGTCTCCAGGAACTTGATAGTACCCTCGCTGCGAACCACCTTCGCTGTGGCGGGAATCAGGATACTCTCGCCAGCACGTAAGGTCGTCTCCTCATCGTCGATGGTCAGTGTACCTTCCCCTTTCAAGCCAATGAGAATAACAAACGAATCGAGCTCGGAATAGTCTATCTCCATGGGTTCTGTCAGGTCGTAGACAGCGGTATTGAAGTAAGGACACTCTATCAGCGCAACCCCTTCGTCCTTGCGTGGCGTATAATGGGTCTGGTAGTCGGAATATACCGTGTAGTCTATTGACTCAGCGGCTTCCTTGATGTGCAACTGGCGTGGTTTCCCATCTTTGTCGAGGCGGTCGTAGTCATAAATGCGATAGGTGACATCACTGGTCTGCTGGATTTCCAACAGATAGCAGCCGCTAAGGATGGCATGAATGCGTCCTGCGGGAATAAAGAAGCAGTCCCCATCCTTGACGGTGTATTTGGCCAAGGCGTCGCAGATGGTCTTTTGTTCCACCATATTCTTATACTCGTCAGGGGTGAGGTGTATTTTCAGTCCATTGTATAGACTAGCCTCAGGGGCGGACTCCAACACGTACCACATCTCTGTCTTGCCTTTGTCCTTACCCTGCTGACGAGCTATCTCGTCATTAGGATGTACCTGTATGCTCAGGTCTCGGTGTGCGTCAATGAATTTGACGAGCAGGGGGAACTCGTCGCCAAAGCGCTTGTAGTTAGCCTCACCTACGAGGGCTTCTTTTTCTTCGTGAACGAGTTCGTTGATATTTTTCCCTTCGCAGAGTGTCTCGTTACCGGGAACACCGGAAAACAGCCAGCTCTCGGTGCCCCAGATAAGGGTTTTAAGAAGGGGAGTGAATTTGTAGTATTTCATATGAATATTAATTTTCTTTCCAGAAAGCGCGGGTAAAGAGTACCAGCACAGACATGATTTCAAGACGGCCTACGAGCATGAGGAACGAACAAGTCCACTTGATATATTCCGGCATCTCGCTCCACGACATCGAGGGTCCCACCTCGTATTCAAGTGATGGACCAACATTACTGATAAGGCTCAGAGCTATGGCTATGGCGTTGGTATGGTCAATGCCTGAGACAATCATGACGGTGGCAGATATCAGGACCATGATAGAAAAGATGGCAAAGAAAGCCAATAGGGTGGAGAGTCTTTGCTGTGATATGGCTTGTCCGTTTATCTTGACAGGTAACACGGCATTGGGGTGTAAAATCTTACGGAATTCGTTACGCAGCACCTTGAAAATCATTACGCTGCGAATACACTTGAAACCACCTGTTGTGGAACCTGAACAAGCACCAATGAACATCAGACAGCCCAGAATGACCCACGTAATGTGTGGCCAGTGGGATACGTCGTCGTTGAAGAGACCAGTTGTAGTCATAAACGATACAACTTGGAATAGAGCCGAACGGAAGGCATGCTCCATACCGTAACCATTGCGTGACATCAGCAGATAGCTGATAAACAAGGTCGTTATGGTGATGAGGAAGATGTAGAGCTTGAACTCAGAACTCTTGAACAGCGCTACGACCTTCAGTTTGAAGATAGCCATATAGAGCATGGCGAAATTGATACCGGCTAAGAACTGGTAAAGAATACAGACATAGTCGATGGACGGTGAGTCAAAGTGGGCTGTACTGTCGTTATGGGTGGAGAAACCGCCTGTCGCTGTCGTCGTCATGGCATAGTTGATGCTATCGAACCAGTCCATGCCACAGAGGTAGAATGACAGGATACAGGCGATGGTGAGTCCCAGATAGATTGTCCAGATCCATTTCGCCATTGTCGACAATCGCGGATGCATCTTCGAACGTATCGGTCCTGTTGCCTCTGCAGAGAACACCTTCACACTGCCGCTACCTACCATTGAGGGTAGAATGGCGATGGTGAAGAATACAATTCCCAGACCTCCAATCCACTGTGTCTGGGTGCGCCAGTATAGAATGCCGTGTGGCAGACTCTCTACATTGCTGAGAATTGTTGCGCCTGTCGTCGTAAAGCCTGACATCGTCTCAAAGAATGCGTCAGTGACATTGGGAATAAAGCCTCCGACGAGGAAGGGTAGCATACCGAAAATCGAGAAGATAATCCATGCTGAGGTAACGAGGAAATAGCTGTCGCGACGACTAAGGTTGTTATTGGCATTACGTCCCAGGTATTTGAAGATGAAGCCCGCACTGATGGTGAGAATGGTGGCAATGAGGAACGACAGCAGGTCGTCCTCCTTGTAGTAGGCCGAAACTCCTACACAGATAGCCAGCATAAAGCCCAACAGGAATAGCAGCGAGCCTATGATCTTGTATACCAGAGGGAAATTTACCATAGCACGTTGGCTTTGAAGTATTTTTCAACTTTTTTCAAGTTCTGCTCATGGCAGAATACCATGACAGCATCGCCTGCTTCGATACGAGTATTACCATTGACGAGAATACCCTGATCGCCACGAACCAGACCACCGATAGTGGCTCCAGCCGGAAGACCTAACTCCTTAACAGACTTCTTAGTGACCTTTGAACCTTCGGCTGCAGTAAACTCTGCTACATCGGCATCAACGAGCATGAGGCTTCGTACGTTCGAAACATCAGCATCAAGCATCATCTGGTAAATATGGCTTGCTGCCAGCGTTTTCTTATTGATGATGGTGCCGATATCAAGACTCTCAGCCATCTCTACATAGTCAAGATTCTCAACCATGGCAACGGTCTTCCTTACACCGAGTCGTTTGGCAGTCAGACAGGCTAGGATGTTCGTTTCGGCATTACCGGTCAGTGCCACGAAAGCTTGGGTGTTGTGTATGCCTTCTTCCTGTAGCAAACCGATGTCGCGTCCGTCACCGTGGATAACCATTACATCCGTGTCAGCTAACTTTGAGTTCAGGTGCTCACAGCGTTGTTCGTCCTGCTCAATGATTTTCAGGTCCATATAGTCTGGTGCGACCTTAGCCAGTCGGACGGCAGTACGTCCTCCACCCATGATGATGACATTCTTGACATCAGCATAATGCTCCTTGCCGGAAATCTGGCGTATGTAGGGGATATACTCCCTTGTGGTCATAAAATAGGCGAGGTCATTGTTCTCCAGTACGTCATTACCACCAGGGATAAGCGTCTCTCCTTTGCGTTTGATGGCCACCACATGGTAAGGATCGTCAGGTCCGCACAGGTCTTTCAGAGGTTGGTTCAGTATCTCGCAAGTTTCGCGAAGCTTGACACCAAGCATGACGAGGTCGCCGCCATGCAAGTCCCAGCGCTGTCTTACCCACGACATCTTGAGTCCGTTGGTAATGTCAGCTGCTGCAAGCACCTCTGGGAAGATGAGTGAATTGATGCCCATCTGGTTGAAGAGTTCCTTACGGGATGGGTCGAGGTATTCGAAATTGTCAATGCGTGCCACCGTCTTTTTTGCACCCAAAGCATGGGCAATCATACAGGCCGTCATATTGCGGCTCTCATCTGGTGTGACACCAACGAAGAGGTCAGCATGTTCTATGCCGGCGTCCTTCAGCGTATTGATGCTGGTAGTACGCCCCTGCAGAGTCATAATGTCGTAGCGACTGTCGAGATCACCCAGTCGTGAGGCGTTCTCGTCTATCAAAACGCAGTCCTGATGGTCGCGAGACAGCAATTTTGCCAGATGTGTTCCTACGGCTCCTGCACCAGCGATAACAATCTTCATATGCTTAATATCTCTTTCTTGATACTTTCTTTGTCAATACCGACGATGGCCTGCAACTCGCTGACCTTACCATGTTCAACAAAGTTGTCGGGCAGTCCGAGACGATGGATGACAGGCTGGTAACTATGGTCGCTCATCCATTCCATAACGGCTGAACCCATACCGCCGTTGCGCACACCATCCTCGATGGTGATAATCTTCTTGAACTTACGGCCTATCTCATGGAGCAAGTCTTCATCCAAAGGCTTCAGGAAGCGCAGGTCATAGTGGGCTACAGCAGAATTGTCGGCAATCACTTCCGCAGCAGAAGTCCCTATCGGACCGATAGTAATGACAGCCACTTCACTGCCGTCTTTCAGCTTACGGCCTTTGCCAACAGGGATTGCTTCCAGCGGACAGCGCCAGTCAACCAGTGAACCACATCCTCTGGGATAACGGATGACAAACGGTCCTTTGTCGGGCAATTGGGCTGTATACATCAAACGGCGTAGTTCATGCTCGTCCATGGGTGATGCAATCGTCAGGTTGGGAATGGGCCGCAGTGCTGCCATATCAAAGGCACCATGATGAGTGGGACCATCCTCGCCTACGATTCCTGCACGGTCTAAACATAGCACGACGTTGAGCTTAAGAATGGCTACGTCGTGGATGATATTGTCAAAAGCTCGCTGGGCAAAGGCACTGTAGATGTTACAGAAAGGCTGCAGGCCCTCTTTGGCCAATCCACCGGAGAAAGTCACAGCATGTCCCTCAGCAATGCCTACATCGAAGGTGCGTTCTGGCATCTCTTGCATCATGATATTCATCGAGCAGCCGGTTGGCATGGCAGGAGTAATACCAACTATCTTGGGATTCTGGCGTGCCAGCTCAAGTAACGTCTCGCCGAAGACATCCTGAAAACGTGGAGGACAGTTGTTGTCGTCTTTTACCTGTCGTTTACCTGTCTCGACGTCGAATTTGCCTGGGGCGTGCCATACGGTGACATCTTTTTCAGCAGGGGCATAGCCGTGTCCTTTCTGTGTGTGCAGATGGAGCAGTTTTGGACCTTTCATATCCTTCAGCTGCCGCAGGATACGCACCAATTCTTTGACATCGTGACCGTTAAACGGACCAAAATAACGGATGTCCATACCCTCGAACACATTTTGTTGGTGGGAGATGGCCGATTTCAAGGCGTTGGTCAGACGAATCATTCCGCGTCGGCGGTCATCTTCGAAGAGTCCTTTCCTGTGAAGCCAACTGGTCAACTTAAAACGCAGGGCATTATAGGTCTCGTTGGTGGAAAGTGACAGCAGATACTCCTGCATGCCTCCCACGGCACGGTCGATAGACATGTTGTTGTCGTTGAGAACGATGAGGATGTCGTTGTCAGTTGAGGAGACGTTGTTCAATCCCTCATAGGCCAGTCCGCCTGACATGGCACCGTCACCAATGACGGCTACTACTTTGCGGTCTGTCCCCTTGGCGGCAACGGCCATTCCCAGCGCAGCAGAGATACTGTTCGAGGCGTGACCACACATAAATGTGTCGTACTCACTCTCCTCAGGTGAGGGGAAAGGACGGATACCGCCCAATTTGCGATTCGTGTTGAACTTTTCCCGTCGTCCTGTCAGTATCTTGTGACCATAGGCCTGATGTCCTACATCCCAAACAATACGGTCTTCAGGGGTGTTGTAAACATAGTGCAAGGCTACGGTAATCTCCGTAGCGCCAAGGCTTGACGCTAAATGTCCGGGATTGACAGAGAGCTCCTTGACAATGTCTTCTCGCAATTCACGACACAACTCTGGCAACTCGTCAACAGTCAGTGTCCGTAGGTCCTCTGGATATTTAATTTTCTTTAATAATTCCACAGTATTTACGATTTTGTCTGCAAAGATACGAATAAGCGAGCGAAATACAAAATAAATATCAATTTATTTTATAATTTCCAAGCGAAAGTATCTTCGACGTTAGTCAAAGATAATGAAAAAGGGTTGATTAACAAAATATTTATGGAATTTTCTTGGTTTTTGCATATTTTCTTTATATCTTTGCGCTGTAATAACTGAAAACGCGATGATTTACGTCTCACTACCCAGCGACGAGATACGCCAACTCTCGTTTTATCTGGCCTTAGAGGAGTATGTGGCACGCCAACTGGCGCCTGCCGACTATTTCTTTATGTGGCAGGTGAAGCCGAGCGTTATCTTCGGACGTAATCAGTTGATAGAGAATGAGGTGAACATGGACTACTGCCGTTCACATAACATCCAGATGTTTCGTCGTAAGAGTGGTGGAGGCTGTGTTTATGCTGACATGAACAATGTCATGATGTCTTATATTACAGCCGACGACCAGGTGGGATTTACTTTCAATCGCTATATCAGTATGGTGGTGCTGATGTTACAGAAACTAGGTGTTGATGCTTCTGGGTCGCGACGAAACGACGTGATGATTGGCAACAAGAAGGTTTCTGGCACGGCATTCTATAAGCCTGTGGCAAGAACCGAACACCATCCAGGTCGTAGCATCGTCCATGGCACCATGCTCTACGACACGGACATGCTCAATATGGTGGGTTCTATCACACCTTCCAGTGCTAAGCTGTTATCAAAAGGTGTGGCCAGTGTTCGCCAGCGTGTTGCGCTGCTAAAGGACTATACGACGTTGACACTCGACGAGTTTAAGGATCATGTCCGTAAGACGCTTTGCGACGGGGAGTTGATGTTGACGGACGATGACATCCAGCATGTACGGGAAATAGAAAAGGAGTACCTGTTCGACGACTTTATCTATGGTAAGAATCCCCAATACACCATTGTCAAGAAGCGTCGTATCGAAGGCGTGGGTGAATTTGAGGCTCGCATAGCCTTGAAAAATGGTGTTATCCAGCGTGTAAACCTCATGGGTGATTACTTCCTTGTAGGTGATTTGGATCATGGCCTGCTGGATATACTAAAGGGCGTACCCCTGACGAGAAGTGCATTGTGGAGCCGCTTGCCCGACCGTATCGATGATATTATCATGAATCTCATGACGGAAGATTTTGTAAGATTATTAACGGAATAAAATAAATATGTTTATGGAAAACAAAAAGACCTGTCTCTATGACAAACACGTAGCTTTGGGAGCTTTGATGTCGCCTTTTGGCGGTTTCGAGATGCCCATCCAGTATAGTGGCATTGTGGACGAACATCAGGCTGTACGCCAATCGTGCGGTGTGTTCGACGTGAGCCATATGGGCGAAGTACTCATCACTGGACCTGATGCTGAGCGTTATGTTAATCATATTTTCACCAACGACGTCACAGGCATGCCTGCAGGAAAGATCCTCTATGGTATGATGTGCTACGAGAATGGCGGCGTGGTGGACGACCTGTTGGTTTACAAATGCGGCGAAAACGAATTCTTCCTTGTTATCAATGCCGCAAATATTGATAAAGACTGGGAGTGGATTCAGGAGCACAGCAAAAACTATAATGTCAAGCTCGACCACCAGAGTGACTCTTATGGTGAATTGGCTGTTCAGGGACCTGAATCGGAACAAGTGATGAAAGATGTGTTGGGAATCGATGGTTCCGACCTGACATTCTATACCTTCAAACAGATAGGGGATGTTATCATTTCACGTACTGGCTATACGGGTGAGGATGGGTTTGAAATCTATGCTGCACCTATTTGTATTAATGAGTGTTGGGATAAGCTGGTGGCATCGGGACGCTGTAAGCCCTGTGGACTGGGCTGCCGTGATACTTTGCGCTTTGAGGTTGGTCTCCCGCTCTATGGCGACGAACTGTCGGCAGAGATTACTCCCATCATGGCTGGTTTGGGCATCTTTGTCAAACTTGATAAAGATGAGTTCATCGGCAAAGACGCTTTGGCCCGTCAGAAGGAAGAAGGTCCGGCAAAGAAACTGGTAGGTATCGAATTGAATGATAAGGCAATTCCGCGTCATGGATATGTGGTGCTGAAGGATGGGCAGCCTATTGGTGAGGTGACCACCGGATATCATACCATTTCGACAGACAAGAGCGTCTGCATGGCACTCATTGATGCGCAGTTCACCAAACTCGACACCGAGGTGGATATCCAAATCCGCAAGAAGGTATTCTCTGGAAAAGTAGTAAAGAAACAATTTTATAATAAAAACTATAAAAAATAAAATAGTATGGCAAAAGTATTGGAAGGACTCTACTACTCTGAGTCCCACGAGTTTGTAAGAGTAGAAGGTGACTATGGTTTCGTTGGTATCACAGACTATGCTCAGAATGCATTAGGCAATGTGGTGTATGTGGATATGCCCGAAGTGGATGACGAGGTAACGGCAGGTGAGGAGTTTGGTGCTGTTGAGAGTGTTAAGGCTGCCAGCGACCTTATTTCTCCTGTCAGTGGTACTGTTGTTGAAATCAATGAGAATCTTGAAGATACCCCTGAACTTATTAATCAAGATGCTTTCGAGAACTGGATTATCAAAGTGCAGCTTAGCGACATGGGTGACCTCGACAACTTGATGGATGCCAAGGCCTATGCAGCCTTCTGTGAGAAATAAATAGTCGTTATACCGTTATACCGATATTCCGTTATTACGAATATGTATAAGTATTTCCCTCATACAGAGGATGACCAGCGAAAAATGCTGGAAAGAGTGGGCGTCGATTCTCTCAACGCCTTATATGCCCAAATCCCAGACAGCATCCGCTTTAAGGGTGACTATCAGCTCCCTTCGGAGATGAGCGAGCAGGAATTGCGCCAGCACTTCGAACGCTTATGCTCAGGCAACCGACAGCTGACATGCTTTGCCGGTATGGGTGTCTATGATCACTATACGCCTTCCGTCATTCCGCAGTTGTTACAGCGCTCGGAGTTCTTGACCAGCTATACTCCGTATCAGGCAGAAATCTCTCAGGGTACGCTGCACTACATCTTCGAGTACCAATCGATGATGACTGAACTCACGGGTATGGACATCTCCAATGCCTCAATGTACGACGGCACTACGGCTGCAGCTGAGGCCATGATGATGGCTGTCGCTGCTGGGAAGAAACAGAACAAAGTGGTAGTTTCAGGAGCGATGAATCCCAATACGCTCGAAGTGCTTAAGACCTATGCGCTGCATCAGGGCATCGAACTGCTTGTGTTACCCGTCGAAGACGGCATAACAAAACTCTCAGCTCTCAACTCTCAACTTTCAACAGGAGGTGTCGCCGGTGTCATCGTTCAACAGCCTAACGTCTATGGTATCATCGAAGACTTCACTGGCTTCGCTGAGGCTTGTCACGAACAGAAGGCGCTGTTTATCATGGACAGTGTTGCTGCCGACCTTGCCGTGTTGAAGACACCGGGCGAGTGGGGTGCTGATATTGCTGTAGGCGACGGTCAGTCGCTGGGTATCCCCATGCAGTGGGGTGGTCCCTACGTGGGCTATATGTGCTGTACAGAGAAACTCATTCGTAAGATGCCAGGACGTATCGTGGGTCGTACGCTCGACAATCGTGGACAGCGTGCCTTTGTGCTCACCCTGCAGGCTCGCGAACAGCATATCCGTCGTCAGAAGGCTACCTCGAACATTTGTAGTAATCAGAGTCTCATGGCCCTGTGGATGACGATTTATATGTCACTGATGGGTAAGCAAGGCGTGAAGGAGGCTGCCGAGTTGTCGTATGCCGGTGCTCATTATCTCTGTGACGAACTGCTGAAGACAGGTCGTTTCCATCAGGTTTACAACAAGCCGTTCTTCAATGAGTTCGTGGTGCGATTCGATGGTGATGTGGATAAACTTCAGGGCTTCTGGCTGATGAATGGTATTCATGGTGGTATCAAAATCGATGAAGACCAGATTATGTTTGCCGTAACAGAGAAGCGTTCCAAAGAAGAAATAGACAGGATGGTTGAAATCATGCCAATGTATAAAGGTATAAGATAAAGGGATACATATATGAACAATCGATTATACGGAAACCTGATTTTTGAGCTTTCTAAGGAAGGCCGCAAAGGCTACAGCCTGCCCAAGAATAACTTTGGCGAATACAAGATACCTCAGAATTTGCGCCGTACGGAGGATGCACAGTTGCCGGAGTGTGACGAACTGACAGTGGTGCGCCATTATACAAATCTTTCGAACAATAACTTTGGTGTTGATACGGGTTTCTATCCGCTGGGTTCGTGTACGATGAAGTACAACCCCAAGATCAACGAGGAGATGGCTGCCCTGTCGCAGTTCCAGAACCTGCATCCCTTGCAGCCCGACCATACGGTCGAGGGTGCGCGTGCCTTGGTGATGCTGTTGGAGCGTTCGTTGTGTGCACTGACCGGTTTGGCTCATTTTACCTTCAAGCCCTATGCCGGTGCACATGGTGAACTGACGGGTCTGATGGTTATCGACAACTACCACCGTTCGCGTGGTGACATGCAGCGCAAAAAGGTCATCGTCCCCGACTCGGCCCATGGTACAAACCCTGCGTCTGCTGCTGTCTGTGGTTTGGAAATCCTTGAGGTTAAATCGACAAAGAACGGTCTGGTTGATCTGGAAGATCTAGAACGTCTAGTCTCTTTGGAAGGTCCTAACATCGCTGCCATGATGATGACCAATCCCAATACGCTGGGTCTTTTCGAGACCAGCATCCCTGAGATTGCAAAACTCATCCACGACTGTGGTGGTCTGATGTACTACGATGGTGCCAACCTCAATCCTATGTTGGGTGCCTGCCGTCCTGGCGACATGGGCTTCGACGTGATGCACATCAATCTGCATAAGACGTTCTCGACGCCTCATGGCGGCGGTGGTCCTGGCTCAGGTCCCGTTGGTGTTCGTGAGGGCTTGCAGGAGTTCTTTCCCTTTGTGTCGCCTTATCACGGCAATTTCGCTGTAATGGTGCGTGCCTACGCATATATCCTTTCGCTGGGCCGTGAGCAGATCAAGAACGTTGGTCCGTTGGCTGTTCTCAATGCCAACTATATCAAGGAGGCCTTGAAGGATGTCTATGAACTACCCATCGACGGTCTGTGCTGTCATGAGTTCGTGTTCGACGGTCTGAAGGATAAGAGCACAGGTGTCACCACGATGGATGTTGCCAAGCGCCTGTTGGACTATGGCTATCATGCTCCGACCATCTATTTCCCGCTGCTTTTCCATGAGTCGTTAATGATTGAACCGACGGAGAATGAGTCGAAGGAGACGCTTGACGACTTCATTTCCGTGATGCGACAGATTGCTGAAGAGGCTAAGAACGACCCGGATTTGGTGAAGTCAGCTCCACATACGACACCTATCGGACGTGTTGATGACGTGCTGGCCGCCAAACATCCTATCACCACGTATAAACAATTGCAAGATGAACAATAGTACTGTGGTTGGCGGTTCTCCCGCCGACCTTCTCGTCATCGGCGCGGGACCTGGCGGTTACCGCGCCGCTGAATATGCCGCCAAGCAGGGGTTGAAAGTCATTATCTTCGAGGCCGACAATGTTGGTGGTACATGTCTGAACGTGGGGTGCATTCCCACGAAGACCTACGTCCATAGTGCCACGTTTGCTGAGGCTCGTGAACGTATGGCTCAGGTTGTACCCCAGCTCCGTGCTGGTGTTGAGACCATCCTCTCGCATCCCAACATCACGCTGGTTCGCGGCCGTGCCCAGCTTGTCGATGCTAACACCGTCAGTGTGGGCAGCGATTCTGTCGCTGCCAAAAACATCATCATCGCCACGGGCTCCGAGACGAAATGGCTTCCCATCAAGGGCATTGACGACCCGCGTGTGGTTGACAGCACAGGCTTGCTGAATCTTGACACCCTCCCCAAGCGCCTCGCCATTATCGGTGCTGGCGTCATCGGCATGGAGTTCGCTTCGGTCTTCAACCGCTTCGGTTCTGAGGTGACGGTGATAGAGTATCTGAAAGAATGCCTCCCGGCCCTCGATAGCGATATCGCCAAGCGTCTGCGCAAGACGATGGAGAAGCGTGGCGTCACTTTCAAGATGAAGACCGCCGTGGAAAACGTCGCTGACATCGATGCTGACGTCATCCTCATGGCTACTGGTCGCCGCCCCCGCACCGAAGGGCTTGGCCTCGACCGAGTGGGCATTGGTTTACCCAATGCCAATTCACCCATTCCCGTCGATGAAAACTTCCGCGTAGCCACTGTTCCCGACGGTTCTCCGTCGGGCCTTTATGCCATTGGCGATGTGAATGGTAAGCAGATGCTGGCCCATGCTGCTGAGATGCAGGCCGTGCGTGCCGTCAACCACATTCTCGGTCGTAAGGACAACATCCGCTTCGACATCATGCCTGCAGCTATCTTCACCGAACCTGAAGCCGCCTGCGTCGGTCCCACCGAGGACGCCCTCAAGGCCTCCACTACTCCCGGTGCGTTAGCGTCGGGCTACTCCTGCCGCAAGTCCTTCTGGCGCTCCAACGGCAAAGCCCTCGCTATGGGTGAAACGGAGGGTATGCTCAAACTCTTCTCCGATGTCGACGACCGCATCATTGGCTGCCACGCCTATGGTGCCCATAGTGCCGACATCGTTCAAGAGGTCTCTGCCTTGATGTGTCGTGACACCACGGTCGCCCAGTTGCGTGACATGGTGCACATTCACCCGACACTCAACGAAATATTAAAGGCGGCTACTGATTAGCCGCCTTTAATTATCATTGCATTGCAACGCCACACTCTCAAAGAGAGAACGTTCAACGTTCAATGTTCAACGTTCAATGTTACTTCGTACCGCCGCCGAGAGCGATGTAGAGTGCGATGACGCCCTGGGCACCATGATAGAGGTTCTCGGCCTCGTTGAGCTGTGCTGAGAGCAGCGACTCCTGTGCCGTGAGCACTTCGATGTAGCTGGCTTTACCATTGTCCATCAACTCGTGGGTACCGACGTATGCTTCGTGCAGCACCTCTACTTGACGATTATAATAGTTGTGCTTCTCGCGGGCAGTCTTGCAGTCGGCAATGGCTTCGTTCACGGCGTTACCTGCGTCGATGACAGCCTGCACATATTTCTTCTTCATGTTCTCTTCGGTGAGTTGGGCCGTCTTGTAATTTCCCTTGATCTGACCACGGGCAAAGATGGGCTGCGAGAGTGAACCCATAACCTGCCACAGCAGCTTGCCGGGATTGACGAGTCCGCTATTGTTGCTCCATCCGACCTCTCCATTCAGTGTGATGCTAGGGAAGAAGGCGGCGCGGGCAGCCTGAACGTTATAGAAGGCTTCCTCCATGTAGTAGTTAGCCAGTCGGATGTCCGGGCGACGCTCCAGCATCATAGCTGGCACACCGATTTTCAAGTAGCGCTCCTCGAATAAGCGTTGTCCTTCGGTGGCTGAGTGATACTGGGCTTCTGCTCCCCAATGGGTACGTTCGATATGCTGCGGGGTGATGCACAGCAGACTGCAGATCTCGTTCTCGGTAGCACGTATGTAGCGGCGCATAGAGGCAATCTGCAACTTCACGTCGAGATACGACGACTCTTGCTGGTTGACAGCCGTTGAATAGGCTTGTCCGTTGTCGTAAAGAGCCTGCATCGTTTCCAGCGAAGCTTTCCACAAACTATCGGTCTCGATGAGAATTTCCAATTCGCGGTCGAGCAGCTGGAGATAGAAATACTCCTGAGCGATGGTGCTGATGAGGTTGGAACGGGTAGACTCCTCCGTCATCTGTGCCTGCAGCAGTGCGGCCTTGGCAGCGCGCTTCTTGTTGGTGATGGAACCGAACACGTCGATATCCCAAGAAACATCCAACGGGATGGTATAGCTCTTGGTGGGCTTGGCCCCGTCGAAGCTGTACAGCGAGCCCTGAGGCGAGAAGTATAACGAGGGCAGATAAGCCAATTTCTTGGTCGTCAGCGATATCTGGCTCTTCTCGATATTGATACGGGCTGTGTTCAGGTCGGTATTGTTGGACAAAGCCTGTTCTATAAGATTCTGTAACAAGGGGTCGGTGAAGAACTCGCGCCACGACAAATCGGCAATGGTAGCGTCCATAGGGGCCGAAGTGCCGAGCGTACTGCTGCCGAACACGTCGGCGGGTTCTTCTACAGTCTTTTCGTACTTATTATATAGGCCGCAGCCCGTGAGCATGAAACTCACGGCTGCAGCTACAATGATATTACTAAGTTTTTTCATCATTTTACCTTTTTACCTTTTTACTCTTTTACCTCTTCTACTGCTTCTACAGCTTCTACAACTTCTACTGTGCTGCCCTGGAACTTATCATGCAGCTTCTGGAAGATGATATAGAACGCAGGAACGACGAAGAGCAATGCTATGGTACCAACTACCATACCTCCGATGACACACATGGCAAGGGCACGGTTACCATTAGCACCGGCACCGCTGGCAATGGCGAGCGGAATCATACCGACAACCATACAGATAACAGTCATCAGAATGGGGCGCAGACGCTCCTGACAAGCTAAGAAGGCTGCTTCACTAATACCCATACCATGTTTACGGTGCTCGGAGGCCACCTCGGTAATCAGGATGGCGGTCTTGGCCAACAGTCCAATCAGCATGACGACACCAGTCTGCACATAAACATTGTTCTCCATACCTGGGAAGCCAATGTTAGCACAAAGCCAGACGACGGCGAAGGCACCCATCAGACCGAACGGGATACTGAGCAGCACGGCCCACGGCGTAAACCATGAGTTATACAACGATCCCATAATCAGGTAGATGAGGACGATACAGATACAGTAGATGAGCGTAGTGGTATTCGAACCAGCTGCCTCAGCGGTCTCACGCGACATACTGCTGTACTCATACGTAGCCGTATTGGGCATCTCCTGACGGAACACCTCTTTAATGACCTCCTGCACCTGACCCTCGCTATAGCCGCTGGCAGGAGCTACCTGACACTCAATACTTGAGAACAGGTTGAAGTGCTGGTTGTTCGACGGACCGACAATCTCCGTCAGTGAAATGAACTCTGAGAGGGGTGCCATCTTTCCGCTGCTCGTCTTCACGAAGATATTGTTGAGCGACGTGGGGTCGAGACGATACTCAGGGGCTGCGGCAGTCCACAACTGGTACACCTTACCGAACTGATTGTAGTTGGCGATATACGAACCACTACAGTAGTTGCCGAGCGTGCTCAGCACTTCCTTGGCTGACAAGCCGGCGCGGCTGCACTGGGTGGGATCCACTTCAACACGGAATTTCGGGAATTTCTCCGAGTAAGTGGACATAGCCATACTTACTTCCTTGCGCTCCATGAGCTTCGCCAGGAACTGGTCGGTCTTCTTAGAGAACTCCGACAGGTCGCCGTCGGTGGGGTCCTCTACCACGAGGTTCACGTTGCTGCTCGTACCATAGCCCGGAATCTGGGGCATCTGGAACGGAATGACCGTGGCATTCTTGATGTCCGCACACGACATATAGAAACGATACATAACCGCATCTATGTAGTGTTCTATACCCGAACGCTCTTCCCAGTTCTTCAGACGGATAACCATGAAGCCATAGCTGGAACCCTGACCTGAGATCAGACCGTAGCCGCTCACCATGGCATAGCTCTCCATTTCGGGAATAACCTTCACTTTCTCCTCCACCTGCTGCAGCAGGTCGTAGGTCTGCTCCAATGTGTAACCTTCCGGTGCATCCACCTCAACCATGAACATACCCTGGTCTTCCTGTGGCACGAGGCCCGACGGCAGTTTCATCATAAAGAATACAAGCAGCGCGGCAGCAATGCCCATTAATATCCAAGACACACCTGGACGCTTGATGAACTTCTTCACCCCCTTGCTGTATTTGTCGAAAAGGGCATTATAGCTGGCGTCGTAGGCTTTCTTGGTGTAGTAGAGCAGCGACTTTCCGCCATCCTTCTTGTCCTCCGTCACCTTCAACATGATGGCACAAAGGGCAGGACACGTAGTCAGCGCCTGCAGACACGACAGACCTACTGCCGAGGCGATGGTGATACCGAACTGTGTGAAGAACGTACCCGACGTACCGGAGATAAAGGTTACGGGAATGAACACTGCCATGAAGACGAGCGTACACGAGAATACCGCCATCGACACTTCGCCGACAGCCTGGCGCGTAGCTTCCTTGGCATCGGTGATACCATTCTCCATCTTTGCCATCACGGCCTCGACGACCACAATGGCATCATCTACCACCGTACCGATGGCCAGCACCAGCGCGAACAGCGTCAGCAGGTTCAGCGAGAATCCAGCCAAGGTGACGATGACAAAGGTACCCATCAGTGACACAATCACCGAGATACTGGGGATAATCGTTGCCTTGACGTTCTGCAGGAAGAAGAACACCACCAGAATCACCAGAATGATAGCGATGACGAGCGTTTCCACCACATTATGGATGGCCGCAAAGAGGAAGTCGTCGGCGTTCATCAAGGTGACGAATTCCAGTCCGTCAGGCATCGTGGCCTTCATCTCCTCGCACATCTGGTCGATGCGCTGGTTCACCTCCGTGGCATTGGAGCCTGGTGACTGGAAAATCAGCATGAAGGTACCCGGCTGGCCGCTGATATTAGACTTGAAACTGTAGGTCTTTGCACCAATCTCCACTTCTGCCACGTCTTTCAGGTGCAGCACGTGACCGCCGTCGGTGGTCTTGATGACGATGTCGTTGAACTCATCAATCTCCTTCAGCGTACCCTTATACTCCATCGAGTACTGGTATTTGTTATCTGATTGCTCACCGAAGTTGCCTAAAGAGGTCACGAAACTCTGGCTGTTGATGGCTGTGCTGATATCGTCGGGAGTCAGACCGTATTGTGCCAGCACGTCGGGTTTCATCCAGACACGCAGGGCATAGGTGTTACCTAACGACGTCACAGAGCCCACACCAAAGATACGCTGCATACGCGGCTTGATATTGATATCTACATAGTTTGACACGAAGTCGTCGCTATACTTGCCGTTCGTACATTGAATACCGATGATGCGCAGAATACTGCTCTGGCGTTTTTCTGTCTCAATACCCATATTGACAACGGCAGAAGGCAGCTGCGACTGAGCCTTCGACACACGGTTCTGCACGTTCACCGTAGCGATGTCTGGGTCAACACCCTGCTTGAAATACACGTCGATGGTCGCGGTACCCGTTGAGGTGGCCTTCGATACCATATAGTCCATACCGTCCACACCATTGATACTTTCCTCCAAGGGGGAGATCACAGACTGGATGATGGTTTTGGGGTCAGCACCCATATAGTAGGCCGTAACCTCCACTTGCGGAGGTGCGATGTTCGGATATTGCTCGATGGGCAGCGAGCTCATCGAGATGAAGCCCACCAGCGCCAATACGATACTGATGGCACACGCCATCACGTACCTATTGATAAATATATTGTTCTTCATAAAGCGGTAGCAAATTTTTCACTTTTCACTATTCACTTTTCACTTCTTTTCCGGTGCAGCCGGGAAAAGTACCTTCTGTCCTTCATGCAGGTTGTTGGCACCTACGGTCACAATCTTGTCACCCTCGTTCAGACCAGTCAACGCAATATAGTGCTCGCCATCATAGATGTCCTGTGTCGTCACCTCTACAGATGTTACTGTGCTGTCTGCCTGTACCTTATACACCTGCTGTTTGTCCTGCAGCTTCACGACAGCCTCCTGCGGAATCACCATGACGGCCTTTTCTTTCAGAGGAATCACAATATTACCCTGCATACCTGAATAGAGCTGGCCCTTGGGGTTGGGGAACGTAGCCTTCAGCGAGATAGTACCAGTTGTAGCATTCACCACGCCCGTAGCTCTGGTAAGCTTGCCCTTTTGCTCATACTCCGTGCCGTTCTTCATGATAAATCCAATTTCGGGCGACAACTTTGCAAGCACACTGGGATCCGTACTGAAACCTTCAGAGAGCATCATTGACAGAATCGTTTCCGGCAGCGAGAATTCAGCATCCATATTCGCGTTGCCGCTCACTGTGGTCAGATAGGTTGACGGCGACACCTGATCGCCCGTACGAACGGTGATATCACCGATGCTGCCCGTCACAGGTGCGGTAATGGTGCAGTAGCCCAGGTTCACTTTCGCACGGTTCACCTGTGCCCTATACTGTATCACCGATGCCTTAGCCTGCTCGTAGGAGTTCTGGGCTGTCTCAAAAGTATATTTGCTCACAATCTTCTTCTCATACAGATTCTTGTTCGACTCGTACTCGATTTTCGCACTGTTCTCCTGTGCAATGGCAGCCTGCAGGTTGGCTTGAGCCGACTCCAGCTCCAACTGGGCGTCGCGCTGGTCGATGACGAAAAGCACCTGGCCCTTCTTCACCTGGTCACCCTCGGTCACGCAGATTCTCATCAGTTGTCCGCTCACCTGAGGCGTGATGGTCACGTCAGTCTCGCCTTTGAGTTTTGCACTAAACTTGATGGGCACCGTAATGTCCTCTTTCTTCACTGTCACCGTCTTATACGATGTCATCGTAGCCTGAGGCAGTTCGCCGCCGCACGCCGTCAGTCCGACCACTGCGCCGAGCATCATTGCCCACGTCAAAACATTCTTTCTTTTCATTTTCTTGTCTATTATATGAATTATCAATTATCAATTGTCAATTGTCAATTTTGAACTGATTACTCCGGCAGGTTCAGCCACCTTGTGTAGCAGAAGTCCTGGCGATGTGGCAGGTGCTTGTTCTTCGGATACATGCGGATGGCAGTCTTGTACTCACCGAACTGCTTGGGCTCCACTGTGGCCTCGAAGGTATAGTTGTTGCCCTCGTGCCCTGTCATCTTCAGCGGCTCTACATGGAACACGCGCTCCTCGCCGTTCTTGTCGGTGCTGACGTTCACCAGTTCCAAACCGATGGCGTCGTCAAGCCCCTGTTCGTTGATGACATATTTCAAATGATACTTTTGACCGGTCATGCCGCCTGTGGTCGGGAAATCCCATTCGCAGGAGACCACGTTGATGCTGTCCCAGCGCTCAGCCACTGTCTCCTTCCACTGAGCAATGTCCTTCGCCAGGCGGTTGTCGTTCTTGGAGAGTTCCTTGAAGCGCTTGGCCTCCTTCTCATAGAACTTCGAATAGTAGTCGTCCAACTGACGCTTCATCGTGTAGTGTGGTGCTATCTGAGCGATGGAGTTCTTGATGACCTTACACCAACCCTTTGAAACGCCCTTTTTGTCCATGTCGTAGTAGAGTGGGATGATCTCGTTCTCCAGCAGACTGTAGATAGTGGCGGCGTCGAGCTGATCCTGATAGCCCTGATTATCGTAGGTACGCTTCTCGGTCAATGCCCATCCGGCACCCTCACGATAGCCTTCCAACCACCAGCCGTCCTTCACCGACAGGTTCACCACACCGTTCATCTCGGCCTTCTCGCCCGAGGTACCTGAGGCCTCCATTGGACGTGTTGGGGTGTTCATCCAGATATCCACACCCGATACGAGTCTTCGAGCCAGCAGGAAGTCGTAGTCCTCTACGAAGATAACTTTTCCCTGGAATTCATCACGCTGGGAAATATCGAATATTTGCTTGATGAGTCCCTGTCCGGCACCGTCGGCAGGATGGGCCTTTCCGGCAAAGAGGAACACCACCGGACGCTCCGGATTGTTTACGATTTTCGACAGACGGTTGAGGTCTGTGAACAGCAGGTGTGCACGCTTATAGGTAGCAAAGCGTCGGCAGAAGCCGATAATCAGTGCATTGGGATTAAAGCGCTCCGCCAACTTAGTGATACGACTGGGGTCGTTCTGTCTCTTCAGCCACGTGGCATTCAGCTGTTTCTCGATATAAAATACCAGATTCTTCTTCATGAGCAAGCGGTGCTTCCAGAGTTCCTCGTCGGGACAGTCATAGATGCCCTTCCACCGCTCCTCATTCGACTGGTCTGTCATGAAATCAGGATCAAGATACTTATTGTAGATATTCTCTAACCATCTTGTAGCTACCCAGGTGGGGAAGTGGACACCGTTGGTCACATAGCCCACATGGTTCTCCTCCGGGAAGTAGCCTGACCAGATAGGTGCGAACATCTTCTGCGACACCCAGCCGTGCAGCTTTGACACGCCATTGACCTCCTGACAGGTGTTGCAGGCAAAGGTCGACATGCAGAACTTCTCGCCCTTGTCGTCGGGATTGGTACGGCCCATGCCGATAAATTCGTCCCACGTGATACCGAGTTTGGCGGGATAGCCACCCATGTACTTGCCAAACAAGCCCTCCTCAAAGTAGTCGTGACCAGCGGGAACAGGAGTATGAACGGTATAGAGACCACTGGCACGAACCAGCTCCAGAGCCTGGTTGAAGGTCAGTCCCTCCTCGATATAGTCGCACAGGCGCTGCAGGTTGCAGAGCGCAGCATGACCCTCGTTGCAGTGATAGACATCCTTCTTGATACCGAGTCTCTTCAACAGCAGCATACCACCGATACCGAGCAGGATTTCCTGCTTCAGTCGGTTCTCCCAGTCACCGCCATACAGCGAGTGGGTGATCGACTTGTCGAACTCGGAGTTCATCTCGTTGTCGGTGTCCAGCAGATAGAGCTTCACACGACCAACGTTGACACGCCAGACGTATGCGTGTACATAAAAGTCCATATAGGGCACGTCAATCACCAGCGGATTGCCGTCCTCGTCCAGCTGACGCTCGATGGGTAGCGAACCGAAGTTCTGGGCTTCGTAGTTGGCCACCTGTTGTCCGTCCATCGTCAGGCTCTGGGTGAAGTATCCGTAGCGATACAGGAAACCAATGGCACACATATCGACGTTAGAGTCGGAAGCCTCCTTCACATAGTCACCGGCCAGCATACCCAGACCGCCACTGTAGATCTTCAGGGCCGAGTGAATGCCATACTCCATGCAGAAGTAAGCGACTGACGGACGTTTGGTGTCGGGCTTCACGTCCATGTACTTACGGAACTTTGCGTAAACGTCTTTGATGCGCTTCATCAGTGCCTTGTCCTTCAGGATTTCTCCCTTGCGGTCGAACGTTAGTTGTTCCAACAGCATCACGGGGTTGTGCCTCGTGGTATGATAGAGGTCGGTGTCGATGTCGCGGAACAGGTCGCGCGCCTCGTGGTTCCACACCCACCACATGTTGTGGGCCATTTCGTCCAAACACTTCAATTCCTCAGGCAGCGTAGCCTTCACAGTCAAAATCTTCCACTGCGGTTCGTTTACGTAGTCAGCTTTTATTTTCATATCTTTTTACAGGTTAGTTTTTGGACTACAAATTTACGGATTATTTCTGAAACACAAAAGGATTTAACAATATTTTACATTCTACGTTGCCGGTCAAAGTTTCGGTATCGAGAGGATGAACCTGCATCCGTCGGTATATGCTGCGTCGAGGGTGATTTCTCCGCCTATTGAACTGGCGAGTCGCTGACTGATAGCCAGACCGAGGCCGATACCTTCCTTGAAATTGTCTGATGCCTTCTCGAAACGGCCGAAAATACGGTCCCTGTCCTCAGGATTGATACCTACACCGGTGTCCTCCACAACCAAACGTATCTGACGGACGCCCTTGTCATATTCGCAACGCAGTTCGATATGACCCTTCTCTGTGAATTTCTGGGCATTATCAAAGAGATGCGTCAAGATACGGTTCACGGTAGATGGGTGCGTATGCACCGTGAAACCGTCGGTTACATCGGTCGTGAATAGCGTCTCTACACCCTCATGGGAGTCGTCAGCCCTTGAATGCAGCAGTTTACGGCATAGGTCGTTGATTGCGACATCCGTCATTTCCGAATCAGGACGTCGGCTCTTCTCGCTCTCACTCTTCGACAGTTCCAGCACCTCGTTGACAATGGTGGTGATGAGATCGACATTATAGGTGATGTGTTCCCGCATGTTTTTCTTCTCCTCTTCGCTCAGTTCGATACCCGGCTGGCAAAGCACGCTGGAGAATCCTCCAATGGCATTCAGGGGCGTGCGTATTTCGTGACTCATGTTGTTGATGAATGCCGACTTCATGTGGCTCGACTCCTCGGCTCGTTCGAGGGCGACCTTCAGTTTCTTGTTCTTATCCCAGATGATACGCGTTAGGCGGCGACGTCCCATGATATAGATAATCAAGAAGGCCACACAGATGCCTATGATCCAATTGGTGAGACGGCTCACCGATTTCTTATGTTCCATAGCCTCCTCGCGCGTCCTCATCAGCGACCGCCCCGTAGCCATTTGATTGTAGTGGGCATCCTGGATGAGACTGAACACAGAATCCATTTCGAAGATCTTGTGATTCATGGCCATGATACTGTTGTCAATATCTCCGGCATTATGGTAGATAGTTGCAGCTACCAGCGAACTATCGACATAGACACGGCCTTCCTTCAGTTTGTCGATGGCTTTCTGGTAGGCACCGTCGAAGGTGAGACGGGCTATCTCCACCATATTGTCATACTGGTGATTGAATGTCGTATCGCCTTGCTGGCGCAGTTGCTCATACTCACGCCAGGTGTTCTCGAAATCTGCCCTGTAACCATTGAGAAACTGGACATAAAGCTTGATGCCCTTCGAAAGCGAAAGGTTGTCCATGTCCTCCCTCTTCGTTGCGAGCTGTTCCGCCTGCGTGACGTATTCGATAGCCCTAGCGGGTTCCTTAATACAAAGCAACTGGGCCAAGTCACGCAGGGTAACCATTGTAAACTTGGGGTCGCGGTCGTCTACTTCGTTGAGTGCCTGGACGAAATACTCTTCTGCCTTGCGGGTGTCGTGCGAGGCGCGATAGATGTTTCCCATTAGGGCCGTGGCGAGGTAATAATACTCCACGTCCTTGTTCTTCCTGGCATCAGCATCCAGATACTGAGCTGTCACGATGGCACGGAACAGATGTTTCTGCTTGATGTCGTAGAAACCCTCGTTGGTTTTTATCTTATAGTACGACTTCCAGTCCTTCGTGCTCTTCAGAAATTCTTCGAAGGCATGTGCATGCTGGTAGAAAGCACTGTCGTCCCCCTTGTCATAGAGCATACGGAACTGACGGTACATTTGCGAGGCCTTCTTACTCTCCTCTGTCGCCCATGCCCCCTGTGCAACTGCGCACAGCAGGATGAGAAGAACTGATAACGTCTTTTTCATTATTGGAAGGTGAAGTCTGTTTTTTCCACGCTGTAGCCGTAGATGGTCTTGAAGTCATTCTTCATGGAGATGACGGTGTATCCGGCCTCGCGCCATTTCGCCTCACGACGGGCACCCTCTGCAAGGTCGGCATGGTCGCGGGCATCGTCATCAGCCACGAGCATGAAGGTGGCGGTGCGGTACTTCGGGTTGCCCATGCAGTAGTTGTGCATGGCACAGTCGCCGCTGCTGTTGCCGAACGACAATACGGGCTGCTTGCCAATCTCCTGACTGATCTGCCGCACCTTGTTGGTCTTCAGATTCTTGATGATGAGGCTGTCCGTGCGTATCAGATACTCATCCTTGCCCATGGTGTAGTCGACACCGACGTTATCGCCCTGTTTGTTGGAACTGAGGCATACGTCCATGCCAATGACCCTGTTGGGCTCGATGCCTAATGATTCGACCAGGGAGCGGCAGATGAAGCGGTCGGAACCGGACACGACGTAATAGGTGAAACCGTTGTCCTTCAGATAGTCGAAGACCTCCAGCATAGGCTTGTAGAAGCTCTCGGCGTAGGTCATCCCTTTGAATCCGTTAGCCTGCGTGGCGGCATATTTTTTTACGTAGGTGTCGAACTCGGCGAGCGTCATGCCAGCGTATGCCTTGGCGGCTGCATAGGCATGAATCATGTCGAAGTGGTCGGGCAGCGGCGTGCCGTTACGCACGAAGTCGCGGATGTTCTGTGCTGCCTGGCGCACATCAGCGGGAGCCTTGTCCTTGTACGTTGGATCGTCCAAGGCTCTGTATTCCAATAGGTTATATTCAAAGTAGGTAGGATAGAGCTCGCCGATGAACGTGCCGTCCATGTCGAACGTGGCAATGCGGTCCTCCTCCTTGATGTAGTTGCTGGAGTTCGGGTTAGTTACGTCCTCGACATACGCCTTCAGCGTCGTCAGTGCCTCACACTGGTTCCACAGGGTGAAATACTCTTTCGGTGTTGGCGGTGTTACCGATTTCTTATCATCATCCTTGCTGCACGATGTCAGCAATGGCCCTTGTGCCACCACGCACATCAAGGCGAGAATAAGGAAAAAATGCTTCTTTATCATATTTTTTGTTGTGGTTAGTGTACTTATAATTTGCAAAGGTACACAATTTCAAACATAACACCGACAAAAAAGTCGATTTTAACATAATTTTAAAGCCGAATGAGCATTGAACCGGTATGACCTAGCTGAGCATAGCTTTACTTACGTACGGTGAAGGGTGTACGGGAGGGGTCGTTGATGATGCGTGCGGCATGGCGGCCGTCGAAGCGCGTGGGGGCGATGATGAATTCGGGGACGTTGAACGACAGGAAACGGTTGCGATAGAACTGGCGGGGATTGCGCTGAGACAGCATAAAGGCCTTGCTGACGCGGCCGTCGGCATCGACGTGACAAAAATAGGGACGTGTGAAGAGGCCGTCGTCGCGGCGGGAACTGACGACGAGCCAGCGGGAGTTAGTGGTCCAGTTGTGGAACGATTCCGTGTCGTCGGAGTTGGCCGCGGTCATGGGACTATTTTTAAGTGAAGAGTGAAGAGTGAAGAGTGAAGAATCTGCTGCCGCCTTTTCCAAGTCGAGGAGCCAGAGGTCGGCCTCGTGGTGCCAGATGCTGAACTGTCCGTAGTCAGAGAGCGTGTAGCACAGGAACCGGCCGTCGTAGGAGGGTCGGGGGAAGGAGATGGACTTTTTCTGTGACGCCGCATCGATGATGGTCTCGATATGGTCTCCGAAGGTCCCTGTAGCGGGGTCGAACGCGATGCGGCAGAGGTTATAGCGGATGGAGTCGAGCAGGACCGAAGATTGTTCAGATTGATTGGCTTCGGGGATGGCGCGGGCGGCACAGAAATAGAGCGAATGCCCGTCGGCCGAGAAGACGGGGAAAGTCTCGTAGATGGAGTCTTGTTTGAGCAGGGGTGAGAGGATGAGCTCGTTTTTCTCAACATCGTAGACCTGAACGTCGGAGGCTTCATCGAAGACCTCGATGCGGTTGGGGTCGGCACTATGGAAGAGCTGACGCGTGGTGTTGGTGGAATAGGCGATATAGCGGCCCGAGGGATGCCAGTAGGGATAGACGCAAAGACCGAGGGTCTGGTCCGTCTTGGTATTGTAGGCAGCCATTGACCATTGACCATTGACCATTGACCTTTGACCATTATGTCGTAGCAGGGTGGCACCATGCGGGCCACGGATATGCAGGCTCATGTCAGCGGGGTTGCCGCGGTTGAAGCTGTGGCAGTTGACGCAGCCCTCGAACTGAGTATTGTCGATCAGCGCACGCTCGTCGAACGAGGAGAGGTCGCGTTCGTAGATACCCATCTTGCTCCATACCTCGTAACCCGGCGCAATGAGGCGGTAGCAGAGGCCGTAGTCGATGCTGTCGGGACTGACGTAGAGAGCAAAAGGACGGTAGGTGTGCCAACCGTCGTCGTATTTGGCGGAAACGGTGACGGTGAGCGAGTCGCCGCGATTATCGGAGAGTAGCGTGTGCCAGTCGTCAAGGTCGAAATCGACGGCGTCGTCGCCCTGGCTGTGCAGCTCGTGTCCGTGACGGTCGGTAATGACGGCATCGATGCGCTGGACCGTCTCATCGGCCATATTGAAGTTGAGCGGGGCGATATTGACGGGAATGGTGACACCAATGTAGTCGGGGTATATGTCGGGCTGTGCGGCCTCCTGCTTCGCGTCGCTGACGGTTTCTGTGCATCCCATCAGACCCATGAGCCCTATTAATATATATAGAATCTTTTTCATTGCTTAGTGGACATGAATTGATTGAAGCGTTCGCGGTCGCCTGTCAGCATATAGTAAGCCAAGAGATATTGATAGGCCATGCGATTGTCAGTGTTGTGGGAATAGAGGCTTTCGAGCATCTCGGGGGTCGTATGGTCGCTGAAGTAGCTGTCATCCTTGTAGTTCCACTGGCGCAGATGTCCGTACTCGGGATGCTTGGCAATGGCCTCTTCATTGCCTAACAGTGGGAGGGTCGTGTCGGCCCAGTCACGGTAGAAGAGGGTCTTCCGCAGGGCCATGAGGTATTTGCGGGCCACGGCATACTGACCGTTGATGAGGTTGGTTTCTGCCAACCGTTTGTAGCAGCGACCGCTCTTTTGAAAGTCGAGAATGGCCTCCTGAGCCTCGAAGACGGTGCGTTGGGCGACATTGATCATGCCCAGCTGATAGAAGGCTTCAGCGGTGGGCAGAGGGCTCGTAGCGTCTTCCTTGACGTCGGGCAGCAGACCAGCAATGCCGTTCTGGTTGAAATTGCCCATTTGTTCCAGCAACATACCGTTCATCGCCAAGGCCAGATTCTGTACCGTCACACCGATTTGGTTGTTGGGCTTCTCGGCACTGATGGTCTGAAGGATGCGGTTCCACTGCTGGTGGCGCGCCATGAAGTCGTATTGCATCACCCTCTCGGCCTTGAAATTGGCGTTTTTCCAGACAAAAGAGCCCATGATGATGGCTACGAGCAGAAAGGAGAGGTAAGGAGTGAGAGATGAGAGGTGAGAGAAATGTACCTGACGACGACGGATTAGGGAATTCAACCCGAAAATCACCCAAATAGACAGTGCTGCACCCCAAAGGAGCCATGGGAATACGGTGGGATAGCGGTGGTAGTGTATGCCGGTCCACAGACCGTCGATGGGTATGGGGAGACAGACAGGGCCTACTAAAAAGTAGAGTAGGGGAATGGCGATGATGAGCAGTATGCGGCACGTCCATCCTTTTGTCAATGATACGATAGCCCATGCTACAAGTAATGTGAGCAGGACGGCCCAGACGCCACTCATCAGTGCATTCTCGTCGAGCAGATAGAGCCAAAGCAGGAAAGAAGGTACAAAGGTCAGACCGTAGGACCATTGACCATTGACCATTGACCATTGACCATTGGATAGCTGGAGGGTTAGAAGTTGTATCGCCGAGAGCAGAATGGCAATGATGGCAGCGCCTACCCAGGCATAGAGGAAGAACTGCGTACAGAAACGCCCGAGCAGGTCGGCGATGCCTCCGGGTTGCCTGACAATCTCCCACACATACGTGCTATCGAAGAGGAAAAGCTGGTATTGCTCCTGATAGTGCAGGTGATGCGGATAGGCCAGTCCGAAAAAGAGCAGGACAGCCACACCGAACAGACTACTTATCAAATACTTTACTAAATTCATCGACACTGATTTTAACGGGTTCCACCATGAATTCTGGACGGTTGTAGCTCTTCAGCAGGAAGGTGTTGTGTTCCGGGTCTTCCTGTGGCAGCATAAAGGCCTTTTCAAACTTCCCATCGTGGAAATAGGAGAAATAGACGCGGCAGAAATTGCCATCGTCACGACGACTGGCAACCATGATCCAATGGCCGTTGCTCGACCATGAAGGATAGCTGTCGGGACGCCCTTCGCTATTGACGTTGGTCATGTCGAGGAACGGCGGATTTTGGGTACGAGCCGCTATCGAATCCTGGTCCAGCGGCATACAGACGATGTCGCCATCGTTGTGACGGATATGGAAACAGCCGTACTGGCCTAGGGCAAAGAGCAGATAACGCCCATCGGGACTGACGCGTGGCAAAGTAACACTCTTGTCGTTCCCGGCAGCATCGTACACCAGTTCTTCGTCACCGAAATTGTGCGTTGCCACGTCGAACGAACGGCGGTAGAGGTTGTATTGCACTTTCGGGTAGGTGGTACGGATATCCTTGTCGTGCATCTCTTCAGGCAGTGGAATCGTCTTGCAATAATAGAGCCATTTGCCATCGGGCGACCAAGTGGGATAGACCTCCAGCAGTGTGGAATCGTTGCTGACAACCTGCACCGAATCGGTCTCCACATCGTAGAGAATCAGGTCACTTTCCAGGTCGTAAACCTCAATCTTGTTGGGATTGAGGGTATGGAATCCCTGTCGTGTTTTGTTTGTCGAGAAGGCTATCAGCTTGGCGGTGGGATGCCATGCGGGATAGACACCCGAGGAAATGGTATAGTCGCGCTTCAAATTGACTCTTGAAATCTTGCCGTCGTTCACCAATACGGTACCGCTATTGGCGAGACGCACGTGGAAGAGCATGTTGTCGGTCTTGTAGTTCTGATAACTGTGACAGTTGATGCACTGGCCGATTTTCCTGTTATTCATGGTAATCTCGTTGTTGAAAATCTGCGTTTCCTCGAACGTGGTGAGATTGCGCTGGGCGATCTCCATGAAGGTCCAGGCAACATACGACGGCTCGATGAGGCGATACGAGATATAATCATCGATGGGCTCCTTGGCTATGCGGATTTCAAAGGGGTTGAACGACAGCCATTCGCCCTCTTTCTGGCCCCAAACCTCTACATTGATACTCTTCCCTTTTGAGGCATTGAGCATCTCATGCCATTCCTCCTCGGGAATCTGCACCTTTACGCCTTTACCGTAGGTCTGTTGTTGCCCGTCTGGCGTAGTGAGACGTGCCACGCATGCCTCGTATTCATCAGCAGGGAGCATGAAGTTAAGCGGTGCGATATTGTAAGGCACGGTGACATTACAATAGTCGGGATAGATGGCTGGCAGACTCTTGGCCTCCTTACTGGAAGAAGGCACATCGGGGTGATTCGCACACGATGACAGCAGTAGCAGGGTTGCTGCCAGTAGCAGGGCATATGAGTGGATATTTCTTTTCATAGTTTTCTTACGATTGTACTTCATGACCGGTATAGCCGTTTAAAACAGGAACTTTTTTGCCGAAAATATTGTACCACCAATAGGTGTTTCCCCATTCTTTACGCATGCCCTCACCAACTTGATCGATAGTCATACCGGGCTTTACCCGACTTTCAAGGTCCTTCCAGAACCGCTTGTAGCGGTCATAGACGGACTGTTCTACGGGGAGCATCATGCGTTTCTTCTCTGGAGCCTTGTCCATAAATAGGATATAAGCCTCTTGTGCATGTAAAGGGAATTCCTCGTCCATGTGGGTCTTCACATAGTTGCGCAGCGAAGCCCAGAAACGACGGGAGTCGCAGCGTAGCATGGAATAGAACAATGCCTGTTCCGAGACTGCCTTACTGACGGAGTCGGACCAGAGGCTGATGGTATTGACAATATAGCTGTCGCTGTTCTCAACGCCAGTGAGTTCATCGGGGAAGGCTTTCTCCAGTTCCTTGACTTTTTCAGTAACCGGAGCTGGCTGCCAATCCTCATAAAACAGATGGTGATGCAGCTGGGTGGTATAGCGTTCTACCAGTTCTTTGTCTCCACAGGCCAAGGCACAGCGGGAGAGCACCTTTAAATAGAAAGGTGAGAAACCAGCTTGTATGGCATTCTCGAAATTCAGGCGGATGGCTTCATTCATCATGCCGTAGTTGTAATAGACCAGCGGTGAAGCAATATCCAAAAGGGTGACGTGGAGTGAATCAGGGTTATAGAGAGGATAACTACTGTTACCCAACTTAAACGAACGGTCGAACAGCCCGCCTTCGTTTGTCAGGGCGATGTCCTTGAGAAAAACCATTGTGGTCGTTGGCTTAGGGCTTTCGGCTGCAATATTGAGCACCCCCTGCCAGTTGTCGTCCTCGGCATAGCGTACCATGCGCATCTCGTTGATGTAGTTTTTGTCGTAGAACTTCAGTGACGAGGTAAAGACGATGCCGGCAACGGCACACAACACCGGAACAGTAAAACGAGAAACTTTACTGGTCAGGTAGTGGCCACCCATTGCGATTCCGACAGAAACGGCTCCCAGCACCCAGAACGGGATGGAAAGATGCTCGCTGCTGTCGCTTGGGATGATGAAGCGGGGCAGACCAGCCAGCATGACATCGTTGAATCGCAAGTTCGAATAGAATTGGGTATGCCAGATACTGGCGGTAAAGAGGAGCAATACGATGCCCACAATCTCACGCCAGGTGGGTTTCTCGCAAAGTGCCAGACATAGCACGAACAGCATGGCAAACCACCCTAGGATGGGATAGATGCAAAAGCCTATCAGATACCAGGCCAGATGCCATTTACGCGGTGTCTGGCGGGCTGCCCACAAGAGCAGCAGCATGACGAGATAAGCTACCGACTGCGAGAACCAATAGCCTCTGATGGTCGATATATATACCCAATAGCCCAAATCGACAACAGAGGTGAGCAGGCAAGCTACAGGCAAGAGCATCAGTGCTGATGCACTGGATTTTAAGCGGAATGCTTTGGCTCCCACTATGAAGATAAGCGTCCAGATAGCTATTAGGACGGCTGATCCTACTGCCGGATGATAGAAAAGCTGTGTGAGCCATGCTCCCACATACTGCATCAGGCCAAAGGGCTTCTGCATCAGGGCGTGGAAGAAGGGTGTTCCGAAGAGGAACTCCGAACGGTCATGCGCCGTATAAAATACCTCTTGATTGATATATAAGATATAAATGACAAATGCTATGTAGGCCAACAGACTTCCTAAAAAGATGGCCCTGGATATCTTGTTTTCTTTATTCATTGTTGTTACTTTACTTTTCGATGCAAAGGTAGTAACAATATTTAGAATCCCCAAACTTTTTTCTGAAAAACTTGATGTCTTCTATAATATAAAAGAGGGTGTGCCTATTTGGCGCACCCTCTAATAAAGCATTTACATCAAGCTCTATTTATTTACAACAGGTCTGATAGAGAACCCGTAACTAGCACTCATGTTGTTGTAAACACCAATAGAATTATACTGGCCATTCTGGAATACCAACACGCTGGGCATATTATCTATGCTACTATAACCTCCCTTTGAGCCATCACTCTGCGATTTCATAGAGGGGTAAGCGTAAGTACCGATAATATCTCCACTGGCATAATAGCCTGAATTACCGTTACCATACAACTTGCCTCCATAGCGATAACCTGCAGCTGGCAAGAAGATGCTGTTGTTGTTGTCTTTGGCTTTGCTGGATACTCTATATCCATTTCCAACAAATTCCCATTTAGTGTACGTGGTGTCCTGCAACTCAGCTAATTCCTCGGTTGTCGGCATTCTCCAGCCGTTGCCCCAATTTGCTGTAGCGGCATCGTGATTGGCATCTGCACTAATTTGATATGCAGGAACGAAGGTTAAGTTCTTATTCTTCTTCGGGTCGCTGATATCTTTTATAGCATTACCAATAGTACCACCAGTGTAATCCTTACGAATCTCTTTGCCTACTAAGTCTTTTATTGAAGCATAATTATTATTTCCATCGTTAACCAAGCTAGAAACATTATAGTTATATGCAGTTTGCTTAACCTCTTCAATAGAGATAGAAGTTACTTTATCGTAACGATAAGCAGCATAATAATTTAATGAATCTTCGACGGATACTCCATCAGGTGGGAACTCCTGTTTTCTTGCATCCTGTTCTTTGTTCTCTAATTTGTCGTAACCAAAATAGGTAAAAAGATTTGGAATTCTATCTTCTCCACCTGGATTCATGAGGACTGTCCAGCCATCATTTACAAGAGTTATCTCAAGAGTACCTCCTGTAGAATAACCTGCGTACTCATCCAACTTAGCCCTTAGGAATGCAAGAACTGCTTCTTTCTTCTCACGAGCACTCATCTCTGCTTTGCCAATAAGCTTAGCCTGAGAGATTTGGGCAATCATTGCTGTATCACAAAAGACGCCGGTATTCGTAATGTCTGAGAATGCCTTAAACAGTTCATCAAAAGAAGTGAGACTAGTTACATTTGTATATGTTGCATCATTGTCTGCATCAATCTTTGTACCGGTAATATCACCCCAGATGAAGAGAATACCATTGTCAGATTCTGAAGACGCTCCAACATTCATATTAGCCCACAGCGTACCACTTGGGAGTCCCAAGTCTACAGCCTGACCGGCATTTTTGATATTGCCGGTTTGTGCTGTATATTTGGTGTCCACAGTATTTTCGCTAATCTCCTCACTACAAGCCACGAAAAGACTTGATGTAACAAGTGCGGTAATTGCGAGCTTACTTAAATTCATTAATTTTTTCATTATAACGGATGTTTTAATATTATACATATAAGAACTTATTATTCCTCATAGTAAACAGTCTTGAGCAACATAGAACCGTTATACAGCATGAGGTCGAGGTCACGGCCTTCACCACCCTTGGCGCACTCATCAGCCATTGTCTGAGTGATTTGGAGTTCGTTCAGACCGTCCACCCACTTAACATGATCGTAATAGGTGTTACTCCACCAACCGTTCATGACCTTCAAATCAAAGTTGTCAGTCACATTTGATACATCGAAGATCAGGGTCTTCAAGCCAAAGTAAACATCATCGGGAATGGTGGGCAGATGTGCACCTTCAGTAGAGCTGAAGCGCATGGCTGCAGCATCCCAAGCTCCGGGTACGAACGGCTCTTGCGGATTCTCTGCCTTTTCATCATCTGACCTGTTGGGATCACCATAGATATAGTACTTCACAAGCGGGTCAGAGATCTTATCACACTTGACAGGGTATTCGACAACAAGCTTTGTGCCGTCAGGACAAAGACCAGTGAGCGTAACGACATAATCAGTGGTAGCATATGCACCCTTAGCCGCATCCCAAGTAACCTTCATCTTCTTTGTTGCAAAGTTTCCGAGGAATTCCTTACCACCGATATCCCACTTCGCATTGACGGGAGCAGAGGTCTCACAGGTGATAACGTTGCCGTATTCACCATCTTTGCCATTAGACACCTTGTAACCAAAGGTCTTATAAATGCCTCTGACAGTGATAGTTCCATTGTCATTGATGTGCGTTAAAACGATATTCGACACTTTTGTAGCCCCGTCGGGAAGTTTGTACCTGTAGAAACCTGCATTTCTTTGAAGTTTCACTGGCTTTCCACCTTCAGCGGAGATTCTCCAACAGGTGTCGGCAACAGTTTCAGGATCAAAATAAATGGTAACACCATTGCAGTCGGTAACATCAATGTTCTCTGCCAAGGTAATAGATGCATCTTTCGCAACCGTATAGGTATTCTGGCCCGAAACCGGAGCTACCTTGTCAACAATGACAGTAGACATTGCCTTGAGCTCTTCAGCAGTGATGTGATCGCCATTATTGATTTTCTCATGAACGGGATCGCAGGCAATGAGCACACCTACTGCGGCTATTAACAAATATATCTTTTTCATATTGTTTCATTTAATGATATTAATAAAGAACTTTATAGGTATACTCATTGGCAGGAGTATGTTTCGGATCATCATCTCCGCCCCATCCTGGATTCTGCTTCAGTTTTCCTTTCATCAGAATAATCTGAGACTGAGGCTTAGGCAAGAAACCATTGGTATCTGCATAACGCTTCGACCAAGAACAGGTCATGTGTTCCATGGTCTTGCTCTTCTTCTTGCCAAGACATGTAATCTGCTGACCCCTCTGAGCCTGAAGAGCCTTGGCAGCGTATGAACCTTCGCCAGAGTCGATACCTGACCAACGACGCATATCGTTGAAACGAAGTCCCTCCAAAGCGAACTCCCAGCGGCGCTCATTCTGAACAGCCTCCAAAGAATAGCCTGTCTGTTTAACGCCGGCACGCTTCTGAACCTGGTTCATGTACTGAGGATCACCAGTAAGCTCGGTAAGCATCAGCAGCACGTCGGAATAACGCATCAGGTAGTAGTCCTCGAAGTGGTCACCCTGCTGCGGATTGTCAAGCGAACTGGATGAATAGCCAGGAGCCTTCTTCCACCATGAATCATTATCTGCAGGGTTGGCGTCAAGGTTCACGTCAGCGTACTTCTTGACAGCAAAGCCAGACTCCTCGCAGTCATCCTTCTCGTAAGTATAGGAAGCGACTTCATCTTTATTGTCGAGTTCAATCAGAGTAGCTCGCTTACGGAGGTCTTCACCACTCTTATCCTCGGCAAGCGTCCAATCCTGCCAGATATTGCATGAAGGAGTTCCCTGACCCCAACCCTGGTTGAACGGATAAGTCTTGTCGCGCTTACCGTTGTCATTGGTAGCACCGTTACGAAGACCCCAGAAACAAGAGAGGTAGTTTGAATACATACGTGGGTTGCAATAGGTTCCGCCAATGTTCCAGCTGGAGGCATTCATGAACTGAATCTGGAAGAGTTCCTCCGTGTTGCCGTTACCATTACCGGGCATGTCGAAGCAGTCCTCCTGCTTCATATCAGCGATGTACTTATAGGCATGAGCTTTACCGTCAAGTGCCTCAGCCAACAGATAACTGTTAGAGTACTGCCAGAGTGAACGGAAGTCCGGACGGAGTTTATAGCCACCGTTTGCAACGATATCTTGCAGTCCCTCGACAACATCATTCTTGGTAAGATTACCGCCAGGACAACCTTCTTGCTCTACCAGAGTAATGTCAGGAGCACCCTTGGCAAGTTCACTAGCCTCATTGTGGTGATAGAAACCAGCCCAGAACATGTATGCACGGGCGAGGAAACCCTCGGCACAGTACTTGTCAGCATGACCGGAACCATTGGCTCTCTCAGCCTTCATCAGGCTCTTTGCAGAATAGAAGTCAGAAATAATCTGAGGATAGATCAAACTATCAGCACTTACCTGCTGCTGCATATCGTCAGTAATAACGGTAGAGGTAATTAGGGGAACGTCGCCGTACAGCTGGGACAACCACATATAATAAAGACCACGCATGAAGAAAGCCTCACCGAGGAGTTGTTTTCGCTGTACATTGTTCTTTCCACCCTCCCAAGCAACATTGTCGATGGTCTCAATCATGGTGTTGGCACGTGAGATACCACCATACAGAAGAGTGAAGTTATATTCATACTGATTAGAACTTGCCGTTGTGAAGTGATGCAGTGACTTAGCTACATTGTCCTGCAAACCGCCACTTCCGTAGCAGTCGTCAGACATCAGTGACCACCAGTAGAAAGGATTGTTCAATATACCACTATTATCTCCACCACCTAACGTATTCATGATACTGTAGGTAGCCGCATTCATCGCCTCCACATCTCCAGGCTTACCGGGGAATGTCGCAGCGGTCATCTCTGTCACACGCGGATCGGTGTCCAGCGCGTCGTTACAGGAAATAAACAAGGTTGCTGACAAGACAGCGAACGATGATAAAATATATTTCTTCATAGATTTTTGTCGATTTAGAATTTAATACTTGCACCAACCAAATATGTACGAGATGGCGGGTAGAGACCCAGGTCGATACCAGAAGCCCAACCATTACCACCTGCTGAGTTACCAACCTCAGGATCGAGACCGGTGTAACTGGTGAAGGTGTAGAGGTTCTGAGCCTGAACATAGAAACGAAGCTGCTGGAACGGACAAGCCTTCCAGAGATGCTTGAAGTCGTAACCGAGAGTGACGGTCTTGATCTTAAAGTAGTCGGCATCCTCCATGTAACGAGTAGATACCCAGTTCGTGTTCTCGCTACCAGTACTTGTAATACGTGGCTGGTTGCCAGAAGTGCCCTCACCAACCCAACGATTCAGGATAGTGGTATCGTAGTTCTGATAAGGAGCATCACTGAATGAACGGTAAGAACGCATAATCTGCATACCGAATGCGCCAGCACCATTTACAGCGAAGTCAAAGCCCTTCCATGTGCAACCGAGGTTGACACCCAGCATGACATCGGGGTTAGGATTACCAATCTCATGACGGTCACAAGACTCACCTTCTGCGTAGGTAATCACACCGTCGCCGTTCCAGTCATCCCATTTACAGTCACCAGGCTGTGCATTGTCAAGGACAGCCTTACCTGCCTTACGTGC
The DNA here is from genome assembly GCA_900318885.1 of uncultured Prevotellaceae bacterium. Classification (GTDB taxonomy): domain Bacteria; phylum Bacteroidota; class Bacteroidia; order Bacteroidales; family Bacteroidaceae; genus Prevotella. The sequence goes on along the minus strand of ONMN01000003.1, from coordinate 70,218 downwards.
AGCATCAATCTCATCCTGGTTCTGCCAGATACCGCTGTATGACATACCGTAGAAGTAACCGATGGGCTTGCCTTCTTCAGCACGATAGACGTACTCAGTACCCTGTGAGAGAACGCCGCCAGGACCATTGATATAACCGTTATCGTTGGCGATACGGGTTACCTCATTGCTCTGGGTGGTAAAGTTTACGCTAGCGTTGTAACGGAAGTCCTTACCAATTCTGTCGTTCCAGCTGAGGGCGAGCTCGATACCCGTATTCTTCACGTCACCACCATTGATGGCAGCAGGATTGGTACCATAGATGGAAATCATCTGACCGGGAATCAGCCAGTCCTTCGTGGTCTTTTTATACCAGTCGAAGTTGATACCTAAACGGCTATTGAGTAAGCGTGCGTCGAAACCGAAGTCAATCTGCTCAGAAGTTTCCCAAGTCAGGTCAGGATTAGGTACGATATTAGCGTAGGCACCGGTATTGGGTGTGCCGCTAGTCGAGGTCTTGGTGTCAGAACCGAATTTATAACCGCTGTCGTTTGCAGTGCCAGACAGGGCGATGGTAGCAAGATACTGGTACTTGTTGATATCTTTGTTACCGTTCTGTCCCCAAGATGCACGGATCTTGAAGAAGTCGAGCCAGCTCTTGGTCTTCTCCATGAATTTCTCATTGGTGACTACCCAACCTGCAGATACAGAGGGGAACCAACCCCAGCGCTTACCGTCAGTGAAGATACTTGAACCATCATAACGGAGGGTTGCAGTAGCCATGTAGGTCTCATTCCAGTCCCAAGTAACACGACCGAACCAAGAAGAAAGATACTCCTCGTCATTGGGGTTACCAGTCAAAGTAACATCGGTAATATTTACCAGTTTGAAGTTTGACAGCCATGCAGAATTCCAGCCCTTCAGCGTTGCGAGCTGTTCGCCATAGTTAACCTTGTTAGATCCACCGATGTTATAGCTCCAAGCGGTGCTCTGGAAGCTCTGACCAACCATTGCGGTAATCTTGTGACCAGAGATGATAGGAAGATCATAGGTAAGGGTATTCTCAATAGACCAGTTGGTATTCAGCCATGCACTCTGGCTATTAGTATATACAGTCGTTGTTGCATTACCGTAACCGGAAGAGCGCGGTTCGCCAAAGTTACGATAAGAACCTGAACCCCAGTAGTAGTTGAACTGGGAACGCCATCTCAGACCCTTGATAGGCTGGATAACCATGAAAGCTGTGGCGTTGGTGTTAACGCTGCGGCTCTCTGCCAAAGAGTTGAAACCACCGTGAGAAAGGTTCTCCCATGGGTTGCTGAACATAGAAGAGTTCCAGCCCTGGCCGAAAGTAACATTACCATTGAAATCCTGATAGGTATAGTTCTGACCGTTTTCAGCGTACTGTGGCATGAGCGGAGAAGTCTGAAGCAGGCTGTGGATATAGCTCCAGTACATACCATCCTCAGCCAAGTCGTGGCTCTTGACGTAACCGATAGAGATGTTCTCACCGATGGTGATGGCATCGAAATCCTTAGCCTTCAAGAGCACATGCTCGCTGTTCAGACGAATCGTGTGGCGCTTATAGTAAGAAGCCTGGTCGGCACCCATGATACCCTCGTTGCCAGTATAGCCATAGGACATCATGAACTTCGATGCGTCCGTACCGCCGGTCAGCGTTACAGAATGATTGTGCTGGACGGCATTCTTGTTGACAAATGAACCCCACCAGTCTGTACCACTCCAACCACTGTTAACCTTGGAAATAATGTCTTGGGGAATAAAGCCGGACCAATCCATCGTCTGACCTGAAGTATTGAAGGAGTATTCGTCCATAATCTTCATATACTGGCTGGCATTGAGCAGCTGCGGACGCTTGTAGACATTTGACCAACCGATAGCACCGTTGTAGCTGACTTCAATCTTACCGGCCTTACCCTGCTTGGTAGTAACGAGGATAACACCGTTTGCAGCACGGGCACCATAGATGGCTGCCGATGCAGCGTCCTTCAAAATATCGATGCTCTCAATATCAGCGGGGTTGATGTCATCAAGGCTACCACCTGCTACACCGTCGATGACGTAAAGAGGTGCGGAGTTACCGGTGGTACCGATACCACGGATATAAACCTTGTAACCCTTACCGGGCTGTGAAGATGCTTGAGTAATCTGCACACCAGGAGTGCTTGACTGCATGGCTTCCAGTGCGTTGGTAGTGTTCAGTTTGGCGATGTCCTCACCCTTTACCTGAACAGTAGCACCGGTTAACAACTTCTTCTTCTGCACACCGTAACCCACGACGACGACTTCCTCCAGTGCGGTGTTGTCTTCCTGCAGGGTTACATTGAAAGAACTCTGACTGCCAGTGGCAATCTCCTGAGTAGTGTAACCGATGTAGCTGATGACCAGCGTAGCACCGGGCTTCACGTTGAGCGTAAAGTTACCGTCGAGATCTGTTACTGTACCATTGGTGGTACCCTTTTCAACGATACTTGCACCAATCACGGGACCCTGAGAGTCAGAGACGGTACCCGTAATCTTCTTCGTCGACTGTTGAACAGCCTGTACCGAATTTTCAGCATTAGCTACTAATGGTGAGTACATTCCTAACAGGGAACATGCACCCATCAACAGCGCTGTTTTTCTGATTTTTTGATTCATACTTAAGTGTTTTCTTTATAAAATTAGTTGTAATGAACTCAAACTTGGTTTAAGGTGGAAGCAATAACTTCCATGTAGTCAATACGACCTGCCTAGCAAGCATATTGCTGTCATTTAAGAGGTGTTTTTAAATTTCATAATTTTTTAGTTATTACTTAATTATTTATAATGATTTTGGTTATTTTCAAGAAAACTCTTAGTTGCGGTGGTGCAAAATTAGGACATTTTAAGAAAATGGACTTTGTTTTGTGTTACAAATACTTTGCGAAATGTGCTAACATGTCTTATCAGTATGCTTCCCATATATAAAACCGGTGTTTTTCCTCTATTAGGAGTTTGTGTTTAATATTTATTTGGAATAGTTTTTTATGGCTTAATAACATGTGTTTTTACTTTCGTTTTTGTTCTTATGTCGTTGGCAATTTCGCGATCTCATCAATCGTAGGCTTTCGAGAGGTTGTATTCATAGACTGGGCATTGTACACCATGCGGGCCTTCTTATATAAATTAAGGTGGAAACGCTCGCCCCGATAAAGGCCAGTAGTGTCTGTGGCATCATGGTGGCTCCCTGTCGGTACGATAGTTACTCTTGCCATATCTGTTGTTTTTAGTTTGATGTTTATTATTGGATGCAAAGGTAATCAAAATTTTAAAATTCTCCAAGCAAAATTTATAAAAACACTATTCACTATTCATTATTCCTTATAAATTACTCAATATCAGTATTTTACAGAATGAATGGTTATGATGAATGGTGCTTCAACTATTCATTATTTGACTGATTTTGCTGTGATTAACCCATTTTCCGTTTGGCTAAAAATAGTGTTACTAACTTATAAAATCATCGGAAACACTTTGTCACAAGCACCGTGACACTTTGTTACTCTGCCAGTTACAACTTGTAACGAATTTCTTTGCTATCGCGTAACTTGCTAAATTTTAAACTATTAACGCATTTTATGGTAATAATTAATGTTGAAAAAAACGAAATAATGAATAGCCATAGCTTGTATGCACACTACTATTCATTCTATAAACCTTTATATATCAGCTAATTAGATTTAATAATGAATAAATGAATAGTTTTTTTAAATTTTTCTTAGAATAATTTTTTTTGTATCACATTTTTTTATTACCTTTGCAGGCAGAATGATGTGTAATGGGTATTCTCTGCAAGCAGAGTGTGGCGTTGCAATGTCTTAACTCCATAACTCCTTTAACTCCTTAACTCCTACAACTTGAGAAAGTTGAATAATTAATCAATAAAGGCTCCCACGAGGGAGCCTTTATTGATATAATAAGGTAGATACTTATTTCTTAAAGAGGTGTGGGATGAACTCATGCAGGCCGCGGCGCCAGGTGAGGAATTCGTGGCCGGTGCCGGCAGACTCGCTGGAATCGACCTTGATGCCGAGCTCACGCAGCTGCTTCACGATGTCGCCGCTCTTGATGAAGTCGTCGGAGCCCCAGTTCATATACATATAATGTATCTTCTTGTTGAACTCGTCGGCATTGGCAAAGACACCATTGTAGGCGGTCTTTACGTCGAGACCGAAGATAGCGCCGCTGAATGTGCCGAGCCAGGCGAATTTGTCGAGGTTCTGGAGCACGACGTCGAAGGTCTGGTGACCGCCCCAGCTCAGACCGGCCATGGCACGGTTCTCACGGTCGCTCTTCGTGCGGAAGTTAGCGTCGATATAGGGAATGAGGTCGTTGAGTAGGACGGGATAGAAGGTGGCGCCGTATTCCGAGCGTCCGGCCTGGTTGTTGCCGCCGCCGAAGGGCTGCTTGATATCGCCGCTCTCCATGACAACGAGCATCGGCACGGCCTCACCACTGGCAATGGCGTTATCCATGATGTGCTGCATCTTGCCCTGGATGGCCCAGCTGGTCTCACCCTCGCCCATTCCATGCTGCAGGTAGAGCACGGGATAGCGCTTCTTGGCATTCTTCGACAGTTCGTACTCGGCTGGCGTATAGACCAATGCGTGGCGCCACTCGCCGAACTTCGAGTTGGGGCTGTGGTAGTAGATGCTGCGGACCTGTCCATGGGCGATGCCCTGCTGTGGACGGTAGTAATCTCCCTCGGGACCCTCGGGAATCTCGATGCCGCCCGATTCGCGGTTGCAGCCGAAGAAGGTCTCTGAGGCGGGATCGATGAAGTTCACGCCGTCGATATTCATGAAATAATAGTGGAATCCCACGGGCAGCGGGTCGGTGACGGCCATGAAGCCGCCCTTGCCGTCGGGCTGCATGTCATATTTCTTGCTGCAGATGTCGACGACGACCTTGCGGGCCTGTGGAGCCTGGATGCGGAAATAGGCGCGGCGCTCCTTGTCAACTTTCGGGAATTCGTTGCCGGGAATGGCGGTCTCTGCGGTGACGGCATCGGCGGGAACCTCTATGCGTTTGGGCATATCAATATGCGGACGCTTGGGTTCATAGCCCAGGAAACGAGCCACAGCCTCGCCGTAGCGGCAGCCGAGCTCGCGATAGCCGGCAGCATCGAAATGCAGGCGGTCAGGACCGTTGGTACAATCGTCGGAAGAGATGACCTGTGAGGTGTGGAGCGTCAGAGGCAGCTCGTCAATCTGTTTCTTGCAACCGATGCAGACGCCTTTGCCGCCAGCCTGGACGATGTTTCCTGCATAGAGGTTCACGTCCTCGGGTTTCAGTTTCAGGTCGCTGCAGAGGTTGTCGTAAACCTGCTTCACCATGCCTGCCCACTTCGGGTCACCGGTGTTTGTCTCACCCTGGTGCATCAGGATACCCTTGATGACGCCGTCCTTCTGAGCTTTCTTGGCCAGCGTGACCAGACGTTCGTAGGGATTGTTGTTGTATGCTTCGAGCATACCTTTCATCCATCCTGGCGCTTTCTTGATATAAGCAGAAATACTGTCGGGAAGGAATCCCTTGATGTCGATACCGCCAACGGCAACGTGGATGACACCGATCTTGATGTTTTCGGGCAGTGAAGCCACGAGGGTGCGTCCGAACCAGTCGGCGGGGGTCAGTCCTGTGTTGGGACGGCAGAGTGGGGGAATGGCCTCGGTCCACTCTCCCATCTTACGAGCTGGGAGCTTGTCCGTTGCGGGGTAATCTACTGCCGGCATCCACAGGAATCGTGGTCCGGGACTCTTCAGGTCCTGAGCTTCAGGACGTGCGGCACCTTCCATGTTCGACTGGCCGAAGCAGAGGAAGATGTAGAAATTAGGATCCTGCGCGTGTGCGCCTAACGCACACAGGCAAAAAAACAGAGTTAATAACTTTTTCATAATTTCTTATTATTTTCGTTGTTGATTGTTATAACGCTTGCAAAGTTAAGCATTATTTTGTTTCGAAGTAACATAATTTCTTTTTCTGATGTAACAAAATGCTTTTTAACTGTAATATTTGTTGTAATACAGGATAAATAATGAATTTCATGTTACATATAAAAAAGCCTATATCGTAGATAATGTCTAATTTTGCATCCGTCATTAGAATTCTTTTTCAAATCGCTTTATTTTTAAGTTAAGGCTTATAATAGTTAATAGTTACTAAGAGTTAGTAGTTTTGGTATGTAAAAACGACTGGGGGCCGATGCGAATCGCCTCCCATTTTTTTATATTATGTTCGCGCGCGAAATAGTCGTAAACATGGTGTTTTGCAGGTTCTAATTAGTAATATGAATGCTTTAAATGTATCGAAAAATGGCTAAAAAGCTAATTTTTTTAAGAGATGTTACAAAATAAAAAAATCGTGTTACACCCAGCAAACGCTATTTAAAATAATAGGCGTACCTTTGCCCCGTCATTTGAATTTTAACTAACAAAAAAATAATTTATGAATCAAAATCTGTCAAAATGAAGAATCTAAAACAACTGTTCAGACAGACTCTTCCAACCATCTTGATGCTGGTGGCATTCTGCACAACAATGCAGGCTCAAAACGGCATCACGGTAACGGGTACAGTCACAGACGGTGTCGGGGATGCATTGATAGGCGCCTCGGTAGTAGTGAAGGGAAACACTTCAACGGGTACTGTGACTGATTTCGATGGTAACTTCCAACTGAAGGTGCCGTCGGAGTCGACGGTACTGGTGATTTCTTATGTGGGTATGACCACTAAGGAAGTCAAGGTCGGCAAGCAGCGCAAGTTCGATGTTACGCTGTATGACGATACCCAGTTGGAAGAAGTCGTAGTAGTAGGCTACGGCCAACAGAAGAAGGCATCGGTGGTGGGTGCTATTACTCAGACCACTGGTGAAGTTCTAGAACGTGCAGCCGGTATCGGTAGTGTCAGTGCGGCACTTACTGGTAACCTCCCCGGTGTTGCCACCATCGCTTCAACCGGTCAGCCCGGTGAAGAGGACCCGCGTATTTACATTCGTGGTGCAGCAGCTTGGAATACAGATGCTCAGCCTCTGATCCTCGTTGATGGTGTCGAGCGTGAAATCAAGTCCGTGGATGTTTCGTCCGTGGCTACGGTTTCCGTGTTGAAAGACGCCTCTGCTACAGCCGTGTATGGTGTGAAGGGTGCTAATGGTGTTATCCTGATTACCACCAAGCGTGGTCAGGAAGGTAAGGCACGTATCGATGTCGGTTTCAACGCTACCCTGAAGGCAGTGTCAAAGCTGCCGCGTAAGTATGACTCTTACGATGGCTATATGCTTCGTAACGAGGCGCTCGAACACGAGCTTGCCATCGGTGGTGACGCTTCTTGGGCATACTATCGTCCACAGACCTTCATCAACAACTTCCGCAATCAAGACCGTACTGTTAAGCCGAACTATGATGCCAACGGCAACTTCCTCGGTGACTACAGCCAGGCAGAACGTTATCCTAACGTAGACTGGCAGGACGAGATGTTCAAGAGTACCGCGATGTCTTATAATGCCAACCTGAATATTTCCGGTGGTACGCAGTTCGTGAAGTATTTCGTGGCATTCGACTACCAGAACGAAGGTGATATGACCAAGATCTGGGATAACCATCAGGGTTATGAAGGCGGTTATGCTTACAATCGTCTGAATGTACGTTCAAATCTGGACTTCCAGATTACGAAGACCACTCAGTTCCGTGTGAACCTGGCTGGTTCTAATGCTCAGCAGAAGACCCCACGTTATTATTATGGTAATAGTGGTGAGTACTTCCAGCAGCAGAACTGGGCCGGTGCTTACGGTATGCCACCCAACGTATTCCCTGTACAGTTCTCAGACTACTCATGGGGTTACTATCCGTTGGTATCCAACGTTGCCAACTCTCCCATGAACGTTGCATTGTCGGGTTATGAGTTGAAAACCATCACACGTGTATTTACCGACTTTGCCCTCGAACAGAAACTCGATTTCATTACCAAGGGTCTTGTTGCACGTGGTACCATTTCTTGGGATAACCAGTTCGATGAAGGTGACCGTGGTATTACTCAGGCCGGTGGTGGTCACGCTACCAAGAGAATGTATATGCTTCCTGAGGACGGTGTGCTGCGTCCCGAAAACCAGATTTTCACGAATACCGGTTTTGATTTCTATGAAAAGGTGGACTGGGACATCGTTGCTGGTAACGTAGGTAAGACTTATCGTGCTACGGAAATGTCACTCCAGCTCTTCTGGGGTCGTCAGTTCGGTGACCATAACATCACTGCGATGGGTAACTGGAAACGTCGTATTGATGCTAGTGGTACCACACTTGAGAATCGTCGTGAGGACTGGGTGTTCCGTACTACCTATGATTATAAGAGCAAGTATTTTGCTGAGTTCAACGGTGCTTACAACGGTTCACAGAAGTTCTCTCCCGACAACCGCTTCGCTTTCTTCTGTTCAGGAGCTGCAGGTTGGATGGTATCTGAGGAACCCTTCATGAAGAAACTGAAGGATAAGGGAATCATTGATATGTTTAAGATTCGTGGTTCTATCGGTGAAATCGGTGACGATAACGCCGGTGCTCGTTGGGCTTACATGAACCAGTGGGCAGTAACCAGCAAGGTTCACATGACTCTTACCGATGGCGAAAGTCCTTTCCAGGGCTATAAGGAGTCTGTTATTGCCTCTCCTGACTTGAAGTGGGCTACGGTGTCAAAGAAAAACCTCGGTTTCGACTACGCATTCCTACATGGTATGTTTGCCGGTAGCTTCGACTGGTTCCGCGATGACCGTAAAGATATCTTCGTTTCCGGTGGCAACCGTTCTGTACCTTCTTACTATGGTGCAGGCACAGTCCCCGATATCAACAAGGGTGAAATCAAGAATACCGGTTTCGAATTTGAAGTTCGCTTCAATAAGGTGCTGAAGAACGGTATGCGTTTCTGGGCAAATGCCAACTATACCTACGCGCACAATACTATTAAGATTAAGGACGACCCCGCGTTGCTGCCGTCTTATCGCCGTGCTCAGGGCTATTCCCAGGGTCAGTACGTTTCATTCATTGACAACGGCTATATCGGTACTTACGATGAACTCTACAGTACGCCAAAGCGTGAGAAGGACGATACGCAGGTCTTGATTGGTGACCACTATATCGTTGACTTCAATGCTGATGGTGTCGTTGATGAAACATACGACCAGGCTCCATTCGGCTACACCGGTAACCCCGAACACACCTACAATGCCACTATCGGCTGGGAGTGGAAAGGCTGGAGCTGCTTTGCTCAGTTCTATGGTGTAACAGGCGTCACTCGTGACGTTGGTCTTACCTCTTTTAATAATAAGCTGCTGACTGTATATGACAATGGTACTTGGTGGAATCCTGTCGATGGAAACGGCGAGGTCGTTGTACCACGCTTTACCACTCAGGTTGCCTACAATGACGGTACACAGTATCTCTACGACGGTTCCTATTTCCGTATGAAGAATGTGGAGCTTGCTTACACTTGGACAAAGGGTTGGATCAAGAAGCTTGGTTTCTCAAGTCTGAAGATTTACGTGAATGGTAACAACCTCTTCCTGATTACAAAGATGCCTGACGACCGCGAGAGTAACTACGGATGGAGTGGCGGTGGCGGTGCTTACCCGACTGTCAGACGTTATAACTTCGGATTCAAGCTTAACATTTAATTGCGATTATCTATTATGAAATACTATAATAATATCAAATCCTTTTCGTGTGGTTTGCTGCTCTTTCTGGTAGGCGCAGTTTCCTTCACTTCTTGTACCGACTGGCTGGACAAGGATCCGGATTCTATCGTTGCCGAGGATGAAGCATTCAAGAACTTCCGAAATTTCCAGGGTTATATTGAGGAAATCTATTCCTTGATTCCCAGTAAGGAGATGGTCAACTATTGTACCGCCTGGAACTTCGGTGATGACGCTGTCCATAACCCGGAAGGCTATGCACACATGGATCACCAGGTAGACCTGGGCAACTATCGTAACTGGTACACTAACGGCCAGTGTTGGCTGAATGGAGATAGAAGTTCTCTTTGGAGAAACTCTTGGTACTCTATCCGTAAGTGTAACATGGGTCTTGACAATCTCAAATCGCTTGTCGGAACGGATGAGGAGCGCGATATCCTGCGCGGACAGATGCTTTTCTTCCGTGCATGGTGGCATTTCGAGCTGATGTGCTACTTCGGTGGTCTGCCCTATATCGATCAGACCTTTGTAGATGGTCATATTCCCGAACTTCCCCGCCTGTCTTTCCAGGAGTGCGCATTGCGCTGTGCTCAAGACTTCGAAGAAGCATACAACCTTCTTCCCATGGACTCAAAGGAATGGGATGAGACACTTATTGCCAAAGACAACAATACAGTTAATAATAACTTCCTGCGTGTCAACAAGTTCATGGCTCTCTGCTACTTAGGCAAGTGCTACCTCTGGGCAGGTTCTCCGCTCATGAAGGAGTTTGAGAAATGGAATAAAGGTGGTCAGCCTGTTCTGTTGGGTGCAAGTCAGGGTGGTGCCAATGCCAAAACCTATGACTATGACGCAAAGTTCTGCAGACTGGCTGCCGAGGCTCTCGGTAAGGCGCTTGATTTGGTGAATAAAGGTCAGGTGGAATACCACCTCGCCACCTTCAAGTTCTCAAGCATCTACGATCATGAGAGACCTGAGTCAACGGTTTCTGAGGACGAGTTCTATTCAAACATCTTCTATACTGTCAAGCAAGGTTGGAAGATGCCGGGTGCTTGTGAGGTTATCTTCCGTGGTGCTCACCCTGGTGTGAACTCTTCTAACTGGAACTGTGCTAAGATCTTCGGCCCGAAGGTTGCCGGTCTGGTGGAGCATGATAACATTATCCATCACCCCACAGGTAACCTGATTGACCAGTACGGTATGGCCAATGGCCAGCCCATCTATCTGGTAGAGAATGGTCACTATGTCATCAATCCAAAGGCTGAGTGGGATCCCACACATCCCTATAAGGGTCGTGACCCGCGTTTCTATCATGATATTGTATTCGACGGTTTCCACTATGTTCTGAAGACCGATGGTTTGAATGCAGCTCAGAAAGAGCATGAATATTGCTCACTGTACACAGGTGGTGCCATGCGTTCTGTCGATAACGGCAGTAGCACGGGCTATTTCATCCAGAAGCTCATTCCTCACCAGTGTAATATTGGTGACAAGTGGTATGATTATGGCTATGCTTTGCAGAGCTATCTGCCATACATGCGCCTTGCTGATGTCTATCTGATGTTTGCAGAGGCCATGGCAGGTTTTGCTACGGATATGTCGGAATTGAAACAATCGACGACCTATTGCCCCTCCATGTCGGCAGTTGGCGCCATCAATGCCCTTCGCGACCGCGTAGGTATGGAAAGTGTACAGGATAACTTCCTGGATACCCGTGAGCATTTCATTGACGAGGTACGCCGCGAACGTACGGTAGAACTTTCATTTGAAGGTTTCCGCTGGTGTGACCTTCAGCGTTGGCTCCTCCTGACAGAGGCTCCTTACACGGAGAAGTACTCTCATGAGTTTGAGCGTATGCAGAAGGATTCCTGGTTCAAGAAGAACGATCCGAAAGATGCTGAAGTAGCTAATTTCCACAGGGAAACTCTCATCAAGCGTCCCTTGGAGGCAAAGCACTATTGGTTCCCGTTCCCGGAGAAGGATGTTTATCTGTATGATGGTTTCAAACAGAACCCAGGATGGTAAGCAATGGAAAATTGATAATTCTTTGACCTAAAGGTACAAAGCGTACTAAAGAAACGATTAGACAATTGAAGATTATGAAACATATAAAAACAAACATATTTCTTTTGGCCATGATGGCAGTATCGCCACTGACGGCTGGTGCCCAGACCGCTGACGACGCTGACTCTACAGTGGTGAAAAAGAAAGTCCATGTTGCATTCCGCGACGTAGATCCCGACCATCTTCTCGGAGGTGTTTCCTATGTCGATATGGAAGAGCTGTCGAAGAAGGACTATACGCAAAGTAGTCTGGAGGACATGTATGGCCTTGTCGGCGGATGGAACGGCAACAACCTTTGGGGTATGGACAATGACCGTCTGGATAATAATGACAACGACAATATGCCGCTCGTGATTATCGACGGTGTGAAGCGTCCGTCCAACAACGTGCTTCCCTCTGAGATTGAGCAGATTACCTTCCTGAAGGGCGCACAGGCTGTTGTGCTCTATGGCTCCAAGGGTGCCAAGGGCGCCATCCTGATTACCACCAAGCGTGGCAAGGTGGACGGCTTGCAGATTGAGGCCAATGCCAACACCGGTTGGCACTTTGCCAAGGTATTCCCTGAGTATATTGGTTCTGCAGAGTATATGACACTCTTCAACGAAGCCTCCTATAACGATGCTCTTGGTCAGGGTAATGCTGCCAATGTAAAGCTGCCGTACTCTCAGCAGGATATCTATAATCATGCTGCAGGTGTCAATCCCTACCGCTATCCCAATGTAAATTGGTATTCTGACGAGTATATCCGCAAGGCGTATAACCGTTCAGAAGGAACGTTGGAGATTCAGGGTGGTGGTAAGCGTGCTCACTTCTACACGAACATCAACTACTATCGTGCCGAGGATTTGATTAACTTTGGTAAAGCCAAGGATAATTACACCGACCGCTTCAGCGTACGTGGTAACGTTGACCTCGTTGTGAACAAATTCATCACAGGTTGGGCAAATGTCAGTGCTACCTATTATAATGAGTATAAGAACAAGGGTAATTTCTGGAGCGATGCGTCTAGTATGCGCCCCAACTTCCCGCAGGGTGCAGCTCCATTGCTTCCTCTGAGCATGGTTGATCCCAATGCTACCAAGGCACTCGCTACCCTCGGCAAGTCGCTGAACCTGCTGGACGGATATTGGTTCCCTGGCGGTGGTACGGACGGTAAAGGGGAAAATGCCATTGCTGACTGTTACTTTGGTGGTGAGACACAGAAGGTCAGCCGTCAGTTCCAGTTCGATGCCGGTATCAACTATGACATGAACAAGTTCCTCAAGGGCTTGACTTTCAAGACGCTGTTCTCTATTGACTATGCTGCCAATTATGACCTGGCATACAACAATACGTATTCACTGTTCTTCCCCACTTGGAGTAACTATAACACAGGGGATGCCATTGTTGACATCAAACAGCCGAAGGATGAGGTGGTGACTGGTACGATGACCATGTCTAATTCTGCATATCGTCAGACCATCACATGGAACGGTCATTTCGACTATGATAATACTTTTGCGGAAAAGCACCATGTAACAGGTATGCTGCTCGCCAGTATGTACACGACTACCAAGAGTGGTGAATATCACCGTTATGCCAATGCAAACTTAGGTCTCCAGGGCGGTTACGACTACATGAGTCGCTACTTTGCCGAGGTTGGTCTGGCTGCTGTACATTCAGCCCGTCTTCCTGAGGGCAACCGCGGGGCCATCTCGTATTCTTTCACCCTCGGCTGGAACATTGCCAAGGAGAATTTTATGAAGGACACCTTCGTGGATGACTTGTTGCTCAGCGCATCCTATAGCAATCTGAATGATGACGCGGATGTCTATTATGGAAGCAAGTACTTCTATATCTACGATGCAGCATGGTCGGATGGCGGTACGGGCTATACATGGGCTGATGGTGCCAACTCTCACAATTCTACTTATTCTACAGTAGGTAGTAACCCTTCTCTTGACTACATCCATCGCAAGGAATTCTCCGTGTCACTGCGTGGCTCGTTCTTCAAGAAGTTGATCAGTACCGAACTGACCTATTTCAATACGGACATGGACGGCTACATTATCCAGAACCCGACTTCGTATCCGTCACACTTGAAGACAGGTCAAGGTAAGTTCTCCCCTGCATTGAACAACAATATTGCCAATCGCAAGGGTCTCGACTTCAGCATCAAAGCCCAGAAGCAGTTCGGTCAGGTGCATGCAGAACTCGGTTTTGTTGGTACTTATCTTACGACCGAATGGAAGAAGTATGATGAAGTAGCCGATTCAAAGTCACCTTGGCTGAATTCAGCTAAGCAGCTTATGCACGAAGGAACTCCTCTTGATGTTATTCAGGGTTACAAATGTCTGGGTGTCTATACCATTGATGACTTTAATGTGAAGACGGACGACAACGGCAAGACGACCTACACTTTGAAGGAAGGTAAATATGGTCTTGGCGGTACTGTGATGCCCGGTGACTTGAAGTACGAAGATGTCAATGGCGACGGAACGATCAATAACCAAGACCAGGTAGAATTAGGAAAGTCGGGAACATATGGTGCACCCTGGACCATCGGTCTGAACCTCACGCTGAAGTATAAGAACTGGACGCTCTTCGTCCTGGGTAATGGACAGTTTGGCGCTTCTGCCATGGCTAATGGCGCATATTACTATATGTCGGGTTCCAACAAGTACTCTGTGAACGCACGTGACCGCTTCCAGTACACCTATGATGATGCAGGCGTTATCACTGGTTTCGTAAATCCGAATGCTACTCATCCCCGTCTGAGTGTTAATAACACACCTGCCAATGGTGCAACTTCTACCTACTGGTTGTATAGCACAGACCGCTTCAATCTCCGTAAGATTCAGCTGACCTACGATTTCCCGAAGGAAATGTTCGAAGGTAAGTGGGTGAAGGCACTCTCAGTTTATTTGAACGGAAACGACCTCCTCACGATTTCTAAGAATCGTAAGATCATGGAGACAGCCGTAGGCTATGCCCCGCAGACTCGTTTCTATAACCTCGGTGTTAAGGTAACTCTCTAAAACTACAAGACAATGAAGACAAAAAATATTTTATTCTATCTCATCGGTCTTCTTTTGTTCAGCTCCTGCGATGACATGTTTGAGCCGGCAAAGGAAAATACCCGACAGTTGGAGGCGATGGTTCAGGAGACTGACTATGTGTATGGTCTGCTGATTTATGGATATACCCGCCTTCCTTATTTAAGGGTCACTACGACCGACGTTGCTACCGACGATGCTGTTACCAACAATTCTGGTGATAATTATAAGAAGATGGCTCTCGGTACATGGACATCAGACAGTAATCCGATGACACAGTGGGATGCGTGCAAGGACGGTATCCAGTATGTCAATCTTTTCCTGAAGTATGTCAATGACGTGAATTGGGCTAAGAGTGCAGAATCCAAGCAGCAGATGTTCATTGACCGTCTGACGGGTGAGGCCCTCGGTCTCCGCGCTATCTTCTACTATCATCTGCTGCTGGCTCATGCCGGTTATGCTGACGATAATATACTCTATGGCGTTCCCTTGCTGACAGAGCCGGAAGACGGTAGTTCTAACTACAATCAGCCGCGCGCCGAATTCTCAAAAATCGTGGAGCAGATTTTCAAAGATTGCGATCAGGCTGATACCCTGCTCCCCGCTCAGTATAAGGATCTTGACGACGAGAGCTTGATTCCTGAGAAGTATTTGAAAATTGGTGCACAGCTGTCAGGCTATAACCTCGTATTTGGTGCTAAGATGGCTAAGAACTTGGTTTGCGGTAAGGTCGTTCAGGCTATCAAGGCACAGACAGCCCTGCTGGCTGCAAGTCCTGCCTACCGTGACCAAAGTGGTGTCTCCTCTGAAACAGCTGCCAAAATTTGTGCTGCTGTACTGAAGGGCGTGGAATTTGACCCGGAAGGCAACATCTGGTATCGTAACATCACCCAACTGTCATCCAGTACAAGTGTCATGCCGGAAATCCTTTGGCGTGCTGAGTGGGAAAAAGCAAATTCCGAACAGGAGAGTGACAACTTCCCTCCCTCACAGAATGGTGGTGGTAAAATCAATCCCACACAGAATCTCGTGGATGCATTCCCCATGGCTAACGGATATCCCATCACTGATTCGAGATCGAATTACGATCCTAAGAACCCTTACGCCAACCGTGACCCGCGTCTGGATGAGGATATTATTTATGATGGTTCCGTATTCAAAGGCACCGTGATTATTACAGGTACCTACGGACCGGCTGATAATAAGGACAATATCAACAATGCCGGTTCCCAGCACACGCTTACTGGCTATTACATGAAGAAATTGCTTCGTGATGATGCCGGTCCATCGGCAAAATCAACTTCACCGGCAAATCAGCCGCATATCTTCCCACGTATCCGTTATACAGAGCTGTTCTTGGCATACGCTGAGGCCGCCAACGATGCATGGGGACCGAAAGTGGATGGTGCAGGCTTGGGCCTCTCGGCTTACGATGTCATCAAGATGATCCGTCAGCGTGGTGGTATCGGTAAAGATGAGAATGGTGAATACCAAGGTGACCCCTATCTGGATGAGTGCGCAAACGATAATACGGGTGCTAAGATGCGTGACCTGATTCGTAACGAGCGTCGTATTGAGCTCTGCTTTGAGAACAAGCGCTTCTATGATCTCCGTCGTTGGCTGTTGCCCATTAATGTCAGTGCGAAGGGCGTGCAGGTTGACCAGGATGACGATGAGACCCTTAAATATACTATTCTTGATGTGGAGCCTCGTCAGTTCGAGTCTTACCAGTACTATGGTCCTATTCCTAACAGTGAAGTGCTCCAGTGGAGTGCACTGCAACAGAACAAGGGATGGTAAATGCTAGTTTAAAGTTTAAAGTTGAAAGTTTAAAGTTTTACAATGATGAAACTGAAGAAATATATATACGGTGTAGCCTTGGGAGCCCTTTCTCTCACTTTGGCAGCATGCTATAATGCAGACAAGGACTTCCCAGACTATGAAGGCGGTACGAAGGCTTATTTCGCCTACCAGAACCCCATACGTACACTTGTACTTGGTACTGACATCTATGACAACGATCTCGACAATGCTCACAAGTGCCGTATCTGGTCAACCATGGGTGGTGCCTACAGTGGACGTGACGCAGTGATAGATGTTATCATTGACGAGTCGCTTTGCGAAAACCTCTATTTCCTGGATGATGGTGGATACGAGCGTGCCAAAGTGGCTCCGTTACCTCACGATTACTACAACTACGATGAGGTGAAGAATGCAGTTATCAGATATAATGGTGAACCTCGTGGCTATCTGGAAATCCAGTTTACGGACAGATTCTTCCAGGATCCCAAGACCACTTGTAACGACACCACGTATGTGATTCCTGTTAGAATGACGAAAGCTACGGGCATTGATGACATTCTTTCCGGCACGCCCAATACCTCTAACCCTGTTCGCCAGAACGCTAAGGACTGGACAGTGCTTCCTAAGGACTATGTGCTCTACTGCGTGAGATATATGAACCCCTGGCAGGGTAAGTACATCCGCCGCGGTGTTGATATGGTGACAGAAAAGGGCGGCGAGCCTACAAAGGTCGTTCGTAAGGATTTCAGCATGTACAATTCTGACATCGAGCGTTACAGCAAGATGGATCCCTCGAACCCTGTGAACCAGTATGACGAGGTTTGCGGTATCACAACCAAGAACATGACCCAGGCCATTTTCCCGGTATCGTTCAAGACCTCTGGAGCTTCTGTTAGTTGCAGACTCCTTCTGACCTTCAATGGCAATCAGTGTACCATCTCTACTGAAGATGAGGGTGTAACAGTTACCGGTTCCGGTGAATACATCGTAGGTGGAACTGATATGTCGGAATATAAGGACTATCAGTGGGGAAGCATGAATGAAAAGCCTGTTTCTCGTGATATTCTCCGTTTGAGTTACAATGTCAACTTCGAAGATAAGAATATTCAGGTGGCAACAACTGACACCATGGTTGTTCAGACGCGTGAGTCGAACAAGAGAGAGTGGTTCGATTACAAGTACAATGACCAACCTGTTGTTCTTTCAGGTAATTAATAATAGGAGGATTAGAATATGATTAAGATTTTTAGAAATGGTCTTATGATGTTGGCAGCAGGAGCACTGGTTGTCTCTTGTGCTGACTATAACGATTTGGGTGGCTTTAAAGCTGATCCGGATCCCAGCTACACAAATGAGTATGCTAATCTGGATCCTGTCAAGGACTATATCAATAGAACGGATAATCCGAATATGTCAATGGAGACATCCATGGCCTTGACAACCTATAACAAGCAGGGTTTGGAGCACGCTGTGGCAGTGACCAACTTTGATGGTGTCGCTTTTGGCTATTCCTTTATGCCGGACAAGTACGTCAGCAAGAAGGGCTATATGAACTTCATGGCTTTGAAAGAAGCCCTTGGTCATTCGGAAACGATTGGCTATAAGGTGTATGGTAGTCCTATCGTTGCCAACGAGCAACAGTCTGATGACTGGTTTGGCGCGCTGACAGCTCCTATTGAAATTCAGGTGCTCCCCATTAATGACTTGGATCTTGACTACTCTACAGTAGATCAGTTTACGGGTACGGCACTGAGAGGTAAACCTGCCATCGAGAAGAATTTCGATGACAAAGGTAATGTCCTTAAGATTCCGAAGAGATCAAAGGTCTATATCGTTGAAGGCTTCCCCGTTGATCCTCTGGGCTATTATACCATCACCTTCACCGTGAGGGGATACAAAGATGAAAAGAAGGCCGAAATGACTCAGGATGAGAACATTCAATGTACCTTTGCTGACAGTCTGGTGAATACCGGTAAGGATAAGAATGGTGATCTTATTGCTAAGAAGTTCACCATCAGACCTGGCGCCTGGCAGACTGTCAAGGTGGAGTGGTCTCCCTCAAAGGCTGCCACACAGGGTTACTTGATGATTGAAGGTAACGTGAACGCCATCCTCTATATCCGTAATGTGCATGTTGAGCACACGCCGGACAACCACCGTGAGCAGACCAAGCAGGAGAAGAATGACACCATTCAGTATGCACTCAGAAAGTGGTGCGATGGTCTGATGGAGGCCAATGCCGGACGTATCAAGTCGTTCGACCTTGTTGACAAGGCGCTTGGCACAACGGAACTCGAGGGTGTTACTTACGAGGGTGAGAATGTGCTCGACCTGAAGCACTCTACTGACAAGATCTTCTGGCAGGACTATCTGGAGGAAGGTACCAAGAGTGGCAGTGAGCTCTATGCCGCTACTGTCTCGAAGGTGGCAAAGGCCGCATTCGAAAGTCATGGTGGTAACCCGGAAGAGTTGAAGTTCTTTATCAGTGAGACAGGCCTGGAGAAGCAGCAGAGACTGTCGAGTCTCAAGTACTGGATCAATGTATGGGAGTCAAATGGTGCCAAGATTGACGGTATCAATGGTGAACTGAATCTTACCTACAGCGAGGATGCTACTACGCAGGCTGCTAATGAGGCTGCGTTGAAGACCTTCTTCGGAAAACTTGCTGCAACCGGAAAGTTGATTCGTTTCTCTAACTTCGACATCAAGTACCAGGATGCTGACGGTGCTCCTGTAGCAGCAGATAAGATTACGAAAGATCAGCGTCAGGCTCTGGCCAACTACCACGCCCGTGTCATCAATGCCTACATGACCCTGATTCCTGCTGCGCAGCAGGCTGGCCTCTGCAAGGGTAACTTCTTTGATACGTCGTCCGATCCTGTAGGCCTCTGGTCTAAGGCTGCTAACGGCGACTATATACGCAATGCCACTTACGAGGCTTTCTGCAAGGCACTTGGTGGACTACAATAAATGAGATCTCAGATGATTGCCAGTGAACAAAAGGATTCGTCTGATTTTCCTGGCAGTCATCTCTCTAAAGTATATCAATAATTATTATTTTTTTAATTCAATTTATTTATTAACTAATTTTTTTCTATTATGAAGAGACTATTTACTCTTGTTGCTCTCATGGCAATGGTCTTGGGAGCAAGTGCAAAGTGGAGTGATGAGCCAGTTTACAAAATTGACTACTCCACTTATCATGGGTTCCCCTTCTACGTGATGGGTTATGTACCTGAGTTTGACAGTGGTTGGATGACCGACTTTGGCGCAAACTACAAGTATGCTGAGAAGAAGGATGATTCTGAAGAAACCAGCGATGTCATCGTTAAGACAGATGGTGGTGTTGAGTACTACAGATGGACTGAAGGTGGTGGTTGGCACCAGTACTTTATTGCTGATGGTATTCCAACTCTGCTTGATGGTAAGTATAAAGTCGTTGCTCGTGTGAAGGCTTCAGCAGCTGTCAGCATCAACGTCAACATGGGTTGGGGTTGGGGTGATGGCCAGCAGGTCGGCACTTCAGTTGCTATCCCTGACGGCAGCGCTGGCTTCCAGGAGGTAACATGGGAGTACAGTGGCATCAATGGTACTTCTTGTAACCTCGTTGCACAGCCTGGTGGTAGCACTGAAACCATCGAATGGTTGAGCCTTGAAGTTTATGAGTGGCAAAAAGAAGGTCAGAGACCAAAGATTTGGCTTCAGGACATCGTAAACGGTAATGCCGAGACCGAATGGACTGAGGAGCAGAAGGCTATCAAGTTCGACGATCAGGAGCAGAACTTCACTATCTGTGCTTGGTCAAAGGAGAAGGGTCGCAACATGAATGAAAAGGATGGTTGGGATCCATTCGTTTCTGACATCGAAGTTGACCCGAAGGATCCAAACAACCACGTATTTGTTTGTCATGGTCAGCCCGCTACCACAGAGGGTGATGCTTCTGCATGGGACAACCAGTTCTGGATCCAGTCACAGCATTCTTGGCCTTCTGGTACAACACTGAAGATTAAGTTCCGCTACATGTGTGATTATGCTAATGATGTTACAACCAATACTCAGGTTCACAAGCAGAATCCTTCTGACTACCTCATTTGGCACGCTATTGGTGATATCACTTTCAAAAACGACTGGCAGACCTTTGACGGTACAATGAGCATTGCTGATGATATGGCAAGTGGTTGGTCAATCGCATTCAACCTGAATGCTAAAGTTAAGGACGCTGTTAATTTCTACTTCGACGACCTCTCTTGGGAGTATCTGCAGCTTGACGAAGGTTACTTCCTCTCTGGTATTAATGCCACCACCACCACTTCATACGATGATTTGGACAACGCTATCCAGTTCGAAGATGGCATAGACTTTGATGGTAATGAGTGCTTGATTGCTACATTTGGTACTTCGGGTGACGCCAATACTTATGTGGATCAGGTGATGATTTCTACTAAGCGTGGTGATGATCAGGCCTTCAAGGGTGCTACACTGAAGCCTACAAGTAATCCTAAGACGACTACTCCTGACGATTGGATTGAATTTGCTGCATCTACCAATGCAAAGATTGACCTCCCGGGTCTTGGTGTCTGGAAGGTTTACCTCGACACTGAATATTCAACTATGGCATTTGAGATGCTCGAAGGTACAGCTTATGAGCTGCCCGATCCCGTTGATGTCTTCACCTATACAGATGAACTCGTTCTCCATGCTGTAGAGCGTGACTTCCTTACTGCTGATGGTGATGGTAACTCAAGAGAGCCAGGTGGTGAAATCGGTAATGGACAGCCTTGGGACAGCCAGTTCTGGATTGCTGCTGACCGCGATCTTAAGACCGACGAAGTAACTGTCCTCAAATTCCAGTATAAGGGTTCAATTGCTGCTCATACTACTACACAGGTACATAAGGTTGGTGATGATGGCAAACCTTGCACTTATCTCAACTGGCAGGCTATTGGTGATGTAGACTTTACTGAGGAATGGCAGGACTTCGAGACTGAGTTCAAAGTTCCTAGTGGTGACAACGGCATGAGATCAATCGTATTCAATATGGCTGAAATTAAGGCTGCTTGCGATTACTCGATTAAGAATGTTCAGTGGTACATCAAGGATGCATCTCTGGAAGAGGGTCAGACTTATGAGAACCTGATTAGCGGTGCTAGCAACTTCTACATGAAGGAGGAAGCTACAACTGCTCCTTACACTGGTATCGAGAACGTAATTATCAATACTGGCAAGACTTCTTCTGCTATCTACAACCTCGCTGGCCAGAAGGTCAACAAGAACTACAAGGGTATCCTTGTTAAGGACGGCAAGAAGTTCGTGAATAAGTGAGTGAAGTGAGAGCTCGCTCACACTTCCGAGCGTGAGCGGACTCGAGCTTTAGCTCAAGTTCATGAATAAGTAAGATAAGTGAGAGTGAGTTCGCTCACACGCTTATATTGAACTTTACATGTGAAAGTCTCGGGCTCGAGAGAGTCCGAGACCTTTTGTCAAAAAGAAATCGGACTGAAGAGTCCGAGACCTTTTTCTAAAGTCTCGCAATAAAGCGAGAACTTTAGGAAAAGGTCCTGGGACGATTGAAAATTGTCCGAGACCTTTTTCTAAAAGTATCGGAGTAACGCGAAATACTTTTGGAGTATTGTAAAATACTTTTGGAGTAATTATGAAAAAGCTATTATTATCACTTGCAGCTATGGCTACTATTTCGACAGCCTACGCACAGAAGGTGCTGGTGCTATATTATTCAGAAACGGGAACGACGAAGACCGTTGCTGAAGAGATAAAGACGCAGACGGGTGCCGACATTGAGGGAATCGAGGCCGTAGTGCCTTATTCCGGTAACTTCCAGGAGACCATCCAGCGTTCCGGACGTGAACGTGAGAGTGGTGAGACTCCTGCTCTGAAACCGCTGAAGAAACGTATTGCCGACTATGATGTTATCTTCCTCGGCTATCCCATTTGGTTTGGTACCTACGCCATGCCGATTGCTACGCTTGTGAAGGAACAGGACTTTGCCGGCAAGACCGTGGTGCCGTTCTGCACCTTCGGTAGTGGTGGACTGAACACCTCGTCGGCCGATTTGAAGAAGGCACTGCCTAAGGCCAATATCGCCGCAGGCTATGGCGTCCGTACAGCCCGTGTGGCTGCTGCCCCCAAGGAACTCGACCGTTTCCTGAAAGAGAACGGCTATAAGCAGGGTACAGTAGAAAAGCTGCCGGACTATTCAGCCCAGCAGTCTGTAACTGATGCAGAGCGTGCCATCTTCGACGCAGCATGCTCCAGCTACCAATTTCCATTGGGTACTCCCCAGACCTTCGGCAAGCGCACGACCAGCGACAGCACGGACTATAAGTTCACTGTCAAGGGCCGCGGCATGAACGGCGAAGAGTCTACTTCCATCATCTACGTTACCGTTGGTAAAGCAGCTGATGCGAAGCCCGAATTCACGGAAGTGGTACGGTAAACGTAACTACTTGGTTAAAATAAAAGGCTCCCACGTTGGGAGCCTTTTATTTCTTAGTCGTCCGGATTGCCTTTGTAGTGATAAGGCTGGATATTCGGATTATCTCCTGTGTACATGTCAGGTACTGTGGCGTCCTTGATGAGTCGCTGGTTGTAATCACCGCGTACGGCACCGGTATTCATCAGAAGGTCGGAGTACTTGACAGTCGGGATGACAATGCCGAAGATACCGATACCCACGCGAACACCTTCAGGATGGATGTTGTTGATGATACGTGCCGTCTTGAAGAATGTGTGCGGATAAATCTCCAACTTGTTTAACTTCTTGTAGGTCTCCCACAGCTCGGGATTCACCTCCGTACTGTCGGCATGAGTAAAGATACGTCCGATGTTGCCTACGTAATCGTCGATGATGTCGCTTTCAATGCTGTCGCTGGAAGCAATACATTCCGTGATGTTGTCTTCCATCTGCCAACGCATATAGCTGTCAGAAGGACGTGAGATGGCTGCGACAATCAGCAGGACGATACAGATGACGGCACAAATGATAATCTTTCCGAGACAACTGCCGGTAAATTGCTGGGCAGTGTTCTGTTTCTTGTAGGTGTTAGGGTTAAACTGTTCCATGTTTATTTTTTTTAGTTGTTTAGGGTTTAGGGGTTAGTGACTATTGATTATGCAATAGATTCATGAATTCCTGACGGGTCTTGGCTTGGTTGAAGGCGCCGCTGAACTCACTGGTGGTAGTGATGCTGTTCTGCTTTTCCACACCGCGCATCTGCATACACATATGGCGGGCTTCAATGACTACCATGACACCCAGTGGGTGCAACGTCTCCTGAATGCACTGCTTGATTTGCAGCGTCATTCGTTCCTGGACCTGCAGCCGGTGGGCATAGATGTCCACCACACGGGCAATCTTCGACAGTCCCGTGATATAGCCGTTAGGAATATAGGCAACGTGTGCCTTGCCGTAGAACGGCAGCATATGGTGTTCGCAGAGTGAGAAAAAGTCAATGTCCTTGACAATAACCATCTGCGAGTAATCTTCGCGGAATAATGCCTGACGCAGTATCTCGTGGGCATCCTGCTCGTAGCCTTGCGTCAGGAACTGCATGGCCTTGGCCACGCGCATCGGGGTCTTTTGCAGCCCCTCACGGTCAGGATTCTCGCCCAACAATTCCAGGATGCGGTGGTATTGTGCTGCCAACTCATCCAGTCCTGCGCGATATTCGTATTCTTCTGCCATTTAGTCGTAAACTGTTATTTTGCCTTTGACGATGATAGCCTCCTTAAAGCCCATGTTCCGCAGACTGAGCAGCATTTGGTGTGCTTCCTCGTAGGTGCGGTAGTTGCCCACACGGCATATCCATCGTGGGGAGATGAAGTGAGTATAGACAGGTACTTCGGGGTAACTGCCCTTGATTCTGCTGGCCACGCTTTCTGCCTGTATGCGGTCTTTGCGTGAGTTGCCGCCGGCAAAGGCCTGTACGCGATAACCGGTAACCTTCGTTCCGCCAGTCCTGATTTTCTTGGTAATCTCCACGGGTGCCTCTTCGGCGGTGGTGCCGTTGTCAGTGGTGGTGGTAGGTTTCGTTGTCGTCGTAGAGGAGGTAGGGTTGGTAGGTTTCGTCGGGGAGGTGGGGTTGGTAGGTTTTGTGGTAGTGGTCGTAGCACCGAGCACGGCACTGTTCACCAACTGGTCTATCTCCGCACTCTCCTCAATGGTCACCGTACCCTGTCCGGCCTTCTTTTGCTGGACACGTTGCGTAAACGTCTGTGCACTGGCATTGACGACAATGCCAGCACACAGCGTGAAAAATAGGATGAGACGTCTCATTATTACTTCTTCCAAGCATCGATGATGCCCTTGAAGTCTGCGCACTTCAGCGAAGCACCGCCGATGAGACCACCGTCGATGTCAGCCTTGGCAAACAGTTCAGGGGCGTTAGAGGCCTTGCACGAACCACCATAGAGAATGCTGGTGTTGTCGGCAACAGCCTGACCATATTTCTCAGCAACGATAGAGCGGATGTAGGCGTGAATCTCCTCAGCCTGCTCAGCGGTAGCTGTCTTACCAGTACCGATGGCCCAGATGGGCTCGTATGCAATGACGATATTCTTGAACTCCTCTTCGCTGAGGTTGAATACGCTACCCTCGAGCTCGGCCTTTACAACCTCGTTCTGCTTGTTAGCCTCGCGCTCTGCCAGTGTCTCACCGATGCAGAAGATAACCTTCAGACCATTCTTCAGTGCCAGCAGCACCTTCTCCTTCAGGATCTCGGGAGTCTCTTTGTAGTACTCGCGACGCTCAGAGTGACCCAGAATGACATACTGAGCACCAGTGCTCTTCACCATCTCGGCGCTCACCTCACCGGTGAAGGCACCCTTCTCCTTGTTGGCGCAGTTCTCGGCACCCAGACCTACCAGCTGAGCATCCAGTACGTTAGCTACTGATGCCAAGTGGATAAACGGTGTGCAGATAATTACGTCACAGTTGGGCTTGTCAGCCTTCAGTGCGTCGTTCAGTTCCTTTGCCAGGGCAATGCCCTCCTGCAGGTTCAGGTTCATTTTCCAGTTGCCTGCTACGATTTTCTTTCTCATTGTTGTGTTACTTTTAAATTGTTGATTGATATCTTTGTTTGATACTTTTTTCTTCTTAATCCATTGTGTCCAAGTCCAAAGCCTGTCGGCAATGACCAGCAGCACGAGCGGCAGCACATACCACAGCAGAATGACCAGAATCTTGCCGGGGACCGAATTGCCGGGCATCTGCCCCAGTGCCGTATGTTCCAGACGTCCGTCCAGTGCCTGTTCGTCCGGCAGACGGTTGTGGCTCCACTTACGGATAATGACGCCATCCTTCAGCAACAGCACGCCGGGATTGCTGCGAATCATAGTCTTCAGTGTCGTCTCGTCGGTCTGGCAGTACGGATATTCCGCTCCCGTCGTCTCGTGCCACATATTGATGGCCTCTGGTCCGCTGGCCGTCAGACAGTAGAACGGGTAGCCGTGTCCGGCAGCATATTCATACAGCTGGTTGATGCGGTCCAGCTGACTGTCGTCGGCCTGTTCCAAATGCGGTGCCGCCATCAGGAATGTATAGCCTTTGTTCAATAGCATCGGTTCCGTGATATCGTCGCCCTCAGCGATTCGTTCCACGAAGAAGTCGACGTATGGCGAGTCCTCTCCGTCCATCATCTTCTGCCAGCTCTCGCGCAGGTTCGTTCCTACGTGGTAGGGTCGGAAATCGAAGTAGGGCAGGTCGTACAGCGACCATCCCGACACGGCCAGTATGAATATCGCCGTATAGTTGATGACAATCCACTGGTTACTCTTCGACACGAAGCGCATCATATCCAACGGCCGCCACGCCACGAGGACTGCACATGCCAGCAGCACAACATTTTTCCAGAACGTCTGCCAGTTGGTCAAAACCAGCGCGTCACCGAAACATCCGCAGTCGCTTACGGGGTCGGCCACTGCCAGCCACAGCGTCAGCGGAGTCATCACGAGCATCACCAGCAACACCAGTCGCGACACCAGTCGGCGTTGGATGGCGAACATCAGGCAGATGCCCAACACAAATTCAAGGGCCGACAACAGCACGGAGGCTCCCAGCGTCATAAAGTCGGGCAGTGTTCTGCCCAACTCCATCGCCGTCAGGTAGTCGGCAATCTTATATTGTGTGCCCAGCGGGTCAACGGCCTTGACGAATCCTGACAGGATCAGTACGGTGGCCAATGCAAACCGGGCTATGTTGACTATCGTCTTTCTCAATGCTCTTCTTTCAACTTTATCGCGCCAAACACGGCGTAGTTGATGATATCCATATAGTTGGCGTCGATGCCTTCGCTGACCAGCGTCTCGCCGCCGAGGTTTTCAATCTCCTTGATGCGCTCGATCTTCGTCAGGATGAAGTCGGTATAGCTGCTTACCCGCATGCCTCGCCACGCCTCGTCATAGTCGTGGTTCTTGCGCTTCATCAGTTCCAGCGCCTCGTTGGCATACTTGTCGTACAGTTTCATGGCCTCCTCGACACTGATGTCCACCGTGTCGCTGAATCCGTTGTATATCTGGATAAGTCCTACGATGCCGTAGTTGATGAGTGCAATGAACTCCGGTCGGATACCTTCTCCCACCAGTGACTCCTTCTTGATTTCCAGCGAACGGATGCGCTTGGCCTTGATAAACAGCTGGTCAGTCAGCGACGATGGTCGTAATATACGCCACGAAGCCCCGTAGTCGTGTAGCTTCTTTTCGAACAGTGTGCGGCATTCACCGATGATCTGCTCAAACTGGCGGTTGGTTATTTCAAAATTACTTTCCATTTCTTACTTCTTACCTCTTACCTCTTACTTCTCACCTCTTACAGGTTCACCATGAACGACAGTCCGATGGTAACATAGTTCATTTTTTTGTCCTTCTTGTAAACGACTGGGTCGAGCAACATGCCATAGGGTGATACGATGCTGGTGCTCAGCAGATCGTAAGTCGTTGGCGTCACTGCGTGCTTCATAAAGTTGAACGGGTCGGCGGTCAGCGTGAAGGTTTTCTCCGTATAATCGTAGTCAACGAACAGACGCCACGAGAAGTTCGACTTATATTTATAGGTCAGCGAAATGCCCGTACCCCACGACGTAGAACTCTCGGCACCCAGTGTCAGGTAGTCCCAATCGACGTTGTATGTTTCGCCAGTAGACTTGGGATCCTCCAGAGCGAACCAACGGCCGAGTTCATCCTCGTGTATCTTACCATTAGAAATCCACATTTCGTATGGAATATCCTTGACGTTACCCTCTGCATGACCGTCAATGTCGAGTTCCTGCGTGAATGAACGTCCGATGAGCAACTTGGTGCCGAGGGCAAAGTGCTTGCTCAAGGGGATGTTGAAGTAGAGACCGCAGCTGGCGGTAAATTCTGCCAGATGGTCACTCTTCACCGTACCGGTCATGTTGGTGACGGGCAGGCCACCTTCGCTGAGAGATGCTTGGGGGAAAGTCTGCCGGGCTTCACCATATACTGGAGCTACTATTGTGGACCAATACTCAGTGGGGGAGTCTGTGGAGATATAGTTATATTGTCCGAAACTTTTTGCCGACATGGCACGAACACGTAAACGGCCGCCGATACCAATATATTTATTAAGGAAATAAGCTCCCTCGGCGTCAACCACAGTAGCAGCACGGAACTGTATGTAGTCTTCCTCGGAGTCCACATTGTCTATTTCCATGATTCCATATTTCTCGCGGTCCTGCAGGTCGTTAAGGCTAAAGCCGATATCCTTGCCGCCAAGACCCATACCCATCGAGATGCCGAAGAACGAAGGATTCTCGAAATCCATCTCCATGTCGTTGCGCAACAGACCCTTGCCCTTGAACAGCAGGTCGCTGAAAGCGTAGCCCAGCTCGGTAGACAGGATACCGATACCGGCACCCGACATGACGTCGGAAACCCAGTGGCGGTTGTTCAGCACACGCATCACCCCCGTAGCAGTAGCCACGCCATAGCCGGCTACCGAGAACCACGGCGAGCGCGTCAGACCGTACTCCTTGTGCAACAATGTGGCACCGACGAACGATGTTGCCGTATGTCCTGAGGGCCATGCGTTGGCAGAAGAACCGTCTGGACGCATCTCCTTGGCGGTATATTTGATGCCGTTCACGAGGATGGCCATCAATCCGTAAGACATCGCTGCGCTAGCCAGCAATCGGGGCCAGTCGCTACGACCTTCATAGCCGCCCAGCTTCAGACCAACTGTCAAGGCCGGACCGAAAAACTGCGTATAGTCGTCAATACCCGTCTTGAAGTCCGTCAACAGCTGCGTATTCTTCTTGCCGTCCTTATTGTTTACACGGAACATAGCCTTGTCGCCCTTAATAAGCATACCGGCTACAAACAAGGGAACACCTACGAATGTCATGTCATCCATGAATTTGTAAGGCTTCACACCGGGATTGGTCTTCGACTTGAAGAAATCGAAGTCCATCTTCGGTGAAGTCTCGGGCATCTTCATGTCCAGTGTCAACACATCAGTTGACGGAGTGTTCTCTGACCAATAGTCATAGTGTGGCGTTGCATTCACCAACTCTGCCTTCATCTCCGGAACTTCCAGTTTCAGAGGTTCCGTTGTCGTAAAAGAATTTGCAGCAGCAAAACTGCACATTCCGCAGACAATCATGGCCAGAATAGCTCGTATTTTCATTGTCTAATACCTTAATATTATTTTATTTGGGTGCAAAGATAATAAAAAAATCTAAATTATCTCTCTAAACCCTAAATTTTTTGTACTTTTGCAGCCGCATTCATTGATTTTACGCAAGATGAAACTATATTCGGACGCAGCACTGGCAAAGATATTGGACAAAGATATCTTCCATCTCATCGGCAATGTTGCCGACGAGTTGGGGGTGGAGTGTTACGTCGTCGGAGGTTACGTACGTGATATATTCCTCGAACGGCCGTCTGACGATATCGATGTCGTCGTCGTGGGTTCGGGCATTCGCGTTGCTGAGGCCTTGAAACAACGTCTTGGCCGTCGTGCCCACCTCTCGGTATTCCGCAATTTCGGCACTGCCCAGGTGAAGGTGGCAGTTGGCAATTGGCAGTTAGCTAATAGCCAAGAGCCAAGAGCCAAGAGCCTCGAAATAGAGTTCGTGGGAGCACGAAAGGAAAGCTATAGCCACGACTCGCGCAAACCCATTGTTGAGGACGGCACGCTGGAGGACGACCAGAATCGCCGTGACTTTACCATCAATGCGATGGCTATCTGCTTGAACCACAGCCGCTTCGGGCAACTCGTAGACCCTTTCAACGGCATTGCTGACCTTGAAGACGGCATTATTGCCACGCCGCTCGACCCTGAGGTGACATTCTCCGACGACCCGTTGCGCATGATGCGTTGTATTCGTTTTGCCACCCAACTGAACTTCCAGATTGAGGACGAGACTTTCGAGGCCCTGCAACGGATGGCTGCGCGTATCAAGATTGTCAGTGCCGAACGTATCGAGGTGGAATTGAACAAAATCATGATGGCCCCCCATCCGAGCATTGGTTTCGAACTGCTCCAGCGCTCAGGGCTGCTTCAGATTATCCTGCCCGAACTCGCAGCCCTTGACATCGTTGAAAAGCGTGACAACCGTGCTCATAAAAACAATTTCTATCATACCCTCGAAGTCCTCGAAAATGTCGCTGCACAGCAAAAATCCGTTGAATCCGTGCAATCTGTGGTCGATAATTCTTTGTGGCTCCGGTGGGCGGCCTTGCTACATGATGTGGGAAAAACCAAGTCCAAACGCTGGGAACCTGGCATTGGCTGGACCTTTCACAACCACAATACCATCGGTGCTCGGATGGTGCCGCAGATCTTCCGGCGCCTCAAACTCCCCATGGGAACCGAGATGAAGTACGTCCAGCTGCTTGTTGACCTCCACATGCGACCGCAGGTCATTGCCGACAGCGAAGTTACCGACTCTGCCGTGCGTCGTCTGTTAAACGATGCTGGTGACTATATCGACGACCTTATGCTGCTCTGCGAAGCGGATATTACATCGAAGAACGAGGTGAAAAAGCGGATGTTCCTCGAGAATTTCCGTATGGTTCGCGAAAAACTTGCCGATTTGCAGGTCAAGGACTACAAACGCCTTCTTCAGCCTGTCATCGACGGCAACGAGATCATGGAACTCTTCCATCTCAAACCTTCTCGCGAGGTGGGCGTCCTCAAGCAATACCTCAAGGATGCAGTCCTCGACAACCGTGTTGAAAACGAGCGTGAGCCTCTGATGGCTCTTCTTCTCGAAAAAGCCCGCCAAATGAGTCTGATATCTTTACAGTCATCATAACAGGGGTACTTGCCGAGGCCGTGAGAGGCTGACCCCCTTTAACAAAACAAGAACAAATATGGAACAAGAAAAATCAAAAGTCAGCGTGCTTTTTATGCTTTTCGGCACACTGTTCTGCGTCTGCCTGATAACGGCAAACGTATTGGAAACAAAGCAATTGTCATTCGGACCAGTGAACCTGACGGCAGGAATCATCGTGTTCCCCGTATCGTACATCATCAACGACGTGGTGTGCGAGGTGTGGGGCTATGCACGTACTCGAATGCTGATATGGATGGGTTTCGCTATGAACTTCTTCTTTGTCATCATGGGCGCCATAGCGGATTGGATTCCCGGAGCACCGTATTGGCATGGGGATGAAGGATTCCATGTCATCTTCGGACTGGCTCCACGTATCGCCCTGGCATCGTTTATCGCCTTTATCGCCGGCTCGTTCATCAATGCCTACGTGATGTCGAAGATGAAGATTTCGGCTAAGGACAGCGGGGCTTATAGGGCGAATTTCTCGGCACGTGCCATACTGAGTACGGTATTCGGTGAGTTGACGGACTCCGTCATCTTCTTTCCGTTGGCACTGGGTGGCGTGATACCCTGGGAAGAGATGCCGTCGCTGATGATCTCGCAGGTGACGCTGAAGACGTTATACGAAATTTTGGTGCTGCCGGTGACCATCCGTGTGGTGGAATACACGAAGAAGCGCGACCAAGAGGATGTGTACGATGAGGACATCAATTATAACATATTTAGTATTTTAAAAATATGAACAGAGAAAACGAAGGCCTGCAGCAGTTGGGCCGCAAGACAGAATACAAGATGACGTACGCGCCGGAAGTGCTGGAGACGTTTGAGAACAAGCATAAGGACAATGACTACTGGGTGCAGTTCAACTGTCCGGAATTTACGTCGCTGTGTCCGATTACCGGTCAGCCGGACTTTGCAGAAATCAAGATTGCGTACATTCCCGGTGAACGCATGGTGGAGTCGAAGAGTCTGAAACTTTACCTCTTCTCTTTTCGCAACCACGGTGACTTCCACGAGGACTGCGTGAACATCATTATGAAGGACTTGGTGAAGCTCATGCAACCGAAATATATTGAGGTTGTAGGACTATTTACTCCCCGTGGCGGCATCAGCATTTGGCCTTATGCCAACTATGGTCAGCCGGGCACGAAGTACGAAAAAATGGCCGAAGAACGACTGCTGAACCGGGAAATGGATAAAGGTTAATGGTTATCGGTTATTATTTATTGGCTTACGAAATTTACATATTCGACCTTGACGGGACGCTGCTGGATACGTTGCAGGATTTGGCAGCGAGTGTCAACTATGCCCTACGCCAGCACCACATGCCGGAACACTCGATAGATGATGTGCGAAGGTTTGTGGGCAATGGTGTGCGGCGACTGATGGAGCGTGCTATACCCGAGGGAGCAGCGAATCCAGCATTCGAGGCGGCTTTTGCCACGTTCCGCGAATATTATATGGAACACTCACTGGATACCACAAGGCCGTATGACGGCATTCCGGAGCTGATCCATGAACTAAAAAAGCGTGGATGCCGGATGGCGGTGGTTAGCAACAAGATGATGGCTGCGACACAGGAATTGGTGCACCACTTTTTCCCTGAGATTGAGGTGGCTATCGGTGAAGATGAGGCTGCGGGCATCCGTAAGAAGCCCGCACCGGATACGGTGTTTGCCGCAATGAAACAGTTAGGGGAGGGGAGTGCTGTCTATGTCGGAGACAGTGATGTAGACCTTGCAACGGCTCGGAACAGTGGTCTGCCGTGCATCAGTGTGCTATGGGGCTTCCGCGACCGTGATTTCCTGTTGGCGCACGGTGCCACGACATTCGTAGAACAACCTCTTGACATTCTTAGTATTTAATATAAGTGAACATGAAATTTTCAAAGATATTATTTCTGTTGTTTGTGGCAGTGGAGGCTACGGCACAGCCTGCCGGCGTGCGACTCGATACGCTGACGGTGAAACACATTGATTTCCAAGGCCGTACGCAGGAAGGGGTTGTCATCTGCAACCATATCATTGCCGACGACCTGCGTGCCATCTTCGAACAGCTCTACAAAGAGAAATATCCCATTGAACGCATCCGTCCCATCTCGGAATATGGTGACGACGACGAACGTTCGATGCGGGCCAACAACACGTCGTGTTACTGTTACCGTGTGGTGGAAGGTAGCACCAAACTATCGAAACACGCACGGGGAATGGCCATTGACATCAATCCGCTGTACAACCCCTGTGTGCGTCGGCAGAAGGACGGTACACTGCTTATCCAACCCGAAACTGGCAAGCCTTATGTGGACAGGAAAAAGCTGTTCCGCTATAAAATTAGCCGTAGCGACCTGTGTTATAGGCTATTTACCCGATATGGTTTCCGTTGGGGCGGTGACTGGCGTTCGCTGAAGGACTATCAGCACTTCGAGAAGTAAGAAGGCAGAAGTCAGAGGTATTTTTAGAGGCAAAGTGCAAATAAATCGAAAATTATTTTGCACTTTGCGCTTTTATTCGTAATTTTGTGCCACAATACGAATAATTAAGCCTTTTATCACATTATGAAGAAAAAGATTAAGTTTAGTCTCGTGTACCGCGACATGTGGCAGTCGTCAGGTAAATTCCAGCCTCGTAAGGACCAGTTGGAGCGTATTGCCCCAGTGATTATCGATATGGGTTGCTTTGCCCGTGTGGAAACGAATGGTGGCGCTTTCGAACAGGTGAACCTCATGGCAGGCGAGAACCCCAACTTGGCCGTACGTGCCTTCTGTAAGCCCTTCAACGAGGTGGGCATCCAGACGCACATGTTGGATCGTGGTCTGAACGCCCTGCGTATGTATCCCGTTCCCGACGATGTTCGCGAACTGATGTATAAGGTCAAGAAGGCCCAGGGTGTGGACATCCCCCGTATCTTCTGTGGTCTGAACGACACCCGTAATATCATCCCTTCTATCAAGTGGGCCAAGGCTGCTGGCATGATTCCACAGGCTACGCTGTGTATCACTACCAGTCCTGTGCATACCGTTGAGTATTACTCAAACATTGCCGACGAGGTGATTGCCGCTGGTGCCGAGGAAATCTGTTTGAAGGATATGGCCGGTATTGGTCAGCCCGCTCTGCTTGGTGCCCTGACGAAAGCCATCAAGACCAAACGGACTGTCGATGGCTTCTATCCTCGAGGTTTGTAACAATGGTGCCGACATCATCGATACGGCCATTGAACCATTGAGCTGGGGTAAGGTACATCCCGATATCATCTCCGTCCAATCGATGCTGAAGAACGAAGGTTTCGAGGTGGCAGATATCAATATGAACGCCTACATGCAGGCACGTTCGCTGACTCAGGAGTTTGTGGACGACTGGCTCGGCTACTTCATCAATCCCGCCAACAAACATATGTCGAGCTTGTTGCTCGGCAGCGGTCTGCCTGGTGGCATGATGGGTTCGATGATGGCTGACCTCGGTCCTATCCAGACGATGATCAATAAGCTGCGCGAGAAGAAGGGCGAGCCGACACTCTCGATGGACGACATGCTGGTGAAGCTGTTCAACGAGGTAGAGTATGTATGGCCGAAGGTGGGTTATCCCCCACTGGTTACGCCGTTCTCACAGTACACGAAGAACATTGCGCTGATGAACCTGCTCACCATCGAACAGGGCAAGGGCCGCTACGTCATGATGGACGATGCTATTTGGGGTATGATTCTCGGCAAGAGCGGCAAGGTGCCTGGCACCATCGATCCCGAATTCATCGAGCTGGCCAAGAAACAGAAGCGCGAATTTACCACTGCCGATCCTCACACCCTTATTCCAAATGCCCTCGAGGGCTTCAAGAAGGAAATGGACGAGAACGGCTGGGACTACGGTCAGGACAACGAAGAACTCTTCGAGCTCGCTATGCACCCAGAGCAGTATCGTCCGTTCCGTAGTGGTCAGGCCAAAAAACAGCTATTGGCTGACATCCAGAAGGCGAAGGATGCTAAGCTCGGTTCTAAGCTGAGCCCTGCCGAGATTGCCGCCTTCAAGCATGCCAAGGCCGATCCCATCACCGCTTCCGTTGCCGGACAGGTCTATTACGAATTCTCTGGCGAGGGTGCCTGCGAACCGTGCCTCGAACCGTTCATTGGTCAGAAGTACAAGGAAGGCGATACCTTCTGCTATATTCAGGCTCCTTGGGGCGAGATTGTTCCCATTCCCGCCTGCCTCGGCGGCAAACTCGTTGAAGTCGCTGCCAAGCAGGGTGCCAAGGTGCGCCGTGGCGACAACCTCGGATGGATTGAGAGAGAAAGTTAATGATTAACGGTTAGCGGTTAATGGTTATGGATTATCAAGCCATTATCGATAAGTATTACCCTGCGGATGATGAAGAGCTCCGCAGGGTATTACTACAACATTCACGGCAGGTGGCTGATCGCTGTCTGCTGATTGCACGTACACATCGGGAACTGCCTGTGGACGTGCAGTTTCTGGAGGAGGCAGCCATGTTACATGATATCGGCATCTTCCGCTGTAATGCCCCCAGCATCTGTTGTAACGGTACGGAACCATACATCCGTCACGGAGTTATCGGTGGTGAGATACTGCGCAACGAAGGCTTTCCCCGTCATGCCCGTGTGGCTGAGCGACATACGGGAACAGGACTGACGCTGCAACAGATCGAACGCCAGCAACTGCCCCTGCCCCACGAAGATTTCTCGCCTGAGACGCTGGAGGAACAAATCGTCTGCTATGCCGATAAGTTCTATTCCAAGTCTCGAATGGAACGTGTGCTGACCGTTGCTGAGGCAGCAC
Organism: uncultured Prevotellaceae bacterium; assembly: GCA_900318885.1. Lineage (GTDB taxonomy): Bacteria > Bacteroidota > Bacteroidia > Bacteroidales > Bacteroidaceae > Prevotella. Next base: position 34,525 of record ONMN01000003.1, on the reverse strand, counting down.
AGTCGTTAGAGAAGTTTGGCCACGAGGGTGTACTGAAGTTCCTCGAGTGGTCACGCATGTTCGAGTAGCAAAGTGCAACTTTTCTGCATAAAAACACACCAAAATGAGGGCAAAAATGTGACATTTCGTAATTTCTTGTACATTTTTGTTATTTTTTTATAAATTTATTCGTTTTTTAAAAAACTATCCATTACCTTTGCACGGTCTTAGCAAAAAAAAATAAAACCGAGTGAAGACAGATTGTGCAGTTATTAATATACGCGTACATATTTTTAATTAACTATTTATAAAAAACGAGAGAGATTTATGAAACAAAGATTAACAATGATTCTGGCCAGCATGTTCCTCATGGTAGGAGTTGCTTTGGCCCAGACTAAGGTTAACGGTACCGTTACCTCTCAGGAAGACGGACAGCCCGTCATCGGTGCTTCCGTACTCGTTGTAGGTACACAGGTTGGTACCGTAACAGACGCTAATGGTCGCTTCTCGCTGACATGTCCTGCCGGCAAGAACACTTTGCGCATAACTTACATTGGTATGGAGCCCATCGAAGTGAGCGCCCGTCCTAACATGAAGATTATGTTGACAAGCGACCAGACTGCTCTTGACGAGGTGATTGTGGTGGCTTATGGTACTGCAACAAAGGCTTCGTTCACTGGTTCTGCCGGTGTCATGGATGCCGACAAGATTGACGTACGTAAAGTCGCTGATGTTACCAATGCGCTGGTAGGTAACGTAGCTGGTGTAACAGCTACCAAGACCTCTGGTCAGCCGGGTACTTCTGCAAACATCCGCGTTCGTGGTTTCGGTTCTATCAATGCCAACATGAACCCGTTGTATGTGCTTGATGGTATGCCTTACGAAGGTGATATCTCTGCTATCGATCCTCAGGATATTGAGCAGATTTCTGTGTTGAAGGATGCTGCAGCAACTTCTCTTTATGGTGCACGTGCTGCTAATGGTGTCGTAATGATTACCACCAAGAAGGGTAAGCAGAATACCGATGCTAAGATTTCTTTCGAGGCCAGCTGGGGTGGTAACTCACGTGAGCTGCCAAGCTATAGCAAGATTACCAGCACCAACACATACTACGAGCAGTTGTATCGTTCGAATTATAACGATGCTCTCTACAACCTTGGCTACAATGCCGGTGATGCTCATGCATACGCAAATTCTGTAGCTCGCACAGCTACTGGTTACAACATCTACACCGTTCCTCAGGGTGAGACCCTTTTCAATGTTGGAGGTACTATTAACCCCAATGCAACTATCGGTTATTCTGATGGTAAGTACTTCTATACTCCCGATGATTGGGAAGATCTTTCGTTCAGCAATGGTCTGCGTCAGGAGTACAAGGCCAGCCTGGTGGGTGGTAGTGGAAAGTTGTCTTACTACTTCGGTGCAGGTTATTTGGAGGATGAGGGTGTCATCAAGAACTCTGGCTTCTACCGTATCTCAACCCGTTCAAATGTTGAATATCAGGCTAAGGATTGGCTCAAGCTGTCAGCCAACCTGATGTACACCAACTCAAAGAGTAAGTACCCCGGTGAGCAGACTACTTCAAACTCATCAGGTAATGCTTTTGGTGTAGCAAACCATTTCGGACCTGTTTACCCGTTCTATGCACGTAATGCTGATGGATCTACCATGTACACCAAAAACGGTGTTCCTGTTTATGACTATGGTGATCGTACCACGGGTGCTTTCGCTCGTAACACCATGTCTATCGCTAACCCAATCGGTGACTTGACCTATCAGACTGAGGAATATATAATGGACATCTTCAACAGCCGTTGGGGTATTGACATCACTCCTGTTCGTGGTCTGACCATCAGCTACCATCTGGGTCTGAACCTTGACAATACGCGTTACCACTATGCTTCCAGCTCTATGTTTGGTCAGAGCAAGGCATACGGTGGTGAGGCTGTCCAGGAGCACATGCATACTCAGGCTATTACCCAGCAGTATATGGCAACCTATCGCAACAAGTTCGCTGATGTTCACAGTGTCGATGCTCTGTTCGCATACGAGACCTACGACTGGCGCTATGAGGTGTCTGAGGCTTCAGGTCAGAACCTTTACAAGGAAGGCGACTGGAGTGTTTACAATACCATCGACCAGCGTATGGGTGCAGGTTACTACCACAAGTACGCCATGCGTTCTTGGATTGGTCGTCTGAACTACGACTATGATGAGCGCTACTTCGCAAGCTTCAGCCTTCGTGCCGATGGTTCTTCACGTTTCCATAAGGACAATCGTTGGGGTACCTTCTGGTCTGGTTCTGCTGCTTGGAACATTGCAAGAGAGAACTTTATGAAGGATCAGAAGTGGATTAACTTCCTGAAGCTTCGTTTCTCGTTCGGTCAGAATGGTAACGACCGTATTGGTACCTCTGGCTATAATCAGTACTACGCTTACATTGACCAGTACCGCATGACGGGTGCTGATGGCGTGTTCTCTGACGGTACTTTGGTTTACAAAGGTAATCCTGATCTGACATGGGAGAAGAGCAATGCTTTCGACGTAGCTGTTGACTTTGAATTCTGGAACGGACGTCTCTCGGGTTCTATCGACTACTACAACCGTACCACTAAGGACATGCTTTACAACAAGCCTGTGGCTGTGTCTAACGGATATAGCTCAATCCCCATGAACATTGGTTCAATGCGTAACCGTGGTATCGAAATTGACTTGCACTCACAGATTATCAAGAAGGCCAACCTCCGTTGGAATGTTGACTTCAACATCAACCACAATAGCAACGAGATTATTGAACTTGCTCCCGAGTTGAATGGCCAGCTTATTGATGGTACTCGTATCTATCGTGAAGGTCAGTCAATGTATGAGTATTATCTCGTGAAATATGCTGGTGTTAACCCAGCCAATGGTTTGGCACTCTACTGGGCTAAGGATAGCGAAGGCAATGAGTATGCAACATCTGACTACTCAATAGCACGTAATACAAATCGTCAGGCAACAGGTAATTTGCAGGCTAACTGGGCTGGTGGTATTGGAACATCGCTCGAGGCTTATGGCTTCGACTTCTCCATCCAGGCATCTTATCAGTTCGGTGGTAAGTGTTACGATAACTACCAGCAAGACCTGATGCACAATGCCGGTTCTTCTGACGCTGGTGAGGCTTTGAGTACAGATATCTTGAACGCTTGGACTCCCACCAACATTTATACTGATGTTCCTCGTCTGGCAGCCAGCGACCTTTATACCAACTCAACTTCTGACCGTTGGTTGATCTCGTCGAACTACTTCTCTATCAACAACATCACGTTGGGATACACACTTCCTAAGAAATGGACCAGCAAGTTGAAGCTTGATGCAGTTCGTATCTATGGTACGGCTGACAACGTAGCTCTCTTCTCTGCCCGTAAGGGTCTCGACCCACGTTTGAGCCCCATCTCGGCTTATGCCAAGTACTATTCTGCTCTGCGCACAATCTCGGGTGGTATTAAGGTTACATTCTAACATATTAAACAATCAGTGAATAAGATTATGAAAATTAACAAGATATTGACGCTGGCTATGGCCAGCACGCTGATGGTAGGTTGCGCTGATCTCGATACCGAGCCCATGGGTCGTGACATAACATCCGACCAGAAGGCTAACACTGTAGAGAACAACCCTGAAAAGGTGTCGGCCAGTGTTACAGGTATTACCACAATGTTCAGCATCTATAACAACGTGTCTGAATCGCATGATGACTTTGGTTATCCCTCTATCATGCTTTATTTGGATAGCCGTGGCGTTGACATGGTAGGCTGTGACGTAGGTTACAACTGGTTCTCATTTGGTCTTGATTTTACAGACCGTTCTCTGAGCTCACGTGTTACCAACGTGACTTGGTCAACTCTTTACAACCAGATCTATACTGCCAACATGGTTACAAATACGATTGCACGTGATACTGAGGACGAGACGCTGAAGTTCTATCTGGCTCAGGCGCTGGCTTTGCGTGCTTTCGACTATTTCAATTTGGCACAGATTTTCCAGTTTACCTACAAAGGTAATGAGGACGCTCCCTGTGTTCCCATTATTACTGAAGAAAATCAGCTCGAGGCTGGTTCCAATGGTGTTTCGCGCAATACCGTTCAGGAGGTTTACGACCTGATTTTGAAAGATCTTAGCGATGCCATCCAGATGCTGTCTACATCAAGCAAGAAGCGTGATGATAAGCGTTACATAAGTCTTGATGTTGCTTATGGCCTGCGTGCTCGTGTAAATCTGGTCATGCAGAATTGGAGTGCCGCAGCAGCTGATGCTCAGGAGGCTATCAAAAACAGTGCTTCACGTCCTGCAACCATCGAGGAAGTTAGCACTCCTACATTCAAGGATATCAATGAGTCTAACTGGATGTGGGGTATTCTGATTGCTGAGACTGATCGTGTGGTTACCTCTGGTATTGTGAACTGGATTTCTCACATGGGTTCTCTTAACTACGGTTATGCCAGTGTAGGTGCTTGGCGTCGTATCAACCCAACATTGTATGATTTGATTGGTGCTAACGACCCACGTAAGGGATGGTTCCTGGATGCTGCCGGTACTAGCGCCAACCTCAACGAGGCGCAGCAGGCATATCTTACCAAGACAGCTGAGGCTCCTGCCTATACACAGGTGAAGTTCGCTCCCTATAAGGATGAGGTTTATACTTCGACAAATGCCAATGATGTGCCTCTGATGCGTATTGAAGAGATGTATCTTATCTTGGCTGAAGCACAGGCTATGGCCGGTGATCCCGCTGCAGGTAAAAATACGCTGGAGACCTTCGTAAGAACTTATCGTGACCCATCTTATAGCACTGGTGCATCTACTGCTGAGGCTGTTCAGAATGCTGTTTGGACTCAGCGTCGTATTGAGCTTTGGGGTGAGGGCCTCTCTTACTTCGATTTGTTGCGTCTGCGCAAAGGTGTTGACCGTGCCAGCACTGCTTGGAAGAATATAGACAAGAATATGCCTAAGTACAACTACCAGATTCTTGATACACAGGCTGGTGAGGCTGATGCCATTGCAAAAGTAAAGGCAGGACAGGGTGGTACTACCGGTGAGGCTATCAATGCGCTGATATTCCAGATTCCTGACGATGAGACGGAGTCTAATCCTCTGATTGACGAAAAGGACAATAACCTCGGTATTCCTGTATTGGAACCTGTTAACTAATATTATTCATCTTAACAGATAAATAGAATTATGAAACTATATAAGTCATTATTTATCGTAACTGCCATCGTTGCAGGATTGCTTACTTCTTGTAGCGAGGATGGTGTTTGGAATAAGGCGCAGACTGCTGACCTCTTCCTGACCAATGGCACTTCGTATACCTTTGATAACACGTCGTGCAGCTATACCTATTATCCTGCCGACATGACAAACGGTATCCAAATTCCTGTTACCGTGCGCCGTGGAACGACGGCGGGTAATTATACTCTGCCTATTGCAGCTTCTTTCTCAAACGATGAGACCCTGAGCGGTCCTGCTTCAGTAACTTTCGAAGATGGTTCTAACACTGCCATCTATACGATTACTGTTAACAAGGATCTTGCAATAGGTGAAACTGTAACGGCTAATTTGGTTATCGATACGCTGAGCATTGGTATTCCTGCTGTTGCTAAGCCCAAAGAGCTTACTCCAGAATCTACTGCAGCTGATTCGGCTCAATATGAGATTGAGACTGCTGCATACGAAGCTTACCTGAAGAAGCTTTCTGCGTACAAAATTGTTACAGAGATAAGTCTCATGAAGGACTACAACTGGGAATCGCTGGGTAAGGGAACATATAACGATTTCTTCCTTGTTGAGGACGCTGTTCCTTGTGAGTCTGAGATTTTCCGTGCTGTCGAGAATCCCAAAGTATATCGTGTAACGATGGATTATGCTTCAATTCTTGATCAAGTAGGTGGAGAAGCCGATGGTAACCAGTCTAAATACACCACTATTACTCTGTTGGATAAAGGACAGGATTTCCGCGGCGTAACGATTGATGGAGATAATTATGTTTATTTTACTCCTATCAACTCAGGTTATTATAGTAGTGCAAACGAGGCTGATTATATCCTCTATCATCCAATGGACTTCTCTGTTAACTGGGCACGCTATAACAATACGAGCTATGTGATGAAGTACCAAGAAGACGGAACGCCCGCAGTGATTCAGCTGAGTGGTTTGTATCTGCTTGAGGGAACAAGTCGTGGTGGTGCTCCTTGTCAGAAAGGTGCTCCTCTTGCTCAGATTGTTTTCCCTGGCGTGAAGATTTTCGATTATAGCGCAACTATGGAGTATGCTGGTCTGTTCACTGATACCAAGAATATCGTATATGTTTTGGCTGACTATGAGCTGATAGGTGCTGATGCCAAGAAGGCAAGCGCTTACAAGGTTGCTGTCGTCAGTCAGAACGTTGATGCCGATGCTGTGGCTGATGCTATCCTCGCTGGTGAGTATGAGGCAGCTGATCTGAAGGATGTGGCTAAGGATGGCCGCATTCAGATTGAGATTCCTGAGGAGTTGACAGGTAAACTGCAGGTTATCCTCGTTATTATTGATGGTGATGAGGTGAAGAACGTTGTAGCAGCTCCATTCGAGTACTATGGAGGTAAGAACCCATGGAAGTCTCTCGGTACAGATGGTGTTTATTACGATGATTTCGTACTTCCATTTGCAACTGGTTATGCTTATGGTCCTTGGCCTGTGCATGTTGAGGTAGAGGAACACTCTGAGACCCCAGGTCTTTACCGTGTTAAAGCTATGTACGCTGGTATCGCAGATGCTTTCGGAAAGACAGGCGGTGAGAATGAAATCCTTATCCATGCTGAGAACCCCAACGCAGTTTATTTCCTGACTCAGCCTACGGGTCTTGACCTTGGCGCTGGTGAATACTCTATCGTAAGCTATGGTGGTGATGATATTGAGTATTTTGGTCAGCAAGGTTATTCTGCAGATGTGGTTATTGGTGCATTCCCAGAGGACTTCGGTACTTTGAAGGATGGAGTTATCACGCTGCCAATCATTCAAAGAAAAGACGCTGATGGTAATCCGATGTATGATGACGAAGGTAATCCTAGGATTTACCAGGGCTTCCTTTATCAGGGCACTGATGGTTACTATGCTTGTACCAATGGTGGCTTCCAGCTGATTTTGCCTGGGGCATCTCCTGCTGCTGTGGCTAAAGCTAAGCGAGCTGCTGCTGCTGCAAACTTCGAATATCGTTTGAACGGTGGTGCTGCCAATATGGTGAAGGTGAATAAGAAAGATTCATTTAAGCGTCATCGTAGATTGACATTTGACTTTAGTAAGTAATTGATCTTTTATATCAAAGGCGTGGGAGCAGCAATTGTTCCCACGCTTTTTATTTTTTACAATGCTGTCCTCACATTTAATAAGCAAACCCCAATGAAACTACATATTATCAACAAAAAAAAAGTTAAACCCTTTGTTTTGTCCTTACTTATTTGTAACTTTGCATCGATTTTTTTAGTTTGTTGCAATAATTTCAATTATTATGAATAAAAGACTATTAATAGCCATGATGGCGCTGATGTTCGTCACAATGACGATGATGGCCGTGCCTGCTAAGCCAGGATTGAAGAAGAAAGTAACGTTGAAGGACGGTTCAACCGTAGAGTTAACACTAAGGGGCGATGAGCATTTCTCGTTCTATACCGATGCAAAGAATCAACCTTGTTTATTGAAAGATGGCGAGTTGGTAATGATGACTCAAGAGGAGGTTGCTCAGAAATGGAATGAATTAAGAGAAAAGAGACTGTCCGTTAGTGAAAGAGCTGGTAAGCGTGCTGCACGTCGTGCAGGTAAACCCTCAAATATGACTAAGGGTACGCAGCGTGGACTGGTTATCCTTGTGGAATTTAAGGATGTGAAGTTTGTTACAGAGAATCCTCAACCGGTTTTCAATCGTTTCTTCAATGAGGAAGGCTATAATGAAGGGGGTATGGCTGGATCTGTAAAAGACTATTTTAAGAAGCAGAGTTATGACCAGTTGACTATTGAATTTGATGTCGTAGGTCCTTTTACTACTGCCAATGATATGGCGTATTATGGAGCTCATTATAAGGATGATAATGGAGATGATCACAATGATATCCATCCCGTATTAATGGTTCGCGAAGCTGTAGATGCTGCTCATGGAGCAGGTGTTGATTTCTCGAAATACGACTGGGATAAAGATGGTGAAGTAGATCAGGTATTTGTCATCTATGCAGGTTATGCTGAAGCTCAAGGTGGTGCAAAAGAAACCATTTGGCCGCATGAATATGTACTGCGTGCTGATGACAAGAGAGTGAAGTATGATGGCGTATGGATTGACACCTATGGCTGTGCTGCTGAGTTGAGGGGAAACACCGGCACTACAATGGATGGCATTGGTACGGCATGTCATGAGTTCAGCCACTGTTTAGGACTGCCAGATATGTATGATACAAATGGTCAGGTGAATTTCGGTATGTCTTACTGGGATGTGATGGATAGTGGTAGCTATCTTGACAATTCTCGTACCCCCGCAGGCTATACTTCCTACGAACGTTGGTTCTCTGGATGGATGGAACCTGTGGAAATTAATGAAATGACTCAAATTGCAGATATGAAGCCATTGGCAACACATCCAGAGGCCTATGTCCTGTACAACGAAGGAAGGAAAAAGGATATTACCGGAGAGTACTATTTGTTGGAGAATCGTCAGCCTGTTGGCTTTGACAGCAAACTGTATGGTCATGGCATGTTGATACTGCATGTGGATTATAACGAAAATGCTTGGACTACCAATAAAGTGAATACAAATGCTGATCATCAGCGTTGTACCATTATTCCTGCTGACAATGAAGGGAGAACTTCGACAAAAAGTCTGCCGGGTGATCCCTGGCCGGGCACCACAGGAAACACCTTGTTAAACAACTACTCGACCCCTGCTGCTACCGTTTTTTCTAAGAATGTGGATGGTCAGAATTTCATGAACAAGCAGATTGACCACATTACGGAGAACGCAGATGCGATGACGATTTCGTTTGTGGCTTGTCGCCCAGAAATGCCTGCTCCTGATGTTGAAGGATCTACAGTCTCTGAACAGACATCTGACAACTCGGTTACTATCTCGTGGAATGCTGTCGAAGGCGCTGTGGGTTATGAAGTGGAATTAACAAGTAAGGGCAAGGCTCCCACCACTCCAGAGGAGGCTTTGCAGAAAGAATATGACTTTGCAAAGTTTTATAGCAAATCACAAAGCTTTTCACCCATCAATGACGATTTGACCGACTATGGGATGAAAGGATGGACCGGCACAAATCTATACACGACTCCCCAAAAGTTACGCTTTGGTACGTCACAAAAAACGGGATCGCTTAAATCACCATGGTGGTACACAACTTCATCGACCAATGCCACTTTGGTTTTGGGTGCTAACATAGTGAAAAACACGGTCAAGGGAACTGTTACCTATTCTAACGGTGATGTGGTTGATGGATATATCAGAAACGTTGAAGAAGTTGGAACGGAAGAGTTTGAAGTCACTGGAGACCAGAAGTTGGTAGTTCACCTCCAGAATATAAACAAGGCTGCCTATCAGTTCTTGATTGAACCCAAGATACAGATGTACCTCAATTATCTTGCCATCTATGATGGTATTTGGACTGCCGAGCAATTAGGTATTAATTCGTCAAGTTCAGTTCCTCGTCGCGCTGTTTCTACTCAAGTTTATCCAACAGAGACCAACAGCATTACGTTTAAGGATTTGTCTAATAAAAAGACATATAGCTTCCGTCTCCGCTCGATAGGCGTAGATGAGAACTATTCCGCATGGAGTGCTGCAAAGGAGTTCGAGGTAAGTACTACTGGTATCCAGAGTATCATCACCAACGAGGATACTGATAATACCGTTCGCTACTACGACCTGCAAGGTCGTGAGGTAAAAACTCCTACCCGCGGACTGTATATTAGAAATGGAAAGAAGATAGTAATCAAATAAATATTATCCGCATTTCTCACAATAAAAAATCAGGAGGCAGAGCGTTGCGCTTTGCCTCCTGTCTTTTCAAATACTTTTGGAGTAATTTTCAATACTTTTGGAGTAATTTTCAATACTTTTGGAGTATTTACAAATAGTCTTGGAGTATTTTTGATTTTTTTCTGTTTGGCATTAAACCTTTATGGGTGGTGTGCGTCAAAATAGGCGTAAAACGTTAAATTAATTATGGATAGTAAACGTACACTTTTGCTTATGCTGATGCCGCTGATGGCTGTGGTAGCCCTGGCTCAGCGCTCATTCACGGGTATGATCGTCGACGACGTACAGGACCCCATTCCACAAACAACGGTAAAACTGCTGAAGACGGACAGTACGCTCGTGAAGGGTGCGCTGACCGACATGGAGGGTAAGTTCAAGATTAACGCCCAGGCAGGTGACTATATTCTGCAGGTGACCTGCGTAGGCTTCAAGGCCTATACGAAGCGTGTCAAGATGACTGGCAGTGACGTGGCACTGGGTACCATCAATATGGAACCCGATGCCGTCATGCTGAAGGGTACCACCGTCACCGGTCATGCTGCAAAAGTGACGTTGAAGGCCGACACCTTTATATATAATGCCGCTGCGTTCCGTACGCCCGAGGGTTCGGTGGTCGAGGAACTGGTGAGACGTCTGCCTGGTGCCGAGGTCAGCGACGACGGTTCGGTGAAGATTAACGGTAAGCAGGTAAAGAAGATTCTGGTGGATGGTAAGGAATTTATGACCGGTGACACGAAGACCGCCATGAAGAACCTGCCGACGAACATCATCGACCGCATCAAGGCTTACGACAAGCAGAGTGATATGGCTCGTGTGTCGGGTATTGAGGATGGTGAGGAAGAGACGGTACTCGACTTCGGTATCAAGGCCGGCATGAACAAGGGTATCATGGTGAATGCCGACCTGGCAGCAGGTACGAAGAGTCGCTATGCAGGCCGCGTGTTCGGTGGTGTGATGAAGGACGACATGAAGGTGTTCCTGATGACCAATGCCAACAATACCAACGACATGGGATTTCCCGGTGGTGGTGGCGGCGGTGGCCGTTTCGGTGCTGGCCGTCAGGGTCTGAACGCCATGAAGATGGCCGGTGTAAACCTGAACTACGAGAAGACCAACGTGCTGACCGTTGACGGTAGTGTGCGCTGGAATCACAGTGACGGCGATGCTTTCTCGAAAAGTGCTACGGAGAGTTTCTTCAGTGGTGCCACGTCGTCGTTCAGCAATAGCAGGACGCAGAACTTCACCCGTGCAAACCAGTGGAACGGCCAGATGCGCTTGGAGTGGCAGCCTGACTCGATGACGAACATCATGTTCCGCCCGAATTTCTCGTACGGCACCAACGACGGCACGAACGTCGGTCTGAATGCAACGTTCGACAAGGATCCTTACGAATATTCAGATAACCCATTGCTCGACGTGCTGAATATTGCCCAAAAATATGGTATTGTCAAGAACTATCAATTGAACGACGGTATCAACTATAGTGACTCGAAGACGTTGCGTGGTATGTTGCAGTTAAACCGCCGCCTGAGCAACAACGGCCGTAACATTACCATACAGTTGAATGCTAACTGGGGCGAGGGCGTCAGCAAGTCGATGGCCAACAGCTATATCTACCTGTTTACGGTGGTCGATACGACCATTACCAACCGTTACACCGTGACGCCGCAAGACAACTGGGGCTACTCGGTGCGCGCAACCTACAGCGAACCCATTGCCCGCCAGGTGTATCTGCAGTTCGGCTACCGCTATCAGTACAGCTATACCAAGAGCGACCGCAAGACCTATGGCCTCAATGATTACGACTATTCGGGCATTGAGCCGGTGTATCGTAATTTCGATGCTTATCTGAATCCGCTCACTCATCCGATAGACTATTATGAGGACCAGACGCTGAGCCGTTATTCGAACTATAAGAACTATACCCATACGGCTGAGGTGATGTTGCGTGTGGTACGTCCGTCGTATAATCTGAACATCGGTTTCCAGGTGATTCCCCAGAAGTCACATTTCATCCAGGACTACACGAAGTTGGTGGATGGCAAGACAACACGTCTGCGTGCAGATACTACCCGTACCGTGACTAACTTCTCGCCGACAGTGGACTTCCGTTGGAAGAAGTCGCAGACTGGTCAGCTGCGTTTGACCTACCGTGCCAATACCCAACAGCCGTCTATGAGCGACCTGCTGGATGTGTATGACGATAGCAACCCCCTGCGCATCACTCGTGGTAACCCAGGTTTGAAGCCTTCGTTCACGCAGAACATCAACCTCTTCTACAACGATTACTTTACGAATCACCAGCGTTCCGTGATGACGTTCGTGAACTTCTCGACGACCAGCAACTCCGTGTCGAACAAGACTACTTATGTGGAGTCTACCGGTGGAACCATCACGCGTCCTGAGAACATCAACGGTAACTGGAACAGTAGCCTTGGCTTTATGTTTAATACCGCCATCGACTCGGCAGCATACTTCAATGTCAATACCTTCACGAATCTGAGCTACAACCACAATGTGGGTTACGTCAGCGTCAATAGTCTGGCAGACTCGGAGGAGAGTGTCACCAAGTCGCTGGGTATCGGTGAACGCCTGTCAGCCAGCTATCGTAACGAGTGGTTCGAATTCGAACTCAATGGTTCGCTGAACTATACCTACTCACGCAGTGAACTGCAGCCCAACAACAACCTCGATACGTGGCAGTTCGCATATGGTGCCATGACGGGTATCACGGCTCCTTGGGGTACACAGTTGACTACGAATATCACTATGCAGAGCCGTCGTGGTTACAGCGATGTATCGATGAATACCAACGAGCTTATCTGGAATGCGCAGTTGTCGCAGTCGTTCCTGAAGGGTAATGCACTGACTGTCTCGCTGCAGTTCTACGATATTCTGCATGAGCAGTCGACCGTCACCAGTATCCTCAACGCCATGCAGCGCAGCGATACTGAGTATAATGCCATTACAAACTATGCAATGTTGCATGTCATCTATCGTCTGAACCTCTTTGGAGGTGGCTTCGGTGGTCGCGGTGGCCGTGGCGGTCGTGGTCAGGGTGGCCCTGGCGGCTTCGGCGGTGGTCGTGGCGGTCGCGGTGGCGGCTTCGGAGGAGGTGGCTTCGGCGGTGGCTTCGGCGGTGGACGTCCGATGATGTAATCCCCGTGGGCGATGATGGACGAAAACCGTTGTGTTCAGTTGCTCGAGGAGCACGGTGTCAAGCCTACCGCCAACCGTATTGTGGTGGTGAAGGCTTTGGCCGCAGCGGGTCGTCCCATGTCGCTGAGCGAATTGGAATACAAGATATTGACCATCGATAAGTCGGGTGTGTTTCGTTGCTTAACACTGTTCAAGGAACACCGGTTGGTACATGTCATTGAAGACGGTGGTGATGGTGTACGTTATGAGTTGTGTCACAGCCACGATAGTGAAACGGATGAAGATTTGCACGTGCATTTCTTTTGTGAACGCTGTCGGCGAACCTATTGTCTGGAGGATATTGCCATCCCGGAGGTGGCATTGCCCGAAGGCTTCGAACAATGTTCCGTGAATTTCATGGTCAAGGGCATTTGCCCGCAATGTAAAAAATAGAGGAATGAGCTGCGGCTCATTCCTCTTCTTTTCTGTCGTCGATATTGTCACCCTCGGTGGGTGCCATCTCCTCTTCAAAGTCGGTGATGCCCGCCTTCACAAGGATGTTGTACCACTGGATGAGTTTCTTGATGTGGCTGTTCTGCACGCGGTCCTGATCCCAGTCGGGCAGCACCTTTGTGAAGTAGTCGTGCAACTCCTTGGGAGAAGCCTTGCGGAAGTCGACGCTCGACTCCTTGCCTTTTTCCAGGTCACGCATGGATGCAAGAACCTTCATCAAGGGAACGTCATCGGTTTCAGTAAACATAGCGATGTCGGCCAATGACGTGATACGGTCAGTGCCGAAGGCCGGTATGCGCTTGTGGGTGTCGTCAAGGGCCTCAACGATGAGGCTGTTCTTGGCGCGTGATACTAATTTGTAGAGTCCCGGTTTGCCCGAGATAGCTAAAATGGTCTGTTTCATATTGTTTTTTCGTTATTACGTTATTTTTTTCGTTATTTCGTTATTCCGTTATTCCGGTATTTCGACATTACGTCGTTAATAATATTTCTATTTGACTGTTGAGGTCGGCCTGGCCGTCGTTGACGATTTCGAAGTCAGCGCGTGCCTTGACTTGCTCCTGCGGCCACTGGCAGGACAGCCATTGCAAGGCTTTTTCGCGAGTGATGCCATCACGCTGCATGACACGCTGGATGCGGACCTCTTCGGGGGCCGTTACCACAATGACGCGGTCGACAAGTTTGTCGGCACCCGACTCAAACAGGATGGCACTCTCCATCCACAGCATACCACTCTCCTCGAAGTCCTGGAAGACGGCAGGATGGACGATGGCATTCACGGCCTGCTGGTTTTCCTCGTTAGCCAACAGGAAACGGCTGATGGCTGCTTTGTCGAGTGAACCGATGAGTGCCTTCAATTGCTGACGCAGGCGCGGCGAAGTACGTATCAGTCGCTTGGCAGCTGCATCGCAGTCGTACACCTCGATGCCCCGTTGTGCCAGCAGCTTGCAGACGTAGCTCTTGCCAGAGCCGATGCCTCCTGTGATACCTGTCTTCATGGGATGGAATCAGTTGCTCCCTCTTCGATGAGGTAATCCACCTGTTTGACGCTGAGTGTGGCACGGCTGATGCCATGAGGTACACTTTGCAGGTAGAGGTTACATTTGTCGGACGGCTTTTGCTCAATCTCAAGATAGTCGGCAACAACGCTGAAGTCGTCTGGCGACAGTGTGCGAACCAGACTGATGCCTGCCACGAAATTCACCTTCACCTTGGACGGGAACGTACGCAGCGTCTTGCCATAAGGCAGGTTGACACACTTGACTGGAACCTCGATGCTCTCTTCGGTGAGTACATCGGTATGGAACACCATTCGTACACGTTCAGGAACGACTTTCACGTCAGCAGGGTGAGCAAGTTTGCAGTTGACAACTAATGTGTCGCGGAAACCTACGTAATTGAGCGGTTCGCTATAGATGATGCGGATGCTGTCCAGCTTTTCGCGTGTGGCATAGACATCTACACTATCGGGGCTGTAGACAACATGTGAGATGAAGTAGAGCTGTTCGGGAATGACGCGGCCAGTCCAATGAACGGGAACACGCTTGCGTTCACCGTTATTGTAGAAAAACTCCAGTTTCTCGGGTTTGACGGAGGTAATCTTTGACGACATCTCGAAACATTGCTCGATGGCCCGTTTCAGATCTGCCGCGGGAACAATGCCTTTGCCATTTTCTTTGTCGTAGTTTCTGAAGTCAATCTTGATGCTGTGGTTGTGCTCGCCATAGAGGTAGTTCAGTAGCACCCATCCCTGGTCGTGTACGGTAGCACGTACTGTGTCGACATGGGCAGATGTCAACATCACGTTCTTGGGTACATTGACGATGTGGACAGGAATCTTCAGCTCTTTCTCATAAGCACCATTAAGTGTCAGTATGAACCAAAAGACAGCCGAGAGCAGTACAAAGAACAAGAAAACCAGGAGCTGCTTGTTCATGTTACTCAACAAGAAGTCCTTAACAATCTTGAACAGGTTCCGTCCTTCCATGCTCTTACCCCTTACTTCTTACTTGATGTTTCACATCGAGTTCGCTCACTTTTGCACTGGGGTGCTTGAAGTGTCTTTGAAGACGTAACCCTTGTCAACCTTGATGACCACGCCGTCGGCAATCTTCACCTCGATGATGCCTGTTGCCAGATCAATCTTCTTGACGGTGCCATAAATGCCACCACCGGTGATGACCTCGGCACCCTCAGCCAGCGAATTCTGGAAGTTCTGAATCTCCTTCTGACGCTTCTGCTGGGGACGAATCATAAAGAAATACATGATGGCAAAGATGGCTACCATCATAATGATAAAGCTCATGCCGCCGCCACCCTGGGCAGCCTGTGCGGCTAAAAAGATCTGTGTCATTTTTTTTATTGTTTTATTACGTTATTATCTTACCATTTTCATCAGTCTGCCGCTATTCACCAGATGGTGAGCAATGGCGTCAAGCATGCCGTTGATATAGCCTGCACTGCGTGGGGTAGAGTAGACCTTGGCCAGCTCGACATACTCGTTGATGGTCACGCTGATAGGGATAGAAGGGAAAGTCATCATCTCGGCAATGGCTATCTGCATGATGACAATATCCATATAGGCCAAACGTGAAAAGTCCCAGTTGCGCGAAGCCTCACTCATGTAACGCTGATATTCCTCACCATTCATAATAGTGGCACGGAACAGTTTGCGGGCATAATCCTTATCCTCCTCGGAATCGTATTCGGGCAACAGTTCCTGATTACTGCTGTTCTTCTCCTCGAAACGCTTGATGGTCTTGACAACGAAGGTGTCCACCACCTCTTTGTCGTCATTCCAATAAAGGCTCTGCTCCTCAAGCAGGGCATCGAGGTCGGGATTGTCCTGTATCAGCGTACGGTATATCTTACGCCACAGTTCGCGGTCGGTCAGATAATCATCATCGGCAGACTCCATATAGTCCTTGTAAATCTGGCTTTCTGTAATCTGGATGTAGATTTTCTTGAGGAATTCAGGATGGTCGTCCCACGATTTCTTCTGGGTCTCCATGAATTCGTTCAGCATCTTGTTCTGTTCCAACTGCAAGGCAAAGCGGTTGTAAATGAACTTAGTAGAAGGCATAGGCGTTCCTTCACGCTTTGCTTTTGACTCGGCTACTTCCACATGACGACGAGCCTCGCGGGTGATACCCACGATGAGAGCCAGCAGATAGTTATACATATCGTAGGCTTTCGACAGGCTGAACATCAATTCCTTCTCTGCCGTATCGATGTTCTTACTGCCGTTCTGATAGTACGCGTATGTCAGCTGTACTACCTTGATTCTAATTAATTCTCTGTTAATCATAATTCTGTTTCTTACGCTTTGATACTCTTATCAGCTGCAAAGGTAGTGTTTTTTTTGCAATTACCCAAAATAAAACCTTATTTATTTACAAATTGATACCATAGTTTTGCTTTACCTCACTCATCACGAAGGTACTCTCGATGGATGCCAGACTCTCAATCTCACCGAGTTTGTTGAGCACAAACTCCTGATATTGCTTCATGTCGTGTGCACGGACTTTTAATAGATAATCGTAGGAACCAGAGGTGTTGTAACACTCGGTAACCTCAGGGATGCGCTGGATTTTTCGCACGAAGGCATCTGCAATTTCGTGGTTGATCTGCTTGAGTTTCACCTTGCAATACACCTGAAGCCCCTGTCCTAGTTTCTCTGGGTCAAGCACGGCGACATATTTCTTGATATAGCCATGTTTCTCCAGCCGTTTCTGACGTTCAAAGACTGGGGTAGGGGTCAGATGCACGGCTTCAGCCAGTTCCTTGGTGGTCAGTTTTGCATTTCTTTGCAGCGTTTTCAGTATCTGCAAGTCAATTTCATCTAATATTTCTGCCATAATTTAGAATTTTATTCTATTGTAAAAGCATTTATGCTTCTTTTGAGGGATATTTCTTCTTTTTTGACTGCAAATGTAGGAATATTTTCTGAATTATACAAGAAATTTGGTAAATATTGCCATTATTTGTACCTTTGCAGGTTGAAAATGAATAAAATGGACATCGTAGAACGTTTACGACAACGAATACTCATTCTGGATGGTGCGATGGGCACGAAGATTCAGTCGCAGGGACTGACGCCCGACAGCTATCATCAGGGACGCTTTGCCCAGTGGCCGGTATCGCTCGTGGGAAACAACGACGTGCTCTGTCTGACGGCTCCGACGGTTATCAGCGACATTCACCGTCAGTATGTCGAAGCCGGTGCTGACATCATCACTACCAATACTTTCTCGGCAAATCGTATCAGTCAACATGAATATGGCTGTGAGGACTATGCCCGCGAGATGGCTTTCGAGGGAGCACGCATTGCCCGGCAGGTGGCTGACAGCTTCAATGCCTCAAATGTCAGTCGTCATATTTTCGTGGCTGGCTCGATGGGACCAACTTCAAGATCGCTGTCGTTGGCTTCCGACATGAATAATCCGGGTTATCGTGGCACCTCTTTCGACGAGATGGCAGTAGCCTATCACGAACAGGCGGAGGCACTGATAGCGGGTGGGGCAGACGTGTTGCTGATAGAGACGTGCTTCGATGCCTTGAATACCAAGGCGGCACTTTATGCCGTCCAGCAACTCAACGAAGAGACGGGCAGCGCAATTCCGGTCATGGTCTCGGCAACCATCAACGACCGCAGCGGACGCACGTTGACGGGTCAGACGCTGGAGGCTTTCTATATCAGTATCAGTCATTATCCTCACCTGTTGAGTTTCGGATTGAACTGCTCGTTTGGCGTGACGGACTTACGACCGTTCGTCGAACAACTGTCAAGTCGTATTCCTGTGTTCCTGTCGTTATATCCCAATGCCGGACTGCCCAACGAAATGGGTGAATACGATGAGTTGCCGAGCTATACGGCCGGTCATCTGCGTCAGATGGCGGAGGATGGTCTATTGAATATCGCTGGAGGCTGTTGTGGTACCAACGAGGAACATATCCGTGCCATCAGTGAGGCGCTGAAGGACATAAAACCCAGAGACATTTCTCTTACCTCTCATCCCTCACCCCTCACCTCTAAACTTTGGCTCTCGGGTTTGGAACCGCTGTTGGTGGACAAGGAAACACGTAACTTTACCAATGTTGGTGAACGTACTAACGTGGCTGGCTCAAGGAAATTTGCCCGACTGATAGCCGAGAAGAAATACGAGGAGGCGATGACCGTGGCGCGCCATCAGATAGAAGGCGGTGCCTCCATCATCGACATCAACATGGATGACGCTATGCTTGACAGCCGTGAGGAGATGCAGACCTTCTGCCGCTATATCGCCAACGACCCTGCCGTATGTCGTTCGGTGCTGATGATTGACTCCAGCGATTGGGACACCATTCTAGCTGGTCTGAAGAATGCACAGGGAAAGTGTATCGTCAACTCCATCAGTCTGAAGAATGGCGAGGAGGCTTTCATCGGTAAGGCCCGTGAACTGCGTCGCTTGGGAGCGGCTGTGGTGGTGATGGCCTTCGATGAAGAGGGACAGGCTACCACCTACGAACGTAAGATTGCTGTTGCAGAACGGGCTTACAAGCTGTTGACGGGCATCGGATTCCCTGCTCAGGATATCATTTTCGACGTCAATATCCTCAGCGTGGGTACTGGCTTGAAGGAACATCAGGCCTACGGCGTTGATTTTATCCGTGCAGTGGGTTGGATTAAGATACATCTGCCTTTGGCCAAGACCAGCGGTGGCGTGAGCAATCTGTCGTTCAGTTTCCGTGGTAATAATAAGGTACGCGAGGCCATGCACTCCGTGTTCCTCTATCACGCAATCCGCGAAGGACTGGATATGGCCATCGTCAATCCTGGCATGTTGCAAGTCTACGATGACATCGAACCCACTCTGCTCAAGGCCGTAGAGGATGTCATTCTGAATACCGATGACGGTGCCACCGAGCGCCTCATCACCCTCGCTGCTACTGTACTCGCCAGTTCGGCTGGCGAGTCCGCAGGTTCTCCCAGCGGGGTTGCTGATTGGCGCACCAAAACCATCGAGGAACGACTGGCCTATGCCCTGAGCAAGGGCGTTAGCGAACACCTGTCTGAGGACATCCCTGAGGCATTAGTAAAATACGGGCGTCCCATCGATGTCATCGAACAACCGCTGATGCAGGCGATGGAACATATTGGCCAGCTGTTTGGCGAGGGAAAGATGTTCCTGCCGCAGGTGGTGAAATCGGCCAAGGTCATGAAGGATGCCGTAGCACTGCTGCAACCCTATATCGATGATGCTAAAGACAACGACAGTACGGCACATCCCTGTGTGGTTCTAGCCACCGCCAATGGTGACGTTCACGACATTGGCAAGAATATCGTGAGCATCGTACTGAGCTGTAATGGTTTCGAAGTCATCGACCTGGGTGTGATGGTGCCTAACGAAACCATCTTGGAAGAAACACTGAAACGGAAACCGTGTCTCGTGGGAATCAGCGGACTGATTACCCCATCGCTGAAGGAGATGGAACAACTCTGTCTGCTCTTCCAGCGTGAGGGATTACAAGTGCCCATCGTCGTAGGTGGTGCCACGACCTCGGCCGTACATACTGCCGTCAAACTGGCTCCGCTCTATGACGGTTGTGTGGTGTATGGTGGTGATGCGTCACAGACATCCCTGTTGGCTAAACACCTGCAGATGGATGCTGCGACGACGATAGCCCAGATCAAGGCCGAACAACAGACCTTGCGTGATGCCTACGAGGAGCACCATGCCCCGTTGACACCCTACGCCGAAGCTAACAGCAAGGCTCCACACTTCGAACATCATCCCTCAGACGTCATCCCGGCTCCTGAGCCTGTCGAAGGACAATCTTCATCCCTCATCCCTCAGCCCTCCGACCTATTGCCTCTCATCGACTGGCGCATGTTCCTGCTGTTCTGGGGTTTCAAGGGCGAGACACTGCAACAACTATTGGTGAATCCTGAGGCTGAGCGCACTCTGCAAGAAGGCAAGGAATACCTGCAACGCGCCATCGAACAAGGCAGCATCGAGGTAAAAGCCCTGCTGCGCTTCCTCCCTGCTATCCGCCGTGGCAACGACATCGTCCTCGCCGCTGGTCGTGTGCTCGCCGATTCCGTCGGCGAGAAATCCCCCGCGCTCCTCCCCATGCTCCGCAGCCAAAGCCCTACAGGCCACTTCCTCTGCCTCTCCGATTTCTTCGACGAGCAGCAACCTTCGCCTCTTGGCCTCTTCACCATCGTCACTCGTCCCAAGCAACAACCTGCCGATGAGTCCGATTGCGCGCCACACTCACACCTTCAGGTGGGAGAACGTCTGATGAGTCACGCCATCTGTGCCCGCCTCACGGAGGCCTGTGCCGAATGGCTCCAACAGACACACCTCTCACCTCTCACCTCTCACCTCTCACCTCTAAGAGTCGCCTTCGGCTATGCCACCTGCCCCGACCACTCGCTGAAGCGCATTGTGTTTGACATCCTGGATGCCGAAAACAAACTTGGCATCACGCTCACTGACCATTACTCCATCCAGCCCTCAACAGCCATCTGCGGTCTGTTCATCTGTCACCCCGAAGCCCGCTACTTCTCTGTGGGTCGTATCGATGAGGCTCAGTTGGCCGACTACTGTCAGCGTCGCGGCATCAGCATCGCCGAGGGCGAACAGTTGCTATCGAAATACATCGCAAAAAATAATTCGTAATCCCGATATCCCGTAATCCCGAAATAACGAAAAAAATATGAAAGTCATCGACATCCTCAATAGTTCGCAAAAGCCTTTTGCCAGTTTCGAACTCGTACCACCACTCAAGGGCAGCGACGTCAGCCGTCTCTACGACAGCATCGACCCGCTGATGCAGTTCCAGCCACCGTTCATCAATATCACCTGCCATCGCGACGAGGTGGAATATGTGCCTAATGGCGACGGCTCGTACAGGAAGATGACACTGGCCAAGCGACCCAGTACTATTGCCATCGTGGCGGCCATCATGCGACGCTATCCCAATCTCGAGATTGTTCCCCACGTCATCTGCGGCGGGGCCTCACAGTCGCGTGTTGAGAGTGAACTGCTCGACCTCCACTTCCTCGGTATCCAGAATGTCGTTGCCCTGCGTGGTGATGCCATTCCCGGACAGCGCTTCTTCATTCCTGAACCTGATGGTTTCAGCCACAGTTCTGAACTCGTGGCCATGATTCGCCACCTGAATGGCGGTCAGTATCTCGACCCCACCGTCAAGAACGGACTCTCCACCGATTTCTGCGTGGGTGTGGCGGCTTATCCTGAGAAACATTTCGAGGCGGCCAATCTTGATGTCGATATCCAACACCTGAAGCAGAAGGTGGAGGCGGGTGCCGACTATATTGTTACCCAGATGTTCTTCGACAATCAGCAATACTTCCGCTTTGTCGACCGTCTGCGCGAAGCGGGCATCACCGTTCCCGTCATTCCTGGTCTCAAGCCTATCTCCAGTCAGCGTCAGATTGATCTCCTGCCGCGCTCGTTCCATATCGACATTCCGCAGGCGTTGGTCAACGAAATCAACAAGGCCAAGACCGCCGATGCCGTCTATCAGGTGGGCATCGAATGGGCTATCGCACAAAGCCGCGATCTGTTGGCTCACGGAGCTCCCGCCATCCATTATTATACGATGGCAAAGCCCGATAATGTGTGCCAAATTGTGGAAAAAGTGTTCTAATTTGGAGTTTTATTCTGTGTAAGCCTATTTTTGGAGCCTAATTTGGAATAAACGCAAAGTAAAAGTATAAGTTTTAGGAATATCTTCTGGATTTCGCAAGAAATTTGGAAGATATTTCTTTTCTTCGTACCTTTGCACCGTCAAACAGAAGTAAAACAGTAAAAAGTAAATTATTAACAATTAAATAAGGATAAGATTATGAGTAAGAACAATTACAAATTCGAGACTTTGCAACTCCATGTAGGCCAAGAACAGGCTGACCCCGCAACTGACGCTCGCGCCGTGCCCATCTATCAGACCACGTCGTATGTGTTCCACAATTCTCAGCACGCTGCCGACCGCTTCGGTCTTCGCGATGCAGGTAATATCTATGGTCGTCTGACCAACTCGACTCAGGGCGTGTTCGAGGACCGCGTCGCTGCCCTTGAAGGTGGTGTGGCAGGGTTGGCTGTAGCTTCTGGTGCAGCTGCCATCACGTATGCCCTGCAGAACATTGTGCAGAATGGTGATCACATCGTGGCTGCCGACAACCTCTATGGCGGTTCCTACAACCTCATTACCCACACGCTGGCAACGCAGGGCATCACGAACACTATTATTAATGTGAACGACCTCGACGCTCTCGAAGCCGCCATCAAGCCCAACACAAAAGTAGTATATGCCGAGACTTTCGGCAACCCCAACAGCGACGTGCTCGACCTGGAAGGTGTAGCAGCAGTGGCTCACAAGCACGGCATTCCGTTCATCGTCGACAACACGTTTGGCACACCTTACCTCATCCGTCCGCTGGAGCACGGTGCTGACATCGTTGTCCACTCCGCTACGAAGTTCTTGGGTGGTCACGGTTCAAGTCTTGGTGGTGTCATCGTCGACGGTGGTAAGTTCGACTGGAAGCAGAACGACAAGTTCCCCACACTCTCCAAGCCCGACCCCTCGTATCACGGCATCGTATTCGCCGACGCTGTCGGTGCTGCGGCTTACGTTACCCGCATCCGTGCCGTGATTCTGCGTGATACCGGTGCAGCCATCTCACCCTTCAACGCCTTCATCCTCTTGCAGGGTGTTGAGACACTGAGTCTGCGCGTAGAGCGTCATGTGGAGAATGCCCTAAAGGTGGTCGATTTCCTCGCCAACCATCCCAAGGTGGCCAAAGTGAACCATCCAGCCCTCGAGAGCCATCACGACCACAAACTCTATCAGAAGTACTTCCCCAACGGTGGCGCCTCCATCTTCACCTTCGAGATCAAGGGCGGTCAGGAAGAGGCCTGGAAGTTCATCGACGCCCTGCAGATCTTCTCGCTGTTGGCTAACGTGGCTGACGTGAAGAGTCTGGTGATTCATCCCTACACCACTACCCACTCACAGCTCTCGCCCGAGGAGCTGGCTGAGCAGCACATCACGCCCTCGACCGTCCGCCTCAGCATCGGCACGGAGCACATCGACGACATCATCGCTGATTTGTCGCAGGCACTCGACAAGATTTAATCTCTCAAGAATTTGAGAATTACAGAATTTATTCGTACCTTTGCATGCGATGGGAAAATATATTTTAGCAGACAATCAGGAACTGACGCGCCTTGCGCTGATAAGCCTGATTAAGCAGGACGAAGAAAATACACTTTACGTGGCCACCGACAGGGCTGGCCTCGTAGAGCTCTTAAAGGAGCACGAGGACGCCACCGTGCTGCTTGACTTCACGCTGTTCGACTTTGCCGATGCCGAACAACTGCTCATCATCGGTGAACGTTTCGCACTGTCGGAGTGGATACTCGTCAGCGACGAACTGACACCCGCCTTCATCCGGCAAATGGTTTATTCCTCCCATCAGTTTAGCATCATCTTCAAGGACGGACCGCTCAGCGAGGTGCGCGAGGCCCTGCAGACCGTCTCCCGCCACCAGCGTTACATCAGTCAGCGCGCTTTGGAAGTTATCATCAACCAACAGCAGGTCGAGGAAGAACGTCCCAGTATCCTGACCGAAACGGAGACGGAGATAGTCCGCGCCATCGCTCAGGGCAAGTCCACCAAGGAGATTGCCGCCGAACGCTTCTCCAGTGTCCATACCATCACCACCCACCGCAAAAACATCTTCCGCAAACTGGGCGTCAACACCGCTCACGAAGTCATCAAGTATGCCTTACGAGCTGGACTGGTCGATTCCTCGGAGTTTTACATATAGGAAACCTAACTGAATACAACCCCTTCAACTGCCTACTATCGCTAGACAGCCCATACTTGAAAATCTGCAATATACCATAAACATGGTATGCGAATGACGTATCAATGGTATTGTGGGAATGAAAAAATCGCCGTACCTTTGCAGACGAATTCAAGATTCGTCAGCGAGCTCAGGCGGCGCCTCAGCAATTCGAATGAATTCGATTGCGTTCGGCTTGCACTGACCTTGCAGCGTGATTTAAAAGTAAAAAGGTAAAAAAGTAAGAAACATTATATTATTAATTTAATAAGGTAAGGATTATGACAAAGATCGCAAAACAGCTGACTGAGCTCGTCGGCAACACCCCACTTCTAGAGCTCAACAAGTATTCACGGGCAAAGGGTCTGGCGACCCCAGTGATTGCCAAAGTAGAGTTTTTCAACCCCGGCGGTAGCGTGAAGGACCGTATCGCACTGGCGATGATTGAGGATGCAGAACAGAAGGGCATTTTGAAGCCCGGCGCCACCATCATCGAACCCACCAGTGGAAATACGGGCGTAGGACTGGCACTGGTATCGGCCGTCAAGGGCTACCACCTTATCCTTACCATGCCCGAAACCATGAGCGTGGAGCGCAGAAACCTTGTGAAGGCCTACGGCGCAGAGGTGCGCTTGACCTCTGGAAAGGACGGCATGCCTGGTGCCATCCGCGCTGCCGAGGAGTTGCGCGACTCTATTCCCGGTGCAGTCATCCTGCAGCAGTTCGAGAACAGCGCCAACCCCGCTAAGCACTATGCCACGACGGGGCCTGAGATTTGGCGCGACACCGATGGACAAGTAGATATTTTCATCGGTGGCGTAGGTACTGGTGGTACCATCAGCGGCACAGGTAAATATCTGAAAGAACAGAACCCCAACGTGAAAATTATCGCCGTAGAGCCGAAGTCAAGCCCCGTGTTGAACGGCGGTCAGAGTGGTCCTCACAAGATTCAGGGTATCGGTGCTGGTTTCATTCCCAAGACCTATGATGCTGACGTGATTGACGAGGTGTTCGATGTAGAGAACGACGACGCCATCCGTACTGGTCGTGAGATTGCGCAGAGCGAAGGTCTGTTGGTAGGTATTTCTGCTGGTGCTGCGCTCTATGCAGCTATTCAGGTGGCCAAGCGTCCGGAGAACAAGGGTAAGAAGATTGTGGTGCTGTTGCCCGATACCGGTGAGCGTTATCTGAGCACCGTGCTGTACGCTTTCGAGGATTATCCACTGTAAAGTGAAGGAAAATTCGTACCTTTGACCCTCGGTCAAGGCACTTTCGTTCGAAAAACCAAAGAAAATTCGCGTTTTCTTTGGTTTTTTGCTCACTTATTCGTACCTTTGCACCCGCTTTTCGCATCGTGTGATGGTGAATTAAGCAAAATAACTTAATTTTAGAGTAACACATTTATTAATTATGAAGGAAATTTCCGTAAAAGGTCAGAAGCGCACCGACACAGGCAAGAAGGCCTCAAAGCTGCTTCGCAAGGAGGGTATGATTCCCTGCAATCTGTATGGTGAGAAGAAGGGTGAGAACGGTCTGCCCGAGGCATTGGCTTTCACTGCCTCTATGGCTGAGCTGCGTAACGCAGTGTACACTCCCTACGTATATGTTGTCAATCTGAACATTGATGGTGCTGAGCACAAGGCTATCATCAAGGAGCTTCAGTTCCACCCCACAACGGACGCGCTGTTGCACGCTGATTTCTATGAGATCAACGAGACAAAGCCCATCACTGTTGGTATCCCCGTGAACCTGACCGGTCACGCTCAGGGTGTGCGCGATGGTGGTCGTCTGAACCTCTCTATCCGTAAGATTGACGTTACAGCTCCTTACAAGAACATTCCTGAGAAGCTGGACATCGACGTTACCGAACTGCAGCTGGGTAAGGCCATCAAGGTTGGCTCACTGAGTTTCGAGGGTCTGGAGATTGCTACCTCTAAGGAGGTTATCGTATGCTCTGTGAAGGCTACTCGTGCTTCTCGTTCGGCTGCCGCTGAGGCTGCTGCTGCAGAGTAAGTTAGCTAAATGCTAAAGAATGGACAAGTACTTAATTGTTGGTTTGGGTAATCCTGGCGACGAATACGCCGAGACCCGCCACAACACTGGATGGATGGTATTGGACGCTTTTGCTAAGGCGTCCAATATCGTTTTTGAAGACAAACGCTACGGCTTTGTCGCTGAGACGTCGTTGAAGGGCCGCAAGGTGTTCCTGCTGAAACCCACGACATATATGAACCTCAGTGGTAATGCTGTGCGCTATTGGTTGAACAAGGAGAACATCGACCAAAGCCGTCTGCTGGTCGTCAGTGACGATGTGGCTATCCCTGTGGGACAGTTCCGACTGAAAGGCAACGGCTCAAACGGTGGTCATAATGGTTTGGGACATATCCAGCAGCTCATCGGACAACAGTACGCCCGTCTGCGCATGGGTATCGGCAACGACTATCCCGTCGGTTCACAGATAGACCACGTGCTCGGCCGTTTCCCTGCCGAGGAGAGAGAGAAGCTGGAACCAGCCATCACGCTTGCTGTCGATATCATCAAGAGTTTTGTACTCGCAGGTATCGATATCACGATGAACCAGTACAACAAGCTGGGCAAAGGCCCGAAACTCCCTAAAGAACCTAAAGTCCCTAGCGAACCTCAACAATGAACGAAGCTCGTATCGATAAATGGCTCTGGGCGGCGCGCATCTTCAAGACGCGCTCTATTGCCGTCGACGCCATTAAGAACGGACGCGTCACCATACAAGGTGTTAACGTCAAGCCCTCGCGAATGGTGAAGGAGGGCGAGGTGGTCAGTGTGCGCAAGCCGCCTGTGACCTATTCCTTCAAGATTCTGAAAACCATCGAGCAAAGGGTAGGGGCGAAGCTCATTCCGGAGATTTACGAGAACGTGACGCCTGCCGACCAATACGAATTGTTGGAGATGAACCGCATCAGCGGCTTCATCAATCGCCAGCGTGGAACGGGCCGTCCTACGAAGAAGGAACGCCGTGCTTTGGACGAGTTCGTTGGCCCGTCGTTGGAGGGGTATGGTGACTTCGATTTTGATGAAGACGAGGTTTAGAGCCCCTTAATAAGGGGCGGCTATAGTGCAGGGATAAATATTTATAATCATCATGTGTTTAGACATTGTAATTATAATAATAGGTGTGGCGATGGTGCTCAAGGGTGCCGATTTCCTGACGGAGGGTGCTGCGGCATTGGCTCGTCGCGTAAACATTCCTGAGATTGTGATTGGCCTGACCATTGTCGCTGCAGGCACGTCGGCTCCGGAATTGTTTGTCAGCCTGGTGTCTGCGCTGAAGGGCACGCCCGACCTCGCCGTAGGTAATGTCGTGGGGTCGAACACGATGAACTGTATGCTCATCGTGGGTTGTGCGGCCATGGTGGCACCGATGACCATCAGCCGTTCGACGGTGAAAAAAGACATCCCCTTTGCCGTCGGAGCCTCCGTATTGCTGATGTTGCTTACCCTGAACAATTTCTTAGGTCGTTTCGACGGCATCTTGTTGTTGGCAGGCTTCGTGTCGTTTATGGTTTATTCACTACGACAGGCAAAGAACGGACAGGGCGATGCCACCACTGAGGAGAAACAACAGAACCCTTGGCTGTCAGTACTTTACATCGTATTGGGACTTGTCGGATTGGTCATTGGCAGTAATCTGTTTGTCGACCACGCTTCCAGCCTTGCGTTGGCTTTGGGCATCAGCGAGGGCGTCGTGGGCTTGACCGTTGTTGCCGGCGGTACGTCGCTGCCCGAACTGGCCACCAGCGTCGTTGCGGCTCGCAAGGGTCAGTCGGCCATTGCCATTGGTAACGTCATTGGTTCGAATGTATTCAATATCCTGTTGATATTGGGTCTTACGGCCACCATCAGTCCCCTGCAAATCGAAGGCATCACCACCATCGATATGGCAGTGATGCTCATTTCCGTTACCCTCGTATGGCTGTTCTCCTTCACGCGCTATACCGTTGAACGTTGGGAGGGTGCCGCACTTGTCGGGGGCTACCTTGTGTACCTTGCGTGGTTGATTACTTCACTGTAACAACAATCTTTTTCAAATCTTTGTCGGCACTCGACGAACCCATCATCAGTTCGTATTGTCCAGGGATGACGCGCATGGAATTCGTCTTCGCATCCCACGTCTCAAAACGCTCACGGGGCAGTTCGATGGTCACCGTCTTGGCCTCACCGGGTTTCAGCGTGATGCGCTGGTAGCCACGCAATGTCTTCAGGGGGCCTCCCTTGTCAGCCATGTTACGCAGATACACCTGCACGACTTCCGTACCTTCCACTTTACCAGTATTACGCACCTGTGCGCGAACCTTATAAGTATTGGTCAGTGGCAGGAACTGCGGCTTACCGATTTCAAACGTCGTATAGCTCAGTCCGAAACCGAACGGGAACAGCGCCTCGCCCTTGAAGTAGCGGTAGGTGCGGTTCTTCATCGTGTAATCCATGAAGTCTGGCAGGTCCTTCACGCTGCGGTAGAACGTCAGTGGCAGTTTTCCGCTGGGGTTCACCTGACCCGTCAGCACTTCGGCAATGGCCTGACCGCCCTGTTCGCCAGGATACCAGCCTTGCACGATGGCGTCGCACGACTGCAACTCAGGTACCATCGCCATAGCACCGCCGGAGCAGTTGACGAAGACGACCTTCTTGCCGGCCTGATGCAACATGCGCAACATATCACGCTGCACTTGTGGCAGTTCGATATCCGTGCGGTCGCCGCCCTTGAATCCGGGTTCGTTGACTTTCATCTCCTCACCCTCCAGTCGCGGTGAGATGCCACCGACGAACACGACGGTCTTGGCGTTGCCTATCTGGCTGAGCAACTGCTGGCTGGTGGGCGTCGTCTTCTTGCAGATGTCGAAGTAGAATGCTGCCATACCCCGATCTTGTGCGTAGTCAATCTGGATGCGGTAGTTCGTGCCTTTCTTCACCTTCAGCTCGGGCATGGCTTCCTGGATGCGCTGTCGTGCAGTCCAGACGTTGACCAGCGTGTCGCCATTGACAATAACTCGCACCATGTCGTCGGCACCCACACGCAGGTAAAGTGTCTCGTCCTCGGTGGGAATGAATGTGGCGTTATAGCGTGCCGAAAAGTGCTCCAGCTTGACACCGGGAGCAAAGACCGTAGCTCCGCCATTGCTCAGATTGATGGGTTCCGACATGTGGACGGTGGTAACGGGCTTGCCTTCCATCGTGGTATTGTTCCAGTAGGCTGCCTGCATGCCCTTTTGTCCCAAAGGCGCACGCAGCTTGTCGAAACGGCTCTCCAGTATTTCATTCTTGGTGACGGCACAGCCCTGGATATAGCGGATATTTCCCAGTTGTTTGCGCAGACCCTCGAGTACGGTAACGGTCTTCGTGGCCGAACCGCTGTAGTTCCCCCACTGCATGATGCTGTCGTTGGCGTTTGGACCCATCACAACGATTTGTCCTGTGGCCTGCGATTCCGTCGCAGGCTTCAATGGCAACACACCGTTGTTCTTCAGCAGCACGACACCCTCGCGGGCAGCTTGCAGCGCCAGTTGCTTGTGTTTCTTCGACGCGATGACCGAAGGGGAAATTTTCGTCCATTCCACCAGTTCGTCCTTGTCGAAGTCGCCCAGTTCGAAACGGGCTACCAGCAGGCGTTTCAGACTGATGTCTATCTGCTTCTCACTGATTTCTCCGCGTTGTACGGCTGTGGGCAGCATCCTGTATGCCGATCCGCACTCCAGATCGGTTCCGTTGTTCACGGCTTTAGCCGAAGCGGCAGCCAAGTCCTTCGACACGTTATGCAGTTCGGGCAGGAAATCGCGTATGGCCCAGCAGTCGCTGGTAATCAATCCCTTGAAGCCCCATTCGTCGCGTAATATCTGGCGTTCGAAGCGGGCATTGCCGCAACACGGCTGTCCGTCGATGCTCTGGTAGGCACACATCACCTCTGCCACGTTACCTTTCTGCACCAGTGCCTTGAAGGCAGGCAGGTAGTTTTCCCACAGGTCGCGTGCCGGCAATTGTTGCACGTCGAAGGAGTGGCGGTTCCATTCCGGTCCGCTATGCACGGCAAAGTGCTTCGCACAAGCCAGCAGTTTCTTGTATTTCGGCGTTCTCAGCAGGCTGGGCTTGCTGTTGTCGTACGGCTGTCCTTGTAGTCCGTTGACGACGGCCAGTCCCATCCGCTCCGTCAGGTAAGGGTCTTCGCCGTAGGTCTCTTGTCCGCGTCCCCAGCGGGGGTCACGGTAAATGTTGATGTTCGGCGTCCAGAACGACAGACTCTGATAGCGTTCAATTTTACCCTTCTTCTTGGCTTGCTGGGCTTTAGCGCGTGCCTCGTCGCTGACAGCGGAAAATACACGGTACACCAGTTCGTCATCCCATGTCGATGCCATCATGGTGGTGATGGGAAATACGGTGGCAAAGCCGTTGCGTCCTACGCCGTGCAGTGCTTCGTTCCACCATTGGAACTGTGGAATCCCCAGATGCTCGATGGCCGGTGACGAGTCCATCATCAGTTTTACTTTTTCGTCCAGTTTCAGTCTCCCTATCAGGTCGTCGGCGCGTTGTTCAGCCGATAGCTGCGGGTTTTGATACGGCAACACCTGCGCCATCAGCGCAGTTGTACCCAATGCTAAAAGTGTTGTCAATAAAAGTTTTCTCATAGTTTGTTTTTGTTTAATATTTTACATCTTACTTCTTCCATCATCCATCTTCCATCTCACGGCATAGCCTTTAGCCCTTCCCATTGTACGTTCCAAAGGCCGTTCTTGGGGAAACCAGGGTTACGTTCCGTGCAACCGTCCCAACCGGCACACATCAGCGCGATAGCTGTCAGCAGACCACCATTGCCAGGCAGGTAGCAACGCAGGCGGCCGTCCTGATAGTTATGGCCGTTGGGCAGGTAGGTGTTCGTCCTTTTGTCCATCAGCAGTGCACTGACGGCGAACTCGGGCTCACCCAGTCGTGCGGCATTCATCGCTACCATCGGATAGTCCCAGCCCCACGTTTTGTCCCAGTTCCAGTTGTCCCAAATCCATTCCTGCGTATGTTTCATCACCTGCGGTTCCACCAGTCGGCTCATGGGGAAAATACCCACCGCACCCAACACGGCAGGATGGTCACTGATCAGTCGTATGTCGCTATACGTCTCGGGATTCGACTCTGCGGCCAGATAGCGGTTCTCGCTGTCTTTCGCCAGTGGCGACAACTTGCGGATGATGTCGTCCCACTGTGCTTCACGTGCCAGTCCGCGACGTTCGCGCCACTGCTGAGCTATCTGCAGTGCCCAATGCCAATAGGCCAATTCAAAAGGAGAGTTGTAGGTCTCGCTGGCCTTCAACGTTTCCTGAGCTGGTATCATGCCTTTCAGTACGTAGCGGTCGTTTGAGGCGTCATAAGTGGCGAAGTCGGCCATGAATGTTGCCGTTTCGTCTATCAGTCGGCCGTAATGTTCGAGTACGGCTTTGTCGTGCGAAGAACGATACAGCAGTTCTGCTAAATAAATAAGGTGTGGCTGTTGCCAGATAAGGAAACTGCCAACTTTCGACGGTGCTTCCTCGCCCGAGCGGTCCGTCATCTTCATCCAGCGCACACCCTTGAAGCCCTGTCGCATGGCTATCTCGCGGGCTATGGGTTCCACGCTCTCATACCAGCGCAGTGTGCGGTCGAGCATGTCACCGTGACCCCACAGTGGCAACCAAGCCTGGTGCCACCATATCATCTCCATGTGGAACTTGCCGAACCACGAGTTATACGTCAGTCCTGTTTCCTGTGGTGGCGTACCGGCTGCACACTGGATGGCCAGCAACCACTGACTCAACACGACGCGACGTTCCAGTTCCCGTGCGCGTTTGTCCTTGCATTTCGAGAAGTCCACTGCAGCACCTTCTGTCCAAAACTTCTGCCAATGCATTGCGCTGGCGCTAAAAGTGGTCTGAGGGCTGAGGGATGAGGTCTGATGGTTGATGTCTGATGCCTGAGGTCTGAGGCTTGGAAGAAACTCGCAGCTGAATGTCAACTGTGCTTCCTCGGTTTCCAGCACCCAGTAGTTTTTACTCCTTTCTTTCAGTTGTGCCTGTTCCTCCCAGTTCAGGACCACGTAATACACCGTCTTGCCGATGGTGCGTTTCAGCACAGCCCCATGCTCCGTCTGACTCACCAACTCCGTCTGATGCTTGTTGTCAGCCGTCCAGTCGCAGGCGTCGTCGCTGTGTCCACCCGTGGGGTAGGGGAAACGCAGATTGATGGCTGATGTTTGATGTTTGGTGTTTGGGGACTGATGGCTGACTTCAACTTTGCTGGCTATCATGTCGCGGTCGGGGTGACACACGGTCGTAACCGTAAACCGCTCACCATTCACCGTAAACCGTGAAGTGATCTTTCCCGTCCACATGTCTAGCGTCTGGCGTGCCTTTCTGATGTCACCGGGCTTTACGCCTGCCAACTCCAGTCCAATACAGCCCAGATGCAGGCGGTGCGGATTCTGGCGGAAATAGTTGGCGGCATCCCTTGCCCGTCCTGGCGTCTTGAATTCGGTAGCATACAACTCGCGGTGGCCGTGACCGAAGTCGAATTTCTGGTACGACTCCTCTATCCTCAACCCCTCCGTGTTGTCGAAGCTGTGCCAGCTCCATTCGCTCTGGGTTCCCAGTGGCACACCGTTCTTGTAGTATTCAGGGAATGTTTGCAGACCGGTCACGTCGGTGGTAAAGGCAAAACCGCCGTTGCCCACACTCAGCGATGCCAGCGTGTCTGCCGTTGTCACCACAGGGTTGTTACGGCTCACCAGTGCCTGCCTGTTAATCGAAGCATGGACGGTCAGTGCCGTCCATGCCATAAATATAGTAGTTAGTAGTTTGCTCATTCGTTTGTGCTTACAGCAGATTGTCCTTCTCGATGTCCTTGAAGTACTTGTACGTAGCAACCTTCAGCTCATCGGTGGCAGGTTCGTCGGCCACGATGATGCCGTGAGGATGCATTTGCAGGGCAGAGATGGTCCACTCGTGCGTCACGGCACCCTCAATGGCAGCCTTCAGCGCGCGGGCCTTGTGGTGACCGTTCACCAGAATCATCACCTCCTTGGCGTCCATCACTGTACCCACACCGACGGTCAGCGCCAGCTTGGGCACCTTGTTCACGTCGTTGTCGAAGAAACGCGAGTTAGCAATGATGGTGTCCGTCGTCAGCGTTTTTACACGGGTACGACTAGTCAGCGAACTATAAGGCTCGTTGAAGGCAATGTGTCCGTCGGGACCGATACCGCCCAGGAACAGGTCGATACCGCCAGCCTCCTTAATCATCTCCTCGTAGTGTGCACACTCGGCAGCCAGGTCCTTGGCATTGCCGTTCAGTATGTGGATATTCTCTTTCGGGCAGTCAATATGGTCAAACAGGTTGCGGGCCATAAACGAATGGTAGCTCTCAGGGTGCTCCTCAGGCAGTCCGACGTACTCGTCCATGTTGAACGTCAGCACGTTCTTAAACGACACACGGCCTTCCTTGTTGGCTTTCACCAGACAAGCATACATACCTTCGGGTGAACTACCGGTCGGCAGACCCAACACAAATGGTTTCTCCTTCGTGGGCTTAGCTTCGTTGATACGACGGATGACATGCTCCGCAGCCCACTGCGACATTTTCTGATAATCAGATTCAATAATTACTCTCATAAGTCTAAAAATATTAAGTTTTTATTTCTTATCGCCGGCGAAGGTACGAAAAAAAAACGAACCCACCAAACGATGAGCTCATTTTTTCAATGTCGCGCCATATTATTCACGCTGTTAACAGCGCACACGCCCAGAAAAGACCAAAAGACCTTTTTTCGAAAAAACCTTTATTTAGGGTTATTCCCAGAGACAAAAAATCCCACGTTGTGGGATTTTCAGTTTAGTCGTTCCTAGAGCGCAATCGGGCCGTGACCCATACAGCTGGTCGTCGTGATGGCCGTCAGGAAGGCTGTGAGAGCGGCTACTACAACCTTCACCGCAATCTCAATAAAACGCTTCTTCATA